>NZ_CANLMM010000002.1:0-963978 GCF_947492115.1 uncultured Aquimarina sp.
CAAGGAGAAACTGGTGCGCAAGGACCGCAAGGTATTCAGGGTATACAAGGAGAAACTGGTGCGCAAGGACCACAAGGTATTCAAGGTATACAAGGAGAAACTGGTGCGCAAGGACCACAAGGACCTCAGGGTATACAAGGAGAAACTGGTGCACAAGGACCTCAGGGTGACCAAGGTGTAACTGGTGCGCAAGGACCACAAGGTATTCAAGGTATACAAGGAGAAACTGGTGCACAAGGACCACAAGGACCTCAGGGTGACCAAGGTGTAACTGGTGCGCAAGGACCGCAAGGACTTCAGGGACCGCAAGGTAATCAAGGGCCTCAAGGAGCACAAGGACCTACTGGTGCACAAGGTATACAAGGACCTACAGGAAGTGTTCCAAGTGGTGGTGGTTTAGATGTTATCTGGGCCGAAGAAAGTGGAGGATTAAATGTAGGGACAGGTTCAGGATTCCAGTTCTCATTTGGTAACGGTGCTACAAGTCAATCTGGTGTAGTTGTAGGGTATGAGTCAGTAGCTACTAAGCTTTCTTTCTCAAGTAGAACTGCAGCAACAGGAACTATAGAGCTGTATGTTAATGGAGTAGGAACTGGTAGAACAATTGCTGTAACCTCAGCTACTTCTAGTATAGTTAATATCACACCGTTATCGTTAGTAGAAACAGATAGAGTGACCTTTAGAACTATTGCTGATGATGGAACTGCAAGAGGTTCACAAATTGTAGTTGGTGTCGTTATACAAACTGATGGAGTTACAGGGCCTCAAGGACCTGCAGGAGATCCTGCAACTGATGACCAAGATCTTTCATTAACTGGAAATATTTTAAGCTTAACTGGAGACCCAACTCCTACTCCAGCGATCGATCTATCGACTTACTTGGATAACACTGATGATCAGACAGCATCAGAAGTTAATTCTGACACTCCTGTAGATGTTGATGGAGATGGTAATACAGAGGCAACAGTAGAAGACGTTATTCAGGATATAGCTCCTATCACGTCTAAAGCGGCAAGAATATTCTATCCTCCATCTATCGCGATCGATGCGAGTGTATTATCAGCAAATCCAGCTGCACCAGGAGATGAAAGCATTAATTTATATCAACAGTATATAGACCAATTTACGTTAGCAAATGCTGCTACTTCTGCATCAAGTGCAGGTGCACCAGGTGCTATACCAACATACGCAGCAAATGAACTATATTATTACGTTACATTTTATGACCCTACAGTATTTGCGAATGTAGCGATCGATGCTAATGGAGTTATGACATATGACATTATAGGTACTCCTTCTGACTTTAACTCATTAATTAATGTAGTTTTCGTTGTAAGGTAATTAAGTTAGAGAAGGTTTAATGAATTTAACACACAAAACATATTACCTGTTCTTAGTGCTTTTAATAGCATTACCAAACATTCATTTGTTTGGTCAGGATACTTTTTTGGATGATTTCAACCCAACAAACTACTCTGGAAATGATGGAACACAAAATTGGAATGGAGATTGGCGGGAAAACGATTTCGGTGGAACTGATCCCACAGGAGGTAGAATACTAATTAGTGGTAATCAGTTACGCTTCAGAAATTTTGATTCAGGAAGTAACCTATTTATTGTTAGAGATGTAGATTTATCTGCATATTCTGCAGCAGTATTAACATTTGATTATAACAGAAGTAGTGGAAATGAAAGTGTTGGTGCATTCTTTTTGAATACAGCTACTGGATTTTATGATCTAGCTGTAGCCACTCCTACTGGTGGAGCAGCTACTGGAAGTCTAAGTTTTAATATCCCTGCAGCATATATAAACGCAAGTTCATCCTTACTTTTCTTTTCTAATAGTGGAAACTGGGGAGGTAGTGAAACTGTTTTTATTGATAATGTTCTTATTACTGCAACTGGGTCTACACCAGAAGTCTCCATCAACGACGTTGCTGTCAATGAAGATGCAGGAACTCTAGATCTTACAGTTACTCATTCTGGAGGAACTACTGCAGGAAGTTTTACTATTGATTATAGTACTACCAATATATCTACAGTAGCAGCAGATTTTAATGGTAGTACCTCAGGTACTATTACATTTACTGGAACTAGCTTAGGAACTCAAACCATTTCTATTCCTATTTTGGATGACACACTAGCTGAACTTGCAGAAACTTTTTCGGTGAATCTAAGTAACCCGAGTGATGGTTCAGTAACTATAACAGACTCTCAAGGAATTGGAACAATCAATGCCAGTGATGCAATATCTATAACGATCGATGATATTTCTGTAAGTGAAGCGGACGGAACAGCTACCTTTACTGTAACCTCTTCAGGAGGTTCTTTACCAGGTGGGTATACTATAGATTTTGCCACTGCAAATAATACTGCTACAATTGCGGATAACGATTATACTGCATCCAGTGGTTCTTTAACATTTTCCGGAAGTTTAGGAGAGACCGAAACCATAACTGTACCTATTTTAGAAGACACGGATATAGAGGGCACAGAAACTTATTTCGTAAATTTAAGTAACCCTAGTAGTAGCTTTGTTTCAATAACAGACAATCAAGGTTTAGGAACAATTGAAGATAATGATGCAGGAATTAGTATTAACGATGTATCTGTTAATGAAAATGCAGGAAATATAACATTCACTGTTACTCTTACAGGCTCAGTCTCTGGTGGATTTAATGTTGAATACGCTACTTCAAACAACACTGCCACTGCACCTAGTGATTACACTGCTACTACAACTCCAAACCCTACTATAAGCTTTACCGGTACTGATGGAGAAACTGAAACTATTACAATCCCTATCATTGATGATAATATTGTAGAGCCAAATTCAGAAAACTTTTTAGTGACACTAAGCAACCCAAGTGTTGGATCAGTTACGCTAACAGATGCTCAAGGAATTGGGACTATTACTGATGATGATGATGCTAATATAAGTATTAACGATATTTCTGTTAATGAAACAGCTGGAACCGCAACCTTTACAGTTACACATTCAGGTGGAGGAAACATTTTGGGAGGATTTACCATAGAATATGCGACCGCTAGTAACACAGCAGTTTCTCCGGGTGATTTTACAGGAACAGGATCCCCTAACCCTACACTTTCCTTTTCAGGAACAAGTGGAGAAACTGAAACCATTGTTATTCCAATTATAAATGATATTGATGTAGAAGGAACAGAAACTTATTTTATAAACCTTATTAGTTCTAGTAATTCTTTAGTAACAATTACAGACAATCAAGGTTTAGGTACCATTATTGATGATGAAGCACCATTTATTATAACAGATACAGTAACCGATAATACCTGTAGTGGAATTTTCGTAGATAGTGGATCGATTAACGGGCAGTATAACAATAATGAAACAATTACCTATACCATTTGCCCTGATACTCCAGGAAGTTCAATCGTATTAAATTTTACTTCTTTTGATGTCGAAACTGGCTTTGACTTTTTACAAGTATATGAGGGTACATCCACCACCACACTGATTGACACATATGATAATGGTAATATCCCAACCTCGATAGTATCAACGGATCCTTCAGGATGTTTAACTTTTATCTTTGACTCGGATGGTTCTGTTACTGGAAATGGTTGGCAAGCTACTATATCTTGTAGTTCTTCGTCAAGTTTTGTAACAGTTAATAATGTTACAGTTAATGAAAACGCTGGTACTGCAACGTTTACTGCTACTCACACAGGTGCAAATGTACCTGGTGGATTTTCTGTAAACTATGCTACGTTAGATGACACTGCTTATGCTGATTCTGACTTTGTAAATACAACAGGAACATTAAACTTTTCTGGAACTTCTGGAGAAGTACAAACAATCACAGTACCTATAATCAACAATATTTTCGGAGAAAACACAGAAACTTTCTTTGTTAATTTAAGTAATTCTACTTCCCCTTTAGTAGGATTAATAAATGGTGTAGGAACTATACTAGATGATGGAGATGCAGCTGTTGGAGATGATGTTCCTCTTACTCTTTTCGAAGATTTTAATGGTTATTATGACTATGCGCTTACTGCAGGTACATTACGAACAGCAGATGAAGGTGTAGACCCTTGTTCGATAACAACCTCTTCTTCCAATACTTTAACAACTCCAATTTTAGCTGGATCTACAATAGAAAGAGCTTATTTAACTTGGGGACACTCTGGTTTGGCTGCTGATGATGTAGTTACATTTCAAGGGCAATCTGTTACCGCAGATGTAGTTAATACAGCATTTGGTTTTTACTATGGGATGGTTAGTGATGTAACCTCTATAGTTACTAGTTTACCAGATCCTTCTGCTGCAACTTATACATTTACCGATTTAGTAATCGATAACAGCACTACATATTGTGGATCGGTTGTATTTGGAGGTTGGTCTTTATATATTTTCTATACCAATCCTACCCTACCAGCTGTAAGTATTAATATGTATAATGGTTTCGACGCACAGGGAGGAGGAACAGGAGCGGTAGTAACTTCGAGTTACACTCTTGATGGTTTCTTTGCCATTGGATCGTCTGGATCCAAAACTTCTGTACTATCTTGGGAAGGAGATCCGACAAGAACTGGAAACGAAATTATATCCGTAACCACTGGGGCGGGAACCACTAATTTAACAGGAGATGGTAATAACTCACCTACCCTAGCGAATGTATTTAATTCTACCATTTATGATGATACTGCCAGTCCAGTAATTAATGATTCTTCTTTGTTTGGTTTTGATTTAGACACTTATGATATTTCATCACTTATCGCACAAGGTGAAACTACCGCAACTACAAATGTCCAGACTGCTGGAGACTTTGTAATACTTAATTCTGTATTATTAAAAGTGCCTAGTAACCTAATAACGGGAACTGTTTTCGAAGATATTAATTATCCAGGTGGCCCTGGAAGGGATTTAGCGACTTCTTCTGGTGTTGGTATCGAAGGTGTATTAGTAGAACTATATGATAATACGGGTACTTTTGTTGATTCTGACATTACAGACGCTAACGGAGATTACAATATTGGAGGAATGGCCAATGGAACCTACTCATTACGTGTCGTTAATAATACTGTAAACTCTACAAGAGGAGGAGGAACTGCGTGTGCCAATTGTTTACCTGTTCAAACTTTTAAATCAACATTTGCATCCAGCACTCTAAGTCCTGTAACCAATGAAGTAGGTGGAGCTAATCCTGCCAATGAAGATGTTGCTGCTGGAACCCTTCTAGGTGCTCAAACTGTATCTACGATTACAATAGCCAATGAAGGTGCTGTAGATGTAGATTTTGGTTTCAATTTTAACACTATTGTAAATACCAATGCTACAGGACAAGGTTCTCTTGGTCAGTTTGTAATAAATGCTAATAATTTAGATGAAACAGGATTAGATATTGAGACGAATAGTATATTCGATCCTGCTGCAGGTGAAGACGTATCTATCTTTATGATACCTCCTACTGGTGATCCATTAGGTAGAACAGCAGATGCAAACTTTGCCACGGGATTCTTTGATATCAACTTACCTAATGCAAACCCACTTGATATTATTACCGACGATTCAACACATATAGATGGAAGAACTCAAACGGCTTATTCCGGTGATACAAATGCTGGAACCGTTGGATCAGGTGGCACAAACGTTGGTGTATCTGCTACTACTTTACCAAACTATAATCTGCCTGAAATTCAGATAAGAAGAGATGGAGGAGAAATTATTAGATTACAAGCCTCTAATTTGGTAATTAGAAATTTATCAATTTATGGTGGAAACCTAAGAGGTATTCGCCAGGATTCTGGATCAGGAAATTTAGTTACTCAAAATTTATTAGGAGTAAATGCTTTAGGAGTTGTTGGTACAGTAGGTGTTGGAAGTTATCAAGATGATGGAATAGAAATAAGTGGAGGAACGGTTACTGTTGACGGTAATTATATTGCTTCCAATACAGATTTCGGAATTTCCGTTAATGGAGGAACTTCATCAATAATACAAAATAACCACATTACGAATAATGGGTTTAGAGCCTGTGAATATAACGTAAGAATTGCAAACGGAAGCGGTGTTATCATTAGAAACAATCTTATTGATGGCTCTGCAGCTACTGGAATTTTTGATAACCAAGGAAATGTAGTTATTTCTGAAAATACAATTACTACATCTGGTAGTAATAGCGGAGGCGGATGTACCGATCTCAGTGGAATCAATTTAGTACAAAGCAATTCTTCCGTAACTAATAATATTATTACCAATAATGCAGGCGCTGGAATAATTGTATCAGGTGGTACAACTTCCGGAAATCTTATATCACAAAATTCTATTTTTGCAAATGGAACTGTTTCAGATGCACTAGGTATCGATATAGCCAATGATGGAGTTACTCTTAATGATGCAGGTGATGTGGATGCAGGGCCTAACGGAAGTCTTAACTTCCCCATTTTGCAGTCTGTAACAATATCTGGAACAAACCTTAGGATAGTTGGATGGTCTAGACCTGGAGCTACCATAGAAGTCTTTTTAACCGATATTAATCAAGGTACAGCTACTGCTGGAGATAATCAACTTGGGCTTACTCAGGATTATGGTGAAGGACAAATATATCTTGGCTCTGGAGTTGAAGGAGGTGGTTCTGACTCTGATACAAACGTATCGCTTTACAATGATGCTGATGGAAGTACCGATACCACAAATAGATTTAACATCATTATACCTTTATCCTCAGCAATCCCAATAGGAAGCTTAGTTACCTCGACAGCAACTTTATCAAACTCCACCTCAGAATTTGGAAATGGAACAATCGTAGGAGGAGCTACCGTTATAACTAATAGAAAAATAACCTATAGAGTAAATCCTAACTAACAATTCCGATTTACTCTAACTATTATATCAAAAAAACAAAACGTAAACATTATAGAACCCTTATTAACTAAAAAATTGAGATCACCAAAACACTATGCATAAACATCGTCATCAATGTAACATACTCACTAAAAAATACAATTCAGGGCTTTAAAACACTCCAGAATTCTTCATTTTTTATTACCAATTTATGATCAATTTATCTGTCAATCAAACTAAATTATAGTTTGTTAGGATAATATGTTTTCAAACTTTTTGTAAGACTAAAAGTAGGCTCAAAACAGCTAATCGCGTCATAAAAACCATTCGTCGATAATAAATTGCATTTCAACGATACTTTTGGGAAAATTTTTTAGCAAAAAATTATTATGTATGAATAATTTTTTTATATTCGCAGTAACAATTTTACGGTTAACCCGTAAAAACAATATTTTGAATTTGATGCCCCTACAAAAATTCTACATAGTTGCTTTTTTATTTGCTAGTTTCTTAGCTCAAGCTCAACAATCTTTTCACAATTTTGGAAATGTACAAATACATGATCAAGGTCAAGTGGGTTTCCATATGGACTTGGAGAACGATGGTACTTTTGATCAAAATGCTGGATTTACTGGTTTTTACAATCAAAACAGCTTAACAGTATCTGGAACAAACAGACCTGTATTTAATGATGTTGAGATTGATGTACAAGATGACTTGTTTCTAGAAGTTGCTATGGGAGTTTCAAATTTCCAAGAATTTACAAATGGTAGAGTAATTACTCCTAGAGACCAAAGAGATGTTTCCTTAGATTATTTAGACGACGCTCCTTACCTAGGAGAAAATAACGATCGCTATGTAGATGGTTATGCTTCCATTACAGGAGAGTTAGATTTTACTTTTCCAATTGGTGATGATTTTCGTTTAAGACCTGCTCGTATCGAAAGTTTTGCTGCTACTAATACAGCAAAAGCAGCATATTATTTTGAAAATCCTAATTTCCCAAACTTCTTTTCTGAAAGTTTTGACACTAACGAATTCGGTGACTTACTATTTGGTATAAGCATTTTCGAATTTTGGGATGTAGATGGTGATCAAGAAACCAGAGTTACTTTAACTTGGGATGCTAACAGCAATATTCCTACTTTGGTAGAAGATTTAGAAGATCTTAGAGTTGTAGGATGGGAACCAAATTTAAGGCAATGGGTTAATCTTGGTAATGCAGGTTTCATAGGAGATCTTGATAATGGTGAGATCACATCAGAAATTATTGTACCTGATAATTACACAGTACTAACTTTTGGAACTTCTAGCGTTATCCTTGATGGCGACTTAGAAATCTTTACCGCCGTTTCACCAAATGGTGATGGATTTAACGATACTTTTGTTATTCAAGGTTTAGCTCAATTTCCAGATAATGAACTTTTTATCTATAACCGTTGGGGAGTTCTGGTTTACAATAAAAAAGGATATCACGAAGTTCAACAAACTGCAGAAGCATTTAATGGCATCTCACAAGGTAGAGCTACCATAGCAAAAGGAGAAGAACTTCCAGTAGGTACTTATTACTATGTTCTTAATGTAGAAGGTATTAAAGATAGAGCTGGTTATTTATACTTAAACAGATAATACTCTTCTTTACCATAAACAGGTTTAATAATTATTTTACAGGTTCCGTACGGATTAGGAATATTTAAACCAAACTTGTTCCGAAACTACATAATTTCATAAATCTTGTTAAAAAAAGAACTTCTCTTTTTCAAAGACCGAATTTGTTGATTATTATTTCGTAATTTCTTCTAAATAGTTTTAATTTTAGCTAAAGTTTAAAACCGATATTATTTTTTATGAAAGAAAAATCAGGAAAAATCCAGGATATTATAGATAAGAAGTTTTTAGAAGAACGTAGTGTTTTCTTATGGGGGCAGGTTGATGATAAATCTGCAAAGCATGTCATAGATAGATTGATGTATTTAGACATGATCAATGATGAAGAAATCAAACTATACATTAACAGTCCAGGTGGGTATGTTACATCGGGCTTTGCCATGTATGATACTATAAAAGCCCTAAAAAGCCCTGTATCCACCATATGTACAGGATTGGCAGCATCGATGGGGTCTATACTTCTAAGTGTTGGTGAAAAAGGTCGTAGGTTTATTCAACCAAACGCTAAAGTTATGATACATCAACCTAGTGGTGGAGCACGAGGACAAGCTTCTAACATAGAAATTCAGGCAACTGAAATTTTAAAAACTAAAGAGCTAAGTGCTCAAATTTTAGCAGACAACTGCGGACAGGACATTGAAAAAGTACTGAAAGATTTTAATCGCGACTATTGGATGGATGCTCAAGAATCTTTGGACTACGGTATTGTCGACGGGATCCTATCTTAATTGTATATAGTTAAAGCTTTATCAACTTTAATAACTTCTGGTAATTTAAACAGTTAGACATCATGAAAAGAAAAAAATTCATTGAAGTAAGTGCACTTGGAGTTATAGGCTTATCATCAGTTTCCTTTGCTGATTTACAATCTAGCATCTCCAAGAAAGATCTGATGGGTAAAGGAAACCCTGTACTTGTTGGCGAAGGATATAAACTCAGAAAAAAAGCCAACCAAGCGTTCTCAAAAATGAAAAGTGCAGCGTTACAAGAAGGTATAAAGCTAAAAGTTGTTTCTAGCTATAGAGATTACGCACACCAAAATAGAATTTGGGAACGAAAATACGAACGATACATAGCAAGTGGCCTCTCTCCTATTAAAGCTATTGAAAAAATAATTCAATACTCTACGATTCCTGGTACTTCTAGACATCATTGGGGAACTGATTTGGATATCGTAGATGGTAGTGTAAAACAACCTAGAGATGTTCTTTTAGAAAAACATTTTCATAATGGAGGCCCTTTTTCCAGATTTAAAACCTGGATGGACCATAACGCCAATGATTATGGTTTTTATTTAGTATATACCAATAAAAAAGGAAGAAAAGGATTTAAATATGAGCCATGGCATTATTCTTATGCTCCCAGTTCTGTTCCTATGCTTAAAGAATTTCGAAAATTAGATATTAAAACCGAACTTCAAAAAGCTGTTTTGATGGGTAGTACCAATTTCACTTCTAAATTCATTCAAAAATATTTGAATGAAAACATTCTTGATATCAATCCAAAATTATTGTAACACATACTAAATTTATGATATACTAGTTATATAAAACAAAGCCCTCAATCTTATGAATACCTTTTTGAAATATTTATATGTAGTATTAGCTATTGCATTCGTTACCTCATGTTCTTCTGAAGATGATGCTGACAATCTAAGTGAGCAAAACTCAGAACTTGTTAATGAATTGAATATTGCAGATGCTATCTTAACATTAGTAAATCAACATAGACAAAGTCAGGGATTATCTCCTTTATCTAAAAATAATACCGCAGAGCAATTAGCAATTGATCATACCAGATACATGATTTCAGTAGAGCAAATTAATCATGATGATTTTGCTCAAAGAAGTGATGCTCTAAATGATCAAGAAAATGCTACCGCCAGCGCAGAAAATGTGGCTAGATTTTATCAAAATGCCCAGAGCGTTGTAGATGGATGGCTTAACAGTTCTGGCCACAAAGATAATATTGAAGGTAATTATACCTATACAGGTATTGCTGCTATTAAAGATGAAAATGGTAGATACTATTATACACAACTTTTTTATCGATAACCATGCATCCGCTATGCTAGTTAGCACTACACAAGCTCAATAGCTTAATCACAAAACCTCTAGTAGTTGCTTACCAAAGATGAATAAAAACATTAATTGGTAAGCAACTTTTATATTTAGTAACTTTATACAATAGAAAACAGCCATATACTAACCAATATATAACTCCATGAGACGCGGTGGTTTAAAAATTAGAATACTCATAGGTCTGGCTATTGTAGCCTTTGCTTTCATAAAAAAGTGTAACAACAAAACACTTAATGAATATACCAATAGAGTCCAAAATATAAATATGACAACCGACCAAGAAATAGCTATTGGACTTCAAAGCGGACCAGAAATGGCAAGACAACATGGTGGTCTATATCCAGATGAGAGATTACAAAATTATGTTGACAATGTCGGAAATAAACTAGTTGACAATACTATGGCTAGAGAATCTCCTTATCGATACGAATTTCATCTATTAGCAGATCCAAATACGATTAATGCGTTTGCATTACCAGGTGGTCAAATATTTATCACTTATGCCTTATATTCAAAATTACAAAATGAAGATCAGTTGGCTGGGGTCTTAGGGCATGAGATTGGTCATGTTTTAGGAAGACATTCTGCAGAACGTATTGCAGAACATGAATTCTGGAAAACCATTTCTACCGGAGCTTCAGTTGGTGCAGACGCTGGTGGATTAGTTAGTGGAATTGGACAGAATATTTTACTCGGAAATGGTAGGGATGATGAGTTAGAAAGTGATAAACTAGGAGTACTATTTATGATAAAATCAGGTTATAACCCACAGGAAATGGTTGGGGTTATGGAAATACTAAAAAAAGCTGCTGGCCCTAATCGAACTCCAGAATTTCAAAGTACGCATCCTGATCCTGATAACCGCATCGAAAAAATACAAGAAGCTATTGAAGAATATAGTATACAATAAAAAAGCTTCGATTAGTGAGAACTAATCGAAGCTTTTTTTATTCAAGTTTTGTCCTTGAAAATAGAATACCTAAGACATTTCTTTTAAGACCTCCATAGCTTCCTTAGCATTTGCTAACTCTGCGAGTTTCATAGCTGTATTACCTTGATTATCTTTTGCACCTACAACAGCTCCTTTTCCTACTAATAACCTAATAACATCTGCTCGATTATAACGTGCTGCATACATTAATGGTGTTTTTCCGCCTATTCTTAGGTTTACATCGCTTCCATCTTCTATCATTTTTGCCACAGTTTCTAAATCACCTTTAATCACAGCCTTAAAAAAAGGATCTATGTCATTATTCGTGAGTTCATAGTCATGAATATCCAAAACCTGTAATTCTTCTGAAGCGAAGCTTACGGAACTGATAAAAAGAATCATCAGTACTGTCATAATTGATGTTTTCATAATGTTGTGAATTATTATAGTTAGTAAATGAATTTAACTTTAGAAGCCCTAAAAGGCATCTTAACTTCTTACAAGTAATTAATTTACAGATAATTATTTAATAATTCACTTAAAATTTTAATAATATTTTAAAAAATTAACTTATTAATAATACATATTTAAATTAAAGGTAAAATAGTTACAGAAAACCTGAGAGATAATCTTTTGATCACAAATCTCTTTTTTAAAATCTAACAAAAATTAAATTATCATTATCAAAACCCCATGAATTATATGAATTACTTATTTTAATGATCTATGAAAAGAATCTATTATTACTTCCTCAAAAAAAACTGAAAATTAGCGCTATTGATAACAAAAAATTAAGGTTTAACAACCATCCGTTTTTGGGCACTTCTATTCTATATTGTACATTAGCTTCCTATTCTGATTTCAGATAATATGAGATTTCTAATTGAACATACACCAAAATCATCTTAAGAAAAATGAACAAAAAAGTAATCCTAATGATTCTTGATGGATGGGGAACTTCACCAGACCCAAAAGTTTCTGCTATTGACAATGCTAAAACTCCATTCATAGATAGCTTATATACTAAATACCCTAATGCTGCTTTACGAACCGATGGTCTTCATGTTGGACTTCCAGATGGTCAAATGGGAAACAGCGAAGTAGGGCATATGAATTTAGGTGCTGGAAGAATTGTATATCAAGATTTGGCTAAAATAAATATGGCCATCCAAAACAATACACTCAAAGATGAACCTGCTTTAATCGATGCATTGAACTATGCAAAAGAAAATGACAAAAATGTTCATTTATTAGGATTGGTTAGTGATGGTGGTGTTCATTCTCATATTAATCATATAAAAGGTCTGTTAGATGTAGCACATTCTAAGGGCTTAGAAAATGTATTCTTACATGCATTTACAGATGGTAGAGATGTTGATCCAAAATCAGGAATTGGTCATATACGAGATATTCAGGAACATATGACTAAAACTACTGGTAAATTAGCTTCTGTAGTAGGTAGATATTATGCCATGGATAGAGATAAAAGGTGGGAACGCGTAAAACTAGCTTACGATCTTATTGTTAATGGTATAGGAACGACCTCTTCTAACATCATAGAAAGTATCCAGAAAAATTATGACGGCGACATTACAGATGAGTTCATAAAACCAATCGCTTTAGTAGAAGGGGATACTCCTGTAGCAACTATTAAAGAGAATGATGTTGTTCTATTCTTTAATTTTAGAACAGATAGAGGACGAGAACTCACAGAGATGTTATCACAATCAGATATGCCAGATTACGACACCAAAAAGTTACCGTTATATTATGTAACTATGACAAACTATGATGAAAATTTTAAGGACATCAAAGTTATCTATGATAAAGATAATATTACTGAAACTTTAGGAGAAGTATTATCTAAAGCTGGTAAGAAGCAAATTCGTATTGCTGAAACGGAAAAATATCCACATGTTACATTTTTCTTTTCTGGAGGCCAAGAAGAACCATTCGAAGGAGAATCCAGAATTCTTAGAAATTCTCCAAAAGTTGCCACTTATGACCTGAAACCAGAAATGAGTGCTTATGAACTTAGGGATGCCCTTGTTCCGGAACTACAAAAAGGAGATACCGATTTTGTATGTTTAAATTTTGCGAATGGTGATATGGTTGGACATACGGGAGTAATGGATGCTGCTATAAAAGCTTGCAAGGCGGTAGATGAATGCGTAAAAGATGTAGTTACAAATGGTTTAGAAAATGGATATACTACCATTTTAATTGCCGACCATGGTAATTGTGAAACTATGATTAATCCTGATGGATCTCCTCATACGGCGCACACCACTAATCCAGTACCAATGATCATGATAGATAAAGAAGAAATAAAAGTAAAGGATGGAGTATTAGGCGATATTGCTCCAACTATCTTAGACTTGATAGGTATTGAACAACCTGAGGCAATGACTCAAAAAACATTGTTGGTAAAATAAAAACAAATCCATAAAATAAAGATGAGTTCTCAATCATAGACTCATCTTTATTTATGATTCATTGTTGTAAAGATAAAATACATATCTGTTTATTTTATTAATTAATGTATTTATCTTCTTAGCGCATACGCTGATCCTTGAGCAAGCTCATTGATAAAGTTAGCACACATTTTAAAACTGAACTGAAAAAAGGGGTATAAATACTTCATGACTATATTATTTTAAATTATACCCTAAAATTAATCAGTATTCCTCGCTAGAATTTATTTTTTCGACAAGTCATATCTGAACAAAGATTAAATGCTGTTTTCATAAGATAAATGAAAAAGCACTTATTAACCCAACACTCATTTTAGTATCTTTAAAGTAATTTTATAAATATCTATAGAATTACACGCAGCGTATTCCTGAATTCTCAGTTATATTTTATGAGAGTAAGCACTAACCCTTATTCATGAATAAACAAGAGCAAGGCAAACTGGTAAAAGCTTGTAAAAAGAACGACCGGTATGCCATGGAAAAAATATATAATACTTTTATGCCGAGAATGCTCGCGGTAAGTCTGCGCTATTGTAAAAACAGATCAGACGCAGAAGACATTGTTCAGGAAGCCTTTATTAAAGTATTTAAAAACATAAAAAGATATAAGGATCAAGGGACATTAGGAAGTTGGATCGAAAGAATTGTAATTAATTGTGCTATTGATCACTGGCATAAAATAAAAAAAACAGTACTTGTAGATAATTCAGAACTGATAGAAGAACGAGAAACCCATGAATTAAATGAAATAGAACAAGAAGAATTAGCCAAACAGCTATCCACAGAAAAACTTAGAAACCTTATTAATGATTTACCAGAACAATATAGATATGTATTAAACCTTTATGCTATAGAAGGATATTCACATAAAGAAATTGGAAAGATTTTAAAGATTAAAGAGAGTACCTCTAGATCTAATTATACAAGAGCAAGAAAAAAGCTTTTAGAGAACATGAGAGCTCAAGGAATAAAAAAATATTAGTTATTCGGCAGAAATAGGAATAAAATGAAACAAGATAAAGATCTTTTTAAAGAACTTTTACAGTCAAAATTTAAGGATGATACAGTTGTGTCTTCCAGGGATAATTTTGACCAAATTTTCGATGCTGTTCAGGATAAACCGGATGACAAAAAATTATTTTACTGGTACGCTATTGGTATTATTCTCTTGATGTCTATTGGGGTATTTACTCTCTATTATTTTAAAAATATTAAAACTACTAAAGAAAAAGAGGTCACTACTGAGATATCAACTCCTACAGAAAACAAAAATCTCGTTTCAAAACCAGTAGACAGTGTATATAATAAAGATGAAAAAGAAATTACAGTCGATACGCTAGTAAAGCCTATTCAAGTCCACCAAAAAAATCAAATCCCGAATAAAGTAGATGTTACCACGCTGAAAGCGGAAGATGAAATTATTGAAAAAGGAGTAATTACAATTACCTACACTGCATCCAGCAAATACGCATCCACAGAAAAAACTAAATACAATCAGCTACCAGATTCGAGCACTATAGTAGTTAGAAAAAACAGTAAAGTAAACTTCACCGCCACCAAACAAGGATTTCGTAGAGCGGATATTAATGGAATTGTATTTTTTAATGTAAAAGACAACGAAAATCAACCATTCATCATTTTCGGAAAACATTGTAAAATACAAGTTACTGGCAATTCATTTGCTATTCATTCTGATGCCCAAGCTGATGTAATGACACTGATACGTGGTACCGCAAAAGTAGTACACAATAAAACCAAACAAATAAAAGATTTAACTCCTGGAGAAAGCCTGAAAGCTGATAATAATGGAATCACAACACTCAAAAAAGCGCCAAATCAATTCGCCTGGAAAACTAAAGAACTAAATTATAATAACGCTCTTGTAAACTTGGTTATTCAAGACTTAGGAGACAATTATGATGCTAAAATCATACTCAAAAATCGCGACATTCTTAACTGTAGATATTCCGGTACTTTTACCGACGACAATATCGCAGATATCTTAAAAGAACTAACGGCTTCTTTGAAATTAAAGTTATCTAAAAAAGACGGCATATTCTTAATAGAAGGAAAAGGTTGTGATCTATAATCTGCCTTTAAAAGCTTTAAATAACATCATATCAATTTGAAATAAAACGAAGATCATTTCTTATTATTCATAGAAGAAAGACGTGTTGTTAGAAAATATTAGCAGATAGTATTCCATTTAATAGCATTAACAGCCAACAAATCAAATAAGTACTGATGAACGTGTATTAAACTAAACCATTTAGACAACATAAATTCCTTGTAAGATATCAAACTCCAAAAGACAACACTTTATTAATTCTGAAGAATAGAGAAATAAAGATCATAATAAAACCTTCATACTAGAATATATAAAACTAAGTAGCTTTCTAAAAAAAGCGCATAAAAAAACTGCTTGAAAATAATCTCAAGCAGTTCTTAAATTTAACTAAACTATCTATTATAAATCAAAAACAATAGATTCTCCATTATCTCCAGTGAGTACAACTTCTTTGTCACAAGACCCATCTCCAAAATCTATATTGAAATTAACTCCAAAACTACTAGAGAAATCCAATGATCCTTGTACTGGATATTTTAAGAAAGTAGGGCGACCAAAACAGGCTACTTTATACACTAGTGGATTACCACTAACCGATTCAGATTTCATAAAATAGGTTTGTGTAATCCCTTCTATTAAAGAAGATTCTTCTAAAGTAATTACTTCATCTGCAGTAAACCTATTCTCGAATGTAAAATTTCTATTTGCCGTATAACGGTAAGAATCACCATCAGGCTCGGTAATAACACCATCGATAATTACATCAAAAACTTTTGTCGTTTCTGTACTTAAATCTGCATTTTGTTCTGCTACTCTATATCCATCAAAACTATAACCTTCATCTCCTCTTACATTCTTAAAAACGGTAGAATCTTTCCACTTTTCCTGAAACACTCCTGCTACATAATATTCTAATCTTCCGGTCCAATCATCAAACTGACATTGTTCTTCGGTATAATTTAAGACCATCTTGCTATAGTAATCATAGTTTGCAAACCCAGGTATAGGGTTTTCATTATAGGCAATCAATAATTCTAATGATGCGCAACTGTTAGAAGAACTCTTAGAAGAAGCTTGAACTTCATTAAACGCCTGTTCTGAAATTAGGTCAAAACTATCCATAGCTCCATCTAAGCTATTATACATTTCAAAATTTTCTTTATCAGAATTCTGGATAGCTATAGTATCATCCATATCCTCTACAGCACAACTCGCGATTAATCCTAAAGCTACAATACAAATCAATAATTTTTTCATGGTTTACTTTTTTTAATGAATTTTACAATGGGTTTTCTATTACTAAAACCTGAAAACTCAAAAACGCTGCGTACTTTTTTGTTTTTTATGTTTTTCTTTTCCTTTTTTTTTTAAAAGCCTTTAAACACAAGGGATTTCAAGGATACTTTTTTTTTAAAAAAAAATATACATAATATCTTAATTCTTATAATTTTAGTAGCAAATCCTTGAAATTAACACCCACAGATATCAGAAAATTTTACCAAATCATATTAAAGTTAGATCCATCGGTTGAATCTTAATATTCTTTGTAAATTTGCCTTCCCATAACAAAGGATACTATGATCATAACTAAATCACGTGAAGAAATTGAACTAATGCGCGAAAGTGCATTAATTGTATCTAAAACCCTTGGAATGCTTGCGAAAGAGGTAAAACCAGGAGTTACCACATTACAATTAGATAAATTAGCGGAAGAGTTTATAAGAGATCATGGTGCGATTCCAGGGTTTTTGGGATTGTATGATTTTCCGAATACGCTTTGTATGAGTCCGAATGCACAAGTAGTTCATGGTATTCCTAATAATACTCCACTTGAGGAAGGCGATATCATTTCGATTGATTGCGGAGCTATTAAGAATGATTTTTATGGAGATCATGCCTATACATTTCCAGTTGGAGAAATTGCTCCGGAAGTAGCACAACTTCTAAAAATCACCAAAGAATCTTTGTATAAAGGTATCGCAGAGCTAAGAGTTGGAAAACGAGTGGGCGATGTTGGATATGCTATTCAACAATATACAGAAGAAGCTGGTTATGGTGTCGTAAGAGAATTGGTAGGACACGGATTAGGTCGTAAAATGCATGAAGATCCTGAAATGCCAAATTATGGAAGACGAGGAAGAGGCAAAAAGTTTGTAGAAGGAATGGTAGTTGCCATAGAACCCATGATTAATATGGGAACACAGCGTATCAAACAATTACGAGATGGTTGGACAATCCTAACCGCTGATGGAAAACCAAGTGCGCATTTTGAGCATGATGTTGCGATTATTGACGGTAAACCAGAAATACTTTCTACATTTAAATATATCTATCAGGCTTTAGGTATTGAATCTGATGAGGAAGATGCTTTTAGACAAGAATTATTAGTAGTTTAGTTTTTTTTATTATTTCACAAAGATTCACTAAGAATTCACGAAGGATCTCCAAGAAGAATGACAGAAGACGAAATATCTAAAATTGTAATTGGATGTGCTATAGAAGTTCATAAAAATCTTGGACCAGGCTTATTTGAATCTGCTTATCAGGAGTGTTTGTGTTATGAATTAAAAAAAAGAGGATTAAAAATCCATAAAGAAAAACCATTACCAGTAGTATACAAAGAAATTAAACTGGACCAAGGTTACCGAATTGATATCTTAGTAGAAAACAAAGTTGTTATAGAATTAAAAACGGTAGAATATTTTACGGATGTTCATTCTGCACAAATTCTCACGTACTTAAAACTCGGAGAATATAAACTTGGACTTCTTATTAATTTCCATGTAAGTTTGCTTAAAAATGGAATAAAACGTTTTATAATGTAAACTTTGAGAAACTTTGGGTTTTCTTAGTGTCCTTTGCGTAATTCTACATTTATGAAAAAACTCTTCAAATTCATATTAAATACCATACCTAGACCTATATTAATTCGTCTTAGCTATTTGGTTCGACCTGTCATTTCTTTTTTCCTAAAAGGAAACACTTTTACGGATCCAATTGACGAGAAAAGCTTTTCGAAGTTTCTTCCTTATGGATATGGTAACCAAAGAGAAAATGTACTTTCTCCATCAACACTATCATTAGAGCGCCATAGATTATTATGGTTATATCTTAAAAATGAAACGGATTTTTTCACTAAAAAACATAAAGTTTTACATTTTGCTCCGGAACAAGCTTTTTATAAAAGGTTTAGAAGATTAAAAAACCTTGAATACACTACTACAGACTTAAACTCACCACTTGCAGATGTTAAGGCAGATATTTGCAATCTTCCTTTTGCTTCAAATGAATATGATATTATCTTTTGCAATCATGTATTAGAACATATTCCTGATGATACCAAAGCTATGCAGGAATTATTGAGAGTACTTAAGCCAGGTGGAATGGCTATTTTACAAATACCTCAAGACCTTAGCAGAGATATCACCTTCGAAGATAATAGTATTACTGATCCAAAAGAACGTGCAAAGATTTTTGGGCAATACGATCATGTAAGAGTGTACGGTAAAGATTATTTCGATAAACTAAGATCCATAGGTTTTAAAGTAGAAGAAGTTGACTACACAAATAGACTTACTGAAGAAGAAGTAGTTAAATACTGTCTTGCTCCTGGAGAAATACTACCAGTTTGTTCGAAATAGTAACTCAGTTTCTAAGAAACATTTTTTCTTATATTTCTTCTACTCGGCAATATCAATTCTTTATACAAAGGATCATTTTCAATCAATTGAATTAAATATTCTTTACATTCGAATTTTCTTTTTCGAACGTACCCTTCAGAATAATTAGTAAGTTTAGATATTTCTTTCATGCTCTTTCCTTCAAAAAACAAAAAAAGTATATTCTTACACTTACAATTAAGACTTAACAAATGCTTTCGGTATAATTGCTCTTGTTCTTTTACCTCTGCATCTTCGAGAATGGAAGGCTCCAACTCTAATGCAATTTCATTGATTTTTCCACAACAAGAAACTTTCCCAGCTCTGCGTAGTTTACTAATCCACAAATTTCTACAGATACTATAAAAATAGGTATGAATCGAACACCGCAAATGTAATGTCTCTTCCTTTTTTAAAAACTGATATAAGGAAATTAAAGCATCCTGAAAGATGTCTTCGGCATCATTCTCATTTCCAGAATTGCGAGTAATATAACTGAGAATAATAGTAAAATTTCTGTTATAAAAACTTTTTAAGACTTGCGGATCTCCATTTCGGATACCTTGAAAAATAGTGCTTTCATCATGTTGCCCCATATTGATGAATTAATTAGTTAGTTAATACCCCCATTTTATCAGTATCAATTTTTGTTCCATTGTTACATAAAAAGTAGGCTTCTCTACAAAAGACGAATTAAAAAGCAACTATGTTGCTAATTATACTATCGATTTTGCATTACACCTTAAAACTAATTGGAGCACCTATCAAAAGAAAACCAAAATTAGGGAACTCGTATCTTCAATGAGTAAACTAATGATCAGAATAACTAATTCACTTAATCTGGAAAACCATTAACAGCAAGTGTTGTTATTTCTTTTTGATCATTTTCGTAAATGAAGTATACTTTTATTTCGGGATGTGCGCTTAAAAAATCTTTCGATTTTTCTAATCCCATAGACATTAAAGCTGTGGCGTATGCATCCGCTTCCATACAACTTTTTGCAAGAACAGAAACACTAAGTATGTTTGATTTAGAAGGATATCCCGTTTGAGTATTGATTATATGAGCATATCGATTCCCGTTTTCGTCTATTTTAAACTTACGATAGCTTCCAGAAGTTGCCATAGCTCCTTCTTGTAAAGTAATAACCTTGCTATAAGACTGAGTATTATCAAAATTAGGGTCCTCTACTCCTATTCGCCAAGGCTTTTCTTTGATCAAATTACTTCCTTTACCTCTAATTTCGCCACCAATTTCAACTAAATAATTTTCTATATTTTTAGTTTCTAAAAACTCCGCAAAAACATCCACTGCATATCCTTTTGCTAAAGCATTAAAATCAATAAATGTATTAGGGTATTGTTTTACAATTTTATCATTTTGTAAACTAACCTTATCCAATCCTACAGAAACTAACAAGCTATCTATTTTAAGACTATCTAGTGCTATTATCTTCCCTTCTGGACCAAAATCCCATGCATTTACTAAAACACCTATAGTAGGGTCAAAAACACCATCTGTTTGTTTGTATATCTTTTTTGACGCTTGAAATACTTTCTTAAAATGATTATCGACCACTATCGTAGTATCTCCACTATTAATTTTAGATATATCAGAATCCTTTTGATAGGTTGACATAGAGGTATTGATAACAGCAACGATACTATCATAAGATGCAGAAAGATCAATTTCTTTAGGAGCTATAAACTGAACAGAAAATGATGTTCCAAAAGCGTTTCCATTGGTATAGTTTAAATGATTTTTTGGAGTTTGTTTACAAGAAAATTGACTTATAAAAAGGAATAAAAAAAGAAGGCTTCTCATTATAAAAAAATTAATTGAGATGTGTTTCTACAACTTGCAGTCCAGCATATTCTAACACATATTCTTCATTCAAAAAAACGGGCTTATTTGGGTTTTCCGAGTTTTGTAATCCCACCCCAGCATAAAACACTTTAGCTTCTTGTTCTCTGGCATGTTTCTTAAAAGCTTCCATCCAAATCATATCATAATTATGAGGGTTATCTGGATACGCAATCGCTTTGACAATTACAAAATAGCGCTGATTAGATTTATCGATACATACGAACTGCGGATGCTTCCCTAATTTGCTATTAATAGCAATAAATTCATAACCTTTCTTCTCTAAATCTTCTCCAACAATATTCATTGCTAGATTATGCAACTCTTGTTTCGTTAAAATTCTGGACATAATATTGCAAAGATACCACTCTCTCTAAAAATGTAGTGTCATTTGAACCTAATAAAAATTGGATTTTCAAAATAATAACTTGGAGTATATACGGATTCATTTTCCGCAAACCTATACCAAGGAGAGATCTTCGTATCTTCAAAATTTTTAAGCAAACACACATTTTGCGCTGGAGTATTTCCTTGCGCTAACAAAAAGAGTGATTTCCCATTTTCATCAACAGCATGATCAACAATAATCTCGATATGGCCAGGAGTTCCAGGTTTTACTAACATATCTCCGATTTTTAAATCCTTTATGGCAACTTTTGGCAGTTCTGTACTTAAAGACAAGGTGCCTGCATAGGTGAAAATCAAATTCAAATATTTATAAAAATTCACTTCAGAATAGTTTGCGGCAGCTGTTTTATGAAAGCTAACTTTATTGCCTTTTATTTTTGGCCTATACCCTTCGGCATATTTTTTCCATGAACAATAATGCCCTGAAGTAAAATTAAAACCTATTTCGTCTTTCCGATTCTTCTCCCATAAATATTCAGCTCTTAATCGCATCAGTGCATCAGCACATTGTTGCAATCCATTTTTTGGGAACTGGAACTTCTAAAATAGCATCATGCCAATGCTGAGCAAAATACTTACTATCATCATAATTTATAATTGGTGATCCATACGTTTTTAATGGGTAATTTCGTAGATAATCTTGGAAAGAACCTTTAGAATATTCTTTCCTTTTGTAACCTTCAGGCAACGCTACTCGGGTAAGAACAGAATCACCTTCTTTATTGATATAATTAGGAGAGGAAACCATTTCTGTTATTGTTCCTTTTACATGATTTGTTAGATGTCTACCTTTAGAAGTGGTTCTAATCAAAAGAATTAAAACAACTATTACCAATCCAACAAAAACATATTTTTTCATACGAAACCGACTAATTTAAGAACACTCTAATTAAGAAAGAACACCAATATTTACTATCCGTTGCAGAAATAAACATAAAAAAACAACAACCATCAAATTTGGGATTTTATTAACAAACACCATTTTAAGTGAAACGTCATTAGAAGCAACAATACCGGTATTTGAATATAATTTTAATCTTAAATTTCAGACTAATGAAAACTTTTATTTTATCAATCCTAGTAGCTTTACTAGGGTACTCAAATACTATTGCTCAAGATGAAACAACATATGGGTTCAACAAAGGAGATTTTACCATTTCTGGATCTATAAATTACTCAAAAACAAATAGCTCATCAGAATATA
This sequence comes from uncultured Aquimarina sp., assembly GCF_947492115.1. Lineage (NCBI taxonomy): Bacteria > Pseudomonadati > Bacteroidota > Flavobacteriia > Flavobacteriales > Flavobacteriaceae > Aquimarina > uncultured Aquimarina sp. The sequence goes on from NZ_CANLMM010000002.1 coordinate 23,187, forward strand.
TTAGTGATATAGATTATTTTAGCAATGATCAAAACTCTAGTAACCTAGCCATCATTCCCGAAATTGGATATTTCATTTCTGATCATTTTATGATAGGTGCTAATCTGGGGTATCTTAATCAACATTCTGAGACGGAAACGATATCCAGATTTGATCAATCCGGTTATATTGCTGGCATATCTGGTAAATATTTTTTTACTCCTAAAAAAAGAATTTCACTTTTTTCAGAAATCGCCACTTCTTATACCAAACTAAATGGAGACAGCAGATCTTTTAATACACAAGTAATTACTACCACAGGAGAAAGAGAAACAGAAAGCTTTGCTATTGGTTTAAGCCCTGGAATCAATTTATTCTTAAATAAAAGACTATCCTTAACCTCAAGAATAGGAAGAATTGGATATGAAAAAACAAAGGGTAATGCAGTTAATCAGGATAATAACAGTACTTCTTCTTTCGAAAACGATAGATTTGTTACTTCTATAGGATTAGATAATTTTTATTTCGGAGTCCTATATCGAATATAAAATCAAGGCAAATAAAAAACCGATACATTTTTGTATCGGTTTTTAAAAGTATGTTATAGACACTAGATGTCCTATCCTCCAAAGTCATCAAATCTGATATTCTCATCAGGAATACCAAAATCTTCTCCCATTTTTTGAACTGCTTTGTTCATTAATGGTGGACCACAGAAATATAATTCTATATCCTCAGGTGCATCATGGTGATTCAGATAATTATCAATCACACAATTATGGATAAATCCTACAAATCCATCACCTTCTGTATCATTAATATCTTTCTTTACTTTCCAATTATCCTCTTCTAATGGCTCAGATAAAGCTAAATAGAATTTAAAGTTAGGAAACTTATCTTCTAATTGCTGGAAATGATCTAAGTAAAATAATTCTCTTTTAGAACGTCCTCCGTACCAATAGGTAACTTTACGACCAGTTTCTAAGGTTTTGAATAAATGATACAGGTGAGAACGCATTGGCGCCATTCCTGCACCACCACCTACGTAAAGCATTTCTGCTTCAGATTCATTGATAAAGAATTCTCCGTAAGGACCAGAGATAGTAACTTTATCTCCAGGTTTTTGTGCGAAAATATAAGAAGATGCTACACCTGGATTAACATCCATCCAAGCATTCTTACTTCTATCCCATGGTGGAGTAGCAATACGAACATTTAGCATAATGTCTCTTCCTTCTGCTGGGTAAGAAGCCATAGAATATGCTCTTTCCACAGTTTCTCCATTCTTCATCACTAATGGCCATAAACCAAACTTATCCCATTCCGCTTTGAATTTGTCTGGAGTTTCATGCTCCTCTGGATGCGCAGTAATATCAATATCAGAATATTTAATTTCACAAGGTGGAATTTCTATCTGAATATATCCTCCTGCTTTATATCCCATATCTTCCGGAATACGAACTACAAATTCTTTGATAAAAGAAGCCACGTTATAGTTACGCACAACTTCTGCTTCCCATTTCTTGATACCAAATACCTCTTCTGGTATTTCAATATTCATATCTTGTTTTACTTTTACCTGACAAGCTAAACGCGCTCCATGCTGTAACTCTTTACGAGAAAAGTGTGGCGTTTCTGTAGGTAATGCTTCTCCTCCACCTTCTAATACGTGGCATTCACACTGTATACAGGTTCCACCACCACCACATGCAGATGGTAAAAATATTTTTTCATTACCCAAAGTAGATAATAAAGTACCTCCAGAAGCTACTTCTATCTCCTTTTCTCCATTAATGGTAATCTTTACAGGTCCTGATGGTAATAATTTGTCTTTTGCAAACAATAAAATCCCAACTAAAACCAATGTTAACACCAAAAATGAAATAATGGTGATAACGATTGTTCCAACTGTAGATGCTAAAAATATCATATTATTTAAGTATTGAAACGTTAGTATTTTCTGCTACTTCTTTAGCAGTCTCTTCTTTCACTTGCACAGTTTCTTTCTTTTTGGCCTCTTCTTCTTCACCACCAGTTAACATTCCACCAAAACTCATGAAACCAATCGCCATTAAACCAGTAAGTATAAATGTAATTCCTAATCCTCTTAACGGAGCAGGTACATTAGAATATCTGATCTTTTCTCTAATAGCGGCAATCGCTAAAATTGCTAAGAACCATCCTATCCCTGATCCTATTCCGTAGACTGCAGCATGTGAAATCGTTGCAAATTCTTTTTGTTGCATAAATAATGATCCACCAAGAATCGCACAGTTTACCGCGATAAGTGGTAAAAATATACCTAAAGAATTGTATAAGGACGGAGAAAACTTCTCTACAATAATCTCTACCAATTGTACCATAGTTGCTATGGTAGCAATGAATAAAATAAATGTTAAGAAACTTAGGTCGTAATCTGCATATTCAGGACCTAACCAAACCAAAGCACCTTCTCTAAGAATGTACTTATCTAATAAAAAGTTTAAAGGCACTGTAATTGCCAAAACAAATATAACCGCTGCTCCAAGACCTACCGCAGTAGATACTTTTTTGGAAACCGCAAGGTATGAACACATTCCTAAAAAGAATGCGAATACCATATTATCTATAAAGATCGATTTTAAAAATAACTCTAAATATTCCATGTTTCTTTATTTTAATGATCTTCAATTAATGCTTTATTTCTACTTCTTTGGATCCAGATAATAATTCCCACCGTGATCAATGCCATTGGTGCTAACACCATAAAACCATTATTCTCATATCCAAAAGCGTATACTCCAGTCTTTTCGATCGGATCTCCTAATACTTTAGCCCCGAATAGTGTTCCTGATCCTAATAACTCTCTAAAGAAAGCAACGATGATCAACAATACTCCATATCCTGCTGCATTACCAATACCATCCAAGAAAGATTTCCAAGGACCATTACCCAAAGCAAATGCTTCAAAACGTCCCATGATAATACAGTTGGTAATGATTAATCCGATAAATACCGAAAGTTCTTTACTTAATGTATATGCAAATGCTTTTAGTACTTGATCCACCACAATTACTAAAGTAGCAACAACTACCAATTGCACGATAATTCTAATCTTAGAAGGAATGATATTTCTCATCAATGAGATTACCACATTACCGATTCCTAAAACAAATACTACCGAAATTGCCATTACGATAGATGGCTTTAACTGCGCAGTAATTGCCAATGCAGAACAAATACCTAATACCTGAATTGTAATAGGATTATTATCAGCAAGTGGATCTGTTAATAGCTTTTTATTCTTCTTCGAAAACAATGGCTCTTTAGGCTCTTTTGCTTTAACTTCAACTTTTTCTTCTGTTACTTCAGCCATTTGTTATTTTTTTAAAGTTGCGAAATAAGGTTGATACATTTTGATCCCTTTCTTTACCATAGCCGTAACACCATCACCAGTGATCGTAGCTCCCGCCATAGCATCCACAGCATTGTCATCTTTTCTCACATTCTTAGGATCTCCATTACCTTTCTTTACCGTAATTCCTTTATAGTTTCCAGCAGCATCTAGTATGCTTTCTCCAATAAAGTCATCTCTGAAATATGCTTCTTTGATATTTGCACCTAATCCAGGAGTTTCTCCTTTGTGATCAAAAAATGCTCCTTTTACCTTCTTAAACTCTTTATCTAAAGACACATATCCCCAAATCGCATCCCAAAGACCATTTCCTCTCATTGGAACAATATAAAACTCCTCTCCATCTTTTTTACCGATGAATAAAGGCATTTTACGTTTGTAATTTGGGTCTTGCTTTAATTTATCATTCTCCTTTTTCACCTCGATGTTAAAAGCATCTTCAGTCTTCTCTGCAACATCACCTACAATGATATATTTTTCATCTCCCACATACTTATTAAAAAGCTCTTCTGCTTTTTCTGCAGGAACAAACTCATTAGGATCTTCGGTATCAGTAACTCCCATAGCAAACAAAATATTTTGCTGCTTCTCTGTTATTTTATTAGCAGTGATATTAGGTTTTAAAACTGAAGATATTCCTGCTAATAAGGCGCCTACTACAACCACCATTGCAATCGCAAAGATGATCGTATATGAATTTTTATCTGTATTAATCGCCATCGTTACGCTGTTTTTAATTTTAGACGTTTCATTCTCTTCTTCACATTTCCTTGAACCACATAGTGATCAATAGTTGGAGCAAATACGTTCATCAATAGAATTGCTAAGAATACTCCTTCTGGATATGCCGGATTAAATACTCTTATCAATATAGAGATAAATCCAATCAAGAATCCATAAATCCATTTTCCTTTATTCGTTTGTGAAGCTGTTACTGGATCTGTAGCCATAAACACTATACCAAATGCAATTCCACCTACAATAAGATGTTTCCAGAATTCTAAATTCATTAATGCATAAAACTTACTTGATTCCGAAATCCAACCTGCATTAGTAACTCCGTTGAATATTAATCCCATTACTAAAGTTCCGATAACTGCACTTAACATGATTCTCCAACTTCCAATTTTTGTAAAAATTAAGAAAGCTGCTCCTAATAAAATTAATAATGCAGATGTTTCTCCTACAGAACCAGGAATAAATCCGTAAAAAGCGTCCATTACCGAGTATGTAGCATCACCTGATCCTATAATATTCTTTCCTTGTGCTAAGCCTCCAAGAATTGTTTCTCCTGATATTGCATCTAATTGTGCTCCACCAGCAATTTCATTTGCTCTTTCTACTGCTCCATGTACCCATACTTTATCACCTGACATCCATGTTGGATATGCAAAGAATAAAAATGCTCTAATCGTTAAAGCAGGATTCAAAATATTCATTCCCGTACCACCAAATACTTCTTTACCGATAACCACTCCAAAAATCACTGCAACTGCTAACATCCATAATGGAGTATCCACTGGCACGATCAAAGGAACTAACATTCCTGTTACTAAGTAACCCTCTTCTACCTCATGACCTTTAATTACCGCAAATAAAAACTCTACCGCTAACCCTACTCCATATGAAATCACTACTAATGGTAAAATCTTCCACAATCCAATAACTAGATTATCTAAAGACCAAAAAGCAGCGCTAAAAAAACCATTAGAAGCCGCTTCTATTTCTCCAAGTGCTAAATAATGCTGATATCCTGCATTAAACATACCAAATATCAAACATGGCACTAGTGACATAATCACAGTATTCATCGTACGTTTTAGATCATCTGCTCCTCTTACATGAGCTCCAGAATGTGTAGTTTCGTCCGGTAAATACAAAAAAGTATGGATTGCATTAAATGCAGGCGCCATCTTTGTACCTTTATACTTAAGTTTTAAGTTATGTAATTTACTTTTTAAACTCATGACTCTATCCTATTTCTTTTAACATTAAATCCAATCCTTCTCTGATGATTTGCTGATGTGGTTGTTTGGACACACAAATGAACTCAGTCAACGCAAAATCTTCAGGAGCTACTTCATACATTCCTAACTGCTCCATCGCATCCAAATCATTAACAGCACAAGCTTTTAAGATTTGTAACGGATAAATATCCATTGGAAAAACATTTTCATAATTACCAGTAACTACAAACGCTCTATGCTCTCCATTCGTATTCGTATTTAAATCATACTTTTTATTTGGGAATAACCAAGAAAAAGTCAATGCTCTAGAAGGAGAAATTTTATTGAAGATTGGCTTATTCCATCCAAAAAACTCATAATCATTTCCTTCCGGAATTACAGTGATCATATCATGATAAAAACCTAAATGACCATCAGGCTTTACATTATCTCCAGTAAGCACATTACCACTGATCACTCTTATGTTGTTATCATTTACTCCAGAATCATATACCACTGAAGATACTTCTGCGCCTATTTTTGTCTTAAAATACTTAGGGCTTTTTACAGAAGATCCTGCTAGCGCAATAATACGCTCGGCATTAAATTTCCCTGTTAATAACAACTCTCCAATAATCACTAAGTCCTGAGGATTTACTACCCATACAACTTCTCCTTTATTTATTGGATCTACTTTAGCGATCTGTACCCCAACATTTCCAGCAGGATGCGGACCACTTACATTATGAATAGTGATGTTATCTAAACCAGTAAAAGGAGAACTTCCATTTTTACCAATAGAAACATGGACATCACCTTCTGTCAACTTGCTCAATGCCGTAACAGCTGCTTGTAGCTCTTTTTCTTTACCCGTTAAAACGTATTCAAGATCTGCAGCCAATGGTGCAGTTGCATATGCAGAAATAAATATTGCTTTTGGAGCAACTTCTGGATTAGCAATTACATCATATGGACGTTGCTTTATAAACGGCCAACAACCAGACGCTAATAAGTGAGATTTGATATCTTCTCCACTCATTGACTTTACATCCTTTGCACCATAATCGGCAAATTGCTGTTCTTTATCCGCTAAAATCTTGAACGTTAATATTTTTCGTTTAGCACCGCGAACAATTTCCACAACTTCACCACTTACCGGAGAAGGAAAAAGCATATTTTCATTAGTTTTTGAGTGGAAAAGGGGTTCGCCGGCTTTTACTTCTGTACCTTGTTTGGCAATAACTTTGGGTACAATACCGTGGAAATCGTCAGGCTTTATTGCGTAAACATTGCTCTTGGTAGCTTCAGAAGTAATCTTCTCTGCTTCACCAACCAGCTTAATGTCTAAGCCCTTTCTGATACGAATGTCTTTTGACATATTAGTAGTCTATGTTAATTAACTAAAAAAATCGTGCAAATTTACTAATTAAAACACGTAAGTGAAAGCTGGTGATGTTATAAGATTTTATTTATAATGTTTCTAAATAAGAAGTTTGAGCCCTAAAAAATCTACACTTATCTTTAGGCACACATTTTGTTTATCTTTACACAATCAACAATTCTATTAATGTCACAAAAACTTAAACAATTCTTTTTGATTTTAGGAATTTTTAGCTCCTTTCCATCAATTATTCTCGCTCAAGAAACCACAGAAGAGGTCGCACCTCCAGACCATATCAAAACCATTCAACTTTTTGGTAGTGAAGAATTTTCGGGCACACCAATTTTAAAACTTGGTGATCCACTAACCATTAGGTTTGATGATATCAATGGAGATGAAGTAGATTATTATTACAAAATCACCTATTATAATTTTGACTGGACTCCTTCTTCCTTGTACAAAAATGAATACCTAAACGGATTTGATGATATTAGAATAGTCAACTACGAAAATTCTTTTAACACCTTACAGATGTATAGCCATTATACCTTAAGAATCCCCAATGAAGATACAAGAGGTTTAAAGGTAAGTGGGAACTATATGATCGAAATTTATGATGACGATGGTGAAATTGTGTTTTCCAGAAAGTTCATCGTTTATGAAAATCTGACTAACGTTAAAGTATACACCAAAAGATCTAGAGATTTAAAATTTATCGATACACGACAATCTGTACAATTTGAAATAAGTTCACCAAATGAAATTCTGAAGAATCCTAAACGCAACGTAAAAACCTTAGTGATTCAGAATAATGATTTAAAAAATGCTATCACAGATTTAATTCCACAATTTACCGTTGCCAATAACCTAGTATACAAATATGATACTGAATCTAGCTTCTGGGCAGGAAATGAATTTCTTTTCTTTGATAACAAAGAAGTACGATCACCTACTGCTAATATCAGAGGAATCGATTTACAAGATATTTATCACAATTATCTCTATACAGATGTGGTACGCGGTAATAGAATTTACACTTATTATCCTGATATTAACGGTAGTTTTGTTGTTAGAAATCTCAGAGCAGAAAACAGCAATACAGAAGCGGATTACGTATGGATGCATTTTGCATTGCAGTGCTATGAGCCTTTAGATGGCGGAGAAATTCATCTTTTCGGAAATTTCAATAATTATATAACTGACGAGTCTACTCGTTTAACATATGATCAAGAGAACGGAATTTACACAGGTAAAAAATTATTTAAACAGGGATTCAACAATTACAAATATGTATTGGTGCGTCCTGACGGAACCATTGACCCAGGTTTTATTAGCGGTAATTTCGATGAAACTGAAAATGAATATGTAGTCATTCCATATTATCGTGCTCCTGGTGCTCGTTATGATCGTGCAATTGGAAAAGGAATCGGAAACTCAAGAAATATTACAAACTAAAAAAAAGGGTAAAGCAATAAAACTTTACCCTTTTTTTTTAAAACTCCGAAGAGAATTTATTGCACAACTGCTTTTATGGTATGTAGTCTTGTCCCATTAAGTTTGATTTCGTAAAAGCATATCCCTTTTCGATTATTATCTAAATGATTTAGTTGAATATCCATTCTTCCAGAAATAACATTATCATTAAATATTGTTCTTTTTTGCCCTAGTAAGTTTATAAAATTAACTTCTAAAACTCCGCTACTTGGCAAATTAAGCCTTAAAAATGAATCCTCTTTAATCGGGTTAGGTATAATCATCGACTTTACGGTATCTTCCGCAGTAGATGCTATTGTCGAAATTGATTCTTCTACCTCATCAATTGACGGTATCTGATCACATGATGACGGACAAGAATCACTCCAGAAACCAACATATTTTCCATTATCGATATATCCAGCTGTAAACCAACCTGTCCTATTTCTTGCTAAATCTACCGTCTGCATTCCATTACCATCATTAAATACTATACCTATATCATCAGGAGACACCCCATTAGGAACGATGAATGACCATTTCTTCCATGGAGTTCCTGATATAGTGGCCATCGCTTGACCAGGCCAAGCTACGGTGTTTTCTAAAGTAATATTTCGATTTCTATCAAACACATAAATATTCGAAGGCCCATTCCAGCTGTAGGTAGGAGTATTAAAATAAATATCTATAACTGTTGCATTTAAACCATCACAATCTATCGGACATTCATCGCTCCAAACACCTTCATAATACCAACCATCTGATGAACGCATCAAATCATCTGTTTGATTACCATCGGCATTAAACACCATACGTATATCATTTTCATGAATACCAGCAGGCAACTGCACTGTATAAGAATACCAATTTGTTGTTGGAAACAAACTCATGGATTGCCCTGGCCATTCATTAGTTCCAGAAAGTGTTGTATTTAAAGAAGCACTAAAAAAGTAAACCTGCACCTGATCACTCCAACCCCATGGTTTATAAAAGTTTACAGTAATTTCGGAAACCATTTCTGTCGTAATGGAAGTAACATCGCTTGGAATAGATTTATTTCCTTTTCTGTCTAATGCTATAATTCTAAATTCATAACTGGTATTCGCAGATAGTCCTGTAATATTTTTAGTTGTACCATTTACCGATTTCACAAACTCATCTCCTTCATAAATCTCATAACTGGTAACTGCAATATTATCCATAGACGCATTCCAAGTTAATGTTAGCGAAACCTGATCTATTTCTGATGCCACAACTTCTAATGGCTTAGACGGCGCTATTTCATCAGATGGAATTTCTATAGCTAACGGAACTTTCCATACTCCTCTACCATAGGTAGCTGCTAATAACACATTATCCTTTAGATTTACCTCTAAATCTCTTACAGCTACATTAGGAAGATTGGAAGAATAATCTTGCCACGGCTCTTCTCCATTTTTTAAATATACTCCTAAGTAGGTTCCCAGATAAATAGACTCTGTTCCTTTGTGATGTCTCACTACGAATTTGGCATCTGGCGGTAAATCCCCAGAAATATCTTGAAAACTAACTCCTTGGTTTTCTGATCTAAAAACTTTTCCACTAATAGATCCTGATGTTGATACATAAATAATCCGATTATTATCATTATGAACTTCGATAGAAGTAATTGAAGAAGGAAATGAATATATTTTCTCCCAGTTTACACCACGATCTTTACTTTTATATAAATCTCTAAAATCAGCAGCATAGATTATGTCCATATCCGTAGGATCCGACTCTATATGATCTATATTTCCACCTCCAAAATCAAAATCAGTTTGTTTTCTAAAAGAAACATTGTCTAACTTATAGAAGCTTTTAAATCCTGCGTAAATATTTCCATTACGATCGGACACCAAAGGCGTTACCCAATTTCCTCTTTCAGGTCCTCCACCAGAATATCTACGAGTTTTACCTCGATCTTCTGTTTTATACAAACTAATCCCATATTGAATAAATCCATAATATGTATTTGGATCATCACCCTGAACTGCACAATCCATACCATCTGCTCCATGATAAACATTCCACTGAGAACCGTCTAAAGCATAGCCTCCATTATCTTGTAAACCACCAACCAAATGATCAGAAGAACTATTCTCTGCTACCGATATTTTATAAAACTGACCAATTTGAAGACCTTTTGTCAAATCCGTAAACGATATCCCGTTATTCACAGACTCATAAATCCCTCCATCACTTCCGCACAAAAGTCGGCCATTATAAAAACGTAAAAAATGTATATCTGCGTGTGTATATGTAGGTTCCGTTGGACTATTCCACCTATTTATTCTTACAAAATTATCTCCTCCATTTATCGACTTCCATACATTAAGACACCCTACAAAAACCATATCCGGATCCTCATCCGAAACCGCTAATGCTAAATCATACCATGCTTGTGTACTTTCTAAAATATTTTCAGTTTCCTGAGTTTTACTAAAGCTTGCACCAGCATCAGTAGATTTATACAAACCTTGAAAAGAGTTTCCAATGGCAGCACTTAAAACATATACATAATTCGGATCTGCAGGAGTAACATCTATAACAAGTCGCGAAGAATTGACAGGCAATCCATTTTGTACTACGTAAAAACTATTACCTCCGTCAGTAGATTTATAAAAAGTATTAGAAGTTGCCGCATAGATGGTATTGGTATCACCAGGTTTTATCTTTATATCCTTAATATTACCCACTAATGTTTTTACCCAATTTGCACCAGCATCTTCAGTTTTATAAACACCTCTACTCGTTGCCACCCATAATTTATTAGAATTATTAGGATCTATATAAATATCATTACCAATTTCGTATTGATCAGAGGCTTCGAGACCAGTTTTATTCCAGGTATACCCTCCATCAGTCGATTTCAACACACCTATCCCGTAAGAATCACTAGCATCATCATCACCTGTAGATATATAAATTACATTAGAATTATTATAGTCAATTGCGATACCCGAAACTCCGATTTGAGGTAAATCATCGGATAAAGGCTCCCAATTTTCTCCATTATCTATAGATTTCCAAATTCCTCCTGCAGGCGCTCCTACATACATAACATTAGACTGATTAGGATCGATGATCCCAACATTTATTCTCCCTTGACCTGGCGACCAAGAATTTGTAGGATCATGATCAAAAGGCCCAATCGGAAGCCAACTTTCCGTCATTTTACTGTTATACGTCTTCTTATTTTGTTTTTCTTCCCAGACATCCCACAAAAAATCAGATGTTGGCAGTGTACCATCTGGCATTACTGTATTCTTATGAAACTCCTGCCATCTCTTAAAAGGTTTATGTCCGCTTCCTTTTACATTAAAATCTTTATTCTCCCAATATCGATCAAAAGCATTGACCAATTCATTAAATTTTAATGTGTTTTTAGTATCAGAAGTTGATTTTTGAAAAATTTGAGACATCCATGGCGCATCTGCATTATATTGCGCATTTCCAATAGTAACTTTGAAAAAAATAAATAACCATAAAGCTATGCTAAAGACAAGGTTTGATTTAATCATATAAAGGTTTATTAAGTTGTTTAAAAAAAGTATTGTTGCTAAACCGTAATTTAACTACTCAAAAATACCATTTACCTTCTCTAAACACTATACCTTCACAAGCTTTAAAATCAATTTAACTAACTTATTTTCAAATACTTAAAACAACCTAAATCGATAAAGTTAAAATTATTTTTTTCGATAAAAACCTAAAAATATTGCTTAAAAACACTATCAAAATTCAACTAAAACGTTATAATCATTTTTTCCTACATTTTTATTCTATCGTTTGCGTATTTCGAACTTAAATATTTGCAACAACTTACCTAGTTTTAAAGACATTGGAAATTGTTTTATTTTGTAACGAAATACAACTACTTTAGTCTCATTATGCAAACCATCTGCTAACCATGAAAGAAAAGGGGAGATTTCTTAAAAAATATCGAGGTAATGAATGTTTAAACTGTGGAGTTCCTTTGGATGTTATAGATCGTTATTGTCATAATTGCGGCCAAATTAACACTACCAAAAAACTTTCGTTTAAAGATTTTTTTAACGAGTTCTTTGCTAGTATTTTTTCGTACGACTCTCGATTAAGACACACCATCGTAGGATTACTTTTCAAACCAGGAGTGGTTACGAAAGAATATGTCGAAGGAAAACGTATAAAATACGCCAACCCATTTAGGTTTTACCTCAGTGTCTCTATCATATTTTTTATTATTAGTGGATTGTTTATTGATTTTGACACTTTAATCCTTGAAGACCATGAGGAAAGAGATAAAAAAGAAGCATTTCAAGTCAAAATATCGAGCCCTTCATTGACCGATGAAAGCAACAAAACAGACACTATCGCTCAAAATAAAGAGCAGGAAGATTTTGTATATTATGATGAAGCTCAATTAGACACCATGAGCATATATAATGCAACTAAAGGTCGATGGAAAACTTACAAATCTCATTATAAAAAAACAGGACAGTTATCAGCTAGTTTGGCGCTAGACAGTTTGCAACATAATAAAAGTGGATATACCAAATATCTATACAGAAGAAGTATTAGAACAGGAGATCTTAATGAAAATCCAATGGAACTTTTGAAATTTGTATTTAACAAACTTCCATTTATCATTTTTTTCTTCCTTCCTTTTTTCGCTTTAACCATTTAATTGATCTACGTTAGACGCTCCTTTAACTACATGGAACATCTGGTATTTACTTTTCATACTCAAACCATGTTTTTTATTCTAATGGGGATTGCCATATTACTAGATCAAATTACAAATAGCGAAATTGCTTCTAGCATCGCTATGTTTGTTTTTCTTTTTTATCTGTATAAGGCTATGCGTAACTTTTATCAGCAAAAAAGAGCCAAAACTATTGTTAAATTTCTGTTAGTAAACATATTATTTTTTATCTTAGCAAGTATAGGTTCAATGGTGGCTATTATAGGATCTATATTTATTTTTTAACAATGGTTGAGCAAATAACAAGAGGTATAAAAATTTCGGTAGATACTACCTTTGAAGGCACGTTCTTTAAGAACTATAAGATTCATTTTGCCTTTGGTTACCGCATCACCATAGAAAATCAAAGTAAAGATTCGGTTCAACTTACTTCGAGATTTTGGAAAATAAAAGATGCATTGAGCAATACTGAAATTGTAGAAGGTGAGGGTGTTATTGGCAAAAAACCAGTACTAAAACCAGGAGAGTCTCATACTTACAATAGCGGATGTCTTTTAAGTTCCCCTTTCGGAGCGATGAAAGGACACTACAATATGGTAAACTTCACTTCTACTAGAAAGTTTAAAGTCATCATTCCTAGTTTTAAACTAAGTGCTCCTTTTGCTTTAAATTAAGTTTTTTAACTAAATCAAAACGTATTGTATTCCCTTCTTGTTCTACATGACAATACTTACAATTAGAATCATATACGAACTTATATTCTTTGGTTAGACTAAAAACAGTACTCGACTTAAATACACCTCTAAAATCCTCAATTCCATGTTCGGTATATCTACTAATTTCAAACATTGATACTTCGGATGACTTCTTTATTGTAAAATATGCACTACTCCCAATTCCAGAAAGATAATGAGCATTTTCTAAAGAATTTGGCAACTCTATATTAGTAGAATATTCCATATCAGGAGTTCTTTTATCAAAATAGTTCGTAAGATTTTCTTTTAAAACGGAATTTGGATACTCCATTAAAACTCCATTCTCTACCTGAAATATTTGATTCTTCAAAGATCCTTTTTCTACATTTCCTAAAGGACTAGGTGTAAATAATTTATTTCTGAGTAAAGGTGTCCTAATACGAGATTTATCCGTGCTATTCAAAATGGTATCGGTAACAATTCTAGAGCAATTACTGCCTTCTTTTCTAAAAGTTGAATACGGAATACTTCCTCGATCCTGCATTTCAACCACGTAAGACTTGGCTTTTTCATAATTAATATAATCACAAACAGAAGCAACCAATCTTCCAGTTCCATGCGTTTTCTCAGGATGCGCCTCTAACCAAACAAGAAACTTATCCAGATTAGTCAAAGCGCCATCATCAGAGAACGTGGCCTTAAATGGAATTTCTAATTCCACATCTGTAATTGCACTACGCACCCTACCTTTTCCATGAGGCGTAATATATCTGCCAAAATCGTAATACTCGGCATTTCCTGTTTTATTTTCAATTAAGACAAACGCTGCATGACCTGCCTTAATAACACCATTTTTTCCCAATCCTAAGAATTGCAAAACACTTGTAGATTTAGTCTCCTCGGCAGAAAATCTAACAAACGTATCTGGAAATGCTAATGAAATTATTTTACCCGTGTAATCCATCACAGATTTCACATTTTAATATTAATAACCTTAATTCTTTTATATAACAATAAGATACTATTTAACTAAGCAGTAATAGCACCAAAAGCTATGGTATGAACTTTGGAATTTTGAAGATCTTCGTATCGCATAGAAAGCTCTTCTTCATTATCTTTTACTACCTGAGTGATGCTTCGAGTTCTAAGAAAACCTCGGTCGATTTGTAAATCGATATTTTTATCACCTATTCCAGCATTTTTATGAAAATTCAAAAGAGATTGGGAAGTCAACGTATTTTCTTGCTCAAATGCATCAAACCAGTTTTCTCTTGTACTTTTCATTTCTGGAGTATACAAAGTTGAAGATGACCAAATATGCGTCTGTTTTTCTAACTGTTTAAAATGTTTTTGTTTTCCATCCCAAACCAATTCATAAAACTTCAAATCCGAACTCCAATTTGCTGCAACGATGGTAAATGGTTCTATTCCTTTGTAATCATATGATTCTATTGCTTGTTCCAAATCATCCGCCCCCAACAAGTCCTTAACCACTACTCCTCGACTTTGCCTGTAAGAAATAAGTCTTTCATGGATTTTAAAACCTCCATTAAGCAAACAAATCATCGTATTTTTATCACTGATACCAATCCAAGTACCACCAGCCACCGCATCTTTAGGAAAAAGCATTCTAGTCTTATTAATCTGATAAAACTCTGGAACTAGTGTTTTTCGATTAATTGCCTCATCTCTATTAGAGGTTAATATAAAACCGTTTTCTTGGGTGGGGATCAAAGTTACTGTACACATAGGTCTTTTGGGTCGGATAAATTTTGTACAACTTACGAAAAAAATACATACAATACTTTACTCATGTTTATAAAAGGTTAAAATCAATATTGCCCTTTTTAATTTCCTATCTTTGCCGCTTTAAGTAAACGTACTCATCTTACAAACTAAATATATCAGATCATGGGAAAAGGTTTTTTTCAAGTTCCAACAGCTATCAATGAGCCTGTAAAGTCATATGCTCCCGGAACCCCAGAAAGAGAAGAAGTTCTGGCAACCTATAAATCAATGTATAATACTACTATTGATGTACCTCTTTATATAAACGGAGAAGAAATCAGAACTGGAGATACAGAAACGATGTCACCTCCTCACGACCATAAACATGTTTTAGGAACATATCATAAAGCTGAAAAACAACACATACAAAAAGCTATCGACACAGCGTTAGAAGCTCGCACGAAATGGGCAAATCTTGCTTGGGAACAACGTGCTGCTGTATTCTTAAGAGCTGCAGAATTAATTGCTGGTCCTTACAGAGCAAAGATTAATGCAGCGACGATGTTAGCGCAATCAAAAAATATTTTTCAGGCTGAAATTGATGCAGCTTGTGAATTTATAGACTTCTTAAGATTTAATGTAGAATTTATGACTCAGATCTATGAAGATCAACCAGACTCTACTTCTGGAGCTTGGAATAGATTAGAGTATAGACCGTTAGAAGGTTTCGTATATGCAATTACCCCTTTTAACTTTACTGCAATATCAGGAAATCTACCTGCGAGTGCTGCGTTAATGGGAAACACTGTCGTATGGAAACCAAGTGATAGTCAAATATATTCTGCAAAAGTAATTGTTGATATTTTCAAAGAAGCCGGAGTTCCTGATGGAGTAATCAATGTAGTATATGGTGATCCTGTGATGATAACAGATACTGTATTAGCAAGTCCGGATTTTGCTGGTATCCACTTTACGGGAAGTACTCATGTATTTAAAGACATTTGGGCTAAAATTGGAACCAATATCCACAACTATAAAACCTACCCTAGAATCGTAGGCGAGACTGGAGGTAAAGATTTTATTGTTGCACATCCAAGTGCGAATGCAAAACAAGTAGCAACTGGTATTTCTAGAGGAGCTTTCGAATTCCAAGGACAAAAATGTAGTGCAGCTTCCAGAGCTTATATACCAAAAAGCTTGTGGAGCGATGTAGAAAAATTCTTATTGGCAGACATCAAATCCTTCAAAATGGGATCTCCAGAGGATATGAGCAATTTCATTACTGCTGTAATTCATGAAGGATCATTCGATAAACTTGCTAAGTATATTGATCAAGCTAAAGAAGATGATAATGCTACAATTATTGCTGGTGGTGGGTATGACAAGTCAAAAGGATACTTTATAGAACCAACGGTGATTCTTACAGAAGATCCAAAATACACCACAATGTGTACTGAACTTTTTGGACCTGTGATTACAATCTATGTATACGATGACAATCAATGGGAAGAAACTTTAAAATTAGTTGATCAAACTAGTGAATATGCTTTAACAGGTGCTATTTTCTCTACAGATAGATATGCAGCTGCAGAAGCCACTAAAGCGTTAGAAAATGCTGCTGGAAACTTCTATATCAATGATAAACCAACCGGTGCTGTTGTAGGACAACAACCATTTGGAGGAGCAAGAGCTTCGGGTACTAATGATAAAGCGGGATCATACCTAAACCTATTACGTTGGGTATCTCCTCGTACAATAAAAGAAACATTTGTTTCACCAGCAGACTATAGATATCCATTTTTAGGAGAATAGTAAATGCTAAAACATATTACAAACAAACCGTATATCTCATTTTGGGTATTATCCCTATTTATGCTGATATACGGTTTTTATTTTCAGAATGACACTTTAGATATCAATGTACATGACACCTATTACGTAATCTCTTGGTTTCATGTTTTTTTGCTTATGTCCCTTTTATTTCTTGGTATTGGGTTGACTTATTTTACAATTCACAAATTGAATAAAACAAAAAATTTAATACTTACTTACATTCATATTATAGGAACAATTGGTGGACTTCTTTTATTTACATTGGTTCCTTATATTTTTTCTTCCGAATCAAAATGGTCATATAACGATAATCTTATTATTACTCAACTAATACTTTTATCATTAGTAATGTTGGTACAACCTATTTTGTTTATACATTTAATGATTAGTATTTTTAAGAAGAAATAACCCTATGATTATACGTCCAGCAAAAATTGAAGATCTGCCTATTCTGTTAGATTTCGAACAAGAAATTATAAAAACAGAAATCCCAATGGACCCAACTTTAATTACTTCAGAAAAAATAAATTATTATGACCTTTCTGAATACATTACAGCAGATCATACTAAAGTAGCTGTTGCAGAAATTAATGGAGAAATAGTAGGCAGCGGTTATGGGCAGATAAGAGATCGAAAAGTGTTTTTCAAAGAAACGGTAATGGGATATATAGGATTTATGTTTGTTAAGGAAGATTATCGAGGAATGGGAGTAAGTCAAAATATAATAAAATATTTATCAGATTGGTTCCGCTCAAAAGAAATCTATGAACTCCACTTAGATGTATATGATCAAAATCCTCGCGCCATTAAGGCGTATGAAAAAGCAGGTTTTGAAAAATATCTTGTAAAAATGAGAGTTAATTTAAAAAATTGACCCTCAGAATTAGCTATTGTTTAGTTTCTATAAAAAAAACAAATTTTCATCTTCTTTAGCTTTATAAAAACAAGAAACCTCACTTTGCTTTTTTCCTTAAAAACCAAGACAGTT
Organism: uncultured Aquimarina sp.; assembly: GCF_947492115.1. Lineage (NCBI taxonomy): Bacteria > Pseudomonadati > Bacteroidota > Flavobacteriia > Flavobacteriales > Flavobacteriaceae > Aquimarina > uncultured Aquimarina sp. The sequence continues at coordinate 41,309 of NZ_CANLMM010000002.1, forward strand.
TCATAGCTAAAGCACCATAAGCAGCACCTATTCTAATTTCTCTCTTATACGGAGCTAACTTAGCCTCAATACGCAAAGGTGATTTGGACTCCCAGACAACGTTATCAGGGTTAGCTATTTCATATATTTTAAGTGCCACTTCTATTTTACAAGGCTGTGAAAAACCTACATTATACCCAGGATACACCCACAATGTTTCTACATGCAAATTATATTTTGCCTCAGGATTATTTTCTGAAACTTTGATTTTTCTTTTTTTAGGTATTGCATAATTCAAGTTTTCGATAAACATTGGTGCATATACTGTATCTCTATCGGCAAACCAAGAACCTTTGAACCTTTCGCCAGCACCAGATCCAGGTTTATGTCTTTCTCGTATTCGCATCTTATCTTCTATAAACTCCTCTTCTGTCTCATAACCATGCACCTTTATATTATCATACCCAAAAGTAACTGACAGTTCTTTTTCTCCCGCAAGCACAGAAATATCTCCAGAAGCTGTTTTAATTTTTTGACCTAAAACAGTTAGTGAACAAAAAATAATTAGAAGTATACTCAGCGTTTTTCTCATATTCTTAAGTGGTTAAGTATGTTTTCTCGGTAGTGTTTAGCAATTACTAATTAATAAGGAACTCTCCCTGTTTACTCTTTTTATTATAACTTATATTTTAATGGCATGTACACCACTTTTTTGGTTTCAAAAAACTCCTCTTCAAAATAATCCGACAAATCGTATTGATTCGCTTTTGGAAATGCGGAAAGTTCTTCGGTAAGATCACCTCCTTTTAAATATAGTATTCCATTAGACAATTGATGATTAGACTTTTTAGTGATATTCTTTCGAATCCATTTTACAAAATCTGGCATATTAGTTACAGCCCTGCTTACGATAAAATCAAAACGTTCATCAAAAGTTCCTGCTCTTCTTTGTTCCGCCTTTACATTAGTCAACCCCAATGCTTTTACCACTTCATTTACAACTCGAATCTTCTTTGCAATCACATCTACTAAGTAAAATTCAGTTTCTGGAAATAAAATAGCCAAAGGCACACCTGGAAATCCTCCTCCAGTACCTACATCCAAGACTTTAGCACCAGGTTTAAATTGTTCAACTTTTGCTATACCCAGTGAATGCAAAACATGTCGTTCATATAGTAAATCAATATCTTTTCTGGATATTACATTAATCTTAGCGTTCCAATCTTTATACAAATCACCAAGCCTTTCAAATTTTTCTTTTTGATCATCAGTTAGATCGGGGAAATATTTATGTAGAATATCCATGGACTAATTTTTAAAGCGCAAAAATACATCTAAACTTGGATATATTTTACTACTTTTTAAGAAGTTAAAAAAATATAAATACCTAACTTTACCGAATAAAGTATGACGAATACCGTTAAGTCATAAATATGAAACCCATGACTACACCTAATGTGAAATTTAGCAGAGTTGATTCAGCAAAATTTTTCAGAACTCTGAATAAGCGAGTGAATCAATATTTCAAAGAAAATAATATTAAACGAACGGGAAACTGGAAGCTACATTTGAAAACAATTATCATGTTTTCGATATTCTTAACCCCATATTTTCTCATACTTACCCTTGATATATCACAATGGTGGATGCTTTTGCTTACGGTTATAATGGGTATTGGTATGGCAGGAGTTGGTATGAATGTTATGCATGATGGAAACCACGGATCTTATTCTTCTAAAAAGTGGATCAACAAACTAATGGGAAGTAGCATGTATATTCTTGCTGGAAATGTATATAACTGGCAGGTACAACATAATGTTTTGCATCACACTTACACCAATATTCATGGTCATGATGAAGATATGGATGCTGGTAGAATTATTCGTTTTACAAAACATGCTAAATGGATGAAGTTTCATAAATTTCAGCATTACTACTCTGTTTTTTTATATGGCTTACTGACTTTTAATTGGGCATTAACAACAGATTTCAAACAAACTAAAAGATATCTAGCTCGAAAATTAGCTTATGGTAAACTTCCTAGCCCTATAAAACAGTGGAGCACTATTGTTATAACAAAAATTATTTACCTTCTAATTTGGATCGTAGTACCAATGGTGATTATGTCCATCGCATGGTGGAAAATCCTCATCGGTTTTTTCGTAATGCATTATGTAGCTGGTTTGATATTAAGTATCATATTCCAGTTGGCGCATATGGTGGAAGAAGCCCAAATGCCTTTGCCAGATACTACTGGCACTATGAAAAACACATGGGCGATACATCAATTATTCACCACTGTAAATTTCTCAACCAAAAATAGATTAATTAACTGGTTTACCGGAGGATTAAACCATCAAGTGGAACACCACATTTTTCCACATATTAGTCACATTCATTATACCAAAATCTCTAAGATTGTAAAACAAACAGCACAGGAGTTTAATTTACCATATAATGAATATAAGACTACTCGCAAAGCGATTATCGCCCATTTTAAACATCTAAAACAGATGGGAATGAAACCTGCTATGCAATCATAACTTTTATTTATCAATTACCAAAATGAGCACACAAGTATCGGAAATGAGTATTCAATTATCAGACAAAATCAACAAATTAAAGGCCTCTGCAACCTTAGCAATGGCAGCTAAGGCTAGAGAATTAAGAGCAGAAGGTAAAGATATTATCGGTTTAAGTTTGGGTGAGCCAGACTTTAATACTCCGGATTTTATAAAAGACGCAGCCATTCAAGCTGTTAACGATAACTACAATTCTTATACACCAGTAGATGGATATGTAGAATTAAAGGACGCAATCATCACAAAGTTCAAAAGAGATAACAACCTAACATACGATCGTTCTCAGATTGTAGTGTCTACAGGTGCGAAACAATCTTTGTACAATGTTGCACAGGTATACCTAAACCCTGGTGATGAAGTTATACTTCCTTGTCCTTATTGGGTAAGTTATAGTGATATTGTAAAACTTGCAGAAGGTGTTCCTGTGGAGGTAAAAACTTCTATAGAGAATGATTTTAAAATGACCGCTGAGCAACTAGAAAACGCCATTACACCTAAGACCAAAATGATATGGTACAGTTCTCCTTGTAATCCTAGCGGATCTATATACAGCAAGGATGAATTAAGGGCATTGGCAGATGTGCTACAAAAATATCCAGACATTATCGTGGTTAGTGATGAAATCTATGAGCACATCAACTATGTAGGAGATCATGCATCTATGGCTCAATTCGAAGATATGTACGATAGAACTGTTACGGTAAACGGTGTTGCCAAAGCATTTGCGATGACAGGATGGAGAATAGGTTATATTGGAGCACCACAAGCCATTGCTAGAGCTTGTAACAAAATGCAAGGTCAGGTAACTAGTGGAGCCAATTGTATTGCCCAAAGAGCAGTTATTACCGCTTTAGAAGCTCCTGTAAGCAATATCCAATATATGGTTGATGAGTTTAAAAACCGAAGAAAACTAATTTTAGATTTATTAGCAGCAATACCTGGTTTCGAATGTAATGAACCCGAAGGAGCTTTTTACGTATTCCCAGACATCTCTTATTATTTTGGAAAAACAATCGATGGCACTACTATTAATAACGCTTCAGACTTTTCTATGTTCTTATTAGAAAAAGCAAATGTTGCTACTGTTACTGGAGATGCTTTTGGAAACGGAAACTGCATCAGAATATCTTATGCTGCAAGTACTGAACAAATTACTGAAGCTATAAACAGAATTAAAAAAGCTGTTAGTTAATTAACAAAATCATATATCTTTTATTAAAAAACCGATGATTCCATAAAAATCATCGGTTTTTATTTTTTCCAAAATAAATTACCGTTTTCGGAGTTATAAGTAATGATATTCTAAAATGTTTTGGGGAAAACACTGAAGAAAGAAATAATTGTAGTTTGAACATAAATAACAATCTTAAAACCCGTATTTGTATTTATGGACATTCTTGAAAAAGAACGTATCGTTCAAAAAAATGTGCTTCAAATTTTCAAAGAGAATTTTAAAAGCCCCCTTTCAGATGATGAGATTCTAAATTATACTCCTTCGGACATCGATAATTCAACATCTTATTACGAAGCAATACTTGACATCTTTTTTATAGAACCTATTTATTTGCAAAGTGTACAAGGCAAAGTAAAAGACACCATTAAAAAGGTGGCAGAGCTTTGGCATATCAATCCTTATGCAATAGGTCCGTGGGAAGCTGCTTTTTAATATAAAGTTTACCTATTTCTCCAAAAGAAAGGAGTAAGCAGTATAAGAACAGTAAACAATTCTAAACGTCCGATAAGCATTAAGAAAGAACACCACCATTTTCCAAATGCTGGCAATACATCGAAGTTATTCACAGGACTAAGTTTTCCTAAAGCTGGCCCAACATTACCAAGCGAGGAAGCCGCTCCTCCAATCGCGGTTTCGAAATCTAATCCTAGCATTCCTAAAACTAATGAACCAATTATAAACGACAACATATACAATATAAAAAACGCAAGTATATTATACACGATCTCTTTAGAAACCGCTCTTGTATTATAACGTACAGGCAATACCGCTCTTGGATGCAACGTTCTTTTAAATTCTAAAATACCATTACGAATAGTAATTAAATGCCTTACTATTTTCATACCTCCCGCTGTAGATCCAGCAGATCCACCTAAGAACATCAAACCAAAAAATATTATTTTTAAGAAAGGCGTCCAGACGGTAAAATCAGCCGAGACAAACCCTGTTGTAGTAACAACTGCCAAAACCTGAAATAATGCATGCCTAAAAGCACTCTCTGCTTCTCCTAACACCATCGGATGATCTATAACTGAATTTGCAGGATCCGCTTTCAAATAAATAATAATAGCAGAAACTGCGGTAAACACAACCATAAAAATTACATACCACTTAAATTCTTCATCTTTTAAGAATTTACCAAACTTCCCTTTAAAACCGAAATAACTTAATATAAAATTCATTCCAGCTAAAAACATGAATACGATAATAATGTATTGAATAAGCGGCTGATCATTCCAATAAGCCACACTAGCATTTTTGGTTGAAAAACCTCCAGTGGATAAGGTACTTAGCGCATGATTAATAGCATCGAAGAAATCCATTCCAGCTACTTTAAGCAATATAGTTTCTGCAGCTGTATACCCAAAATAGATAAGCCACAGCCTTTTTGCCGTATCCGTAATTCTAGGATGCAACTTATCGGCACTAGGTCCAGGAGCCTCTGCAGCGAATAACTGCATACCTCCAATTCCTAACAATGGTAATATTGCTACCGCTAATACAATAATTCCCATACCACCTATCCAATGGGTAAGACTACGCCAAAAAAGCACTCCTTTTGGCACAATTTCTATTTCATTAAGTATAGAGGCACCAGTAGTAGTATAACCAGACATCGTTTCAAAAAACGCATTGGTAAACGAGGGAATGGCATCAGAAAACAAATAAGGTAATGTACCACTTAAGGACATGAAAATCCATCCAAAAGTAACAACAATATAACCCTCTCTTTTATTAATAGACTTTTGATGCTCACGCGTAAGAAACATTAAAATTATTCCGACAAACATGGTAGATAATGCCGCTAACATGATTTGCATGGTAACGCCATCTTTATAGATAAAACTAACGATAGTTGCTATCAGCATAAAACCTCCATTACAGAGCAATAAAAGCCCCATAATATGAGTAATAATTTTAAAGTTAAGCTTAGACATCTTACAGGAAAAGTTTTTCTATTTTCTTAATAGATTTTGGCAAACAGCATACCACTACTCTATCACCCGCTTTTATATAAAAACCTCCAAGAGGAATCATTCCTTCTCCATCTCTTATAACACCAGCTATAATTGCAGATCTTGGAAAATCAAGATCTCTAATTAGATTATCACTCACCTCAGATGTAGGCTTTACAACAAACTCTAGCAACTCCGCATTCATGTTATTCAGCTTTGTCATTGCCACTACTTCCCCTTTTCTAATAAATCTGAATATATTATTAGCTGCTAAAAGTTTTTTATTAATTAAGGTATCAATCCCAATCGAATGTGATAATTGAAAGTAGTCCATATTTTCTACTAAAGCTATCGTCTTCCGAACACCTTTCGATTTTGCTACTAAGCAAGACATAATATTGGTCTCTGAATTACCAGTTACAGCAATAAAAGCATCCATATCATCTATGTTCTCCTCTTCTAACAACTCTACATTACGTCCATCACCATTGATAATCAATGCATTTGGAAGATCATCTGCTAGATCAAAAGCTTTATCCTTATCACTTTCTATAAGCTTAACCCTAAACTTATGATCACATAAATCACAAGTTGTTTTATAACCAATTTTACTCCCTCCAAGAATCATGACTTTCTTGATCTGCTCCTTAACCTTACCGGTTAACTTATAAAGTTCTTCCACTCCACCTTTTGATGTCACGAAATATACCTGATCTCCTTCCTTGAATTTAGTATCTCCCCTAGGTATAATGGTATATTGGGTACCTGATCGCTGAATAGCAATTGGCATAAAATGTAATTCTGGAAAAATCTCTGCTGCTTCCCTAACAGTCTTATCTACAAAAAGAGCTGACTCAGAAAGTGTAGTCCCCACCATGGTTAGTGCTCCATCTTCAAACTCATAACTATCACTAAAAGCAGACTGATTAAGTAATAGTTCAATTTCACTTGCTGCTAATGCTTCTGGAGAAATTAATTCATCTATTCCAAACTTAATAAAACCTACTTCTTCCTTATTTTCAATAAACTCAGTATTTGATATTCTGGCGATCGTGCGTTTTGCTCCTAATTGTTTTGCTAAAACACATACGGTAATATTAGTAGTCTCACTAGAGGTTACACTTATTACCATATCAACATTTTCTACTCTGGCATCTTTAAGAATACTTATTGAAGTTGCATCTCCCTTTATCACACGTATATCCAAGTGACTATCCGCATAATTTAAACATTCTTTATCAGGATCTATCAGTGTAATATCCTGAGACTCAAATGAAAGTAATTTCGCCAAATGAAACCCTACCTCGCCTGCTCCGGCAATAATAATTTTCATCGGTGTTTTTTATTATTTATCATCAAAAGATAAAATTAAACTTCAGTAGAAACCCTGTTTTTAAAGGTGAAAAATTTCTACTGAAAAATAAAAGTCTACAAAGATAATGGAATTTAATAAACTGGTAAAATTATTAAATAACGCCTACACAAAAAGCAAATTCAAAATAGTAGTTTATCAAAAAAAGATCACTTTCATTTGAAACAATCAAATCCTCTTTAAAGACAAAAAACACATTATTAAGACCAACTTATTTCTACATTTTCAAGTATAAAATCAATCAGTATGTACAGAGTTTTTACAAAAAGAGTAATATAATATCGGCACTTACTTTATTTGGAGTCATTCTCTATAAAAACTATTAAATTGGGTAACAATTTCATGATTATTGTTATTAATCATTTTACCTTAATATTCAACCATAAACCCTAAAACATGAAAAGAACAACTACTATTTTACTTTTATTATTAATTACAACTAACACTCTTTTAAGTCAAAACCTACAAATTACCAGAAGAGACTTTACAGACCCAAACAATTATATACATTCTCTTCTAGAATTAAATGAAACTAACGGAACTATTTTAGACACTTATGATTACACTGCTACATTCCCAGGATTTAACGCAGTAGAAAGTTTAACTTATAATCAAGCAACAAAAGAAGTCTTTGGCATTTCTGATAATTTAATTTTAAAATATAATATAGAAACTGGCATTGAAGATTCCTTTACTCTCCCATCATTAACTTCAGGAGATTATCAGGATGTGGTCATTGCCAATAATAGATTATTTGTTTCTAGAAGGGATTTTACAGATCCAAACAACTACATTCATTCTCTAGTAGAATTAAACCAAACCGATGGTAGCATTATTGACACATATGACTATACTGCTACATTCCCTGGATTCAATTCTGTAGAAAGTTTGACTTACAATTCAGAAACCTCAGAAATTTTCGGCATTTCTGATAATCTAATTTTAAAGTACAACATAGAAACAGCTAATGAAGGATCGTTTACATTACCATCGCTAACTTCAGGTGATTATCAGGATGTAGTCATCGCAAATAATAGGTTATATGTTTCTAGAAGGGATTTCACAGATCCTAACAACTATATTCATTCTTTGGTAGAATTAAATCAGACAGATGGCAGCGTTATTAGCACTTATGACTATACAGCTACATTTCCAGGATTTGATGCTGTAGAAAGTTTAACCTACAACCCAGAAACTTCAGAGATCATTGGTTTTTCAGAAACTTTAGTTTTAAAGTACAATATAGATACAGGAACAGAAGATTCTTTCGACATGCCGACATTATCTTCCGGAAACTATGGAGCAATTGTGAGCACGGCGGATGATCCTGTATTATCAGTGGAGGACGTTCAACTTCCTGAAACCAATCAAAAAATCGTAAAAGCCCATAATTTATTAGGACAAGAAGTTCCGGTAGATTCTACCAATGAAATTATTATTGTTCTTTTTGAAAATGGTACCAGAAAAAAGGTTTACAACTTGAAAATATAAGCTTTCTAATCGGATCTAAAAGACAATCCAACAACTCTTTCTTAAGCACTTTTACAGTCATAAATTAGGAACGGTTGTTGGATTTCTTATTTTAAACATTAATCTTAAAAAGTAAAATCATCCACAATTAATTGCTATCCAATAAGAGTGATATTAAAAAACATTTCGGATTACTGTAACTAAATGACATTCTTTTCCTACGATACCTATCAAAAATGTATATTTGCCTAAATTTTTTTGAATGTCAGAAAAGATAACGCCATACAAAGACAAAACTACCACCAAGAAAGAACAGGTTACAGAAATGTTTGATACTATTTCTGGTAACTATGATGGTTTAAACAGGGTCATTTCTTTCGGGATTGATGTGAAATGGCGTAAAAAAGTTGTCAAAATAGTTTCTAAAACGCAACCAAAAAACATTCTAGATGTAGCCACAGGAACAGGAGATCTAGCAATTAATCTTGCAGAAACGGGAGCTACCGAAATTGTTGGCTTAGACATTTCCGCAGGGATGCTAGATGTAGGAAAAGATAAAATCAAAGCAAAAAAACTAGACCAAATTATCACAATGGTGAAAGGAGATGGTGAGAGTTTACCCTATGAGGATAATTATTTTGATGCTATCACTGTTGCTTTTGGTGTAAGAAATTTTGAAGATTTAGAACAAGGTTTATCAGAAATATATCGCGTATTAAAACCAAAAGGAATATTTGTTGTTCTGGAAACCTCAGTACCTACGAAAACCCCTTATAAACAAGGTTACAAACTATATACCAGCTCAATACTACCATTAATTGGAAAGATCTTTTCTAAAGATAGATCCGCTTATTCTTATCTTAGTGAAAGTGCTGCAGCTTTTCCTTATGGAAATGCTTTCAACAATATTTTGAGAAAAATTGGGTTTATAGAAGTCGAGGATCATCCACAAACTTTTGGTGTCGCTACAATTTATACAGCAACAAAATAATATGAAAAGAATTTTTATTGCCATAGCTGTGATCGTTTGTACTCAAGATATGAGTGCACAGTTATTTTCTAAAGAACGTGTTAGAAATTTACAAAACTATGATAAGCCAAGATTAAGTTGGGGATATATTCTTGGATTTAACACCTATGACTTTAATTTTGACTATAAAGCTACTCCAGAAGGTGAAGATCCTATACTGGACAATGATGTAGAAGTCGCTAAATCCATTGGTTTTAATGTAGGTCTATTAGGGAATTTAAGAATCAACGACTACCTAGATCTTAGACTAGAGCCACAAGTATCATTTGTAAGAAGAGACTTAACTTTTACAGGACCTGATTTTGATGAAAATCAAAGATTCAGAGAAGTAACTTCTACCTATGTTCATATACCATTACTATTAAAAGTTTCCACCAAAAGACTTAATAATTTTAAACCATTTATTGTTGGTGGAGTATCTACTTCTATAAATTTATCCAGTAATGAGAGTAATCCAGATGACAATAGTGTAGGACAGTTTAGAACAAAAACAAACACTAATTATTTTGAACTTGGATTTGGGGTTGACTTTTACTTATTTTATTTCAAATTCACACCTTCGATACGCGGTGTGTTTGCAATGACAGACGAATTAGTCGCTGACAATGATCCTAATAGCCCTTATACATCAGCTATTGATAAAATGTCTTCTAGAGGAGTTTTTATCAACTTTACCTTTCAATAAAAACACTAAGAACGTCTAAATTCATTAAGAATTATTGCGGTAGCCGTTGCCACATTCAAGCTTTCCGTTATTTGGGTTTCACCAAATCTTGGTATGGCTATTCTTTTTGAAACCAGTGATGCTATCTCACCAGAAATACCATTAGCCTCATTGCCCATTACAATAATTCCTTTTTTAGACAACGATTCTTGGTAAATAACCTCACCATCCATAAACGTTCCATACACTGATACTGTATCTTTATATAAACTCAAAAAGTCAAAAAGGTTAGTATACATAATATTGACACGCGTGATAGACCCCATAGTAGCTTGAACAACCTTTGGATTATAACAATCTACAGTTTGATCAGAACACACCAAACTAGTGATCCCAAACCAATCGCATAAACGGATAATCGTTCCAAGATTTCCAGGGTCACGAACATCATCCAGAGCTACAATCAAATTATCGACATCAATTAACTCAGCATTTGGGATATAAAAAAGCGCTAGTGCAAACTGCGGTGTCTTAAGAAAAGTAATTCCTTTTAACTCAGCATCACTTACAATAAAAGTTTTTTCTTTGGGTGTATTAAAAAAAGACTCATCCATCGAAAAAAGAGAATGAAGCTCTAAATCAGCATCTAAAAACTCCTGAATCACTTTTTTACCCTCTGCAACAAACAATCCATGTTGTTTTCGGTACTTTTTTTGATGTAAACTATTTATTAATTTCTTTTGGTTTTTGCTAACCATACAAATAATGTATTTTTGACACAATAATGAATCTCGATTGAAACACCTGTTCACAAAAATAGTATTTGTTGTAGTATCTACAATTTTTTTAATTTCCTGTAACGCAATTAAAAGAGTATCTGAAGAAGATTCTTTATTGGTTAAAAATGAAATTTTTGTAGATAGTATTAAAAGTAATGACACTAAACTTTACAATCAGCTATACCAAAAACCAAATTCAAAACTTGCATGGACTCCTTTTAGACTTCACATCTATAATATGGCAAAGGTAAATCCTGATTCCTCTTATCAAAACTGGCTATATAAGAATCCTAAAAGAGAACAAAAATTAATTAATTTTTTATCTAAAAAACAGGTTAATCGATTAGGTGTAGCCTATTCTGGAATTAATAATTGGTTAAAAAAAGCTGGAGAAGCTCCAGTTGTAGTTGATAGTGCTAAAGCAAAAAGATCTGTAAAAAGATTGCAGTCCTATTACTGGAATAACGGTTGGTTTAATGTAAAAACAGACTACAGTATCAATTATAAAGAAGATCAAAGAGCATCCGCTTCTTATTATGTAAGACCTCACAAACCATACTTTATAGACACATTAAATACTAAAATCGATTCTAAAGTAGCTGATTCTATTTACAAACTACATCAAGACGAATCTGCAATCATTGTTGGAAAACAATATAGAACCTTAGATATTGAATCAGAAAGAGAACGCTTAACCAGCTTATACAGAAATTCCGGGCTATATCATTTCGAAAAAGAATACATAAAATTTGACGCTGATACGGTAAATACAGATCAAAAAATACACCTAAATTTACTTATTAAGGACAGACAAGTAACAGAAGATGAAGAAACAAAAAGAGTACCTTTTCAGGTACATAAGATTAGTAAAGTAAATGTATTTACGGATTACTCCTATCAAAACAGAAATGAAACTCCAAAAGACAGCGCCTCATACAATGGATATAACATTTATAGTTATGACAAGTTGAGATATACTCGCAAAGCTATTGCCAACTCTATACTGATAACACCAGGAGAAATTTTTAGAGATAAAGACCGAACCCTTACGTATAATCAGATTAATAATTTAAAAACTTTTAAATATCCAAACATCCGATACATTGTAGATCCAGATGATCCAAAAGGAACCGATCTTATTGCCAATGTATTATTAACACCCAGAAAAAAATACAGTACTAATGTAGAATTCGACGTATCTACTTCTAATATTCAGGTATTCGGAATTGGTTTTAGTGGTTCATTCTTAATACGAAATGTTTTTGGTGGAGCTGAAATTTTTGAAATCTCAGGAAGAGGTAGTGTTGGATCCTCTAAAGATCCCGTAGATCCAAATGGGCAATTTTTTGACATTTCCGAAATTGGGGTCGATCTTAAATTATCATTTCCTAAAATTATTTTCCCACTTCAAACGAGGAGAATCATCCCTAAATACATGTCTCCGACTACTAATCTTATTTTCGGTATCAACACCCAACAAAACATTGGTTTAGACAAACAAAACGCTTCCGGAATATTCAACTATGAATGGAAACCAAATACAAAACTTACAAATCAGATTGATTTGGTTAATGTTCAGTACGTTAGAAATCTAAATACAGGAAACTATTTCAACGTATATTCTAACTCTTTCAGCAGATTAAATAATATTGCTAATGAAGTATTAGATTCAAATTCACCATTTTTTGATCCTGAAAACGAAAACGAGACTAGATTATCAATTCCATCTGGTGCCAATAGCTTTATAATAGAATCGCTCAGCGAAACTCCTGATCCTGATCTTACCTCAGAACAATTACAAGAAATCAGAAACATCAATGAACGAAAAGAACGACTTACAGAAGACAACCTTATTTTTGCTTCTAGCTATACCTATTTAAAAAATAATCGAGAAAATCTTTATGATGAGGATTTTTCAATTTTCAGAGCAAAAATAGAATTAGCTGGAAACGTTTTAAATACAGTTTCTAACCTAACAGGATTAAACAAAAACTCTAACGATCGTTTCGAGATCTTTGGAGTAGAATTCTCACAATATGTAAAAACAGAATTGGATTATATAAAACATTGGGATCTCGGTGGAAAAAGTGTTTTAGCCTTTAGAGCCTTTGGTGGGATCGCACTACCTTATGGAAATGCTAATAGTATTCCTTTTGCTCGAAGTTTCTTTGGTGGTGGTCCAAATGACAACCGAGCTTGGCTTCCCTATGATTTAGGACCTGGAAGTAGTGGTGGCAGAAACGAATTCAATGAAGCCAATATGAAAATTGCACTAAACGCAGAGTTTAGATACAATATTTTAGGCTCACTTAATGGAGCTTTCTTTGTAGATGCTGGTAATATCTGGAACGTTTTAGATAGTGTGGAGGAAGAAGATGCTGTTTTTTCGAGATTAGATGATATTCAGGAAATAGCCGTCGGAAGTGGTTTAGGATTGCGTTATGATTTCGATTTTTTTGTAGTTAGATTAGACCTTGGTTTTAAAACATTTAACCCTGCTCGCTTAGAAGATCAAAGATGGTTTAAAGGTTATAATTTTTCTGAAGGTGTTTACAATGTGGGGATTAATTATCCTTTCTAAAAAACAATCACACTTTTCGTCTTTAAAATTAAAATTCATTCCGTATTATTTTATTATTTTTGTAGGCTTATTAACTAAAAGTAAATTATGAGTCACAACATCAAACCAGGAGTTGCAACAGGAGACGAAGTACAGGCTATCTTTAATCATGCAAAAGAAAATGCTTACGCCTTACCAGCGGTAAATGTAATTGGATCCAATTCTATCAACGCTGTATTAGAAACTGCAGCAGAGTTAAACTCACCGGTAATTATTCAATTCTCTAACGGAGGAGCTCAATTTAATGCAGGAAAAGGACTTTCTAATGAAGATCAGAAAGCTGCAATTGCAGGTGCTACTGCAGGAGCTCGACATGTACACCTAATGGCTGAAGCTTATGGGGTACCTGTAATTTTGCATACTGACCACTGTGCAAAAAAATTACTTCCTTGGATAGACGGATTGTTAGAAGCAGGAGAAGCTTTTTACAAAGAAACAGGAAAACCTTTATATAGCTCTCATATGATTGATTTATCAGAGGAGCCTATCGAAGAAAACATCGAAATCTGTAAAGAATATCTTGCTCGTATGAGTAAAATGGGGATGACTCTAGAAATAGAATTAGGTATTACTGGAGGAGAAGAAGATGGTGTGGACAATAGTGATGTAGATGATTCTAAATTATACACGCAACCAGAAGAAGTTGCTTACGCTTATGAAGAATTAAGCAAAGTAAGTGACAAATTTACCGTAGCGGCTGCTTTTGGTAATGTTCATGGTGTATATAAACCAGGAAATGTAAAATTAACTCCTAAAATTTTGAAAAACTCTCAGGAGTTTATTTCTGAAAAATATGGTGTAGAACATAACCACATTGACTTCGTGTTCCACGGAGGAAGCGGTTCTACTCTAGAAGAAATCAGAGAAGCAATTGGATACGGAGTAATTAAAATGAATATTGACACAGACTTACAGTTTGCTTTTAACGAAGGGATTAGAGATTACATGACCGGTAAGATTGATTATCTTAAAACGCAAATTGGAAATCCAGAAGGCGCTGATGAGCCTAATAAGAAATATTACGACCCTAGAAAATGGTTAAGAGAAGGTGAAATCACCTTTAAAACCCGTCTTAAAAAGGCTTTCGAGGATTTAAATAATGTAAATACATTATAACTAATAGACAACCAAGCTGAAACTCTGAATAAAAAAGAGTTTCAGCTTTTTTAATACAAATAATTTATGGCTTGGTTTAAGAGAACTCAAAAAGGTATACAAACCGCTACTGAGGACAAAAAAGACGTTCCAAAAGGACTTTGGTATAAATCTCCAACTGGGAAAATAGTTGATGCAGAACAACTGGAAAAGAACTTTTATGTAAGTCCCGAAGACGGATATCACGTAAGAATCGGTAGTAAAGAATATTTCGAAATTCTTTTTGATGATAATAAATTTAAAGAATTAGACAAAAACCTTTCCTCTAAGGACCCTCTTAAATTCGAAGACAAAAAGAAGTATACTGAACGTCTTAAAGATGCTCAGGAGAAAACGAACTTAAAAGACGCTGTTAGAACTGCAGTAGGAAAATCAAATGGTAATGACATTGTAATTGCTTGTATGGATTTTTCATTCATCGGTGGATCTATGGGAAGCGTTGTTGGAGAAAAAATAGCCAGAGCTGCGGATCATTCTTTAAAACATAATATACCCTTTATGATTATCTCTAAATCTGGAGGTGCTCGAATGATGGAAGCAGCATTATCACTTATGCAGTTAGCAAAAACTTCTGCTAAACTTGCTCAACTGGCAGATGCAGGAATTCCTTACATTTCTTTATGTACAGATCCTACTACAGGAGGAACGACTGCCTCTTTTGCAATGCTGGGAGACATTAATATTGCAGAACCAGGAGCTTTGATAGGATTTGCTGGTCCAAGAGTTGTTCGCGATACCACAGGAAAAGAACTTCCTGAAGGTTTCCAAACAGCAGAATTCCTTAAAGAACATGGGTTCTTAGACTTTATAAGCCCTAGACAAAATCTAAAAGAAAAAATAAATCTATATCTTGATCTTATCCTAAACAGACCTTTATCCTCTAATTAGAGATAAGATTTTTAGACAAACAAAAAAGCGTCCTTGAAAATAAGGACGCTTTTTCTTTGTTAAAACCAAATAATTACAACACAATTTCTCTTTGTTCTCCATCTGAATTTGTAAACACTGCTTTATTATCGCAAGAACCATCTCCATAATCTAAAGTACCACTGTAATTAGTTCTCACCAACTCTACTACCCCACTAACTAAAAATCTACAACTAGCTTCTCTTCTTATAGGCGTAGTGATCGTTGTACTATGCGTATTACCATTTGCAAGATTTGTTTGCCATGCTCCCGTAATTAAAAACACATTATCACCCCAATTACCATTAAAGACACCTTCTATCCATTCTCTAGTCTTACTACCTGTTCTTGATGCTTGTGTACCATCAGCAAAAGTTACTGTAAGGTCTAAATCCATTGAATACTGTGGATTCCCATTAGTGTTTGATTTTAATCTTGTAATTGTTTTCGATCCTTCAAATTGCATATCGTCTATAAAGAAATCTTCTAAACCATAATTAATAATCAATGACATAGCATCTACATCGAGCTGATAAGACATCAGTATCTTTCCTTTTACAATATGCCCACTTCTCACCTCACAACCTTCTGTTCCAAAATCAATTGTTACCTCCTTAGAAGTATCAGTTAAAACCACAGTTATTGTAGCACAATCAGGCAAAAAACGATTATTACTGCTTTTTCCTAAGTTCTCTTCATCCTCGAAACCTTGCAATGTAAGATCACTTATTACCTCAGAACCGTCATCAATATTCGCTGTTAAGGAAGCTTCCGTCGTATCTATAGCATCAAATGATAATTGATCTGCTACTTCTTCGCTATTACATCCCACTAAAACCACAGAAAAGAATGCAATAAATCCAAATTTTAAAATGTTGTTCTTCATTATCTTAATTTTTAATGTTACTTCTCTAGGACATACCTATTTAAAAAAGGTTTAATTAAGGACGTTTTTTTTCATAAAAAGAGTTTCTTGTCGAAAAAGTATTATATTTGCACGCTAATAGCAGAATGCTATTTATACATAAAAATCATTTAAATAATATTGGAATGTATTTAACAAAAGAAATTAAAGAAGAAATCTTCGCAAAACACGGTAAAGGTAAAAACGATACGGGTTCTGCTGAAGGACAGATTGCATTGTTTACACACAGAATTTCACACTTAACTGAACACTTAAAAAAGAATCGTAAAGATTTTAACACTGAGCGTTCACTAGTAAAATTAGTAGGTAAGCGTAGAGATCTTTTAGACTATCTAAAAAAGAAAGATATCATGAGATATCGTGCAATCGTAAAAGAATTAGGATTAAGAAAATAATCAAAAAAGAGAGGCTGTATGCCTCTCTTTTTAATTATACTCTTATTTTCTTTTTGACAAAATTTAATAAAACATTTTGATCTAGAGAAGATTAAAATGAATGCCTTAGTTTTTCATTGGTCGCACAACAACTACAACAACACAACCTTGTCCGTCCGAGTAAGACGGAAACCAATGTTTAATGAAATCTTGATATAAGAAATGCAATCGCATTATATATTGAGATTAGAATCAAAAAAAGAATATGATTCCAAAAGTGTATAGAGAGGTCATTGACCTAGGTGATGGAAGAGAAATTAGTTTAGAGACTGGAAAATTAGCAAAACAGGCACATGGTTCTGTTGTTGTACAATCAGGAAAGTGTATGCTATTGTGTACTGTAGTTTCTAACTATAAAGCTGCAGATGTAGATTTCCTTCCATTAACTGTAGACTATAGAGAAAAATTTGCAGCTGCAGGTAGATATCCTGGTGGATTCTTCAAGAGAGAAGCGAGACCAAGTGATGGAGAAGTATTAACAATGAGATTAGTAGACCGTGTACTACGCCCACTATTCCCTAAAGATTATCACTCCGAAACTCAGGTAATGATCCAGTTAATGTCTCACGATGAAAATGTGATGCCAGATGCAATGGCGGCATTGGCAGCGTCTGCAGCAATACAATTATCTGATTTTCCATTTGAATGCCCTATTTCTGAAGTAAGAGTAGGAAGAATTAACGGAGAGTTTATTGTAAATCCTACAAGAGCTCAATTAGACGAATCTGATATTGATATGGTCATCGGAGCATCCGAAGATTCTGTTATGATGGTTGAAGGAGAAATGGATGAAATTTCCGAAGAGGAAATGACAGAGGCTATCAAGTTTGCACATGAAGCTATTAAGGCACAATGTATTGCTCAAAGAAAATTAGCAGAAGCATTCGGAAAGAAGGAAGTTAGAGAATACGAACCAGAAAGAAATGATGAAGATTTAGCTCAGAAAATTCATGATTTGGCATATGATAAAGTATATGCTGTAGCAAAACAAGGTTCTTCTAAGAAAGAAAGAGGTGCTGCATTTGCAGAAATCAAAGAAGAAATATTAGCTACTTTTTCTGAAGAGGAATTAGAAGACATAGGAGACTTAGTTTCTAAATATTACGGAAAAGCCGAAAAAGCAGCAGTTCGAGATTTAACACTGAATGAAGGATTACGACTTGATGGAAGAAAGACAACCGAAATTAGACCAATTTGGTGTGAAGTGGACTATCTACCATCTACACACGGATCGTCTATATTTACAAGAGGTGAAACACAGGCTTTAGCAACTGTAACTTTAGGAACGTCTAGAGAAGCTAATCAGATAGATATGCCTTCTTACGAAGGAGAAGAAACATTTTATCTACATTACAACTTCCCTCCTTTTTCTACAGGAGAAGCAAGACCAATTCGTGGAACTTCAAGAAGAGAGGTCGGACATGGTAATTTAGCGCAACGTGCTCTTAAAGGAATGATTCCTGATGATTGTCCATATACAGTTCGTGTAGTTTCTGAAATTCTAGAATCTAACGGATCTTCTTCTATGGCAACAGTATGTTCTGGAACTATGGCATTAATGGATGCTGGAGTTCAACTAAAAAAGCCAGTTTCAGGTATTGCGATGGGGTTAATTTCCGATCCAGACACGGGTAATTATGCAGTATTATCAGATATTCTAGGTGATGAAGATCACTTAGGAGACATGGACTTTAAAGTTACTGGTACTGCAGATGGTATCACTGCTTGCCAGATGGATATTAAAATTAAAGGATTAAGCTATGAGATTTTAGTAAATGCATTAAAACAAGCTCGTGATGGACGTTTACACATTCTCGAAAAATTAACCGATACAATTTCTACTCCAAATGCAGATGTAAAAGGACACGCTCCAAAAATGGTTACCAGAACCATTCCTGGAGAATATATTGGTGCTCTTATCGGACCTGGAGGTAAGGTTATTCAAGAACTTCAGAAGGAAACAAATACAACTATTGTAATTAATGAAGATCCTGTTACCGAAGAAGGTATTGTAGAAATCCTTGGTACAGATCAAGAAGGAATTGATAAAGTTCTAGCAAAAATAAATGCTATTACCTTCAAACCAGAAGTAGGAAGTGTCTATGAAGTAAAAGTTGTAAAAATGCTTGACTTCGGAGCTGTTGTAGAATATATGGAAGCTCCAGGAAATGAAGTACTACTTCACGTTTCTGAATTAGCTTGGGAACGTACTGAAAATGTAAGTGACGTGGTAAATATGGGTGATGTAATGGATGTAAAATACTTTGGTATTGATTCTAGAACTCGAAAAGAAAAAGTTTCTAGAAAAGCTTTATTACCTAGACCACCAAGAAAAGATGGTGATAAACCAAGAGGTGATAGAAAACCAAGAAACAATGACAAAAAAGAGAAGTAGACTATAACATTTCTCTAAACACCTAATAATAAACGCTTTCATTATTTTTGAAAGCGTTTTTTGGTTTTACAAAAATGAATAGTATATTTGTCTGGTTGACCAAATTGGTTGACCAATTTAATTGAAGACCCTAAATCATGAACATTAAAATCTTAACAAGCACAATCGTCATTTGTGTATTGCTGACTTTTGCAAATACCCCAATATTTGCACAAACAGTTTCTAACAATTCTGAATTACAAAGCGCTATCACTAATGCATCCGCAGGATCTACCATTACACTAGCTAATGGAACTTGGACAAATGTGGTCATAAACATTAATAAAAATGGCACGGAAACAAATCCAGTTACTATCAAAGCACAAACTCCAGGTTCAGTTTTTTTCGAAGGTAATTCTAGAGTAAGTATGGGTGGTTCCTATGTTGTTTTTGAAGGAGTAGTTTTTCAAAATCCATCAAACTTAAGCACTAGCGGAAGTACAATAGAACCTATCATTGAGTTTAGAGATAGCAGTAACAATGAATGTGATCATTGTACAGTTACAAATATCAAAGTAGACAGTTATAACGGAACAGCATCGCAAGAAACCTTAACTTTTAAATGGATTGTAGTATACGGACAATATAACGAAATTAGCTTCAGTTCATTTATTGGAAAACATGGTATTGGTAGTATTATCAACGACAATAGAAATGCTACTTCTACTGAATTTGCAGAGCCTGATTTTACAAAAATTCATCATAACTATTTTGCAGATCGTACACCAATTAGAGAGGTTAATCAGGATAATGATCAAGATGCTATTAGAATAGGAAACAGTAGCACCTCGTTACATCCTTCTAATACTGAAGTTTATGACAATCTATTTTACAACTGGTCTGGAGAAGTAGAAATTATTTCAAACAAAAGTGGTGAAAACAAATATTACAATAATACTTTTAGAGACTATCAAGGAACGTTAACATTACGCCATGGTGATAACTGCGAAGTATACAACAACTTCTTTTTTGCCCAAAACAATCTTTTTTCAGGTGGTATTCGTGTAATTGGAGAAGGACATAGAGTATATAACAACTATATTGAAGGAGTAAATTCTGAAAAACCAGATGGTAGTAACACTAGTACAGCTGGAGCTATTAATGTTAGTAATGGAAGACCTAATACAGCCCTTAATGGATATTATCAGGTTATTGATGCTACTATAGTAAATAATACTTTTGTAAACTGTGATTATGGTTTTAGAATCGGAACTAATGTTGGAGGTAACTTAAGCTTAGCACCAGAAAACTTAATTATTGCAAATAATATCATGATTAACACTGCTGAAAGTGCAGTTGACGAGCAAACAGCGCCAACAGGAACATCTGTATATCAAGGAAACATAACTCAAAATGGTTCCTGGGATCTTTCAACAGGCACTAATAGTAACCAAGTAGTAACATCTGGACTTTTAGAAAATGGTCCTTTTTATTATGAATTAGGTTCTAACAGTCCTGCTATCGATGCAGCAGTTGGTAACTACCCTTTTGTTACTACGGACATCTTAGGAGGTACTCGTTCTGGAAGCCTTGATGCAGGTGCAGAAGAATTCAATTCAGGTGGATCTCGTATTCCATACACAACTGCCGATGTAGGTGTGAGTATTGGTTTTGGTGGAACTGGAATGGATACTCCAAGACTAACAGCTACTCCAACAACATTGAACGCAAATCGAAGTGGAGGAAACATTTCGTTTGAAATCAATGCTAATGTTAACTGGACTATAACCGAAAACTCCGCTTGGATAACAGTTGATAATGTTTCGGGAAGCAACTCTGCAATAATTACAGTTGACTATACAGAGAATAATACTAATGCACAGCGTACCGCAACCTTAACCATTAATGAGACTCCTGGAGGAAGTGATTTAACCACTACAGTAAACATTATACAGTCTAATCTTTTTTCAGAAGAAATTACTATAGTAGACGCA
Organism: uncultured Aquimarina sp.; assembly: GCF_947492115.1. Classification (NCBI taxonomy): domain Bacteria; kingdom Pseudomonadati; phylum Bacteroidota; class Flavobacteriia; order Flavobacteriales; family Flavobacteriaceae; genus Aquimarina; species uncultured Aquimarina sp. The sequence continues at coordinate 62,782 of NZ_CANLMM010000002.1, forward strand.
ACTGCAATAGGAACTGAACAAGGAAAACCTAATGTTGGGGCTCAATTTGCATGGGATGATAATGTAACCGCATCTGAATATTGGACAGGAGACGCAAATACCGAACCTGAAGTTTCGATAACATTCGATGTATCTTGTATAAGAACCCTTAGTCAAATAGGAATTCATGTTTTAAAAGCTGATGAAAGAACCATTAATTTCGATATTGCCGTTGCCGATGATCAAAATGGTCCTTTTACCAATGTATTAACAGGAGAAGATAGTACCATCGAAAGTGGTGCTGAAAATACAGAGCAGTTATTTGCTCTTAACAATGTAACAGGAAGATATATCAAGTTTACTTCCAATGGTACCAATACGGGATCTGGTTTTGCAAGTATTGTCGAAGTGAATATCTATGGTGACCTAGAATGTGATGCTACCTTAGGAGTAGATGAAAACACTCTAGCTAGTAACGGTATTTTATTATACCCTATTCCTTCACAAAACCAACCGATCCAAATCATTTCTAAGACAGCTATCGGTTTAGTACAAGTCTTTGATCTTAGAGGTAGAACAATCCTAAAAGAAGAGTTTAATAGTACCAATGGTACGATTAACACTAATAACTTAAGTAGTGGAACTTATATTGCTAAAATACAAGGAGCCTACGGTCGTTTTGTGATACAATAACAACAAAAAACAACCCCTCTTTAATAGGTCTTAAAGAGGGTTTGTTTTTTCTATTAGAAAAGTCTTCCTAAGACAACACCAAACTGAAAGCCATATACACTTTTAACCCCATTGAGATTACCATAAGTAGAAAGTTCGAGACCTACTACACTATTAAATGTATATCGCAAAGATATCTTAGAAAATCCCCCAAGAATGATTTTCTTACTTTCTTGTACTCTCCTATAATCCAAAGATGGTCCCGATGAACCGGGAAAACAAAAACCTCCAAAACCACAAGTAGATCCTGGAGAATATTCAACAGCATACTCATAGTCTTCGCTATAGATAATAGAAGGACCTAGCATAGCAAATATCTTAAAAGACCTTTTCTTGTTAAGAGCAAAAGACTTAAATAAATTAGGAGACAAAGCATACAACCTATTATCCCTCTCACCGCTATAAGGAAATCTTTTTTCAATTCCTTCAGGTAATTCTGTTCCTTCAAAGTTTTCTATCTCATCTATTGGAGGGATACCTTTTGTACTTTCTGCGGTGTAGGCAGATCTTGTAAAATCAAATCCATATCCCCAACCGTTTTTTCGTTCAAACATAATACCTCCGTAAATATCCAACTCATTACTTTCATCACTGGCAATAGAGCTAAAACCATTGGTAAAGGCAATTGGTTTCTTCTCTCTTCTTTGTTTTTGATCGTTATCTAAATTTTGGCTATAACTATATTTTGAAACACATAAGAATAGAATTGTAACACTGACCAACTTTTTCATCATATTAAAAATTTATTGTTTAGTGATGTAAACATAATAGCAATTCCGTGGTCTTAATTGTCAAAATCACGAGTATGAAATTTTGGTTTTGCGATAATCACAAGAGCAAAGTGATCAGTGCTAAAAAACAGCAACAGACTTTTTAGAACTAGTCTATAAGGATTATGTATCATAGAATACTATGGATTAGTTGAAATTATATTGAAAAATGAGATTCCCGTAAAAAGTATTACCAATAGAATTAAAATTAACTCCTGGATTAAGTCCGATAGTAAACCCTTTGGGATACAACATAAATTTTAGATCAATAGGAACTCCTAGACTTTCCTCTGTTTTAGTATCCCTTCCAAAATCACCACTAACATCATATCTACTATTAGCAAACACTCCTAATCCCGAATGAGTTTCTATTGCAAACCAAGCTGCTAAATCCCATTGTCTTCCGTACAAAAGATTAACCGCATAAAAACTATCTCCACCTCCAAAAAAGCTCACTTCTTCTCCTAATTTTAAATCCAAGGAAAAAATATTCCTTTTTAATGAAAAGGATGTTCTTACACTTAAATCAATTCCACTATGCCCAGAAGAATTGATTCTTTCTTTGTAAGTTGATTCATAAAAACCAAAACCGGCCTCGATAGATCTGAATCTAAATTTCCCCTTATCAGACGCATCATTTTCCTGTCCAAAGGACATCTTTGAAATTAGTAACACAATAGCCACTTTCATTAATCTTTCCATAATAAAATATTTAACTTGTTTAGTGAATCAAACATACTTTCTATCTAAGAACTACCATTATCAAAATCACGAGTATAAAATTTTATACTTGTGATAATCACAATTCGGGTATGTTCATAAAAAAACACCTTCAAAAAAATGAAGGTGCTTCAATCTTATTTTATTGTTTGCAAAAATTTATTATTCTATCCCCAATCTTTTTAGATGCGATAAATGAGCTACTACTCCACCTAAATAAGAAGTCTGATTCGGAATGATTTGATGATTCTTTAAAACCTTATATAGAATCTTATTAAGTTCCGGATAATAAACATGATGAATGTGCGGAAAAAGATGATGTGCTATATGATTATTAAATCCTCCAAAAATAAAATTAGCAAACCTACTAAAAGGATAAAAATCATTTGAACTTTGCACCTGATTCATGAACCATGATGTTTTTATCTTTCCAGAAGTATCTTTTTCTGGATATGCCAGACCCTTTATATGATGTGTCATAAAAAAGGTAAACAATAAAAATAACGATTGTACCATATGCATACTTATAAATGCCACTATTATCCAATACCATTTTAAATCAATAAATATCATTGGCAATAGCACCAAATAGCTTAAATAAACTATTTTTTGACACCAGAAAGAAAACTTGTATGCTAAAGAATGCTTCTTGTTATTACCAAAGTTGCAAAAAAACACCTTAAAATCTTTAATAAACACCCAGAACAATGAATACGTTGTATACAAAAAAGGAGCATATAAATATTGGAAACGGTGAAACCATTTCATCTTCGAACCAGGAACTACTCTTATTAAATTCGTAATTTCTAAATCTGTATCATAACCTTCAACATTAGGAGCATGATGATGGGATGTTACATGCCGATCTTTCCATGCTTCTGCATGAGCTCCTACCATCGTATAAAGAGCAATGAAACATTTATGATTTAACTCCTTTTTCTTAAAAATTGTGTTATGCGAAAAATCGTGCGCAAAGTTAAATGCGAATAACATAGAAACTAACCCAAAAACAACATAAGCCAATACCAACAATTGCGGTTGTGATATTTGATAAATAAAACTATATGAAATTAGTGTAAAAGAAAAATAAATGAATCCCTTTAAGAACATCTTTTTCTGAAATCTTCGATTACAGAAATTAATTTTTTTATAGATCTCTTCCTGAATAGCACCAAAAAGCTCTACATGATCTTTAATATATAAATGCTTAGATTTCATATTGCAAAGGTTTTGGTGATTCTTGTGTTCCCATTTTCTTTAGAAACCTAAAATGTGATTTTAGGGCATCGCGATACGGCATCTCCATGTACGTAATACCATGTTTATTTGCTAATTCTCTAAATATCGGAGCCAATTTTATATAATGCACATGACATATATTTGGTAATAAATGATGTAAAGCATGTGCATTAAATCCTCCTAAAACCCAGTTTAAAAAATTACTATCCACATTATAATCAACCGAAGTACACATCTGCAACTTTGGCCAACTCATCGACAAATTACCTTCTTTATCAGCTTCGGGATGTGCTACAAAATCCGATAAATGAGATACTCCCAAAACGGCAGTAAATATGATAGAAATCAGAAAGTGATTGAGCATAAAAGCTACTACAATATGCTCCCAAGCAAATGGCAATAGCAAGCCAGGAATAACAATCATGTAACCCACATAAAATACTTTAAAGAACAAAAGCTTTACGATTTCCCATACCGGAATTGCAACCTTAATTGTCCTACTCGAGCGATTAAATATCATTAAAAACTCTCTAAACAAAAACCAATTAAGAGAATAAAACAAATATAAAAATGGAACATATAAATATTGAAATCTATGATACCAACGTACCTTTTGACTTGTTGTCATTCTAACAAGAGGATTATTTAACACATCGATATCACTTCCTTCAATATTAGTATACAAATGATGGGATTCATTATGATTTTTGCCCCATACATATGCATTATTGCCTTGTAAATTAAAGCTTAACTGAAACAAAATTTTATTCCAGAATTTACTTTTTACTGCCACTCCATGCGCTGCATCATGAGATACATTAAATGCTGTTAACAAAACTGATATTCCCAGACCTAAATACAACAAGTAAAAACCGATTATATTTGATGACGTTATCATCAGAACATACAACAAGACTACCATCATAAAATATAGAATGATTTTAAAAATCATCTTATTATTTCCGAATTTCTCCAACCTATTAGACTCAAAATATTCTCGAATCTTCTCAGTAAGTTCTTTATAAAATTCAGAACCTTCATCTTTAGAAAATTTTATTTTTTGCATAATTATTTCTTTAAAATTAGACATATAACAGTCCTTTGGATATATGAGAAGGCATACCTTCTCATATTCCAACATATAGTGAATTAACTAGAATTAATACGAAGAGTTTATAGGGTATAAACTAAGTGCTCCTTTTTAGATCATTCAACATACTACTTCTTTTTTCTAGAAGTAATATCCTTAAAAACACCTAGTTGAACATTTCCTGTTTTAGATAAGAACACCAATAGTTGTTCTTTTTTAGAATTCGCATTTATTTTCTGTGTCCGCCAATGTTTAATAAATGATAATACAGAAGTAATCTTATTAGAAGAGGAAACACTAAAAATCCCATCTTTTAGTGATCCTTTAATATATTTTGACACTTTTAGTGTTTCAGATTTCATTAAACAAATTTTTAATGTCTCTTTATCCAACACTTTAATTCGAGTATACAATTTTTCTTTTACCGGAATAAGACCAACCAAGTTTCCAGTAAGTACGTAAAAAGCTTCGAAACCATAGTCCCCTTCGATGCTTAAGTTGCTAGTGATATTCATCATTACTAAGATGTTTTTGATTTATTTTTCTTTTTAGAAAATTGCCAATTGATAAAAGGCAAAGAGCGTCTTTCGTTTTTATTCCAAAGCCCTATTTGAATACCTCTTAGTGTTTTTGTATTATTAAGAATTCCTATTTGAACCCCTTCAAAACTTTCACTTTTGGAGTCAATATCGTTCCAAGCACCTATTTGCAATCCCTTAAATGTCTTAAAGTCATTAAATCCTGATATTTGAATTCCTTTTCCATCCACAACAAAACTACCAAGCATTCCAAAGAGAACACCTCGTAAAACATAAGTAGAACTACCATAAACAGCTAATTGAATTCCATTTACTTTGTAAGAATAATTACCGAATCCTGTTATAGAAATCCCATTCATTCTTCTTACAGCTTGAACTCCTCCAGAAACAGAAATCCCATTAATATCCATAAATGATAAAGTTCCACCAGAAACATTTATTCCATTTACGATCTCCGTAGGTTTCCGATTGAAATAATTTTCAAATTCACTTTCTTTATCAGGTAGTCCGATTTTGGGAGTAAAAAATATCGAAAAACCTTTACCGAAAGGTTCAATTCTAAGCCCGTTTGATTTTGTTGTGTTCGTGTCTGGTTCTACTTTCTTTTGTGCCAAACCAATCGACAAACCATAAACATCTGTATTTGTACTATTAAAAAAACCAATTGGTGCTACTACCTTATTGTCTTGTCCGAAAGTAATTCTGCTTATTACCAATACCATTAAGGTTAAAATACTAATTCTCATTTTTCTTGTTTTTAAAATTTCATAAGTCAAAACTATTGTGATAAGTACAAGACAAAAAGTGATAAATGCGAAAAGGATTTTATTTTTTTGTGATTTTCACAAAATAAGAGAGTCAAAATATTATAGCTACACAAATTCAAACAGAAGACGCAACCATTATACAATATCCTGTCTAGATAGATGAATCCAAATAAAAAAGATTATGAAAACAATACGAAAACTAATACTTGTAGTATCCGTTCTTTTAGCATCATGCGAAAATGAATCTTTTGATCCATTAATTGAAAAAATCGATGTAAACTCAGAATTATTCAACAATCTCAGAACCATTTCTGAAACCACTACAGAAAACTCTGAAACCATATGCCTAACTTTCGTTTATCCCTTTAATATATATCTATACGATGATGAAGGAAATATTTCGGGTAGTGAAATTGTGCAAAATAATGTACAATTTGTAGAGCTCTTAGGTCAGGTTGCTATAGACAATGCGATTGGTCTTAGTTATCCTATCGTAGGCACATCTAATGGAAATAGTATAGAAATTAACAGTAATTTCGAACTAAAAGAAACCATTGAAGCATGCATAGAAAACCAAATAATTCAATATTGCAACAACATATTAGAAGAGCCTAATTGTGTATGGAAAATTAAATCCCAAACGGATGATGATATATATAATGATGCTTTACTAGATTTTTACGATGATGGAACTGCTATTTTTTATTATAATGGTAATTCATATCGAACTTCATGGGTTTCTTTATTTATAGAAGAAGAATTACATCTAAATATTCACTTAGAAGGCACATCTCAAACTGCATTAGACTGGAACTTTAATTGGCAAGCTAGTATTATTGATGAAAACACCATTAAAATTACTAACGAAGAAGCTTCTTATATCATACAGAAAAACTGTAATATCCAAAACAATTGTGATTATGTTGAATTTAGAGAATGTGAAGAAGAAATTCCTTTGGTTGCTAATTTTATCTTCGAAAACTACTCAAATTGTATCTCTTCATTCGTATCATCTACCAGCGATATAGAATATCAAATCTCTTATCATGAAACCTACAGAGATGCAGAAAATGAAACAAACGCTTTAAGCACCTTGGGATACAAGAATTCCAAAAACCCTCAACTAATATATGTAAGAGTTAAAACCGACACAATTGTTGAAATAGTTCAAATAGTCATAGTTGCAACATCATGTGACCAAGACCTAAAATAAACCGTTCCTAAGCATTTGGTTGGGTTAGTCAGTTTAACTAGTAGTTTATGGTGTAAATCGACAAGTTTGATTTGCACCATAAACATTAATTAATCGTCGCATATGAAGTTTTTTAAAGAACTTACATTTTTTTACGCAACCTTTTTTATTTTATCAGTCATATAGAATAATGACAAACTTACAATACAAGAAAAACCTTTGGATATCAAGGAACTTATAAAAAAATGTAAGAAAAATAATAGGGAAGCGCAAAGCGAATTGTTCTATGCTTATAAAGATCAACTTTTTGCTTTGTGTCTAAAGTATTCTAAAAATCGCCAAGAAGCCGAAGATATTCTTCAGGATTCATTTCTAACTATTTTTAAGAAAATAAAACAGTATAACAATAAGGGGTCTTTTGAGGGATGGATGAAAAGAATTACAATCAATAAGGCTATTGATAAATATAACGACAAGTTCTTTTTAGATATACCTATAAAAGAGAACTTAATTACCGACACTAAAATTGATCAGGATCGATTACATCTATCTATTGATGAATTATTGGGATATATACAGAAATTACCAGATCAATATCGCTTGGTTTTTAACCTTTATGAACTAGATAACTATTCGCATAAGGAAATAGCTAGTATGCTTGGTATTTCAGAAGGAACCTCTAAATCTAACCTCCATAGAGCAAAAGTACAGTTAAAAACAGCAATACTATCTGAAACATATTCCCAAAAAAAAATAGTTGTAAATAATGGATAACGAAAAGGATATAGGACAATTTTTCAAAAAAGAATTAGGTGATTTTACGGAGTCTCCTAATGCCACTATTTGGAAAAACTTAGAAGCGGAATTAAACAAATCAGACAAGCGTAATTATGCTTACAGGTTGAGATTTGTCGCTATTGCTGCCATATTTATTTTCTCCGCTACAAGCATTATTATTTTATATGACAATACATCTAACTCCATAAAACAAGATCAGCTTATAATCCTCGAAAACTTAGAAAACGACTGTTTTGAAACTACTTTTAAAGAGATAACAAATATTGACAAATCAAAAGAAATAAATATTGAATCTTATCCTAATGATGATACTCAAAAGCAAAGAATAATTACAACTAAGAACACGACCGATGAAAAAAACTTTAGGAAGCAAAATATTGACAATAAAGCTAAAACTTCTAAAACCAGTATTAATTTAAATAACAATTGGAAAGCAGGAAGTAATTCTAGAGAAAACACTTCTGCCAAAAATGGTGTTGATAATACAAATCATTTATATAAGAATTCTGATAATAACGATTTCAAAAATTCAAGAAATACTCTCGGAAAAACTGACAAAAATAAAGTTGGCAATAGTAAACCTTTGCATATAGAACCTTTTGAAAAATCTAAGTCTATTGTCAATAATCGAAAAACTGAAAACAAAACATCAGAACAATTACTAAAGCATAATGACAGTACAAAAACAGAGGTAGTTGATAAAAAACTTCCTAAAGACACTTTGATTTATCTAACTCCAAAACCTGTCCGGAAAAAAATGATTCAACAATTTAATATAGCTGCTCATATTATCCCAACATTTACTTTTCCTGGAGATGGCTCTTTGCTTAGTAACAGACTTGAAAACAATAATGAAGTAAGTGCAATATCATTGGGTTATGGTATAGTTTTAACAGCTGACCTAAATGATCGATTAAGTCTAAGAACTGGTTATAATAAAACAAAGGTAAAGACAAATATAAATAACATTGTAAGTGATACCATTTCGAGCGTTCTTTTAGATTCAAATATTATTGTTCCTAACACAATAACCCAAACAATTACGAATCAAGAAACGGTGGATCTTACTCAAAAAATAAAATATCATGAGCTTTCCGCAGAATTGTCCTATAAAATCATCAACAAACGATTTGATTGGTCTATCATTGGTGGAGCTAGCTTTCTAATTTTACAAAAAAATGAAGTATCCTTGCTAACCAGCACAACTAACTTTGATTTAGGAAGGAGCAATAAATTGGCCCCTTTGACAACCAGTTTAAACTTTGGATCGAACCTAAGATATCGATTATTCAAAAAGGTTTATTTTAATATTGAACCTTTGATAAAGTATCAATTAAAGAATGCAAGTAAGAATCAACAATCTTATCGACCTCTTTATTTTACAATTCAAAGTGGAGTATCAATAGATTTCTAGGAGTAAATCTAATGAAACATTACTCAAATTTTGTGAAAAAATTAAAAATCACAAGAACACTTTATATTTTTTGCGAAAATCACAAAATTGAATTATTTTTCTATCTTATTTTTCCATCTCATTATCATCAATCATAAAAAATAAGGAATGGTACAAGAAAAATTTTTAGAGCTTATTAAAAAACAAATCTGCTCTAAAACTTCGCTCATCGATGAAGTAGCTACAGCTTTAGATATAAGCTATGACGCTGCTCATAGAAGAATTAGTAAAAAAAGTAAGTTATCTCTTGAAGAAGGGGTAACTCTGGCTAAATACTTCAGTTTATCTATTGATCAGTTGTTTTCTAGTGAAGATGAGCATATTGTGGCAGTAAAAAAAACAGCTCCAGTTCAGGATATGAAAAGCTTACTGGCATACTATGAAAACTCCTATAAATCTTTATCTCCGCTCATTAACAACCCTAATGTAGAGATGATTTATTCAGCCAAAGATTTACCAATATTCTATACTTCTGATGATAATCTACTTTCTAAATTTAAGATGTATGTATGGTTAAAAATTATGGATTCTGAACTTGGTGATGTAAAATTCACTGGATTTAATCCTTCTCTATCCTTAATTGAGGCTGCTAAAAGATTAGGAAAAATGTATAATGATCTTAACTCTATCGAAATTTGGGACATCACTACTATTAATAGTACATTAAAACAGATACACTTTTATTTCGAATCCGATTCTCTTACTTCTAAAGATGCTTTACAAATCTGTGATGACCTGCAACAGTTACTACATCAAATTTCTAGAAAAATAATTGAGCAAAAAGATAATTTTAAGTTCTACTATAATGAATTGTTACTCATGAACAACCGTGTATTGGTAAAAACACCTACCGAAAGATCGCTCTATGTCCCTTTTACCATTCTTTCTTATTATAGGACCAACGATGTGATCACTTGTGATCAAGCCGAAGAATTTCTAAATATACAAATGGAAGGTTCTAAATTATTAAGTACTGCGGGAGAAAAAGAAAGAAATTTATTTTTTAATAAAATGCAGAAAAAAATTGAAGCCTTACGTTCATTAATTATAGCCAAAAATGTACTAGAATTCGAATAAGCTCATAAACTTTTAGCTCCTATCACGACTCATATACTACCAATACTTAAGGCAGTAATAGTGCATATAAAAAAATAATTTTACTTTTTTGTAACATTTTCGTAACACCTTACGTATAATTAAGAAAAGAGAAGCCCTAAATATTCACAATATTAAATTTCAAGGATAACATAGATGAGACAACTTAAAATTACGAAGCAGGTAACGAATCGTGAAACTGCATCGCTGGATAAGTATTTGCAGGAAATAGGTAAGGTAGATCTTATTACTGCAGATGAAGAGGTGGAATTAGCTCAGCGCATTAAAGCTGGAGATGAGAGAGCCCTTGAAAAATTAACAAAAGCCAATCTTCGATTTGTGGTATCTGTTGCAAAACAATATCAAAATCAAGGATTGACATTACCTGATTTGATTAATGAAGGAAACTTAGGTTTAATCAAAGCTGCTAAGCGTTTTGATGAGACTAGAGGATTTAAATTTATTTCTTATGCTGTATGGTGGATTCGTCAATCTATATTACAAGCATTAGCAGAGCAATCACGTATCGTTCGATTACCATTAAACAAAATTGGTTCGATCAATAAGATAAATAAGACATATGCTTTCTTAGAGCAATCTCATGAAAGACCGCCAAGTGCAGAAGAGATCGCTAAAGAATTAGACATGACGATCAATGACGTAAAGGAATCCATGAAAAATTCTGGTCGTCACGTAAGTATGGACGCTCCTTTAGTAGAAGGTGAAGATTCTAACTTATATGATGTACTAAATTCTGGAGAATCTCCAAATCCTGATAGATCTCTATTGCACGAATCACTTCGCACCGAAATTGAGCGTGCTTTAGAAACACTAACACCAAGAGAAGCTGATGTAATCCGTTTATACTTTGGTCTAGGAGATCAACACCCTATGACTTTAGAAGAAATCGGTGAAACTTTTGACTTAACTCGTGAGCGTGTAAGACAAATTAAAGAGAAAGCTATTCGTAGATTAAAACATACATCTCGTAGTAAAATATTAAAAACTTATTTAGGATAACTTTTAATTTCCTAAATTGCGGTTACAAACAGTTTATAACATAACTGTTCGTTTTTTGATTGATGAATGACCTCCGGCTGATTACCGGAGGTTTTTTCTTGCACAATATCTGTAGTTTTACACATTACTGTTGAACCACAATTAACAGTATTATTATGATTATTAAATCTTATTACTTCCCAAATTTTCTAAAAAAACTGTACCTTTAAAAGTATATAAAGGAAATTATGTGGCAAACCATTAGTTATGTAAGTACTGCAGATCCATCATTGACTACCTTAGAAATGGAAGACCTTTTCCAGCTCGTTAAACAAAAAAACAATGATCTGGGCATTACTGGTATACTTTTATATTCGGATGGTAATTTCATGCAAATACTAGAAGGTGAGAAAACTTATATACATGAGCTATTTTCTAAGATACAACAAGATGAACGCCATTATAATGTTATTAAAATTTTTGATCGAAAGATTATCAACCCTTGCTTTTCAAAATACCACTCGGACTTTAAAGTTTTTGGAGAATCTTATAGTCATAATGAACTTCAGAATTTCTTAGAAGGAGAAAAGTCTTATAATCCAGACAATTACAAAAGTGTCTCCTATCTTACTAAAAAGTTCATGAAACTTTCCTAGGTAATTATTTAGTAGAGCAAAAATTCATGTCTTACTAAACGACTGTTAAAAACAACTGTTAAATCTATTTTTTTGCAGAAAAATTCCCTTTCAAAATTATAACTTTAAGTTATATGAAAAAACCTATTTACCATACCATATCGTATGTTAGCACTTGCTCCGAGCTTTCTGATCAAGAAATAAACGAATTATTAAATACTACAAAACTGAAAAATAATGACTTAGGAATTACAGGAATTTTGATGTATTCTGAACAAAATTTCTTTCAAATTATCGAAGGAGAAGTAACAACTATTAAAAATTTATATCAAAAGATAGTCCGTGATATTAGGCATTTTGATATTATTAAAATATTTGATAGGTCTACAGAAATTCGATGTTTTAAAACTTTTGAAAATTCCTATACTGTCGTAAATAAGGAGAAAGATTATTTAGAGCTAGAACGTTTTCTAGAATCTGAAAAGAGTTATAATCCAAAAAACTTTAAAAACATATCCTACATCGCGAATAAATTTATGAAGCTCTCTTAGTTTTAAACTTAAATAGTATTTTTGCAGCAAATTTTACTAAATATGGCTTCTAAATTAATTGCCCCTTCTGTATTAGCTGCGGATTTTGCTAACCTACAAAGAGATGTTGAAATGATAAACAACAGTGATGCTGATTGGTTTCATATCGACATCATGGATGGAGTTTTTGTACCTAACATTTCCTTTGGTATGCCAGTACTAAGAGATATCGTAAAACATGCAACAAAAACTATTGATGTTCATTTAATGATCGTAGATCCAGACAGATATATAAAAACATTTGCGGATTTAGGTAGTAATATTTTAACCGTTCATTACGAAGCTTGTACACACCTTCATAGAACATTGCAGGCAATAAAGGCAGAAGGTATGAAAGCAGGAGTTGCGATCAATCCACATACCAATGCTAGCTTATTAGAAGATACGATCAATGATATTGATTTAGTTTGTATTATGAGTGTAAATCCAGGTTTTGGAGGACAATCTTTTATAGAAAACACTTATAAAAAAGTACAACAGCTTAAAGAAATAATTGTTCGTAATAACGCCAGTACTATGATCGAAATTGATGGTGGAGTTACTAACAAAAATGCAAAGCAACTTGTTGATGCTGGAGCAGATGTATTGGTTGCTGGTAGCTACGTTTTTAAGAGTGAAAACCCTATTGAAACTGTAAAAGGACTAAAAGAGATTATTGGGTAATGAAACACATTGAGCTTATTATAATCGGTGGTGGTCCAATAGGTATTGCTTGTGGTCTAGAAGCTCAGAAAAAGGGGATAGATTATCTCATTATAGAAAAAGGCCCAATTGTTAATTCTCTTTTTAACTACCCTGTTAATATGCAATTTTTCTCTTCTTCAGAAAAATTGGAAATTGATAATATTCCTTTTATAAGCAATGAAGCAAAGCCAAAAAGAAATGAAGCTCTAGAATATTATAGAAGAATTGTTACTTCTAATAATCTTACTATAAACTTATTCGAAAAAGTATATTCTGCTAAAAAAGAAGGAAATCTTTTCCATATCCAAACGGAAAAGGATACGTATACATCTAATTACATTATAGTAGCTACGGGGTTTTATGATATTCCGAATAAGATCAATGTTCCTGGTGAAGAACTACCCAAAGTATCTCACTATTATAAGGACCCTCATTTTTTTGCAAAGCAAAAATTAGCAGTTATTGGCGCTAGTAATTCTGCAGTAGATGCCGCTTTAGAGTGTTATCGCAAGGGGGCAGATGTTACCATGATAGTTCGATCTCCAGAAATTGGAAAACGTGTGAAATATTGGGTACGACCTGATATCGAAAACCGAATCAAAGAAGGAAGTATTCATTCCTTTTACAACGCCAATGTAAAAGAAATACATTCGGACAAACTACTGATTACAACACCCGAAGGTGAAGTTTCTATAGAAAATGATTACGTATTGGCTTTAACAGGATACATGCCAAATTTTGAGTTTTTAGAAAACATCGGTATTGAACTTTCGGATGATGAAAAGAAGTATCCGCAGTATGATGAAAACACTATGGAGTCTAACATCAATGGTCTTTATTTGGCTGGTGTAATTTGCGGTGGAATGGATACGCATGTTTGGTTTATTGAAAACTCTAGAATACATGCAAAAACTATCTTAAACCACATTGTTACTACTAAACAGAATTCTTAAAGGTTTATCTAAATCAAATTCACCCTATGAGTCACTTAAAAAAAATACAAATTAATTGATCTGAGTTTCGAAATAACGAAAATTGAGCATCCTACTTACATATAGATAGATATCGGGAAATTGATCTCTTAACTTATCAGGAGATTCCATAAAGACCTCAACCAACACAGCGATAAACTCAAATTTATCCGTAAATGCATATTCTCTTAGTAATTTACTATCAATAATTTTATTCCTTAACGTAACCGAGGATAAATGATCTTCCAACTCCAGAAAAGTATCATGAAATATTTCTGAACTTATATTATTACTTTTTAGAGAACAATAATGAATCGCATGCGTTATTTCATGAATTCCTAAATTGATACCATCATCCTGATCTAAATTTCCAAGATTAAAATGCTCCCAAGACAGCACTAAAGCTTTAGATCTTGGATTAAATTCTCCTTTGTTCTGTGTTTTGTTTAGAATAGAATAATACGAAGATGGGTATAAGATAATAGTCTCTACGTATTCTAGTAAATAATTACGCATCCCAAAAGTCATCTGAATCACCAATAACGTAATTTGCATACGTTTTTCATCATCTACAATCACCCCTTCTCTTCCTACAAACTTTGTCGTTTCTAAAAATCGAACTACACGATGTTCAAAAAAAATTTTTTTCTGTTTATCTAGTCTATTATACAATGAGTTGGTAGCCAAAAAAGGCACCAAGTGCTTGGGTAACTTTTTGGGAGTAATATAAAAATGTACGAAGAAAGGCTTCTTATACTTATTTGCATATACGGTTTCTAGATATCTTGAGATATAATAAAGACATATAGCAACAATAGTCATGGCTAATATTACAGCCAAAAATTTCGGTATCCCAGGTTCAGGTTGTTCCTGAAGGGAAATAATGTATAAAAAATAAAGATTCAAAAAGCTAAAAGTAGGTTTATTAAGTTACAATAATAAAGGTTTTGAAATAAAAACTCTGTTAAATCAGTAACTAAAACGCTAAACCTTAACGAATAGTATGAAAGAAAACCTACAAATAAGGTCTTTAAATCTAACTATTTGGTGGTATTAATTCCTACTTCTTGGATGGATTTATAACCACCTGCCACATCTACCAGATTATGAATCCCTCTACTTTTTAAAATAGACGCTGCAATCACCGAACGATAACCACCTGCGCAATGCACATAAAAGGTTTCATCTTTTGGAAAATCCGCTAAGTAATCATTAATCATACTCAAAGGGGTATTAGAAGCTTTTGGAATATGTCCTCCAGAAAACTCAGATTGTTTTCGTACATCGAAAACGGGTGTGCTTTCTGTAAGTTTATTTTTAAATGTATCTGCAGTAATAGAATCTAATTGATCGATTTCTTTTCCGGCTTGTATCCAGGTTTCAAAACCGCCTTCTAAACATCCTAATGTATGATCAAAGCCAACTCTGGATAACCTGGTAACCGTTTCCTCTTCTCTACCCTCTGGAGTAACTAATAGTATAGGTTGTTTTACATCTCCTATCAATGCTCCTACCCATGGTGCAAAACCTCCATCTATACCGATAAAAATTGATCTTGGAATATGCCCTTTAACAAAATCACTCTGATGCCTTACATCTAAAATCACTGCTCCAGTCTCATTTGCTATTTGCTCAAAAGTATCTGGATCTAACTTTTGGGTTCCACGATTTAATACTACCTGTATGTCATCATATCCTTCTTTATTCATTTTTACATTCAGTGGAAAATAAGAGGGAGGCGGTAATAAACCATCTGTTACTTCTTTTACAAACTCTTCCTTGGTCATATCCGATCTCAGCGCATAATTGGTTTGCTTCTGCACTCCTAAGGTTCCAACAGTTTCTGAACTCATATTTTTTCCACATGCTGAACCTGCGCCATGCGCTGGATACACGATAACATCATCTCCTAGCGGCATTATTTTAGTACGCAAGCTATCAAATAACATCTCTGCCAACTGTTCTTGGGTCATATTCGCAGCTTTTTGCGCCAGATCAGGTCTGCCTACATCACCTAAAAACAAAGTATCTCCACTAAAAATAGCATGATCTTTTCCTTCTGAATCTCTTAATAAATAGGTTGTACTTTCTAAGGTATGTCCTGGAGTATGCAAGGCCACAATAGTTACATCTCCTATTTTGAATTCCTGACCATCTTCTGCAATGATTGCATCAAAAGAAGTATGAGCATTGGGTCCATATACAATAGGAGCATTAGACTCTTTAGAAAGTGTGATATGTCCACTTACAAAATCGGCGTGAAAATGTGTTTCGAAAATATATTTTATCTCGGCATTATCCGCCTTTGATTTGTCTATATATGGTTTTATTTCTCTCAGTGGATCTATGATCGCCACTTCTCCATTACTTTCTATATAATATGCTCCTTGTGCAAGGCAACCGGTATACATTTGTTCTATTCTCATCTTTCTCGGAAATAAATATCAAAAATTTTTCAAATTTATAATTAATTAAAAATACCACAAGTCATTACTCTCATTTATGAAGCACCAAGAAATTTCAGTAATTCATATACAAGAGAAGCAGGCCATACTATTGCTTTCACCACACCTAACAAACCCATCCAAAAACTTGTTGCATGACTAATATAATAGATCAAAGCACCAATAATACCTAATCCATAAACAGTATTTGAAGAAGCTTTTTTCTGTACTTTTTCTTTCATCTTATAGTAGGATAAACCCTATTTTTTGGGGTATTTAAAACCATATAGTAACTGTCCTAAAAAACTTTTAGGCACATTTTCGTCTCCCGGAAAACCTATCTTAACAGTTCCGCTATCTTCTGGAATATAATTTGTCTTAAAGATATAATCCCAAAGACTTAAGCTAATTCCAAAATTTACTCCAAAAGATTTTTTAGGCAACACATACGCATGATGATATAAATGCATCACTGGATTATTTAAAATATACTTAAGTGGTCCCCAAGTAATCTTAATATTTGCGTGATTAAAATGCCCTATAGCAATTGCCAAAAAGTGCACTATATAAGCTTGTTCTGGTTCAAATCCTCCTAAAATCATGACTCCAATAGTTTTAAGAGGTTTGTATAATATGTTTTCCATCCAATGATATCTAAGATGTGCGGCAAACCCCATTTCCTTTACAGAATGATGTATTTTATGAAATCGCCAAAAGAAAGAAAACTTATGTAATAATACATGTGTAAACCATTGTACAAAGTCTAGAATAATAAAAAACACGAGCAACTGCAACCATTTCGGTAAGTCTGATATATTCAAAATCGTGAGACTTTGATGTGATATTCCTAAGTTGTTAAAAAATAAACTCAACAATTCATAAACCCCACTTATTACAATAGAAAACACAAAAAAGTTGAAAAACATATAGAATCCATCCAACCAAAAATCTTTTCTAAAAACTGCTTGGTCTTTCCTCCATGGAAATAACAACTCCAAACTCCAAACTAATAATGAAATAGCTATTAATCCCCAGAAATAGTTGGTATACCAAGGAACTTCAAAAATAATAGAGTTCCAAGTCCACTGAAGACTATTTTTAAACGCATCAATAAATACATTCACATATTTATCCATAATACAAATTTACTAAAGAAAACCGCTTACCTTACTATATGTCGAGTAAATGATTCCTTTCCTACACTATATGAAGAATTAGTTTTTAGAATGGTAAATGTATAAAAGGAGAACTTTGATTTCAGTAACAAAAGTTACAATCCAAAAACAACTTAGCACAGCTGTTTTAATATTGTATTTGAAACTCTTTAAAAGAAAGTACTGGTGCTTCTTTCTTATCCACATTGATAACTTTTGCAAATTGCGGACCATCCGCACACCATGCCAACAACTGTGATAACTGATCTTCATCTCCTTCGGCTTCAATATACACATCTCCATTAGGTAAATTTTTTACAATTCCTTTTATTCCTAATTCTTGCGCTTTTTCCAAAGTGCTTTTGCGATACCAAACTCCTTGTACTTTACCTGTTACAATAATATTATAATGCTTAATCATATCACTACTAGTATTATGTATAAGATTTGACTATTGAAATAATATTTTGCTTTTGCAATACTCCAGATTGTCTCCAAAGTTGCTTACCATCTTTAAAGAGTAGCATTGTTGGAACTCCTCTTACCTGATATTTTGCTGCTAAAGTTTGATTTTTGTCCACATCTATTTTTACAATTTTAATAGAATCTCCTAATTCCTCCTTTACTTCCTTTAATATAGGAGCTAACATTTTACATGGACCACACCAATCTGCATAAAAGTCAATCAGGACCGGAGTAGTTGAATCTATTATATTACTAAAATTATCTTTCATCTGTTTATAATTTTATTGTTTTTATGGTCAGATGGAACCGCCATCTAATCATATCTGCAGGTATCATCTTATTGTTATGGCTTATTTCATATATAGTCATTATTACAGAGGAAAAGTAGCTCTTTTTTCATAGAAACCTCTAATTTATTTCTAAAAAACGTCTGAAAACACCTGTATTTTGGTTAAAAAATGTTAAAATAGTACCTTTTTATACATAGTACTGTAACAAAATTGAAGTTTTGTTGTCTAGTAAGTATATAACAATTCAAAACAATATCAATTATGAGAACTTTAGACAGCAATCAAATCACAAACAAATTAAAAAGTACAAAAGGAAATATCTGGAATGCTAAAAGACGCTACAGATAAACAATCAAATCAATTATTCATCAATCAAAAAAAAATCAACATCATGAGAACTTTAGACAACAATCAAATTTCGAACAAATTAAAAAGTACAAAAGGAAATATCTGGAATGCTAAAAGACGCTACAGATAATCAATCAAACCAATTATTCATCAATCAAAAAAAATCAACATCATGAGAACTTTAGACAGCAATCAAATTTCGAACAAATTAAAAAGTACAAAAGGAAACATCTGGAATGCTAAAAGACGTTACAGATAAACAATCAAATCAATTATTCATCAATCAAAAAAAAAATCAACATCATGAGAACTTTAGACAACAATCAAATTTCGAACAAATTAAAAAGTACAAAAGGAAATATCTGGAATGCCAAAAGGCGTTATAGGTAATTACAAAATCAATTATCAATCAAAAATCTAATCATCATGAGAACATTACAAAATATAAGGAATCGATCACGAAATAGTGCTACTCCACAATACAATCGATTCGTAAATTATATAACACAATTTTACGATTATGAAGGAAATATTATTACTGGAAATAAGCGATATACGTATCAAACAGAATGATAATTTAAAGGGCTGAATCTTAAAAATTAATTTAAAATTCAGCCCTTCTCTTTCATAGCAACGACTTTAATATTTTCTTCTTATCAATTACTCTAAATTAATGTGGTAATTTATCTTTTAACAATCCGTACAAAAATGTCCCTAATATTGATGCTATTATTACAATGACAATAGGCAAATAACCAGCTCCAGCCAGAACAAATAAAGGACCTGGACAAGCTCCAGCTAGCGCCCAACCCAAGCCAAAAATTATTCCTCCTAATAGATATCTATAAAATCCTCTTTCTTTTGGAACCATGTTGATTTTATTTCCAGAGAAGGATGTTACCTTTCCTTTTTTCGCGAATTGGATAAAAACACTACCGATGACAACAGCAGAACCAATAATTCCATACATATGAAAAGATCCAAATTGAAACATTTCATAAATTCGAAACCACGAGGCTGCTTCTGATTTAAAAAGAACAATCCCAAATAAAATTCCGACACCTAAATAAATTACTGTTCTCATCCCTAAAATATTAATGGAAATATAAAATGAACCATTAGCAAACCTCCTATAAAAAATCCTATAACGGCTATTAAAGAAGGTAACTGCAAATCGCTTAATCCCGAAATCGCATGACCAGAGGTACATCCTCCAGCGTACCTAGCTCCAAAACCTACTAATAAACCACCTACTACAAGTATTAGTAACATTATTGGATCATTGAATACATTATCAGCATATAATTTATCTGGTGCGTAAGCATTACCAACATCACTAAAACCCATTTCTTTTAAGTCTTCTGTAATTGCATTAGACGCTATATGGACTGTTGGATCTTCAGAAAGTAAATTTCCTCCAATAAAACCTCCTAATACCATTCCCAAAGCAACAACTAGATTCCATCGCTGCGCTTTCCAATTAAATCTAAAAAAACTCGTTGTCTTTCCAGCTCCACAAATAGCGCAGAGTGTTCGAAGGTTAGATGACATTCCCATTTTTTTATCAAGCATTAGCAATAAAATCATCACTAGTGCAATTAATGGTCCTGCAATATACCATGGCCAAGGTTGTTGTATCCAATTCATGCAATTTTATTTTCTCTACAAACTACTGGATTTAAAAAAGGAAAGTCAGTAACTATTGTTACATTACACTATTTTTTAGCTAAAAATGTGGGTATTTTCGGCAAAAATCTCCCTGTATTCTTTTGATAATCTGCATATTCAGAAAAAAAGATGGCTAATTTCTTTTCTTCATACTTTGCTTTAAAATGAAAAAGTATGTAGATACTAAAAGATATTATTACTTTAAACGAAGAACACGTATATAATGCGTAGCCAAATACCACACATAATATTCCTGTATAAATTGGATGTCTAATAAATTTATAAAGCCCTGTTCGAATAAGTTTTGCATCTGTTCTGGGCGAAGGAAAAGGAGATAAACTGTCTCGAAGCTGAAACAAGGCATATGCAATAATAACCATCCCAATACCAAGTAATAAAAGTCCTAATATATATAATAAAGATGCACAATCGAAATTGATCACTTTAGGGTTTAAGAGATAGCATATAAATAATATCCCTTGAATAATAACATATACAAAATCCTTATAATCCAGTTTCATGAGTGCGGTTTTGAGTATTTTTAATACAATTAACTTACACTAAATTCTATATGAAAACTAATACTTCTGCATAAAAAGAAATCTGACTCCTCAGTGAAAAGTCAGATTTCATAAATTAATAATCAGAACGTTAAGCTTAGTTCTTCACCTTACAAGTATTAAGTCCAACGATTGAATATAACGGACAAATACTTACAAAGCCAGTCACTAAAAGTATTCCACCAAATGCTAATAAAACATAGGCTAATGTACCTCGAATAATCCCAAAATAATATAGTAATGCAATTGCTATTGCAACTATAAATCTTATGATCCTATCTGTATTTCCCATATTCTTTTTCATAGTATTATATTTTAATGAGCGTTTAGAAGTTCTATTAGAAGTGTAACTATTGTAATAATGCTTATACACAAAACACAAACTATCAAAAGTTTTACTCCCTTGTGTAACTTCATGTATTCACGAGTTATGATTATATTTCTATTTTTTTATCCATATTTACATTACAAACTTAGAGAAGCAGAAACACAAAAGCTGTGACAATTGTTACAACACAAACTATTTTATAATGGCTATCCAAAAATTACAAACCACCTTAGGAAATATTGATATCTACTTATTGGATCAAATACTTAAAGAACGATATCATAAAACCGATAAGATATTAGATGCAGGATGTGGAAGCGGAAGAAACTTGCATTGGTTTTACAATAATGAATACAATTTATACGCCGTAGATAAAGAAATAGAATCGATTGATTATATAAGAAGTGTGTATCCAAAATGGAGTAAAAAAATGGAGGTTTGCGATTTAGAACAACTAAAGTTTAAAAATGATTACTTCGATCATATTATTTGCAGTGCAGTTCTTCATTTTGCACATGATCTAACGCAATTCGAGGCTATGTTCTCTGAGCTTATAAGAGTACTGAAACCTTTTGGAACACTATTTATTCGTATGACTTCCGATATTGGAATAGAAGATAAAATAACTCCCATAAACGATGGAGTCTACCTTTTAGGCGATGAATCTTATCGTTTTTTACTAACTAGGGAAATATTGTCAAATCTTATGAAAAAACACTCATTGTCTTTCTTAGAACCACTAAAGTCTACAAATGTACACGACCTTAGATCTATGACCACATTGGTTTTACAAAAAAATCCTTCTTAATTAAGTGTAATCGACTATTTCTATTGCTCCTTGTTTTAGATGAATAAAACCTTCTTGTTCTAGTTTTTTGAGTAATCTGGATATTACTTCTCTTGAGGATCCTAAATCATAAGCGATTTGCTGATGCGTAGTATGTAATATTCTACGGTCTTTTAATTTCGCTTCTTTCTTTAAGTATTCTAGTAATCGTTTATCTTTTTTGGAAAAAGTGAGTATTTCAATCACTTGTAATAGTTCTTCGAACTTTAAATTAAACAGGTCATAGATAAATTCATTCCATTTCGGATACTTCTTTGCTATTGCAAGTGCTTGTTCTGCCGGAATGATGACTACTTCGGAATCCTCTTCGATGACTGCTTTTACCTGGCTAGTTTGGTTTTTGACTAATGTCGTAACAGACATCACACAGCTTTCTCCTGGTTTAATATAGTACAATAAAACTTCATTACCTTCTTCTGGTTCTTCCTTAAACACTTTAGCTAAACCAGAAATAAGTAATGGGATCACTTTTATGTATGATCCTTGTTTTAAGATAACCGTACCAGCTTCGAATCTATGAATCTGACTGATTTCAACAAGCTCTTTTTTTAATTCTGGCATTGTGGCCAGTCTCGGAAAATACCTATCTATAGCTTCTGAAATCAATCTGTTGGTTTTTTACTAAGGTAAGAATTCCTTCACTATCAAGCTAAGATTATCTTTTTGTGTTTTCGGTCCAAGCCTTATACCCTCCTTTAAAATCATAAACTTTTTCAAAACCCAAAGTAATCAATAATTTAGCCGCCCGGTGACTTCGCCAGCCAGAATAACAATAGATATAAACCGGCTCGTTCTTATTTAAGTTTTCAAATTTAGATGTAAAATTTTCTTTATCCGAAAAACTAATATTTACAGCATCATCTATAAAACCCTCTTGATACTCTTGGGGAGTACGGATATCTATAAACTGTACATTTTTTCCTAGCACTTCTTTTTGTATTACAGATATATCTATAACCACAACTTTTTCAGAGTGTATAGGATTAGAATCTTCTCCTGTATTGCTTGCATTTTGTTGTGCACAAGATGTAGAAACATACAATAGCAATAGAAAACTTAATATTCTTATCATAATCGTTATTAAAACTTCTTGAACCGTATTTGGCTAAAATAGGGATCTCTTCATTAGTATCAAGTAACAAAAGTTACACGATTTAAGCCTCTAAAATTTCAATACTATTTCGATTCAATTTGATAATACCTTCTTTTTCCATTTTTTTTAATAGTCTGGAAATGACAACACGAGAAGAATGAAGATCATAAGCAATCTGTTGATGCGTAGTACTTATAAGAGGATCATTACTAATCTTAGTTTTATCTTTTAGATACTTGAGTAATCGTTCATCCATTTTTAAAAATGCAATACTATCAATCGTTTCAATAGCTTCCATTAATCTCTTATGATAACTCTCGAACACAAAATTCCTCCAGGACTTATACTTCGTTGTCCATTCTTCCATTTTTTCTACTGGGATCATCACCAACTTAGAGTCCATTTCTGCAATTGCTTTGATTTCGCTCTTATGATGTCCAATGCAACAAGATAACGTCATTGCGCAAGTATCTCCTTTTTCTAAAAAATATAAAAGTAACTCATCTCCATCTTGATCTTCTCTCAAAATTTTAATAGCTCCATGAATGATTAACGGCATTGATTTGATATAGCTCCCAGATCGTATCAGTTCTGTGCCCTCATGAACTTCTTTGGCTATAGCTACCTTATTGATTTCTTCTAACAGCTCCTTTTCGAAAAGGTGCGAATAACTATTATTTAATTCCTCAATCACAATGATTAAAATAATTTTTGATTCTCAAAATAACGATCTAGTTGCTTTTTAGCTTCTTCATATCCGATTTCAAAAACCTGATCTAAATTACTTGTATTGAATACTCCATGATTACTTATTTTCTTTGGATGTATAATAATATCACATTTTGTCAACTTTGCTTCCGAATTAGGCATTGCACGTAAGTAATAGGCTCTTTGCATGACATTATGCGCATGCTTAAAATCCGTAATCTTTGGTTTTCTAATTGGAGAAACATCAATACCTATGATCATATCACATATATCCATAATAGGTGCTATCGGAAAATTATCCAAAATCCCTCCATCAGAATACAGATGTCCATCTATCATAACGGGAGAAAAAACACCTGGAAAAGCTGCCGATGCAAGTATTGGCTTTATCAATTCTCCAGTACTAAATACGCTTACCCGTCCTTCTACCAAATCTGTAGCTGTTACAAAAAGTTTCTTTTCTAAACTTTCGAATGTATTATCTACAAAATGATTTATAAGGTCATCATAATATTTCTCTGAATCCAAAAAACCAGGTTTTCTTCTTGTGAATCTATTGAGTTTAAAAACCGGTGTTTTGTTAAAAAAGTCTTTGATCCCAGGAACTGAATTTCCTGCAGCATACAATGCTCCTACTATTGCTCCTGCACTAGTTCCAGAAACAAAATTAGGAAATATACCAGCCTCTTCAATTGCTTTAATCGCACCTATGTGTGCTAAACCTCTGAAACCTCCTCCAGACAAAACCAAACCTATATTACTTGGAACTTTCATTTTACTTTTCTTGCAAAATATTGTTAGGATTCTAATTTAAAGTATTCCTGAAATACTACCTATTTATTTAGATAAATTTAAAGATACTATCCAGCGTATTTTAAGTATTATCCATCCGTCTTTCTAAAACAAAACAAAACTAGTTAATAAACAAACGTTAATCTTGTTTAATAATTTTTATAAAAAGTTAAACATTTTTTATCTTTATAAGAAAAATATGGAATTAATAGAGAAAGCATTGGAATTTGAAGGTAGAAAGATGAGTAATATGACTACCAGTGATAGAGTAAAAGCCTCTAGAGAAGCAAAGACATTGATTTTGGCAATCAACGAAATTTATAAAAAAACAAAGGATGCTAAATTGATGGATATTATGAAGCTGTTAACCGTAAAGAAAAAGAAAATTGAAAAACGCCTTAAAGGTGTTCCAACAGTATAAACCATTACTAATTACCAGCATAAGGAATAATCACAAATGTTATTAGAAACTACCTATAAAAATAAAAAAAATAAGGAGCTCATTAATGATCTGGTTGGAAAACCCTTTTCTATATTACAATCAATCAAAATGGGCGGCATTGGATCTAAACGAATGATCATAGAAGAAGTTAGCCCTAACTTGAGAAAGATCCTTAATTCAGTTTCTGATCTTAATTACGGCAATATCGAATTACGTCCGTATGGAATTTTGATCGCTATTACTAAAGGTTTACAAAATTACACTTGGGTTATTCCTTATTATCAATTTTATCTTTACAAAACTAACGGTATTAGCATACACGCACAGGGCAAATTTGTCCATTTCAGAAACAATCGTACACACAAGGAAAATGCGTTATTTTTTAAAAAGATGATCCGTTTAAAAACCGAATATGATCAGCAATATCCACATGTAGATTCTTTATAGATATTTTCTGAAATAGAATATTCTTGTATTTACGTATCTAAGAATCTTATGTAATGACCAAAGAGGGATTATGCTTCTTTTTCTTTTTATATTTTCTACCATACCATAACAACACTCCACTTACTGGTAAAGAGGCACAAAGTAAACTAGACAAAAACGCAATGATTTTACCTGCTAGTCCACCAATTGCCCCAATATGAATGTCATAATTCATACGAATTACCTTATCAGCAAAACTGGCATTTTTATATTTTCCATAAATACTTGGCGTTTCCATTTCTTTAAGCGTATACTGATCAAAGAATAGATAATCCATATTGTAATACAATCCTTTGGAATTACTTACCTCAACCAAAACAGAAGTGGTGTCATTTTCTGGATAGTGCAATTCAAAACTATGAGCATCTTCGTATTTTTTTTTCAAGATAGGAATCAATTGATCATAAGGGTAGCTAGATGCTATGGTTGATGCTATGACTTGCTCACTTTCTGGGATCACAAACCTTGGATCATTAGAACCTCCCGAAGCCTTATAAGCAATGAAATAAAACCAATTAAATGCCATGACACATCCAGTAAATGCCAGTATCAATCCAAAGGAGGATACATAAAAGCCTACAACGGTATGTAGATCAAAATTCTTACGCTTCCATCTAGTATTTTTATTCCAATCAAATCGTAATCTTTGTCGCCAATTTTTCTTGTTTCTTGGCCACCAAAGGATAAGTCCGCTGATAATAATAACTAGAAATAGTAAAACGGAATAGGATACTACTCTAGAGCCGATCGCATCTGGTAACCATAATCGTAAGTGACCTTTTAGGACAAAGCCAAAAAAACCTGCATCATTATCTACTCTTTTGATAAACGCTCCTGAATAAGGATTCAGATACACACTCTGATAAAATACTTCTGGTTCTGATTCGTAAAACACCACCTCTATTGCTTCATCTGGTTGGCCGTATACAACTCCATGAATAGTTCTATTCGGTATAATTTTTTCAGCTATCTTCTTGATCTCAGATGCTACCAAAAAATCTTGATCCTGAACGTTTACATATTTATAATCGTCATAAAAGCTTTCTATTTCTTCTTTAAAAACCCATAAACAACCGGTAATAGAAACAACAAAAAGCACCAGACCTGTTGTTAGTCCAAGTATTTTATGGATTTGTAATATTCTCTTTCTCCTGTTATTTTTCTTTTTATTAGTCATTTATAGATGAATGAAATCATACTGGATAGCTAAAAAACGATAACTAGTTATTGGGGTTTTTAAAAAGGTTTGCAAACAAAACATAGTTACCTTCAAAGACAATCTATCGAAACCTAAAAACACTATTATTCGGATAGTTGTCTTAACATTAATGCACATACATTTCTTAGTACCCAGTACGAATCACAGTTGAGTTAATTAGTTACTTATTTTAAATATTCCTTTAAGTCCAAGACCTAAAACTTTTGCTCCTTGCGTAGCGGTAGCCGTTTCTGGATCCACGATATATACATACGTCTCTGTATCGGTAGAGCTACTGATATACGCTTTTCCATCTTCTACAAACATTGGAGAAGTATAACGATGACCATGTGTTGGTACTCCAGCTACATCAGTAACCGTCTGATTTACCAAATCAATAACTACCATTTTGAAAACATCTTTCTTAAAAAATGCTCCCCATTCTCCGGCTCCATTGGTATCATCTAGAATAATTCTTGCAATTGCTTTTCCGTTACCTACATAGTCCATCCAGAATATCTTTCCTCCATTAACAGCTTCTTCTACATTGAAGAAATAATCCGAATCGAATTCTGTTTCTCCATTTTTAATTCTTAAAATACCAGAAGGTTTTGAAGCTGCTGTAAAACCAGCACTCAATGCAGAAGTTGAAAAAGAATAGATATCTCCATTTTCTGTTTGCTCGATTCCTGTACTATGACCATTAACACCGATTGGGCTCGTTCTATCATCCTCGATTATCTTTTCTAATTCGAATGCTGGATAGCTATATACCGCCACATAAGCACGATCCACATCTGGAGTAATAAATGATCCATCTGCTAACCATTTATGATATGAAACAAATAACTTCCCATCTCTAAGCACCATTCCTGTAACCCAAGGAATAGATCCTGGATTTGTTGCAGTTCCATCACCCATATCAATATCTATTGGATGCTCTTTTATTTCTTCTAAAAGTCCTGTCTCTGCATTTACGATGTGAAAACGCTTATCTGAAAGCCCACCATAGGTAAGTTCTACAGCAATTAACGTATTATCATCTATGGCAGCATAATTATCTAGTGTTGACTGAAAAGCAAAATTTGCTTTTTCTACCAAATCTCCATTTTCATCTAGCTGATATGCGATACATTTATCATCATCAGAATATCCTGCTGTAAAAACAGTATTACCAGCTCCATGAAAAAATCTCCATCCTCTTAAAGGGATTCCTTGTCCTTCTACAGAAATTTCTCCAGTAGTTAAAGACTCTAAAGAAGGTAATTCCAAAATATAATCTACAGGACTCGCATCACCTACAGGAAATGCTTCAAATCCCACTACATATTTTGATACAGCTACTGGATCCGGATCTGGATCAGTAATCGTACCTCCATTATCATCACTACTACAAGAAGTAGCAATCATAGCAATTGCTACGACTAGCATTGCACTTTGTATCCATTTTATTGTTTTCATTGTATATGATTTTGATGTTTAAAAATTATTTTAGTTTGATATATAGTATCGTAGTTTCACGTAGAAAGCTCTTCCAGGTTGCTGAATCTCGAAATTGTCGTAGATCTTAGCATCTGTGATGTTTCTTGTCAGTACCGATAGGTTATACCTGCCATCTTTGAAAGAATATCCCAACTCTAAATTATGTGACAGTTGCTCCGGAATAATATCTCTATCCTCTGGATTCCCTTCTACAAAAGAAGTAAGTGGGTATTCATGCACGTAGTATGTATTCCATGAGATATTGAATTGATCTTTTGTAGCAAATACGTTTTTGAATCTACCTCCTATTCGAGCATTGCCGAATAGATAAGGGATATTGGCGATACGTTGATTTTTTAAAAAATCAACACCTGCATTTTCTCCCGCGTTTTGATCAATAATGTTTTGGTAAGTAGCGTTGAGATCTAAAAAGAAAAAATTATTATACAGCATTCTAATTTCTCCTTCAATTCCCGTACTTCTGGCATCAGCAGTATTATAATATCTCGAGAAGATACCTTCAGATCTTATGGCAATAAAATTTTTAGCATCTCTAAAAAAGATATTACTATCCAACTGGAGCTTGAGTTTATTAATTTCTGTATTAAAAAGAGCACCTAGATTGACATTGTAACTTTCTTCTGGTAATAATGTAGGGTTAGACTTTAATAAAAATCCATCTCCAAAAACTTCATATCCTTCAGGAATTCTAAATGTTCGTTCAAAAGAACCTTTGATCTGAAAATCAGGTACAATCTTAAAAGTCGTTGCTAAACCGTATCCTAACTCTTCAAACGTATTTTCAAATTTGGCAAAGCGTTCTTCCTCAGTACTGGCAAAAAGATCCTCTACAATTCCTTCTGAATTCAGGAGATATCCTTTAGAAAAAATGGCTGTTTTCCATCTATTTTCTAGTAAATTGAAATCATAAGAAAGCCCTACAATATTTTTATTTACAATGTGAGGATCTTGAAATGCTATTCTTCCTGTTCGTGCTTCGTCCTCTCCTTTACGTCTTATATAATTCTTGGTGTAATTAAGACTTACGGAATGATTATCACTTAAATTATAACTAGCTAAAGCATTTATCAAATGAAGATTATCTTTAAACTCGAATAAGGTTTTACTAGCTTCAAATTCTCCTAAAGTTTGATCACCGCGTTCAATAAAATTTCCAAACCAATCGTACTTTCTTGATGAAGTATCTACCACTTTCTCTCTATTTCTAGTAATGGATCCGTAGATTTTTAACCTCAACCTATCTTTAAGAAGATTGTTTTTTTCATACTCAATAGATCCAGAAACAATATCATTTTCTGAGAACACCTCTCCAAATGGGTTTTGTGGATCTATAGGATGTTGTATTTCATTTTCATTAGCTGAAGCAGTAAATCCCAAGATCAATCGATCTGCAAATGATTTTTCTAACATTCCGGTCTTAACCGTAATCATCTGAGAATTATAGGCATCATGAAATCGTTCTACGTCATCACGTCTAATTCCTGTATCATTACCTAATTCGTCTCTTACTTCGATATCATCAATCGTATAATTATTATCAGAATGGTTATAAAAAGATGATAGCTGAAACATCCATCCTTTTTTACTGTAATGTTGCGCATTAATTGTTGCTCGATGCGTGTTGAAAGAACCAACATCATACGATACATCAAGAAAATCCTTTCTTCTTCTATTGGTTATAATATTTACAGCACCACCTAAGGCGTCAGCTCCTAAATGAATAGGAACAACACCTTTATAAATTTCTGCTCTTTCTATCAGAGTGGCAGAAAAATTATTTAATGATAAAGAACTTCCGAAATTTTCAATGGGAATTCCATCTATAAAGAATTTTACCTGTTTTCCTGACAAACCATTTAATGAAAAATCAAAAGCTGAACCTAAACCACCACGTTGTCGCACATTAACACCAGGGATCGTAGTTAAAATCGAATTGATATCCGCGCTAGTGTTTTTAAGCTCCTTAATTTCAATCACTTCTACTTCAAAAGCCTTTTCTTTTGCTTTCTGACCCGCAGTTTTAGACTTAACAATGACATCGTTAAGCTCTTCTATGTTTTCCTTTAGAACAATACGAATAAATCTTTCTTCATTAGCATCAACTCTTACCTCTAATAAGTTTGTTTCAAAACCAATAAAACTAGTCTGTAAAGTATAATAACCCTCTGGAATCGACAGATTAAATTTCCCATCAAAATTAGTGGTAGTACCAATATTATTTAACTCCAAAACACGTATAGAAGCTTCGGGTATTGGTTGGGATTTTTCATCTATGACCACTCCCTTAAGTAATGCTTGACTTTGACAACAAAGTGTAACCAAAAGCATTAAAAAGACATTAATTTTTCTTTTTAAAATAACCACTGACTGTAACGATTTTTTATCTATTTTAGCGACCCAAATAATAACTATTTATAATTAGTCTAAATAAATTTAGAATGCAAAATTAGGATCTAAGGGAAGAGAAAAATGACGCATTATGGATAAAAAAAGACGTAAAAATAATTTGACTTATAAAGAGATGGACAATGCTCAAAAAACGAATACTTTATATACTGTTTCTGAGCTTATAAACACCTATGATCGCTGCGGAATTAGCTCTAAAAAATTTCAGTTTTTAAAGGACTATGGTGTTGGGTATTTTCTAAAACATAAATTTGAAGGATTATCTATCACAATTTTTGATGTTTTATTTGAAAAGGACTTGCACATCGAAGGTGCTACTTCAAGCGATTTTTTAGAAATGTCTTTTTTGATTGAAGGAGAACAAATCATCAAAATCTACGGTATATCAAAAGATCTAATCTATGAAAGTCAAGAATGTTATCTATTGTATTTAGAACATATAAAAGGAAGTGTTTCCTATCACAAAAGGAAACGATTGAAAGAAGTTAAAGTAAGAATGAGCAAAGAGTTTATCAAAAGACATCGATTAGATGAAGAATACAATATTCTGGAAACACACTCTTTATTAAAACTAAAAGAGAATTTTTTAAAACCATTATGCTCCAAAACCCAGAACATTCTTACCGAAATTTTAATAGACAAACGAAACGGATTATTAAAGCGGTTATTTCTTGAATCCAAGGTACTAGAACTTGTTGCCTTAAAACTGGAAGACACTTCTAGGAAATCTAAAACTAATCACATTACTGCTACCGATCATATTGTTAAAAAGCTTTATAATATTCAGCATTTGATCAGCTCCGATCTGTCTAAGCAATACTCTATTCATGACTTATCGAGACAAGTAGGCATTAATGATTTCATTCTTAAAAAAGAATTTAAAGAACTGTTTGGTAAAACAATCTTTGAATATGCTACGGAATTAAGAATGAATAGGGCTCGACAATTACTACTTCATAGCAAAAAACCGATCTACGAGATTTCAGAATTAGTAGGGTATAAAAACTCTACTCATTTTACCGCTGCTTTCAAAAAAATAGAAGGCATGACCCCTAAAAAATATCGAACAAAATTATCTTCTGAAAATAATTTATCTTAACTATTATTCTATCCTTACACTTTTCCTAAATCACTAACTTTCTACCGATAATTTTCGTTTAAAGAAATACCTATTAGATGTAAGACTTTTTTTCAATTTGATAAAAATGAAATGTATCATAAATGTTAGCCCTATAAACAATGGCATTAATAGAATTGTATCCAATTCATTCATACTTTGAAAACCAAAAAATATCATCCCCCAACAAATTAAAACCCATTGAATCACATATAATGAGGTAACATGCTTACTACAATAATAAAAGGTTCTATATACCCAATTGTTTTTAGTTTTTGCAAGCAACCAATGAAATAAAGACAATACCGCAAAGTTCCATCCTGCAAGGTAAATAACACCTCCTGGTCCTAAATGGAAAAAATCATTGAAATGATACTCTTCACTTATAAACACTAAAGGCGCTCCAACGAGTATGCAGATGATACCGCCTATAAACATTCTCTTAAATAACTTATTTTGATCATAGTCCATTTCTATATACCATTGTCCAAAAAACATTCCTAATAGTATAAATGAAATCCAAGGAAATACAGAGAAATACACCCAGTATCCATCACTCCACAACAATTGAGTAATATAGCTTAATCCTACTATTCCTGATTGAAATCCTCTTAATTCTACAGATAAAAAAGCAATTATAATAGTCAATCCTAAAATCAAAAATTTATTTTTAAAATAAGCTCTTACAAATGCCAATATCAATAAGGATATTCCTGCTAATTGTAAGATATCACCTGTTAGTAAGAGATACACATATTTTTCAATATCCAAGGGATTTTCCCATCCATATGCAGCTATAAAACTGTCTGGCACAAGTCCAATCAAAATGGGAACGAGAAACTTTAGAAAATTCATTAAATAAGCTACTCCAAGAATTAATATTCCACGTTTCACTGCACTTTGAATACTCTGATTTCTAGAGATCATAAAAGACACACCCATCGTTATTAGAAAAACTGGTGTACCTCTTCCTACAAAATGAATAAAATGCCCTAAAAAAGTATCTGACTGAACATTTTGTTGTGCATGAATCCATAAGGTATGTACCATTATCATGGCAATTACACTAAATCCTCTCCCAAAATCAATAGCTAAAATCCTATTGTTTTGTAGTGTCACTTGTGATGTCTTTTTTTGTAGTTCCATGTTAGTTTGTTTGGATTTCTATTAAAATTTTAAATTTTAAATACATTAAAATGGGTTACACTATAGCAACTTCTTCTTTGTCTCTTAAGTGATCCATGTTTTTAAACTTTACTATGGGGTTTTCTAAGGTTCCTTCTAAGATTAAACTTGCCATTGGATCTGCAAGATTTAGCATTTGTTGCGTGTTTTTAAGCTGTAATCTATTGAGACAACACCTATCAAATTCTGGCACAAAGAGATCATACCTATCAAATTTGGATTGTAATTCTGGATGCTCTTCTTGATAAGAATGAATACATAATGCAACTTCTTTCCAAAAATCTTCTTCCGCAAATGATATCTCTTTTTCCAAAATAGGAGCCAAAAACCTAAAAAAGCAATCAAATACATCTGTAAAAATGCTAAGCACTTTCATCTTATCAGAAGTTTCTGTATACAATCGTTTTACTTTTTTTGGTAACTCTAATTCTGGATTAAAAACAATAACTTCTTCTGTGATATCTTTCATCAAAATTTTTACAGGAAGATGATTTTCTAATACCATAATAATGTTTTCGCCATGAGGCATAAAAACGAAACCATACTTATAAAAACAGTGTAATAAAGGAGACAGATAAGCGCTTAAATATTTTCTGACCCAAAGGTTAACCTCACAAGAAGCAGCGTTGATCAATGCAACAATTAAAGAGTTACCAAGCGAATCCTTATGAAGTAACGCTGCCATAGTCATTAATTGTTGATTCTCGTGTATTTTACTATGAGGACTTTCTCGCCATAAAGCAGATAACATTTTATTATGGGCATTTGTTTTGCCTAATAGTTCATAATAGGTATTTTGAAAACCTACAGTAGCTACTTCACCTAGCATTGTGAAACCCTGTTTTTCTAAATATTGGTCTTTCTCCAACAAATCAGTTATCCAAGTGGTTATATGCGGTGTGCTTTGCATGTAAGAAGGCGAAAGTCCACGCATAAACCCCATATTTAAGATAGATAAGGCCGTTTTGGTATACATCTTTTCAGGATTACTTTTATTATACAATGTTCTGATGGATTGTTGTGCAGAAAAATAATCCTCACCTTCACCCAAAAACACCAAATTTTGATTTGCTATATCTGCCGCAAATACATGAAGTATCTTATTATTCCATTGCCATGGATGCACAGGAATAAAAATGTAAGAGCTTGTCTCTAATCCTAAAGACTCTAATTTGGTATTAAATTTTGCTATTAATTGTATTCCAAGTTCTTCCTTTATAAAAGTTTTATATTCGTATGAATCTACAGAGGTAAAAGTAGTTTTACTCTTATGTCCTGCTACCCAATAAATTTTAAAAGGTGTATCTGCTTCTGGAGTATACTGTAGATAATCCTGATGATCAAAACCTATTCTACCATTATTAGCTACAAAACAAGGGTGGCCTTCTGTCATCGCATGTTCGATAACTTGAAAGGAATTATTGACCAATTCTTTAGCAGAAAAAGTACTATTCACTTCTTTATAAGCAGCACTAGAAAGTGTACTAGAGATTTCTTCTAAGTATACTGATAATAAATGTTTTGGTATTTCCAAAGTATATACAAAGTCTACTACAAATTTTAATGCATCAATAGGCACTGATTTATGATTTACTTTTTTTATGATGGATTCCGCATCAATATCCCAATGATCTAGTGCGTATATTTTGGCTTTAAATTCATAAACAATAGATGGATTATCAGCTTGCAGTTGATAGGTATTAAGTTGACTATGATTAGTTTGCTTAACTGGTTTTAAAAGTAATTCGTGGGCAAATTCACTAATCGCTTTGGCCACTAAAGCGCTGTTTACTTTGGTCCAAGTAGTTGGATTAAGGTGAGTATCTGAGGTTTCTAGTTGGTTGGTATGTAAGTTGGTCATTGGATTATTATTTTCGTGCAGAGCTTTTTTCGCTATTTTATAATCTTCGGCTTCGCAAAAAGCTAAGGCGGCAGTTTTTTCAGGCAATTCTATTTCTTTTTGATAAACAAACCCTGCTTTCTTATTAAGCCTATGAATCTTTTCATTTCTGACATCTGGTTCCACAACTACTCTTTCCACTTCGGGTAATTGAAAAAAATATTCAAGCACCGTACTAAAAACATTCCAGGTAAATCCTGTAATCTTTTCTTCTGAGGGCGCAACCAAAATGTGCATCCCATAATCTGTGTCTTTAACAGCATAATGTTCTGCAACTCGATCGGTAGATGCCTTGTATTTTTCCATTAAAAAGATGGGAACTCCATTGTAAACACCTACAAATACATCATAATCCTTTCTGGAAACCAGTGTTTCATATTCCGACTGAACTTCAGCCAATGTACTATCCAGCATTCCCCAATACTTGGCATAGGGATTCGTTACCCATTGATGGATCGTATTAATGTCGCTATCAAAATCTAAATAACGTAGATGTATAGTTCCAAAATTTTCTATCGTCCTAGAGAACACGATATTTTGAATGGTTCCTATATTGTTCATAATATAAAGTGAATTATGAGATGACATTAACTAAATCTTTTCTATAGGCTGCAATTGGATTTTTCAATTTACCAGCAAACTGAAGTAAAGCAACAGGATCATCTAAATCAATCATCTGTTTATGATTGTTTAGTTGTAATCTGTTCAAACAGGATAAATGAAACTCTGGTGCAAATAAGTCGTATTGCTGAAACTTTGCTTCTTTTTCTGGATAACGGTCTTGATATTCCTGAATTACCTGAGCAACAACTTTCCAAAATTCTGTTTCCTCGAAATCCGCATGTGCTTCTAATATTTGTGACATAAACCTGAAAAAACCATCGAATATATCTGTAAAAACAGATAATAGTTTCACGTCTTCTGGTACTGGAGCGTACATGCGTTTTAGATGGTCTGGTAGTATTACATCTGGACTTAAAATGCAAGCCTCTTCGGTAATATCTTTTAAAAATGCTTTTACAGGAATATGATCTTCTAAAACCATGATAATATTCTCTCCATGTGGCATAAACACCAAATCGAAATGATAAAAGCAATGTAAAAGTGGGCTCAAATACGCTTTCAAATACTTTTCTAGCCATCCTCCGATTGACAATCCAGACTTTTGAATAATCTTTGGCAGTAATGCTTCCCCTATGTGATCGATATGCAGGAAAGCCGCCATAGTCATAGCCTGTTGTTTTTCTGTAATATTTGCCGCTGGACTTTCTCGCCAAAGCGATGCTAACATTTTATTGTAATCATTGTGTGGTCCAAATTCTTCGAAATAAGGATTCACATAACTTACAGAGGCAATTTCGCTGAGCATTCTAAAACCTGTTTCCTGAATATATGGATCTTCATATAACAACTCTTCTAACCAAACTGCCATTTTAGGAGCTGTACCCAAATAATATAAAGGAAGTCCTCTCATGAATCCCATGTTTAAAATGGAAAGTGCTGTTTTGGTATAGAACTTTTTGGGATTGGTATTATTAAATAAGGTTCTAATGGATTGCTGTGCTAGATATTGATCTGGACCGTATCCTAAACAAATTAAATTTCCTGTTGCAATCTCTGGTGAAAATATATTGGCTAACTTATTAAACCATTGCCAAGGGTGCATCGGAATGAAGAAATAGTCTTCTGGATCAAAACCTTTGTTTTGTATTGTTTCTTTAAATACTCGGATGGTATCCGCATCTAACTCTTGTTGTATTAGAGTTTCGTAGGGTAATGCGTGTATGCCTGCATACACCGCTCTACTTTTATGACCTGCTAACCAAAGTAATGAAAAAGAATTTCCAGCTTCAGGAGCGTACGACCTAAAATCACTACTATCAAAACCAATACGCCCATTATTAGCGACAAAACCAGGATGCCCCTCGGTCATGGACTGTTCGATAGTTTGAAAATCTGAGGTAGCAAGCTCCTCTGAAGTTGGATTTCCTTTTAAAAATTTAAATGCGCTTCCGTACAGCGTACTTATGATTTCTTCAAGATATACTGGCATTTGAGTATCTTTTATACCCAACTGTTTTCTAAATTCTTTAATAAACAGAATACCATCGATACTAACAGATTCGCTCTCATTGTATTTTTTAATGGACTCTGAACGGATCCAAAGGTGATTTAATGCGAGTGGTTTTGCATTAAACTGGTATTGTATGGTAGGATTATCTGTTTTTAATATATAACTATTCCAGCCATTTTCTAACTGTTCTAAAACAACAGGTTGTATCAAAAGTTCATGGCTAAATTCTGTAATGGCTTTCGTTACAAAAAGAGTATTCACTTTATTCCATACTTCTGGTTGTAAGTGAGCTATTGATTGTTGGGGTGAAACGGCATTGTCTAGTGTATTCATAGCACTTCTCTTATTTATTTTTGAAATTGACTTCATTTTGTCAAATGATTCCCTTGTTAAAAATGCGAGTTGCGCAGTTTTGTTTGGGAGTTCAATAATTTTATCTAACTGAAAACCTATGCGCTGGCATAGGGCAAACATCTTTTTATTACGGATATCAGGTTCTACTAGTATTCTGTCAACGTTGGGGTCTTTAAAAACAAACTCCATGATGGCAGTGAACAAATACCAAGTAAAATTTGGAATCTTAACATATGGCGGAGCCACAATAATATGAATCCCGCAGTCCCCATGTTGTGATGGATATAACGTATGTATGATATCTTCTTTAGGGTTATATCGTTCTAATACAAAGATTGGTTTCCCTTGAAATACACCTACAAAGACATCATAATGTTCTGGTTCCATCAATCGAGCATATTCTTGCCTTACTTGTTGTAGTGTATATCCTTGCATTCCCCAAAAAAATGCATAATCCATATTTACCCATTCTTGAAGAGTTTCTGAATCTTCAGATAACCAAAAGGGTCTTATATCGATAGTTCCAAAATCGGAAAAGAACTTTGAGTAAATGCTGTGATATGAATGCTGAATATGGTTTTCTAATTTTTCCATTTAGAATATCTTATGATTTTAGGAGTAATTCAGAAGTCCGTTTTACACCTGTTTTAAAAATGAAATAGTACAATAATAAGGTAATCACAAAACCACCAAGCGCTACTATAAATGGGATTTGTAATCCGTTATATTCTACTAATAGACCTACAGAAAAAGAAGACAGTAATACGCCCAAATTTTGAAAAAAGTGAACTTTACTGTAGTCCATAGCATAAGAATCTGGTGTACTAAATTCAAAAAGCAATACATCGAATTTTACCACACCTTGAAAAATAGCCCAACCATAAATAATTCTACCGACAATTGTGGTAGTCGTATCAGGAATTCCTTGTAACAAAAGTCCAAGAATACCAAGCATTAATATTGGAATTATTGCTCCAAATTTGTTTTCTAATTGCTTTCCTTTTGTATTAATCCATAAAGCGATTAGGGCTACAAATCCGGGTATCGCATACATCACTCCCGAAATCAATTTGGAACTATATTCAGATATACTTTCCCAATAGGCTACAAAAAATGGTCTTATCAAAAAGTCACTGAAATATAGAACCATCGTAATGATTCCTATTTTTAATATAAATCCTTTTGGGATTACCTTCTTTTTAGTTTCTGTATTAGTATTTTCTGGATCAGAAATTTTGGTAGTGTTATATTTTTTACTTCTTAAAAGAAAAGCACTCATACCCATTTGGATAAAATCTCCAAGTGCCATAATTAAAAATATATAACTCGCATTTATAAAATCTACTGTAGCTCCACCAATAACAGCTCCTAATATCCCGCCCAGATGCACCACTACTGATAATATCCCAATCGTAGTTGGATGTTCTGTTTTTGAAATAATTTTAAGGATATACGGATAGACTAATAAATAACTTCCCTTAAAAAGCACCATCACTAATGAGATGATCCAGAAATTGACGTAAGAATCAGTTGCATAACAACAGAGTGCCAAAATTCCAGCAATACATTGGGTATATACTAGAATATGAAGCTCTGCTACTCTTTTAGAAACATATGCCCAGAACGGAAATGCAATCATCACCATAAAACAAATCGCTGCAAAATAATATCCTACCAGCTCTGGATTTTTAACTCCAAACCGAGCTTCAAAAAACTGTGGATAAAACGGATGCAACAAATAATCACTTACTACAGCTACCAATGTCATTATGATTAAGAAATTCTTCATCTAATTATACATTAGGATAACAATGATCTTTCCATCATAATTTCTTCATCTTCCGTTACTTCGAACTGCTGAAATGCGATACGTTTTTCAATCGGGTAATAATCTGTACCAGTCAGTTCCTTGATGATATAGGAATTACGATACGCAGCCATACCTAAATCTGGAGTAACAAAACCATGAGTATGTAGTTCTGCATTTTGCACAAAGATTTCGCTTGCTTGGTGATCAATAGCATAATTACGATGTACACCATATCTTCCTTGTTCATCCCATCGAATTCGATCCTTAATACCATCTATAAATTGTGGTAATTGATACTGATATCCTGTCGCGAGTACTAATCCTTCTGTAGTATGTTTATAGTACTTATCCTGTTCGTGTTGATGTATTTCTACATAAAATTTGTTTAATGTATCATCAAAAACAGCACTTTTTAACTCAGAATTAGTACGTAGATTGATGTTAATATTACCTTCTACAACTCTTTTGGTATAGATCATATCAAAAATAGCTGCAATAAGATCCTGATTGATTCCTTTATATAAGTGTTTTTGATTTTTAATCAATTGATTCCGCTTAGCACCTGATAGATTATAGAAATAATCCACATACTCCGGAGAAGTCATTTCTAAGGTTAATTTGGAATATTCCAACGGGAAAAATCTAGGCGATCTTGTAATCCAATTTAATTCATAACCTTTATCATCAATTTCCTGTAATAAATCATAAAAAATCTCAGCTGCACTCTGCCCACTGCCTACAACCGTTATCGATTTTTTGGACTGTAACTTTTCTTTATTTGGAAGATATGCACTAGAATGAATCGCTTCATTTTTTAAAGTCTTACAGCAATCTGGTACATAAGGACTAGTGCCCGTACCTAATACGATTCTTTTGGTTTTGAAAACTTTTCTACCGTTTGTCTTTGCGCATTTAGAAAATACGGTATAACATTTTTCTTTTTCGCTATATGCAATTTCTAATACTTCTGTTGAAAACTGAACATTCGATAATTTACCTATCGCCCATTGACAATATTGATTGTATTCTTTTCGTAACAACAAAAAGTTTTCACGAATATAAAACGAGTAGATTCTACCCTGCTCTTTGATATAATTAAGAAAACTAAAAGGATTGGTTGGATCTGCTAAGGTTACCAAATCTGCCATAAAAGGAATCTGCAATGTAGTATCCTGAAGCATCATTCCTGGATGCCAATCAAATTGTTCTTTTTTATCAAGAAACAAACCATCCAATTCAGAAATAGGAGCTGTTAAACAAGCTAATCCTAAATTCATGGGCCCTACTCCAACTGCTATAAAATCAAATATCTTTTCTTCTCTTTTCATGATACTTTTTAAATTAATGATGACTTTTCTGTTAGGTAACTCAGTCCTGTTTCCTTAATCATTTTAATGATATACAACAGATCATCAATGGTGCTTTTCGGATTTAATAATGTAAACTTCAAATATATTTTCTGGTCAAACTTTGTACTTGCTACAGAAGCCTGACCTGATTTAAATAAGGTGTTTTTTATATATAAATTGATGGTATCATGAACATGATCTGACTCTATTTTAGTATCCTTAAATCTAAATACCAATGTGCTTAGTTCTGGTTTATGGACAAGCTCAAAATATGGGTCATCCTTAATACTGTAATAGAGATCGAGTGCCAGATAATGTACTTTTTCTAGAAAAGCTCCAATGTTTTTCTCGCCTGTCATCTTTAGGGTAAACCAGAGTTTCAGCGCATCAAATCTTCTAGTTGTTTGAATAGACTTTTCTATCAGATTTGGACATTCCAAATCTCTATGTTCTAATGGGTTTAGATAATCTGCGTAGTAAGAAACATATTTAAAATATTTCGTGTCATTTACTAAAAAGGCACTGGAACAAACTGGCTGAAACATGGTTTTATGAAAATCTATAGTTACAGAATTTGCATGTTCTATTCCCTTTAGAAGATGGCGATGCGTTTCAGTTAACACATAACTACCACCATAGGCTCCATCTACATGAAACCATATGTCATATTCTTTGGCAATTTTAGCAATGATATCAATCGGGTCAAAACTTCCAAAATCAGTAGTTCCTACTGTTGCTACAACTGCTACAGGTATATTTCCTAATTGTTTTTCCTTTTCAATTGCCTGTACTAATGCTTCTGGTTTCATCTTCATTTTCTCATCAGTACTCACTGGAATTACTGCGTCATATCCCATTCCCATTAATGCAGCATTCTTTTTAATGCTAAAATGTGCTTTATCCGAACAAAAAAATCGAAACTTAGATACCTCATCTGACCAGCCATTCTCTTTTAGATTCAGTCCAAAATGCCTAAAAGCATAATCATCTCTAGCTATCAATAATGCCATAAAATTGGATTGTGTACCTCCACTAGTAAACACTCCGTCTGATGTAGAAGGTAAATTCATTTTATTACAAATCCATCGAATCATTTCCTGTTCTATATAAGTTGCGGAAATACTCTGATCCCAGGTTTCAATTGCAGTATTTACTGAAGAAGCTATCAAATCGCCAACTAAGGCAGGTAGCAAGACAGGACAATTTAAATGTGCTACATAACTTGGATGATGAAAGGCAATGGTATGATCTAAATACAATTCCTTGATTTCTTCTAATGCCTGAGTGATCGAAAGTGTTTCATTATTATCAGAAGACAACAAGTGTTTTTTTTCCTCAAAATCACATATTTCTCCCGGATAAAAATGATCTCTATCCAAGAAAGACATTACGTATTGTAAAGCCTTATGAATATAATTTTCGTAAGTATATTTCGATTGCGCATCGAAAAAATGATCAACTTTTTGATCAACGGTCAAGTTCGTTTGAGTATCGAATAACATTATTATTTTTATTTGATCTAAATAAGTTTTACAAATGTAGATGCAAACAAAAATATATTTATGACGTATCTAGGATAAAAAAAGACGTAGTTAGTATATGAGGGAGTTTTTCATTACCATACTTCTATTTATCAACGCATTAAATCGTTTACAGAAGTAAAAGTTATTGCTAGGTAGATATACTAAAACAATATTTCCCTTAGTATCAATCCATTTCTAATATTATCCAAACTAACATTAACTACTTGATGGATTCATTAAAATCAATCTATACTTATTTTACTGCCTTTTCAAATGCTTCAGCACCTCCAACAATAGGAATGGTAATAGATGTTTTATCGATATCAATGGTAAGTTCTGTTCCTGGTTCTGGCAATAAAGTAAACTGACTATCACTAGAAAAAATCATGAATCCAATTTGCTGTCCCTTTTTAATGATTTGATCATCTGGTTGTAGTTCAAAAGACAATTCATAAAATGCTCCTGGCTTAAGAGGTTCACTATCCGTTAAGGATTTATGATTTTGCGGATCTGCCCAACCACGGGTAATGATATTATTTGTAATTTTTCTAGTTTTCTTTTTCCATGGGAGGGATACCAACCAAACAGAAAGATTTGCCGCTTCTTTACTACTAGCAAGTTTTATGTTTACTTTACAAGTTCCAGATATGTGAATATCTTCTTTTAGTATTGGCGTTGTATATAGTAAACGGTGATTAGATGATGGTATCATTGCTAACGAATCCCCAGAGAAATTATAGTTATCAATTAACTTTTCCAAGCCTTGTTTACTTGGTTTAGTCGCACTTAACATACCAGTTTCTTTACCTCCAGCATTTGGAAAAAAGGTTACATCCATAGCTTCAGGATTAGGATATTCTTTATAGGGTGTTGGTTTATCCTGTGGATCGTTTTCTCTAACAATCCAGGCGCGTGCATCTTTTTCGACTTCATTTTCTACTCCATGTAAATATCTAGTAAACCATTTATTCATCATCGTCATTGGTGGTGGACCGCCATGTCCATTCTGATGATAATAGATCTGAGAAGGAATTCCCATTTCTTTTGCTTTCTTATAGATT
Organism: uncultured Aquimarina sp.; assembly: GCF_947492115.1. Lineage (NCBI taxonomy): Bacteria > Pseudomonadati > Bacteroidota > Flavobacteriia > Flavobacteriales > Flavobacteriaceae > Aquimarina > uncultured Aquimarina sp. Next base: position 106,140 of record NZ_CANLMM010000002.1, read on the forward strand.
CTATAACTATGTTCTGGCATTACATTCCAATCATTAAAACCATGTGACATTAATAGTGCAGCTTTCATAGGTTTCATATGATTTAAGTAATCTCTGCCAGCCCAAAAATCATTATAATCACCTGTTATTCTATCCATCCCATTTTTCATCTCCGTATCTCGCACTGTCTTATTATTATAAGGACGTTTCGATTCATCTCCACTATGAATAAAATCATATAATACATCAATATCTTCTCCTAAATACCCACCTGGAGAACGTACTAATCCATTAGATCTGTAGTAATGATAATAAGAAGTATTAGGTGCAACAGGAATAATAGCTTCTAAACCTTTTACTCCCGTAGTTGCCGCTGCTAAAGGAATCGTTCCGTTATAAGAAGTTCCTGTCATTCCAACTTTTCCTGTAGACCAATATGCCTTTATCTTTTTTCCTCCTAATGGCTCTGTAAATCCATCAATGCGACCGCATAACCAATCAATCACAGCTTTTGGGGCTAAGGATTCGTTATCTCCTCCTACGGTAGGAGCTCCTTGTGATAATCCTGTTCCTGGAGAAGAAGAATGTACTACAATATATCCTCTTGGAACCCATTTATGAATATGTGAATTGGAAATGATTGGTCTTTGTCCTCTTCTTACAACCTCTACATGCGTTCTTGGCTTTGGCTGCGCTCCAAGTTCATGCTGTACATCCCAAAACAACCCTTCTGCATTAGCAGCTACTCCTGCAAAATAAGGACTAGACACATAAATAACAGGCAACTTTAATCCTTCTTCTTCCGTTTGATATGGACGTGTTACCGAGACATGCATTCTATCTAAGGCTCCATCACCGTCGGTATCAAATTCTGTAGGCACCCATAAATCATGACGAATCCACTTTCCAGGATTATTAAAAGCTTCTACAATTTGTGCTTCGCCGTCTTTAAATACAGGAACCGCTTTTTCTTGTGCAGTTATGAGTGTTACTAGGAATAGAAATACTATAAGAAAACGAGTATTATTTTTATGAGTCATTACAATTGAGATTTGTTACTACGATCATCTCTAGTCAGATGTAAAAGATTTCCATACAGAAATGGCAATCTAATTTTAGTATATAACAAATATAGAATACAAATATGATTTTTTCCTTTTCTAAAGAAAAAAGGAGAAAATTGTTCTATTTAAAAAAACCTACAACTGCATTGTAGGCTTTTCAATTCTCATGAACCAAACCCCTATAATTCACTTAAATCTATATTCTAGCTCCAAACCACTGGCATAAACACAGTCATTTCCGCCTGTCCCCTATTGCTCCAAGCGAAATAAGGAACCAGTTGAGCTTTGTAAGTAGTCCAATCAGGTCGTTTTACCACATTATAAATATCATTTGATTTATCTGAGCGAATCAAAATTTCACCTTCTATAGTTGTCACTCCTCCCAAGAAATCTTCTCTATGATTTGCTTTAAAATCTTCACTTCCTTTTATATAAACATCTAAAATACTAGTATTCTCAGGTAGATCAGGAGATTCTATACAATAAACGATCGGACCTCTTTTTATCGCTATTTGATTACGAATTTCTTCTATACGCGGATGACCTTCTACAAAAGTGATTTCCATTGGCATATCTAAAACGATCACATCACCTGATTTCCATGAGCGATTTACTACTGCATATTTTCCAGGAACAACATCTATGGTCACCGTTTCACCATTAACTGTTAAAGTACTTCCAGTTGCCCAAATCGGAATTCTGATTTTTATTTCAAAATCAGTCGTCTTACATTCTTCGACAGTAATTTTCACAATACCTTTCCATGGGTACTCTGTATCTTGTTTCAGTATAATCTTGGATCCATCAATCATAGCAGTATTCAAATGATTCCCTCCGAATAAATTTACCGATACTCCATTATCTGTAAGACTATAAGCCCATCCAGAAAGTTTGGCCAGTGTTCTTACTAAATTTGGGGGACAACAAAAACAATCTAAATATGGTTTTCTATAGGGTGTTTCTGTAATATTTTCATGCGCTTGATAATCTCTGGTATTATGAATCATACGAAGCGGATTTGCATAAAAATAATCTTTCCCTTCTATGCCTATCCCTGATAACGCACTATTATATAAAACTAACTCGATAATATCAGCATATTTCGATGCTCCATGAATTTGTAGCATTCGATAACTGAACATGGCGTTACAGAGATTGGCACAGGTTTCATTGTATGCGGTCATATTAGGCATCATATATTCATCGATAAAACCTTCTTCGATCATATCCAGATTGGTAGAAGCTCCATAATGCGCTTGACCAACAGCTCCAGTAACATACATTTTTTTACCGGTCACATTTTCCCATAATCGATCCAACGCATCAATTAGAGCTTTTTCTCCAGTTTCTGCATATACATCAGCAGCTCCAGCATAGTAGTACAAGGCAAGAACAGCATGCCCCACAGCTTCTGTAGCCTCTCTTAAGGGTGTTCTTTCTTGTACCATATCGCCAATTGGATATCCTTCGGTAGTAGAGTGATGTTCTACTTCATATTTTCCTCTATTATCAATAAAGCGTTTTGCCAGGCTCAAGTATTTTTCCTCTTTGGTAATCCTATACAGTTCTACCAATCCCATTATCTGCGTTTGGTTAAACCCAAAACGCCCATAATGTTTTGTTTCTGGCATAAAAATGGTGCACAACAGATCCGCTTGTTTTATAGCTATATCTAATAAACTTCTTTGTTGAGTTGCTTTAAAATGAACACAAGCACTGATCAAAAGATGACCTATATTGTACATCTCATGATATTTTCTATTTTCGAATCGATCAACTCCATCAGTAGTTTGCACATATGTATGAATATATCCGTCTTCTTCCTGTGCATCGCCAATGATTTGAATATATTCATCCAATTTTTCTAATAACTTATGGTCTTTAGTTTTAGCATAAACATATGCTTCTGCCTCCAAAAACTTATAGAAGTCTCCATCATGCCAGAACATCCCTTGGTGTTTTCCTGTTTGTTTTCCTGCCGCTATTTTAAAGTTATTCAATGCATGACCAATATCTCCACATAATACCTCTCCCATATACGGTAGCATTGTCTCATACAATTTATCAAACTTACTTCCCCAGAAACCGTCCGTCCATTCACAATCTGTTACTTCTAAGGCTCTCATTTTGTTAAATGGGCTTCCCACAGATTTTAATTCATCTCTTTTCTCTATTTCCAAATCAATATTCATCATTGTAAGGTTTATACTTTATTAAGTTGGTTTAATCTACTTGTAATTAGCTGTTAATTCAGTTTAAAAGTTTCTTCAAACTTTGGCATTTTCATTTTATACCAATTTTCTTCAGTTTCCTCATCATGAAACCATTCGGGATCCGAATGTGTTTTTGCCCATTCATTTGATTTTTCAATCAATTCCTTTAGTATATCGGGATGTTGATTACTGATATCATTCTCTTCTCCAATATCTTTTTCGATATCATACAATTTCCAAGGAGCCCGTTCAGGTTTATATGCTTTCCAATGATCTAAACGAACTCCTACCTCATTGCTCGTTTTTCTATGTCTAAGTGTAAGAATCGGTGCTCCTTTTCTAGGATTTCCCCCTACGATCAGATCACTCCATATATCCTTTCCGTCCACTATTTTGTGATCAGGCAATTCTATCTTGGCTAATCCTGCAAAGGTTGGATAAAAGTCTAAAGCAGATACTGGATAATCAAAAGTCTTCCCTTTTGTTATTTTTTTTGGCCAATGAAAAAACATGGGAACACGAATTCCTCCTTCAGATGTATTTCCTTTTCTTCCTCTTAACGGAAAATTATTTCCACCTTGATCTGTCCTACCTCCATTATCACTTAGGAATACAATAAGCGTATTTTCTAATTGTTCGGTTTTTTCTAAAGTATTTATTAGCTGTCCTACTCCTCTATCCACGGCATGTACCATAGCAGCATAGGTCTTTCTTTTTTCATCTTTGATATGAGCATATACTTTCAAATCTTCTTCTTTAGCTTCTAAAGGAGTGTGCGGCGCGTTATAGGAAAGATATAAAAAGAAAGGAGAATCTTTCTCTGAAGCTTTGTTTACAAATTTTGATGCTTCGCGAGATAACGCATCTGTGATATATTCATTTTCATCAACTTCAGCTCCATTATATTCTAAGGGAGTAATATAATCCCAAATTTCTGTATTTCCAGCATCCTTCTGTTCTTTATATGCTGCTTTAAATTGGTCTGGGAAATAGTTATGCCCTCCACCTAAAAAACCATAAAAGTCATCAAAACCCCTATTATTAGGATGATATTTAGTTATAGTTCCAAGATGCCATTTACCAATAGCTCCTGTATAATATCCTGCTTGCTGAAGTACTTTACTAATAAAAGTTTCTTGCAATGAAATCCCTTTCCCTGCATTATTATGTGCCCTTGGTAAATTGTACTGAGAACCTATTTGATGCGGATATCTTCCTGTCATTAATGCTGCTCTACTAGGACCGCAAAAAGGATGTGCTACATAAGCCGATGAAAAAATAATTCCATTGCCTGCCAAAGCATCTAATTCTGGTGTTTTAATATCCTCAGAACCATTGAATCCTACATCAGCATATCCAAGATCATCACATAAAATTAATATGATATTAGGTCGATCGCTTTTGGATGATTCTGTAATATTTTGATTATTAATCTCAACCTGTACATTTCTTTTACATGAAGTATTCCATGTTATGATCCCTAAACAAATTAAGGTCTTATATAGATTAGAATTCATACTATTATCGTTTTATCATCCCTTTAATTTCCTTAAAATGCCGTGCTAAAAACTTCAAATCATTATGAGCAATAGCCTTCTTGTCAAAAAGAGAGCTTCCCATTCCAACTCCTTGACATCCAACCACAAAGAAATCAGCAATATTGTTTTTTGAAACACCTCCTGTAGGCAATAATTTGATCTCATTCAAAGGTCCTTTTACATCTTTTATAAACTGTATCCCAAGTTGAGTGGCAGGAAATATTTTTACCATATCAGCTCCTAAATCCCAAGCTTTATAAATTTCTGTTGGCGTAAAGGCTCCAGGGAACACAGGTGTTTTTTTAGCCACACAAGTGGTAATTACTTCTTCATTTGTAATAGGAGTAACAATAAACTGTGCTCCTACTTGTAAAGCTTCTTCTAATTCTTTCATAGTACAGACTGTACCTGCTCCAATATTCAATTCGGGAAAACTACTAACCAATTCCTTAATTATGTTTGCTGCACTGGGAGAGTTCATGGTAATTTCTACTGTAGAAAATCCGCTTTCTTTATATACAGGCATAATATTCATGACAGTATCTAAAGAGTAACCGCGAAGAATCCCAACGATTGGTGTACTTTCAAATCTTTCCCAAGAAAATTTTTGATCAAGCATAAGACTGTGCTATTTTTTTTTGTCCTATTAATAGTGCATTATCTATAATTTCTGGTCTAAAACAAGTAAATCTATCAGATGGCAAATTGGACACTAACGCCAGTAAATAGAGTTCTCTTAATATTCCTGAAGCTCCCAAAAAGATTTTTTGATCATTTTTCTTTAGATAAGAAAGCTCACTGCCAATAACCAATCCAGAGAGAAAATAAAAGTTCATTTCTTTTGAAGTACTCTTCAAGATATCGTTTCCTCTAATTGAAAAAAGCGCTGTCATAAATTCATCGTTTATTCCTTTTTGTACTCCTTCTAGAAAAATCCCAGAAAACTTTGGATCCCAAACTGTATTTTTTACTGATAGCGATAATAAACCTGTCGTACTTAAAATTTCAAAAAGCTCTCCGCTCATGAAAGTGGAGAAATCAATAATATTATCTCCAGAAAATCTAATATGCTTAGAATGCGTTCCTGGTAAGATAATAACCCCTTCGGACGCATCTGATATATGATCTATAATTCCAATTGCCTGAGTTTCTTCTCCTCTCATGATATCCGATTCTGTTCGAATTCCAGATATTAATAATGTTTGGATCTTATGATCTAATGAAAACAAAGAACAATTGATATTTGCTCCATTAAATGGTTGCGGAACAGATGCATATGGCAACGCTTTCATTCCTATGGCGGAAGTTATCATTCCAGAAGCTATGATCAATATATCATCCTTAGGTAGGTCAGTCAAAATATCTAACTGACGTAATAGATAATTTTTAAAAAAATCTTCTCGTGATACTTCCTTCTGGTTCAGAGATTGTTGATACAATTTGCTGACTCCTACATTTGTCTTATGCTCTTGAATTATTCTTAAATCCTTAGAATCCACCAGTCTTATTCTAAAATTAGAAGTACCCCAATCACAACTTACAAATTGTTCTGGTAAATTCATTTTTACAGTTGTTTGGTAACTCTCTTTCTAATCAAATAATCATCTAGTGCAAACACAGAACAATCAACCCCGATTCCACTATTTTTTATTCCTCCGTGAGGAAGGTAGATATCATATTTGAATCCATTGAGGTGAACCTCTCCAAATTCCAATTCTTCTGTGAATTGACGAAGTGTATTCTCATTCGATGAGTATACATAGGAAGCAAGACCTACATCCACACTATTCGCCAATGCAATACTTTCATTGATTGAAGAAAAAGAAGTAATAAATGCTACTGGTCCAAAAATCTCTTGTTGTAATATTTTTGCTTCATTATTTTTAAAAGCTATAACTGTAGGTTCATAATAGTACCCCTCTCTTTCTACTCTGTCGCCTCCATATAATAATTCACCACCTTCTTCTCTTGCCACTTTTACGATATCACCCACCTTTTTTAGAGACTGCTTATTCGCTAGAGGTCCCATTAAAACTGCAGCCTCTTCATCTTTACCATAACCAATTCCTATTTCTTTAACTTGCTGAATAAATTTTTCTACAAATTTTTCAAAAACAGCATCTTCAATATAAAATCGATTAGGTGCTACACATACCTGACCGCTATTTCCAAATTTTAAAGCTACTCCATCCGACACAGCTTTATCAATATCAGCATCTGCAAACACCACAAAAGGAGCATTACCGCCACACTCCATACTGAAACGCTTTATGGATGTTTTACTACTCTGTCCCATTAATTTCTGAGCTGTTTCCGTAGAACCAATCATCGTAATTAATTTCGGGATAGTACTCTCGCACAATGGAATTCCGACATCCTCTACATCGCCACATATGACATTGATGACCCCTTTCGGGAAATCAATTTCTTCACAAATTTCTCCAATCATGTATGCTGAGAGTGGTGAAAACTCAGAAGGTTTTAAAATAATACTGCATCCAGCGGCTAATGCTGGACCGAGTTTAAATCCTAAATTCAATAATGGAAAATTATACGCTAAAAAAGCAACCACTACTCCTACAGGTTGATGAATTACTTTATGTGCATGAGTACCTTCTTTATCAGCAATTGGAATATCGATTTTATTTTTGATCTCTTCCGAGTAGAATGCTAGAGAGTTTGTAATACTCATAATATCTTCCTCAGAACCTTTCCAGCTTTTACCCATTTCATACATCATCATCTCTCTAAGAATCTCTGATTTTTCTAAGATCTTATCACGTAATTTCAAAATCCATTCTTCGCGCTCGTCAACTGACAATTTAGACCAATACAGAAATCCTTTTTGAGCTGCCTCTATGGTTTTTAGTGTATCTTCTTTTGTGGCCCAACTTAAGGTAGCTACAGTAGTTTCATCTAAAGGAGAAACTACATCAAAACGTTTATTCCTTTCAGCATCAATCAGTTCTCCGTTTATATATAATTTTTTATGTCCAAAGTCCATGTGTCTTTTCTATTGTATATTTTTCAATTACTTCTTCATTAATTGTAAAGCCTAAGCCAACAATATTCTCATCTTGTTTTATAATTCCATCATCGAAAATTATTGAATTATTTGTTAATTCTTCTCTTAATAAATTTTCCGTTCGATCATGTTCTATGTAAAATCTTGGTTCTCGTAAACGACCAGGAATAATATCTAAGTTCATAATAAAATGCAATGCTGCTGCAAAAGCAATTCCACTTCCCCATGTATGTGGAACAATTTCAATTCCATAAACCGATGCTAATGTGGCAATTCTCTTCGCTTCTGTAAGTCCTCCCGCTGCACAAATATCTGGCTGTAAGACATCAACTGCTTTAGCATCTAAAAGCGTCTGAAATCCATAACGTAAATACTCACATTCTCCGGCTGCTATCGGTATAGAAGTTCTTTTTCTTAATTCCTCAAACTGCCCATAATATTCTGGAGAAAGTGGCTCCTCAAACCAACTTATATCATACTGTTCTACGGCGAGCGCCAACTGTATTGCTTCCTTTAGATTATAAGCATGATTAGCATCTATCATTAAAGCTATATCTGGACCTATGGCTTCTCTGATTGCCTTTACATGTTCTATATCTTTTTCAATAGTAAAACCAACTTTCATTTTAATCGCTTTATACCCTAGATCCGCGTATTGTTTTGCTTCTACCGAAAGTGATTCTGTTAGGTTATTGTTATTTGTAAAATACAAGCCAGTTGCATATGGCGTAATAAAATCTCTCTTCTTTCCTCCTAATAACGTATATACAGGTAGTTCTAAAATTTTACCTTTAAGATCCCACAAAGCAACATCAATAGCACTAATTGCAGCAACAAAAATTCCTTTTCTGGCGTAATCTAAAGTTCTTCGATACATTAGATCCCATAAGGTTTCCGTTTCTAAAGGATTTTTTCCTATTAAATAAGGGGCTAGATAATCGATACCTGCTTTGAGAACATTTGCTGGTCCATACCCTTCTCCCCAACCTACATGACCGGAATCAGAGGTAATTTTTACTATGCATATACGCCTTTCTGAATACTCCCATTGCGAAAAAGAAAAGCTTTCTTTTAGAGTATCAACGAGAACAAAACTTTCTATTGATTTAATCTTCACTATATTAATTGTTGTAGATTATTTAATTTGAATTTAGTGCTTAAAAATTAGGATACTCGAAATCTCATTATGATCTTTTGAGTATTATTTTAAATTTTAACAAATTAAATGGATATCAAACAATCCGAACAGGTTGATCTTATCCTTCACATACATTATTTTACCCTGTTGAACATTTCAACTTTTGGTAAAATTCAATTTCAAAAACCTAATCCACACCAAACAATTATAACCTACTGATTATAAGAGATCAAACTAAATATCAATACTGTTTCAAGAATATTAAAAAGTATGATACTGCTTTTGATATTCTGAAGGAGTTACTCCCATGATACTTTTAAACTGTCTATTAAAATTTGTAATTGTATTAAATCCTGATTGGTAACAAATGGTAGTAATTTGAAGTTTTCCTTCTATTAATAATTTACAGGCATTGATAATTCTTATTTCATTTAGATATTGGGAAAACGATTTATGTGTTTGTTTTTTAAAATATCTACAAAATGAATTAGGAGCCATATGCGCGATAGAAGCTATTTCCTGTAATTCTATTTTTTTATGATAGTTTGTCGTCAGATAAGAAATGATTTTAGCAATTTTTTGTTTTTCTTCTCTTCGGAAAAAGGCTGCCTGTGTTTCTCCACATAAAAACTGATGATTTTCTTTTTCTGATAAAATATTTAATATTTCTAAAATCTTAGTAATGCGAAATACACCATCACTCGCCACCAAATCCAAAAAAAGATTTTGAACTTTACTGTTCTCCTCGACAGAAAATTTGAGTCCTCTATTGGAATGATACAAAAGAGATTTAATCTTTTTCATTTCAGTTAACTCCATAAAATCACTACCCAAAAAGTCAGCTTCGAATTTCACAACAATTACATCCACGCTTTCTGTTACCGAATCTTCAGAATAATACTCACTATTATTCCTGAATAGATGAGGAAGATTACTGCCTATTAAGTATAAATCTCCAGGATTAAAATGATGTATCGAATTGCCAACATATCTTGTTCCGGAGCTCTTTAAAAAATAAATAAGTTCTAACTCTTTATGAAAGTGCCAATCTGGCTCTAAACAAGGAATCGTATCTCTTCTGATTAGAAAAGATTTATCCGGCATAAGATCATTTTCTTTATAAGTAAGTTTCATGACTAAAATAAATTATGAATACGTTGATTGTTTGGGGGTTACACGTAAAGAGAAAGAAATATGACTTTTTCAAATAATAAGTAAGCTACAAAGTTACGAACTGATTAAAACTAAAAGTTTAATTATATCAATATTTTTTTGTTAAAAATCATACAAATAACTCACAAATCACTATCTAAAATTGCAAAAATAAGAACAAGGTTAAAATAATGCATAAGTGGGTTAAAAAATGCTAATCAAGTTTTCTTCTAATGATTTAATCTTGTCTTGTGTTTAGAAAAAGTAAAATTATAGTAAAATAAAGATCATATCAGGCCAAATATATCTTTATCCGTATTCTTTACTTTTTTAGGGAAAATAATATAAAAACACAATAACTCATTTTGATAAAGTAATACATATATTATGAACATTACATCTAACGCATCAGCTAAAAATGCTTTTGCTAGTTTATTTTTTATACTTTTTTTGGGGATGTTAACTACGTATTCTCAAGAATTAATTGAGGGGTCGATAGTAGATGAAGGAGATATTCCTGTGCCAGGAGTGAATATTTTGATTGAAGGTACAGATAAAGGAGTGGTATCTGATTTTGATGGTAAATTTAGTATTTCGGCATCTATTAGTGATGTCTTAATTATTTCTTATTTAGGATATGAAACTCAGAGAATTCTTGTTGGAGAACAAAAAATCATCTCGATAAAACTAAAATCAGATTCTGAAGTATTAGATGATGTAGTTGTGGTAGGTTATGGTTCTGCCAGAAGAAAGGATTTATCAGGATCATTTTCTACTTTAAAATCAGAATCTTTTGAAAATCAACCACTTTCTCGTCCAGAAGAAGCACTACAAGGTAGAGTTTCTGGAGTATCGATTCAAAAATCTAGTGGGATTCCAGGCTCTCAAATAAAAGTTAGGGTACGAGGAGTAAATTCCGTGACTGGAAACAATGCTCCCCTAGTAGTAATTGACGGTGTTTTTGGAGGAAATTTACAAAGTATTAATCCTGCAGATATTGCCTCCATTAATGTTTTAAAAGATGCTTCTGCGTTAGCAATTTATGGTTCTCGTGGATCTAACGGAGTAATTTTAGTAACAACCAAAAAAGGGAAAGGTAAAACTAAAATAAGCCTAGAAACATTTACGACATTATCCGAAGTTTCGAGATCCATAGACAGACTGAATTCTGAACAATTTGCACGTTTCAAAAATGAGCAGCGTGTACTTAACGGAAATGATCCTATTTTTACAGATGCGGAAGTAGCTAATTTTGCTGCGAATCCAATTGACTACGAAGATGCAATTCTGAGAGAAGCTTTTGGAACAAATACACAACTATCTGTTAGCGGTGGATCTGATAAATTCAACTATTTTTTATCAGGTAATTATGTAGATCAAGATGGAGTTGTGATCACTAATGACTATGAAAGATATTCATTAAGATCTAATATTAAAACTAATATTTCTGATAGAGTATCCCTAGGAGTAAATCTTTTTGGTAGCAGGGAAACAGACATAAACAATCCGAATTCTTTTGACCGAGTTACTGGTAGTTTATTAACCAGAGCAATCACTTATGATCCTACGACTCCTATTTTCAGTGGTAATGATGGTATAAATGGAGGGTACAATATAGAATCTCTAAATTCTTTTGCGAACAACAGACCAAATCCGATTGCTGCCCTCAATAGAAGTAATCGAGAATTTATTTCTGACCGACTAAACGCTAATATTGATTTCAAATACAAAATCTCTGATCATTTCACCTACAATATGGTAGTGGGATTAGCAACTATTACCAATACCTTACAATCTTTTATCGTTGATGGAGATAATTCTACAACGGATGCCGTTGGACACACTACAGTAAACTTCAATAACACAAGAATCACTAATCACCAAGTTAGCAACATCCTTAATTACAAAAATGATTTTGGAAATCATGCTATAGATGCTACTGCTGTATATGAATTCCAAGGTTCTCGTTCTGAAAGCAACTCTTACAGCACAGTTGATGTATCGATACCTGGTTTCTTTGTGGGTGGAGATGAGGGGAATCCAGATGATCAACGATTTAGTAACGGAGGGGGACAAACAGCTATCCAATCTTTTTTAGGTAGAGCAACTTATAGTTATAATGATGATCTATACCTAACTGCTTCTCTAAGAGTAGATCAATCCTCTAGATTTCTTAGAGATAATAGAACTGGATATTTTCCATCTGTATCTTTAGCCTATGGTTTTAACAAATTGATAGAGGATAGTAAGTTTAATAATCTAAAACTTAGAGTAAGTTGGGGTGAAGTAGGAAGTCAGTTTATTTCTCCACTTGCTAATCAGGCAGGTGTTGTGAATGTATTTCCTGCAGTAACCTTCGATGGTGTTACTGCGGTAATCGGAAATAGATTTTCAAGAGCTGCAAATCCAAATATTACTTGGGAAACTACCGAACAATGGAATGCAGGTCTTGATGTAGGTTTATCCAACAGATTTTCATTGTCCTTTGATTACTTTATAAAAAATACTAGAGATCTTCTATTGGTAAGTCAACTTCCTAATTCTAATATTAATTTTTCCAGCAATGTTGGTGAAGTAAGAAACGAAGGATTTGATATTACCTTATCTGGAGATATCATCGTTCGAAAAGATTTTATCTGGAACTCTAGCCTAGCACTTTCTCACGTAGAAAACGAAGTTATTGCCCTAAATGATGGTCAAGAGCAGATTGTAGGAAACATTCAATCAATAGATGGTACTACTAACCCTATTAACGTGATAAGAGAAGGATTACCTTTAGGACAGTTCTACGGATTTGTATTTTTAGGCACCTGGAAAAGCACAGATGATATCCCGACCAGACCTAATGGTACTCCTCTATTCCGTCCTGGTGATGCCAGATATGTTTTAGATGAAAATAACAGACCCGTTTTACAACCACTAGGAAGTGGTATTCCAAAAACAACTTGGGGTCTTAATAATACATTTACATATAAAAACTGGGATGTAAATGTCTTTATCCAAGGAGCACATGGTTTTAAAGTATTCAATCTAGTAGAGGGAGCTATTAATGGTCAGCGAGGAGCTTTTAGAGATAACTTATCTTTTAATGCTCTAAATGCATGGACACCTGATAATGAAACCGATATCCCAAGATTAGGAAGTAATCCACTACTAAATTCTAGTCAGTTTGTAGAAGATGGGGATTATATTAGATTAAGCAATCTCACGATAGGATATACAATACCAGATTTATTTGGAGTAAGAACTAAATTTTATGTTGGCGGTCAAAACCTGGCAATCATAACAGATTATAGTGGTTACGATCCAGAAGTTACATCAAGACCAGGTAATCCATCTTCAGCAAATACCGATGTTGGATCCGGTATTAATATTGGAGCAATACCAACTCCCAGATCATACACACTAGGAGTAAAATTTGATTTTTAATTTTAAAAAATGAAAAATGAAAAAAGATAAAAGAACAAATCACTATACAAGATTCTTTATAGCAACGCTACTAATGATATCTATAGGAATGACAAATTCTTGTGCAGATTTAGATCCTGATCTTACAGAGTTTAATGTTCCACCAGAATCTTTTGCAAACTTAAGTGAATTAGAAACCAGTGTTTTTGGCCTATATGGTTTAGTAAGAACAGCAGCAGTTTTTACAACCTTTTACTCACCAAGTTGGGCTGGTGATGATATTACGACACATTCTGGATTAAATAAAGGAGACTTTAGAGAGTTTGACCAACGTAACGTAAGTGCTACCAATGCTAGATTATTAAATAACTGGAGAGGAATGTATAATATTATTAATAACACTAATATTATCTTATCCAGAGTAGACGCTTTACAAGGTTTTGACACTGTAGATCAAGATGAACTTTCACGATTATTAGGTGAAGTTTATTTTCTAAGGGGGATGGCATATTATCACCTTGCCAGAACGCATGAAAAGCTTCCGCTAGCTTTATCAAGACTTCCAGAAGCAAATGTAAGCGCTTCTTCGCGCTTAGAGGTTTTCATGCAAATTGAAGAAGATTTACTAGAAGCTGAATCTAGATTACCGATGATTAATGCAGCACTTGCATCTGCAGGTATCAGCGGAGCAACAAGAGTAAACAAAGGCTCTGCAAGAGCATTATTAGCAAGATTCTATTTGGATTGGGCAGGTTTTCCATTAAATGACTCATCAAAATATGTGCTCGCTGCAGAAATGGCCAAAAAAGTTATTGACGATAGTAGTGCGCATGGATTTGATTTAGTAGAAAACTTTCAGGATCTGTGGAAATTAGAAAATAGATTTAATACAGAATCTCTATTTACCATTGCCTATAATAGCAGTGCAAGAATTAGAAACTTAAAATTTAATCGAGTTGGTTATCCGGGTGAAGCACCTTTTAGAGGATGGGATGAAACTTATGGAGAAATCAAATTTTTCGAAGATTTTCCTGAGGGAGCTAGAAAAGAGGCTACCTATAGAATGGATATAGATTGGAAGAATCTTACGCTTCAGAAAAGCCCTATTTTGGCAAAAATAACAGGTCCTGCAGGAGATTTACCAATGACAGGAGCTTGGCACTTTACAGAACGAAACGATTTTTATATGCGCTACGCAGAGATCCTTTTAACCTATGCAGAAGCCTCAGGAAGATCAGGAAATATAACAACAGATTCCTGGGAAGCTCTGAATATGGTGAGAAGACGCGCAGCTGGATTACCATTTAACACACCAGTTACAAGTCCTGTTCCACAATTGGATCTAGAAGGAAACGAAATACCAGGATTAACCTATGTTGATATTACTACAGGAGATCTAGCAGAATTAGCCTTTACCGAAAGAAAATGGGAATTTACTGGAGAATATCTAAGATGGAATGATTTGGTAAGGATGCAACGTGTGGAACAGGCTTTATCCAACAGAACTCCATCAACTTCTACGACAAGTGATGGAACACTGCTTCAAGAGGTGAATACAATAAGCGGAAGCTTAAGTACAGATAATTACTTTTCTCCTTTACCACAGGTAATTGTAGACGAAAACCCGAATCTTTTAAATTAAAAGTTTTATTGTTTTGTTAGTAATCTAGAGTTGTAATAATGGCAGAGACATTATCGTTGTTACGTTTTATGTTTCTGTCATTATTTTTAACAATAGAAAATTAATTAAACTTGTTTAGATTTTTTTTTCTTAAAAGAACTATTTCCCATAACAGCCAAACAACTATAAAGTGCCATATTTCAGAATACTTATACCAACAATACCTAAAGCCTTAACAAAATACGCGCTCTTTATTTTACTAATCTCTTTTTCCAATTGTAAGCAACAGGAAATCACATATGAAAAAGAAGCAGTGAGTAAAATAGAAATACTCGAAAAGTTAATGGATAAAGCCAAAAGCAAAGCAATAGATGTTACTCGAGAAGAAACAACTTTGTGGTTTGCTAAAGAATTTCTAAAGTTTGCTAATTGGGATGAAACTAATAATGATGCGGTAGAAAAACTTTTTGGGTATTATGAAAAATATGAAACCGACAAAGTAAAACTAGCCGATGAATTGCCTGATTTTGAAAGAAAAAAGGTAATTGAAATATTAGATATTGGAATTAAAAATTTGAATGACCTTTTAGATGGTACTATAACAAGAAAGGCAGCTCAAAAAATAGATTGGCAAAATATTACAGTAGAAGACAACAGGTTAGTAAATAAAGGTAGACCCATTTTTTTGCATGATTACTTTTCTAAAACTGTTGGAGCGCCATTGACAGATACCAATATTTATAATGATCATTTAGGAGCAATTTATCATACTGGGAGTCATTTATACGAAGTAAATAAGGATAGACCAAGTAACCCCTATATGCTTAATGAAGATGGAACTTTTGATGAAAAGTTATTGAGCTATATCACTGAAGTTCCAGATACAAACATTGGTTTCCTACTACTCTGGAACATGGGAGTTCCTGATTGGATGAAGAAAAAAGAACCAGAAATTGAAAAAGGTAGATCATTATTTACAGGATTTGATGTTGACAATCCGCTGTTAAGAGAAGTTTGGAGTAAAGTCATAAAAAAAACCGGAGAAGTTACTAAAGGTAAAAAAGTAACCGACCTAGGATATATTTTATCTAACGAACCTCATTGGTTTTCCGAAAAAGGACATTGGACATACAAATTCCTTGAAATGAATTCAATTTCTAGCTATACACTAAATAAATTTAGAAGTTGGCTTTCAGAAAAATATAAGAATGACATCAAAACACTAAATACGAATTGGGAAAGTAATTTCAATAGTTTTGAAGAAATTACAGTCGAAATTCCAATGGATAAAGCAAAACGTGGCACTCCATTATGGTATGATTGGTGTCGATATAATATGGATAGAGGAATTGAGTGGTTTACTTTTTTACAAAATGAATTACGATCCGTAAACCCTGAGGCTGATACGCATATAAAAATCATGGCAAAACTGTTTGTAGATGATTATCGTTCTCATGGAATCGATTACGAGGCCTTAACAGAATTAACTTCTATGATCGGTGACGATGCTAAAATTACTGGAGGAAGAAATTATAGATCTAAAAAACCAGAAAAGTGGGAAGAAAAATATGCCTACTACTGGAGTGAATTGGCACATTCATATGATTTCCAGGAATCTGTTTCTCCTAACAAAATTCATATCAATTCTGAGGGGCATTTTTTATCCACCTCAGGATGGAGAGAATTAGATACTCCAATTGATTATGTGCGTAGTAGTTTTTGGTTAGCAACATTACATGGAATGGATGCTAGTATGTCCTGGTTTTGGGCGCGAGATGCAGATGGTTCTCCAGAAGATCGATTAGAAGGAGAACTAAACTTTTTTGATCCAGCATTAGCAGGTTCTTATGCGGGTTCTGCAAATATGCAGCCTCATGTAGTAAATGAAGTTTCTCAGGTGATGTATGATTTAAATAGTTTTTCTGAAGAAATACTAGCATTACGAGATCAAAGAAGACCATTACGACTATTCCATTCCGAAACATCGGCTATCAATAAAAAACATCATATGACAGAACATTCTGAATTATATGAATCTTTGTACTTCGAAGGGTTAGCAATTGGTTTTGCCACTGAAAAGATCATTACAAAACAAGATCACTCTAACTGGGATGTTATAGCTGTCTACAAAACTGAATTTGTAACCGACAAAGAATTTGATGCGCTACAAAGCTATTTAGACCAAGGAGGAACTATTATTATAGACAGTTCAAACAGTTTATCAAAAAACGAATATGGGCAGTTACGCAACAAGCAATTATCCTCAGGTACTGGAAAACTTATTTATACAGAAGAAAACAATCTTGATAGTTTTAAAAAATTAGCCATGATTTCGGTTACTGATAAAATATCTAACATCAAACTTTCTGAAAATAATGGCACGAATAACAAAACTTGTACATGGAGAATTATAGAAAATCCGAAGGGAGAAGGATATATCATGACGATTATCAATCTAGGAAAAACCACCTCTGATTTAAAAATTAGTGATGATAACAATACTTTTTTCAGTATAAAAAATATGCTTAATGGTCAGGAATTAGATGCGAACTTTAAACTCTCTTCTAAGGGAGTGTTGCTTTTACATATCTCAGAAAGCAAATAAGATCAATGAAAACAAAAGTACTTAGTGTTTTATGGGTAGGTTTAACTTACAGTATTTATGCCCAAAATCAAACTGTATTTCCATTATCTGATCTGGAAAATAAGGGGAATTGGTCATTAAATACTGAGGTAAGTGATGAATTTAACGACACGGAAATTGACGAAGAAAAGTGGTATATCGTCGGGAAGTTTAAAGATGGAAAACCATTTTATAAACACCCTGACAAACCCAACAAAAAGGTTTGGAAAGGAAGAGCTCCTTCGCAGTTTTCTGGTCGAAATTATCGTTTAGAGGATGGTATTTTAAACCTTGAAATACGATGGGAACCTAACTTCCCTTTTAGTGATGAAATACGAGTTCCTTTTTTTGGTGATCCCATGCCTTATGAAAATATTACCACCGCCTGTTTTATTGGTAGACGAGAATTTAAATACGGATATATTGAAATTCGGAGTAAATCAGCAGATACTCAGGTTACCAGTGCATTTTGGTCCACAGGTAATAAGATAGAAATGGATTTTTTCGAGTCCTTTGGTGATGGAATTGGACCAGAAAAACAACATCTAGATAGTGAATTATGGTGGTCTATTCGTGATTGGAAACATCTAAAGGGAAAACCTACCTATACAGAGCATAAAGATCTTGGTTTTAGAATGGCTGAAGATTTTCATGTCTATGGTTTTGAATGGAATGAAAAAGGAATTACCTATTATGTCGACGGAAAGTTAATTTCTAAAGTCAGTGCAGCACAAGTAACGGATTGGGCAATAGCCAATAGAGAAGTTGATAAAAATTATAAAGGATATGTAGCTACCGTTCCTATACATTTGTGGTTAGATATGGAGATTTTTCATTGGCATGGATATCCTAAAAGTAAAGAAGAATTAGAAGCAAACAGTCCTGCAAATCAGAAAGAGGACGGAATTGTGGATTATAAAATAGATTATGTTCGCGTTTGGCAAAAACGAGAATAAATAAAACTTTTTACAAAAAACTAATTATGAGTAAGCAAAAAAGAAATGCTTATATCTATGCGACAATTGTGGCATTAGGAGGATTTGTGTTTGGTTTGGATGCAGCACTTATCTCAGGAGGATTTAAGTTTATTACTTCAGAATTTAATTTAAATGAATGGGAAGTAGGCGCCATAGGTTTTGGACCTGGATTAGGAGTGTTAATTGCGTTACCCTTATCAGCATGGTCTAGCAATAAATACGGAAGAAAAACCACCTTACAGATAATAGCCTTGCTTTATATCATTTCTGCTATTGGATCGGCTTTGGCAACTTCTTTTACTACCCTTTTTGCTGCTCGATTTTTAGGAGGTTTAGCCTTTAGTTCTATAACATTGGCATCCATGTATATGGGAGAAATTGCACCAGCAGATCAGAGAGGTAAATTGGTCTCTATGCTGCAAATTAATATAGGAATAGGATTCTCTGCAGCATATTTTATCAATTATTGGATTTTACAACAAATGTCTTCAGACGCTGAATGGGTGCAGACCATACAGTTAAATGAAACAGGATGGCGTTGGATGCTAGGTATTGAAATTATCCCAGCCTTGTTGTGGTTTGTATTATTATTTAAAATTCCAAAAAGCCCTGCTTGGTTGATTTATAAAAATAGAATCGAAGAAGCAAAAAAGTCTTTATTAAAAGTATACCAAGCAGAAGAAATCGAAAGTCATGTTATTGAAATGAAAGAAAGTGTAGCTATTTCTAATACAAACAGATCTGTAGGATCTCAATTATCAGAGATTTTTGGTAAGCCTATGAGAGTCATTTTAATCATTGGTCTTACTTTGGCCATAGTGCAGCAGTCCACAGGTATAAATGCGATTATGACGTATGCCTCTACGATGTTCGAGCAGCTTGGATTAGGAACCGATGGCGCATTTGCTAGTGCTATATGGCTAGGTATTATAGGACTATTAGCCACCATTTTTTCTTTAGTGTTAATTGATAGAATTGGAAGACGTCCTTTGGTTATTGGTGGTCTCTGTTGGATTATTATAAGTTTAGGAATGTGTGCTTACGGTTTTAATCAGGCAACATATACGATTACAGAAGAGTCGGTAGCTAAAATGGGTAACATTCCGGAAGCAGAAAAATTACAAGTATTAATTGGAAAAGAATATACTAGTGATATCGAATTCAAAGAAGCTATCAAAGAAGTTATAGGTGTAGCTGCTGCACGTGATAATTCGGGTAGTTTATTAAAAGAATCTGCACACTTAAACGTACTGTTAATATTATTAGGTATTTTAAGTTTTGTAGCTGCCTTCAATTTTTCGATTGGTCCTATTATGTGGGTATTGTTTTCAGAAATTTTCCCAATACATTTGCGTGGAATTGCAATACCATTATTTGCTTTAGTATCTAGCACGGTAAGTGCGTTAGTACAATTCTTTTTTCCATGGCAACTAAGCAATATGGGAGCTAGCACCATCTTCATATTTTATGCCGTTATCGTATGTATAGGTTTGATTATTCTCTATAAATTTTTACCAGAAACCAAAAATATGACCTTAGAAGAAATTCATAGTAAACTGCAAAGAAAGTCATCATCATCTTAAACTTGTTCTATTATTCAAGTTTTATGAAAGTATTTTTGATATAGTTCAGAATATTCCAGTAATAAAAAAGGCTGTCTAAATTTTTTAAACAGCCTTTTTGTCATTTACATAAACTCTACTTTAATTACAATCTGGATAGTTTCCTGTAGCTGCTTGAATACTACTTGGGCTATTAGCACATTTAGGTTGTGTACTATCATTTACATTCTGAATAAATCCATCTGGAAAATTATTCCATTTCTGTCCAGTTATTCTCACTCCATCACCTATACTTATTCCAGCAGAAGGACCTATGTATTCAAATCCTTTAAATAACCCATAGCTGGCTCCTGGATCTGTCATCTTATTCCACTGATTGCAAGGAACAAACTTTAAGTGCTTTTGTTTTAGCTTAGCTTTGGTTCCATAATTAGCTACCACTTTACTTGCAGTTGGATTTTCAAACTTCCCAGCTTTCAAATTTCCTATTTGACTGGTGATATAACCCGATCTATTAGGATAATCTAAAATTTCTGGTGATAAATTCACTGCCCATTGTGTGCCATTATTACGTTTAAAAGCATTTTCTCTAAAAGCTCTACCGGTAAATCCTGCAAACTGAGCTTTTACGAAATCTTGGAACTGCGTTCTTCCTGCATCTGTAAGAGGAAATGCTCTTTGTGAATCAAAAATAGCTAGTGTTCCTTCGTCATATCTAATAGTAAAACCAGAACTTGTACTGGTAATTCGTCTAGCCTTCACTTTTCCATTCTGTGCAAAATGAGGAGACAACATCAAAGAAGACAAACCTCTACTATTATGAATACCATCTGCAAAAATATCTTCCACACCTCCATCTTTTGTTCCATTTTTAACATCATTTTTCATGGATCTATCATCTGTCTCTAATCGTAATGTAATTCCTCCTTCACATCGAAGGTTTTTAAATAATATATTACTGCAATTGTAGGTCTGAACTAACCCATAACCTGTATGAGAACCGGTTTGACTTATGTTTTCAATGATTCCATTTTTAGCTCCAGGTTTTCTTTCAGATGCACCAGAAACATGGATCATAAGAATTGAGTTTAAAATACTTCTACGATCTTTAATATTAAAACGTGATAATTTAAAATTGTCTACCCTCCCAACTCGGGCTGCCGCTATAAATTGGTTCGTAAATCTAGCATCACACATATCTATGGTAAATCTACCTCCTTTACCAACGATACTAACATTCTCTAGACGAGCACCATTTTTACTTGCTCCAATATTAAAAATAGCTCCCCTATTCATATCTGGTTTAATAATGGTACCAGCAGCAATTTCTAAATGTATATTGGATTTCAGTACAACTTTACCCCAAGTATAAGTGTTCCGTGGAATTTCTATAATTGCTCCGTCTTTTTTATTTCGATTGATAAAAAGATTTAGTTCTGCACTCGTACTACCATCAAATCGCACTCTTTTTATATTCGGTGGTGGAGGTGTATAAAAATTTCCTGAATTAAAATTTGGCGGACTTTTATCTCCATCTAAATCTTGACTAATAGTTTCTTGAGATTCGTATTCTTCTATATTATCAAATGAACAACTAGCGAGTCCTAAAAAGATAATTAAAAAGCAAGTTTTTTGTATAATTGATTTGATATTCATCATTTCAAAATTTTGTGTCGCAAATCTTTAAACAAAGCATAGATTGTCTATTTCAAATTCATATTAATTTGAAAATCAAGTTTTTAAATATGATCATTTATAAACAAGGAAAGTAATCAGTGTTAAGAATTGTACATTCTCTACACTTTGCTATGAAAAGTTTTTTCTGTACTTACGACTTTAGTTAATATAAGTTTGTGTTAAATAAGATTTTGAGCAAGTCGACATTGCAATTAATTATTGTGTAAAATTATTTCAAAAATGTAACAGCTAATGAAATTCATTTACCTCAAGCAAGCACTATCTTATCTTTCTTTGAGAAGTTGATAATTCAACCGTTAAAAAACAATTAAAAACGTTATAAAAATATCAATAAAACTATAACTATTAATGTCTCTAGTAAGGTGTTTTATGATATATCCACATAGAACTTTACTAATTTGTTCCAGACAAAAGTTGATCTATACTAACCACAGTTCTAAATCCTATGTGATCTGTAGAAGAATCTGGAGCAGCATTCATTCTTGCTGATAATCTATAACTAGCGCAATAGGAATCACTACATAGAAAAGATCCACCTCTTATAACTTTTTCAGAAGCATAGGGATTCGAAGGATTTAAAGGTTTTATAGCTCCTTTCGGGTTAATCGAAAGATCTTGATCGCCAAAACTCTTGTAATATTCAGTATTATACCAATCTTCTGTCCATTCCCAGACATTCCCTGCCATATCATATAAACCATATTCATTAGAAGGATACTTCCCTGCTTCCATTAGATGTTCTGCCCCATCAGCACGATCATTGTAAACAGGAAATTCTCCTGTCCAAGTATTTGCATACGCTGTTAACTTTGATTTATCATTTCCCCAGAAAAAAATCATATTCTCCTTTCCACCTCGCGCAGCATACTCCCATTCAGCTTCTGTAGGTAAGCGTCTGTTCGCCCATTCGCAATATGCTTGTGCATCTTCTAAAGCAATATGTACCACTGGATGTTTGTCTTTACCATCAATAGAACTATTAGGACCAGACGGATGTTTCCAGTTCGCTCCAATTTTCCAATACCACCATTGAGAATAATTCCTAAAATTTGTAACCGATGATTTTGTTTTTTTAAATACTAGAGAACCAGGCTGTAAAACAGAATCGTGAGGTTTTGGAGTATTTGGAGGCAATTGTAGTTTCAATTCCTCCCAATCCACTGGTCGTTCGGCAAGTGTTATATATCCAGTTTCTTCGACGAACTTTTTAAATTGGGCATTAGTAACCTCTACAGAATCCATAAAAAAACCGTGTATAGCAACTTTATGTCTAGGTTTTTCATGATTCATTGCCATTATATCGCTATCTACCGCACCTTGATAAAAAATTCCTCCAGGAATCCACTTCATTCCTTTAGGAATGGTAACATTTTCAGGCAAATCGGTAATTAAATCTAGATGTTGATAATCATCTGTTTGATTTTTTATCTCTGAAGAACGGTCTATATCAGAATCTTTTGTCTTTCTTTTACAGCTTGTTTGAAGACACACAAATAAAAGAGACATACATATTAGACCAAAAAATAATTTCAATTTCATCTGTTTATATTTTATTTTTCTTCAATTGTCAGATGGAATTCACCAATAATCATTTCTATGGATATTACCTTATTATCATGGTTTATTTCATATTTGATTTTTTGAATATCAAACAATTGTAGTTTCATATTTCTATATCAAAACTTCAATTTAGCTCTCAAATGTATGGATCTATTTCAAATTATCAGAGATGTTCGTTCGATGTTTTTACCCTTCATCATTCATTAGCTTGGTTTCCTTTCCACCCTGCTTCCAGTTGCTTTAATAGTACTGAAACAGTTTCTGGGTTTTCCATAGCGATATTCATGGTTTCTTCAGGATCATTTATATGATCATACAATTCCACGAATATTGGAGCTTTATTCTTGTCCTTGTAATCCTTCCATGCGATTAATCGGTACTTTTGAGTTCTCATAGAATACCCCATAAGATTCTCCTCAAATAGTGTTCTATCCCATTTTTCTTTTTGTTGTTTTTTAATACGTTCCTCTACATCAATAATCAAAGGACCAAAATATGTTTCTCTCATACCTTGCGATAGTGGATTGGCAGCCCATTCTCGTAAAGCTGGAGAAGGAAACTGACTAAAGGCTGCTTTTTTCCATGATCTGTTAGGATTATTTATTAGTGGAACAAAACTCTGTCCTTCTAGATGTTCGGGATTTTCTAAACCTGCTAACTCCACAAGGGTGGGGTACATATCTACTAACTCTACCAATGCTTCCGTGGATCTCCCCTTACTACTATCTAGCATATTAGGTGAACTTATAATCATAGGAACTCGTGTGGATATTTCATAATTGGTAGCTTTACCCCAAATTCCCATCTCTCCCAAATGCCATCCATGATCACTCCATAGCAAAATAATAGTGTTTTCTCTTAAGCCTAGTTCTTCTAAAGTTTGAATTACTTTACCTACTTGAGCGTCGATATAGGTAACAGAACTTAGATATGCATGCTTTAATACTCGGGCTAACGAGTCATTAATCTTTCCTTTTTTAGGGATACCACTTCTCACTCGTAATTCGAATGATGGATGTAATCCCATCTCTGCACCATTTTCAGGACCTTTAGTCTGTGCAGAAAGTTTAATTTTTTCTGGGTCATACATATCCCAATATTTTTTGGGAGCCAACCAATCTAAGTGAGGCTTTTTAAAACCAACTCCCAAAAAGAAAGGTTTTTCATGACTTTTTCCCTTCAATTCTTCAAGGGTTTCTGTCGCTAATAAGGCATTATACCCATCTTCATAAAAATAATCCGGAACATCAGCTTTTTCATATGCTGGTCCTTTTCCTAGACCCTTACTAGCAGCATCTTTACCGTATTTTGCAATCATATCAGCTTTGTTTTCCTGATACATTTTTTGGTTTTCAAAAAGCGCAAAACCTCCAGGTGTTATTTCTCTTTTAAACTTCATTCTTTCCGTTGCAGGTTCCTTACTCCAAGAAAGTTTAGCGTCACTAAATGATGGTTTATGATAAATCTTACCTATTTGAATAGTTTCATATCCATTGTTTTTAAAATGTTGTGGTAATGTAACGATATCAGGATTTAAATCCCTGAAATAGGCATAATTTTCTATGACACCAATCGTCTCTGGTCTAGCACCTGTCATCAGACTTGCTCTAGAAGGACTGCAAATAGCCTGTTGTGTATAAGCCTTATTAAAACGTAATCCATTAGCAGCTAAAGCGTCTATATTTGGTGTAATAGCAATATCAGATCCATAACACCCAAGTTCTGGACGAAGATCATCTATCGCGATAAACAAAATATTCGGCCTTGTATTTTGTTGGATATCTTTTTCTACAGTTTCTTTTTGTTTACAACTAATAAGTAGTACTAATACTATGATAAGATGAAGTAATCTCATGAATAAACATTTTGTGTGGTTTTTCTTTTGAAAAATTTATATTCAAAATAATACATCCAACGAAGGTAATTATTGCCGATAGACCCCAAAGCTCATAAATTAACCTTTAACTGCATTAAGTTAACTCTTTAATCCGATCTAATTAGTATTCCTAGTATCATTGAAAAAACAAATATTAAGCTACAGTTGTAGATTAAAATTATTACCGATATACATCTTCGAGATATTATTTAAACGTCAATTTTTCTAAAGTACAATTAAACTAGTCAAAATGCGTATCGAAAAAAACATAATTGGTTTCAGAGAAGGTAGAGAAATCTATTTATTTGAAATGTCAAATGACAACAATGTTTCTATTAAAATAACAAACTATGGCGCAACCATAACCTCGATCATCACTCCGGATCACAAAGGGAATCTGGAAGAAATAACCTGCGGTTTTGACTCTGTAAAAAACTATTTCTCAGAAGAATATTTAATTAATAATCCTTATTTCGGAGCCACTATAGGAAGATGCGCTTCTAGAATTGAAAAAAGTAGTTTCAAATTAGAAGGAAATATATACAACTTACCAGAAAACGACAGAGGAAATCATTTACATGGAGGAACTAATGGATTTGATAAAAAAATATGGCAAGCATCCTATGAAGCTAATAAAAATAGCTCCTGTGTAACAATGAAATTAAAAAGTTATCATTTGGAGCAAGGATATCCAGGCAACTTAAATATTGAAGTGAGATTTGAGCTAAATAATATAAATGAACTAAGCATTTCTTACTATGCGGAAACCGATAAAACTACTCCAATATCTTTAACGAATCATACCTATTTTAATCTATCTGGTTTTAAAGAAGATATTGCTAATCATAAAGTACAGATTAATTCAGATCATATTTTAGAACTAGATACTTTTGGGATTGCAAACGGAAATAAAATTTTATTAAACCAAGAACCTGGAGATTTTAGGGAAGAAAAACTATTAGGAGATGCTATGAAGTTTTTGGAAAAAGGATATGACCATTATTATCTATTTGATAATAATTTTTTACTTCATAAAGTGGCTACTTTTTTTCACCCATCCAACAAAAGAGCATTGGATATTTCCACCACAGAACCAGGAATGCAATTTTATACAGGATATTATATTTCGGATAAATTAAAACGCGAAAACGGAGATCAATATGGAAAATTTACTGGATTCTGTTGTGAAACTCATAGATATCCGAATGCTCCAAATCTGGATAACGCCCCTAAAAGCATAACGTATCCAGAAGATCCATATAGAAGTCAAACTGTTTTTAAATTCTACACTTATTAATTTTTTAAATCAATAGAAGACTTAAAAACTCCTTCACACCAATTAAAATAGTCAAAAATACAAAGGGGTTAAAATAATGTAATAACTGGTTAATTGGGAACTCACTATAACGTTATAGTTGATTTAGATTTGTGCGCTAATATTTAATGCAAACTCAACCAACAAAATGAAAAAAAATGTTATTACAACGATGCTGTTATGCCTGCTTATATTACAATTATATGGGCAACAACCGGCAATAACTACTAATGCCAATGATGTATTTACCTTAGTGGATGATATGTCTGATGAATTTGAAACTGGAGGTATTAATTGGTCTGGAAAATGGGAACAAAATAATAACCTCCCAAACATTGCTGCATGGAATTTAACCAACAGCTCCAACGTATCACAAGGAGACTATTTCGATAGAGGTTCTGCTAAAATTACCGCACGATATAATGGGGTAAATCCTGATGGAACATCCATTGCTGTAAATGGTAAATTTTACAATGCCGGATGTCTTCAATCTAAACAATCATTGCCTCCTAATTTTGAAGGATATATTGAAGCTGTTATTAGAGGAGCCGATATCGACAATCCAGATCCACACCCTTTTAATGGCGGTATTGATAAATCAAGAGGATTATGTCCAGCCTTTTGGTTATACAGCAAATTCTTTGATAACAACCCTGCTGATGGAGGAGTTGTTTACACAGAAATCGATATACAAGAGTTACAACAACATGATTTCTATGATGGTGTTCAGGATGGTGTTGAAGACACAGAATCTAACTTACATATCGCTTTTAAAAATGGTAACGGAAGAAGATGGGTAAGACCAAAACAAAATCCTGATGAACAATTAAACAAATATCCTCTTGGCTTTGATCCTCGTGAGGATTGGCATACCTATGGATGCGAAATTACACGTGACGAAATTCATTTCTTTGTAGATGGAAAAAAAGTCGGTAAAACTTTAAAAAACACTCATTGGGGTAAGTTACCTTTACGAGTAATTCTATCGTTAGGTATGAGAGTACCATTTGTAGATTTCGGAGGAAATGCATTCACTTCATTTGATCCACAAGGAGAATATCCAAATAATCAACGTCTAAAAACTCTTGCAGAAAGAGCTAGAAAACAGTTGGGAGAATTGCCTGAATCCATGTATGTTGATTATGTAAGAGTATGGAACAAAACAAGTTCTAATACAAATACTCCTCCAGAACTTGCAATTACAAGTCCTTCTTCAAATCAGCAATTCGAGCAAGGAGAAGAAATAATCATAACTACAGAAGCCTCTGATGCTGATGGAAGTATCGCCAAAGTAGAATTCTATGATGGTAATCAATTATTAGGATCCAAAACGGCTATTCCTTATGAATTTACGTATACAGGAGCTCCCCAAGGAAACAGAAATATAAGAGTCATCGCTTATGATGATCAAGGAGAAAAAGCTGAAGAATCAGTAATTATTACTATTAATTCTACAGATAATAATCCTCCAACAAACGGGCAACCAGTAATAACTACTAATCCTGATGATGTATTTACCTTAATAGAAGACATGTCTGATGAGTTTAATAGCGGTGGTATCAATTGGTCCGGAAAATGGGAACAAAATAATAACTTACCCAACATTGCGGCTTGGAATTTAACTAATAGCTCTAATGTATCCAGAGGAGATTATTTTAATAGAGGTTCGGCTAAAATCACAGCACGATACAATGGAGTAAATCCTAATGGAACATCCATTGCTGTAAATGGTAAATTCTACAATGCGGGATGTCTTCAGTCTAAACAATCATTGCCTCCAAATTTCGAAGGATATATTGAAGCTGTTATTAGAGGAGCTGATATTGACAATGTAGATCCACATCCTTTTAATGGTGGTATTGATAAATCAAGAGGATTATGTCCAGCCTTTTGGTTGTACAGCAAATTCTTTGATAACAACCCTGCAGAAGATGGTGTAATTTATACTGAGATTGATATCCAGGAATTACAACAACACGATTTTTATAATGGAGTTCAGGATGGTGTAGAAGACACAGAATCTAACCTACACATTGCTTTCAAAAATGGTAACGGAAGAAGATGGGTAAGACCGAAACAAAACCCTGACGAGCAATTAAACAAATACCCTCTGGGTTTTGATCCTCGCAAAGGTTGGCATACCTATGGTTGTGAAATTACGCGTGATGAAATTCATTTCTTTGTAGATGGTAAAAAAGTTGGAAAAACTTTGAAAAATACACATTGGGGTAAATTGCCGTTACGAGTAATTATGTCTTTAGGTATGAGAGTACCATTTGTAGACTTTGGTGGTAATGCATTTACCTCATTTGATCCACAAGGCGATTATCCAAACAATCAAAGATTACAGACTTTAGCAGAGAGAGCAAGACAGCAATTAGGAGAATTACCTGAATCTATGTATGTTGATTACATTAGAGTTTGGAACAAAACTAACGCTGATAACAACACTCCTCCAGAACTTACAATTACAAGTCCTAACGCTAATCAACAATTCGATTTCGGAGATGAAATTATCATTAGAGCGGAAGCTTCAGATGCTGATGGAAGTATTTCTAAAGTAGAATTCTATGATGGCAATCAACTGTTAGATACAAAAACAAGTGCTCCATATCAATTCACCTATACAAATGCTGCTGAAGGAAATCGAAACATAAGAGTGATCGCTTATGATGATGAAGCGGAAAAAACTGAAGCATCCGTAAGCGTAATAGTTAATCCTACAGATGACGTTCCTAACCCTACAGGAGAGTTTTTCATTGTACATAGAGCAACAGGTAAAAAGCTTAGAGCTGTTAATAATCAAAACGGTTCGGAAATCAAGTTATCTCCTGCACGTAATATTAGTAACTGGGTGAAATGGAAAAAAGTAAATGGTGATAATGGTTGGTTCTATTTCCAAAATGTTAAAACAAAAAAATATTTTAGACCAAAAGGAGCGAACGGAGAGGATGGAAACATTTTAGAGCAACAACCCAATACATTTACTGGTGCATGGACACAATGGAAAGAAATACCTTCTAATAACAGTTTTGTTTTTTTACGTAATAGAGCTTCTGGGAAATACCTAAGACCTAAAACAAATAAAAACAATAGTGTAATAGAACTAAGACCTAATACTGAGATTAATAATCGAACCCAATGGAAACTAGTTCCTGTTAAATCTACAACATCGCGAATTAATGAATCAAATATTGAGATATATCCAAACCCTGCAGAAGATATTGTAACAATAGAATTGGATGATTTTGATGAAACTAATACAAAAGTAACCGTTATTAGTATGATTGGTAGTGTCGTTTTAACACCTCAATCAATTACAGAAAATGAAGTTGTTCTAGATGTGAGCAGATTGAAAGAAGGTATTTACTTTTTGAAAATACAAAACGGTACTCGTACTATTTCTAAAAGACTATTAATTAAATAATTCTGTAAAAGTTCGGCATAGTGACTCAACTAAGTTCATTTTCTCTTTGGAAGAGGAAATCATACCTGAAGCGAGTATTTTCATTACAAATCATCGTTATTTTTATTTTGCTCCCAATAATTGTAAAAATACTAAAATCAACAGCTTTCAGGTTATACACAAGCTATGTCGAACTTTTTTAAGTTAACATTTTACATATCACCAAAACCAAAAAACGTTGTAAATTTCAAAATTTAATAATTGCTACATGAAGTACAAGTTCTTTTTTTTAATTGCCATTTTATCGATACAATTGATCGAAGCGCAAAAAAAACCAAACATCATATTATTTTTTGCAGATGACGCTGGGTACGCTGATTTTGGTTTTCAAGGGAGTAAGGTCATGAAAACACCAAACTTAGATAAACTGGCAAAAAAAGGAGTTGTTTTTTCTCAAGGGTATGTAACCGACGCTACTTGTGGACCTTCTAGAGCTGGTCTTATCACTGGGAAATATCAACAAAGATTTGGATATGAAGAAATCAACGTGCCAGGATATATGAGCGAAAACTCTGCTTTATTAGGTGACGACATGGGATTACCTTTGGATCAAGTAACCATGGCAGATTATTTGAAAAGACTTGGATATACCAATGCGTTATTTGGAAAATGGCATCTAGGAGATGCAGATCGATATCATCCATTAAAAAGAGGATTCGATGTGTTCTATGGTTTTAGAGGTGGAGACCGGAGCTATTTCAAATATGATAATTTAGCTGGCATTCATCACGACAAAAAAATAGAACGTGGTTTTAGAAGTTATGAAGAACCTCAAACCTATGTAACAGATGCTTTGGCAGATGAAACTATAAACTTTATTGAGGCTAACAAAAATAAGCCCTTTTTCGTGATGTTATCTTTTAATGCTGTACATACACCAATGGAAGCAACAAAAGGAGACTTAGCAAAATTTCCTAATCTTACCGGAAAAAGAAAGGAACTTGCTGCAATGACACTAGCTATGGATAGAGCCTGTGGTAGAGTTTTGGATAAACTAAAGGAACTTGGTTTAGATCAAAATACCATTGTAGTATTTTCTAATGATAACGGTGGACCTACCGACAAAAATGCTTCTGATAACAGGCCATTAAGTGGGACAAAATCAAATCACTTAGAAGGAGGTTTAAGAGTACCTTTTGTTTTAAGCTGGCCAGATAAAATTAAAAGAGGCAAGCACTATCATTATCCTGTTAGTACTTTAGATTTATTACCTACCTTTTATAAAGCAGGTGGAGGAAATATTAAAGACCTTACTGATATTGATGGCGTTGATCTACTTCCTTTTGTTATAAATGAAAAGGAAACAGCTAGACCTCATAAAGAATTATACTGGAAAAAAGATGTTAGAGCTGTATTAAGAGAAGGTGATTTTAAACTGATTCGATATCCCGATAGATTGGCAGAACTCTACGATCTATCTAATGATATCTCAGAACAAAAGAATCTAGTGAATGTTTACCCTGAAAAAGTAAAAACAATGTTCAAAAAAATATTTGAATGGGAACTAACACTAGAACGTCCCTTGTGGTTACTAAAAAGAAAGTTCGAAAAATATGATATCGATCGTATGGATAAATATCGAAATGGAAGTTCGAATGATTAAAGAACCAAATACCGATTTTTCCCAACAATACTTTATATCTCCAAATAAAATCCATACTAATTCTAGTATGGATTTTTTATTTATAAGCTTAACGGAGGTTTATATCTCACGCTGCTCCTATCCTCAGATAAGCAATTAAAATATTTACGAAAATACATTATCGCTCATTTTTTTAAACTAAAAAATTAGTTCAAACTAAAAATTTAGTTATATTTGTCTTTTAGAACTAAGGATTTAGTTTAACGAGGAGTTATTTTTCATTAGTAAAATCTTTGGTCCGATTATTTACTCCATTTATTTATTAATTAAAAAATGTAATCATGATTAAAAAAAGTAATCAACTAACCATCAAAAAAATTAAAGCCTTACTTCTGTTACCATTTTTATGTGCAATACTAGCATTTAATAGTGTAACTATTGGTAACGAGATAGCAAACAACATCACTTTATCTGATCCAGAACCTACCTGTATTAATAAACAATCAAAATATGATAAAGGCTTAGATAATTACCTAAAAATCAAAACCAATGACATTACTGAAGCTCTTATTTATATTGTAAACACAAAAACATCAGAAACGATTAGAACAGTTCACTTAAAGCCTTCTCAATTCCATAAAGTAAAAAACATCCCTGAAGGAATTCACAGAGTAGATGTTATTTATGGAACCAATTATACAGAGACTTCAGAAAATGGGAGCTGCAAAGGCTATTTCAAAAACGTATTAGTTCAAAAGAAACTAAAAACTACTATAAATTTTGAAAAAGTTCAAAACTATGTACCTTCTTATTCTTTACTTATAGACATACAAGAAGCGTTATAAAGACTCACAGTAATTCCTGAGCGGAAAATGCTCAGGAATTTAAATCATTCGCTTACATTCCCCGATTAACATGTTTCAATCGTTAATTATTTTATAAGTTCATTCTAAACATTTAGAACACCATATCTTCATTACATTCTAAGAGATAAAAAACAAGAGGTTAAAAAAGAACAAGTGATGGATAATTTTATGTATTTGATAAAAAGGCAAATACACTAATTTTAAACCTATCAAAAATTGGTTCCCTCCCAACCTATTAACCTTCTTAAATTCGAAAAAATGAACTTAACTCGCAAAAAATTTCACATCAAAAAGTACTCTTATTATAATTCGCATCAAGACGCTTATGATCCAATAAAATGATATAAATCTTCTACTTGATTGATATCAATAGAATATAAACGATACTGCCCAATTAACAGACCATCTTCGTTTCTGCTTATTATTTTAAGAATTATTTTTACAGACTTCTAATTTTTAGAAGTTTACTTTTTCCAGACATTATATCTTAGAAACGGTATTAATTATTTTCTACATCTTGATATTCAAAAAAGTCTTTGAATAATATATCTGTACTGATGTTAACTACTTGTTTGTACTATATAAAAAGTAGTAAAACAACTTACGAATACCATTGTTTCATTTCTCTGTTTTTCTTATACCATAAGTAACAATAGAAAGAGAAACAAAAATTACTACACTTAAACATTTAAAAACTTAACTCATGAAAAAAACTAATCTCCATTATGTTATGTTGGCATGTGCCATCATAATACTAATTCTACCGACTGTAAAAATTTATAGCCAAAAATCTATCGGAGATCCTGCGGTTACATTCGATGACTCCAGAAATGATCCAAAATATCCGTTTATGCGAGAATGGCAAAAAGCGGGTGTTGAGGGTGGAATTCCACTAAGAAATACATTACCCATAAAGATTTTATTGACTCCAACAGATTCTGAAGGCATCCAAGACGCTATTGATGATATAGAGACTAATGGAACGCCCAGTGTTATTTTATTAAAAAAGGGAACTTATTCAATAGATCGTCCAATACATCTAAAATCAAATGTAATATTAAGAGGTGAAAACAAAAATGAAGTATTACTAGAAGTTACCATTAGATCAAGACGTGACAATGATGAGCAAGTATTCACATTCGATAATATCCAAAAATCTGGTTTAGAGGATTTAACTTTCGAATATATACCTCCTAAATCCATAACACTTTTCGATGATCGCAATGTAGATCTTAATCGTTATTGTGGGAGTCGTTGTTTTAGTAATGATCCCGCAGGAGAAAAAAACATGTACGTTTCTTTTGTTCGAATGACCCGCAAATCCAAAAACTGCTGGATCGATAATTGTACGTTTAAAAATTCTGGCTCAGATCCTCTAGAGATATGGGGAAATCACATCACCTGCAGAAATAATACTATAGACGCCTGTTACAATAAAGGTGGTGGAGGTAATGGATACTATGATATCCGTGGAGATTATAACCTTTTTGCCTACGAGAAAGTAAGAAGGATTAGACATTTTACTATTCAGCAAAATGCTAAGTATAATGTAGTAACTCAATGTAAGATAGAAGTAGATGTTAATTTTCATAATGGTGACAAGGGTTATAATCTGGTAGAAAACAATACGATTACCAGTTTAAGATGGAGATCATGGGCAGCTTTTGCCTCTGGTGGATCAAAATATGGACATAAAAAACCAGGCCCAAACAATATAGTTTTTAATAATATAACCCGTGGAAGAGGAAATTCAGAACGCTTTAGCGGTGATGATAAAGTGTTCGTTTTTGATCAGTATTCAGAACCACGATTATTACGAAACCAAGCTCCAATCGGTGATACTTTTTATCCTATAGTATTAGATGATTCTGATGGAGATAATACTGACGGAGATGAGAATGAAGAAGAAGATTGCAATAATGCTTTAGTTTTAAAAGCTTCAGAAGACGCTTATCTCCAAGGCACTGCTCGATATAACAAGAGAGAACTTCGAGTAGAAGATAGTAGAAGAGTTTCCTATCTTAAGTTTTCGTTTCCTTCTTCTACAAAACAAAAGGTAAAAAGCGCTAAACTAGAGCTTACTGTATCCTCGGATAGTGGAAATGGATTGATCGAAGTCTATCAAGGAGATTCAAACAATTGGAAAGAAACAACTCTTTCTACTACTAATAAACCGAATATAAAAACAAAATTGGGGTCTCTTAATACGCTTTATAAATTAAAAAAGTCCTACCAATGGACGCTATCCAATATCACCCCAGGAAAGACTATATCTCTTATTATAAAACAAAAAGGTGGAAACGACGTTTCCTTTTCTTCAAAGGAAAATACCAATCCTCCAAAATTAATTCTAGAATTAGAATGTGAAAAAAGATTTACTCAGAGTTTAAACTTAACGATTTTTCCAAATCCTACTAGCGACTTTTTAACTATTTCTGGAGTAAAATCTGGAGAATCTATAATCGTGTATGATCTTTCAGGAAAAAAGAGAAAATCAATAATAGCATCTGATGAAGAGGAAAGGTTAGAGCTCTCGGAATTACCATCAGGTCAATATTTAATTAAAGTATCAGGTAAAAGTTCATTATTTATCAAAGAATAAAATGATCTAAAAGAATTAAAGGTATCTGCAAAGCTTGATTTATCATACTAAATAAGGTAAGAGTAAACATAATCGACATACCATAAAAACTAAATTCCTGAGTGTTTAGAATTTTAAACACTCAGGAATTTAAAAATTATAATAAATGTAACTTGTCTGTATTTATTGACAATACTAGAGGGGCTACAACTTTTTGGAAGTACTTTCATGCTTTACTTTTTTAACATTAAAAAGATTATACAAATGCATTCCTATTAATGTAAAAGATCCAACATACATCAACCATTTTCCGTATGATATATGGAAAAGCTCGGATAGAAGTCCAATTGTAAAAACACTCCATGCTGCCCAAAAAATCCATTTAATTACTCTATGAGTGGTATTCCTAGCAGAATACCAAACCGCTATTAAACTTAACCCTAAAAAAAGATAATCCAGTAATGTCCAGAAACCGGCTCCATGACCATGCTTATCGAGTGTACTCTCCAAAATTGGTCTGGTAGCAAAAAACAAAGGAGTTAATGTACAATGCACTGCACAAAGACTACTTGTCGTAACTCCAAGCCAGTCGGAATAGTTTATTTTTTCGATTCGATACATATATAAATAAGTCCAAAGAATATCTTTAAAAGTTGACTTTTCAGCTGCGAATGCACACAAATCAAACATACATTATTGCAACCAAGTCGCAAAAGTAATCAAAAAAAATTTGCTAGTGCAACTTAGTTGCGATAAATTTGTTTCTATGGGAGTAGTTAGAAAAACTAAATCTGTGAATAGATTACTTCACGCTTTTGATCAGTGCGAAACTGCTATCTCTACGATAGCATTGGTGGAGCAATTCAAAACCGAAATGAATAAATCCACTGTATACCGCATTCTAGATCGTCTAGAAATTGAAGGTACTTTGCATTCCTTTATTGGAAAAGATGGACTTAGATGGTATGCATTGACTCATTGCTCACATACAAATCCTTCGGATATTCATCCACATTTTCAATGTAATGAATGTGGTAAAACTGAGTGTTTGCCCATTAGTATTTCCATTCCTGAAGTTTATAAGTACAATATAGAATCTGCAGCCTTACTCTTAACAGGTAAGTGTAAAAATTGTATTCCCTAACATTGAATAAATATTCAACTAAGTACCTATATAAAAATCACCAACAGACTTCTTTATAAAAGAGTACGGTTTCTTCTATCTTCCTAAAATTTACTCATAAACTTTTTAGCGATTTCTTCTAAATAGTGATCTGCATTACTCATTGCATCTTTTATTCCTGTAGCATATTTTATGACTTCATCTACATACGAAATATTGAAATTGGTGACATTATCTTCATTTAGTTCAATTATGCCACAAAAAACTGCTACTTTAATATTTTTATCTTTTGCTGCCGTAGTAACTCCTTGAATTGTTTTACCTAATAGTGTTTGATCATCTAACTTCCCTTCTCCAGAAATGATCCAATCTGCATCCTCTATTTTTTCATTAAATCCTGCAAGTTTTTTGATTAACTCAATACCAGGTTCTAAGGTTCCTTTTAAAAATACTTTAGACGCAATTCCCATTCCACCAGCGGCACCAGCTCCTTGTACAGATTGTGGTTCTACATTAAAAACAGCACGTAACACTACCGAAAAGTCTTGTAATCCTTTATCTAACATTTCAATATCCTGTGAATTTGCTCCTTTTTGCGCAGCATAAGTAAATGCGGCTCCATTTTTTCCATACAATGGATTTGTTACATCACAAGCAATCTGAAATTGTACGTGACTTAATTTAGGTGTAACCCCATCTGTATTGATCGATGCTATTTTAGATAAATTCGCTCCAATTGGTTGTAGTGGTTGATTCTTTTTATCTAAAAATTGATATCCAAGAGCAGCCGCCATACCAATACCGCAATCATTTGTAGCACTGCCTCCTAATCCTAAAATCACCTTAGTCGCTCCTTTATTTATGACATCTAAAATCATTTCTCCAGTACCATAAGTCGTTGCATTTTTACAATCAAACTGTTCTTCTTTCAATAACTTCATTCCT
Organism: uncultured Aquimarina sp.; assembly: GCF_947492115.1. NCBI lineage: Bacteria > Pseudomonadati > Bacteroidota > Flavobacteriia > Flavobacteriales > Flavobacteriaceae > Aquimarina > uncultured Aquimarina sp. The sequence continues at coordinate 143,452 of NZ_CANLMM010000002.1, forward strand.
GAAGCTTCTGCCATTTCGATAAATGCAGTTTGGCTAGTTTCTGAATATAAATAGGATGCTTTTATAGGCTTAAAAAAAGGATCATTTACTTCTATGGTTACCGTTTCTCCGTTTAAATAATAGTTCACCACCTCTATCGTGCCATCTCCGCCGTCAGCTAATGGTAATTTTACAATATCTACATCTGATTTAACTGATTTAATACCTCTTTCTACAGCCAAGCAAAATTCCATAGCTGTTAGTGAATTTTTAAATTTATCTGGTGCTAAAACTATCTTCATAGTAAACAAATTAGCTTAAAATCTTAACAATAGATAATGCTAAAAGACATATAATTACAAAATACACTAAAAGTATGATAACTTCACGTTTCCCTTCTTTGTAGAATACAACCTTTAAACCTTCTTTTTGGGTTCCATTTATCACCAAGCTTAAAGTATATCCAACAACGATAGTAACAATACAACCTATCGCATTCCACCAAAACCAAAATACTTCAGGCACATATAACCACAGCAACATATTAAAAAGCACCCCTGCTACAATACCAATATTAGCTCCAATTGCGTGCGTCTTTTTCGTAAGAATTGCTAATATAAATGCTGCCAAAATAGGTCCATAGAATATAGAACTAATCTTATTAATCACTTCGATTACCGTACCTTCAATGTTTCCAGCAAAAAATGCAAAAAACAAGCATACCAATCCCCAGAAAACTGAGAGCAATCTAGAATACGTAACATATTTCTTATCTGGCATATCTGGCTTAAACCTTTTTATAAAGTCTTCTAAAGTGACTGCCGATAATGAATTTACAGTAGAACTTAAAGATGACATGGCTGCAGACATAATGGCCACAATTAGAATTCCTATAATACCATTAGGAAGATATTTTATAATAAATACTGGTACCATTAGATCTGCACGCTTCCCTTCTAAACTACTGATGTTATCTTGATAGACAACATCCATTAGCTCCTGAAAACCTATATCTTGGATCAATAAAGTTCCTAGAACCAATCCCATTAAGCAATACGTAAGTGTAACTGGAAACCGAAGTAATCCATTAGCCAATAATAATCTTTTTATAGTAGGCATCCCTTTAGCAGATAGTAATCGCTGAGATTGTGTTTGGTCTGTCCCATAATAAGAAGCATATAAAAAGATCCCTCCTATCACCATAGGCCAAAAACCAAATTCGTCATTTTTATCGGCATTATTGAAACCCCATTTCGAGAAGTCAACTGCAGTTAGCCTATCCTTATCGACATGAGTTAAGAAGTTTTCGAAACCTCCTAATTCGCTTATACCATATATTAAACAAACAATGATCCCAAAAAACAAAATACACATCTGTATGACATCTCCCCAAATCACAGCTTTCATTCCTCCTTGAAACGAATAAATCATTGTTATGATACCAATTAACAATACAGAAATCCAGAAATCAATCCCTATCGTAGCCTGTAAGATAAGTGCCATGGTATACACCATAACACCAGTTGCGACTGACCTGCTTATCTGAAATACAAAACTTATTAACAATCTGGATGAAGCATCAAAACGTTTTTCTAAAAATTCATAAACGCTAACAATACCAGAATTATATAATGAAGGGATGATAGCAACCAACAAAAAAGCCATTGCTAATGGAACTCCAAACTCATATGTTAACCATTGCAATCCTCCTCCTTCTTTTAAACCCACAAATGCTGGCGCAGAAATAAAACTAATGGCGGACAACTGTGTGGCCATCGTAGACAAACTAAGAGGAAACCAACTCATGGATTGTCCTCCTAGAAAGTAATCCTTAGAATTCTTATTTTCCTTAAAAAAGTATCCTATTCCCAAAAAAGCCAGTAAATAAACAACTATAATGATGTAATCTATATAATTCATAAGTTTATGCTTTTATATTTAACTTCTTACGTAATTCAGGTTTTATAGAATGCATCCATTCACTTTTCAAAATACTCAATAAAACAATATCAGTTCTTCCTGTTCCGTCTAAAGAAGGGATAAAATTTCGTAACACCCCTTCTTCTATGCAACCTAAACTTTTTAATGCAGATAGGCTTACTTGATTTTCTTCATGCACACCAAATCCAACACGCTCTACTTCTAAATTTTCAAAAATAAATTCTAGTAACAGATACTTACTGTTCTTATTTACCGTAGTCCCTCTAAAATCTTTACCATACCATGTATGCCCCAATTTGATGATCTTTAACTGTTCGGAATAATCATACAATCTAGTTGTTCCTGCCGATCTACCTTGGATTTTATCATATACTATAAACGGATACTCTTTTGAGACCTTTCTATTCTCTAAAGCCTGAGAAACATATACTTCTAATTGCTCAAAACTTCTTCCTTTTTCTAACAAATAAGTCCAGATATCAGGATCGTTTGATTGCACAGAAAGCTCCTTTACATGTTTCTTTTGTAACGGAGACAATCTTACCGTATCATTTTCTAGTATATAGTCTTTTGAAAAATCTAACATTTTCCCATTTTTAATTTCAATGATCTTTACGAACGAATTAAATCAATAAGCAATGCCGCGCTCCAAGAAAAATTGTTACCGCCATATCCTGCATTTTCTTTTTCATGGATTTCTTTTCTAGAATCAAAATATTCATAGAATCCATTCTTTTCTATGATTTCAATGCTATCCTTTTTGATACGCTCCGCAACATCAACATATTCATATTCTGATACCCCACGATATAACATCCAATTTAGATTTATCCACACAGGTCCTCTCCAATATTTCTTAGGATTAAACCGATCACTAGTGGGATCAAAAGAAGCGCATAAATATTGATGATCACCTCCAAATTTATCCAGCATTAACTTGATCATAGAAGTAGCTCTTTGCTTATTCGGAATACCTGCAAACAGAGGTGAGAATGACGATGAAGACAAATATTTAAGAGGCTTTTCATTCCTTAGATCATAATGTATATATGCCCCAACTTCTTCATCAAATAATTTTGTATTGAATGAATGTATCGCCTTGCTCTGCCAGTTATGTAATTGTTTAATTTTTTCCTCATTATTCTCTATAAGATGATATAACTTAATTAAGGACTCATTAGATTTTATTAATAAAGCATTGAATAGTGGATCCTGTACCAAAAATGGCGATAGCTCTGCAATTTTTTGGTCATTATAGTTATGCTCTTTTGCTATTTCTATAATATGTAAATAGTGATCATATTCTCTCTTCGAAGGTCTTTGTGATGCATCTACATGTGTAGTGTCTCTTCTTTCAAAAGTGTACTCTGGAGGATTCATAGTCTCCCAAATATCATCCCAGATCGGAGAATTATCTGTTCCTGATTCCCAATTATGGTATATATAAATTAATCCTTCATCTTTAGGATCTCTGTTATTATAAAAATATTCATGATTAAAATATACTTTATCAATAACCGTCTTTATAAAATTAAGAGTCGCTTCTTTATCAGAACTAATTCTATATAATTCCTCCAATACAAATCCTGTTACCGGAGGTTGGGTCATCCCTGTGGTTTTATATTTTTTGGATGCTTGTGGATGCAAACTTGAGTGATGAAAATCAGCTCCAGGAAAATACGAATCCGTTTCACTATGAAAAACGATATGCGGAATAAAACCATTATCCCACTGCGCGTCTAGTAATGTAAAAATTTCTTTTTCCGCTTTGGACATATCAAAATGCGCAAAGCCAATTGCAATTAAACCGGAATCCCAAAACCACTGAAAAGGATATAAATTCTCGCATGGTATACTAAAGTTACCTTTCCAGTTTTTGTTCAAAACTTCAATTGCTTTTTTCTCTAATGGTTTCATAACAATTCTTGTGGATTAATAAAAGTGCATCACTTGCAGTGAGCTACAAGTGATGTCTTAGTTATCATAAATTCATTAAATGGTTTAAAAACTATAGGTAGCGGTTAGGAAAAATCTACGTGGTAGAATAGGCCTTCCAAAGAAAAATTCCCCATCTGCCGATTGCCCAGCTATTCCCGCTCTAGGATTACCTTCAGTCAGTCCATCACTATCGAACAAATTAAATACAGAAAGTCCAACTCTTATAGAGTTCGAATTTTGCGTTTCGAAAGTATACCCTCCTCCAATTCTTACTATAGAAATAGCATCTAGTTCTACGTTATTAGAATCATCGGTAAATTTAGCACCCGTATGATTTAAGGTAAAATTGGCGTCAATCTTGGAATTATCATAATTGACTCCCAAACTTCCTAAAAAGTTAGGTTGTCTACCGATTTCATTTCCTTCATTAATAGTAGATGTAGTATTATTTACTAAGTCTGTTGTTTCATTTTTAGTAATCTCATGATTCTGATAGGTAAGTGTCGCATTAATAGTAAGATCATCTATTAATCGGTATTGCCCTGTAGCTTCTAATCCAAAAGTCCTCGTTGTTTGTTCACTTCTGGCTTGGTCTACTAATTGTCCTCCAGATATGGCTTGATCAATTCTGATACGATCACTGAGGTTGACAAAGTAACCAGCTACCGAACCAGAAAAAGCGCCTGTTCCAAACTTAGCTCCTAACTCTCCTTGAATAATAGTTTCTGCTTCATAATTCGTATCTCTAATACCTGGTGTAGGTGCAAAACCTCTTTGCTGTGGAAAGAAGAATCCTCTAGAAAAATTCGCATACAGATTAGTAGATTCTGTCAACTCATATAATCCAGCTAAAGAAATCGCCCAAGCTGTATCATCAATTTCACCAGTTGTAAAACTACCATCTGCAAAACTTACATTTTGTAAATCTGCTGTTAACTCAGGATCCTCGTATACCTGTGTTTCTTCTAATCCTCCTCTTCTAAAAGTACCTTTTGTATTTTCGATACGAAGTCCAACATCAAAACGCCATTTATCAAATACCATTTCATCAGTAAAATAAAAAGCAGTTCTACTTTGAGTTAGAAAATTATTGGCAGTCATACCTATTCTGTTATACAACCCTCCATCAGAATAAATCACATTACCTCCTCCTGCTTCGGTATAACTTAAATTTACCAATCGTGGATTATTATTAAATTCAGAAAGTACTCTGTATTGAAAATTCACATCTTCGGCTTCCGTTCTTCCCAGAAAAGTACCTAATGTAAAAGTATGATTTCCATCGCCTGATTTCAGTATTAAGTTTGCTTCTCCTGAATAATCGGTCATCGGTCGTAAACGATCTACGTGTAGGTTTTCTACCACCAAATCGGTTCCATTAATCTGCTCTCCAGATCCACCTTGATAAGTAGCATCAAAACCTGTGTTGCCAGGAGCAACTTCAGCCACATAATTATCCAATGTGATTGGATTTCCGAAATTACCATTACCTCCTACATATAAAGCAAAATTGTGCTGATAATTAGCATACTTTGCTTTCGCTTTAAACTTCAAATTATCGGTTAGGTTATAATTAAAATCTGCTAAAAGATATCCTCCGCGAGTAAAAACACCATCATCGATAGGACTTTGATATACGCCTCCTGGTGTTAGAAAAGAAGTATTCGCTAGTTCTCCTGATAAAAGTTGTTCTACTTCATCTCCGTCATTTCCTCTAATACGCTCTCTAGATCCTCCTTGTAGCGGCAATGGTAAAAAGAACTGTGCTCTATCATTGATAAATTGTCCATGCACTGTAAAAGAACCATTATTAAATTTCTTTTTAATATTCGCTCTAAACTGCACTCCTCTGGTATCCAATCCAGTTTCAATAGGACCATTATCTTTTCTTACAAAACCTGTAAAGGCGTAATAAGTATTAGAATCTTCTCCACCTAATCTTCCTCCAGTATAAAAGTCTGTTTTTAGTCTTCCCCTATTTCCATATTCAACATTAATTAAAGTTTCATCATTCGTATCCCCTGTTTTACTTGTATAGTTTATAATACCAGCAACCGATCCAGCACCGTATAGTACGGCAGCACCACCACGTACAAATTCTACTCCTTTGAAACCGATATCAGGTCTAGCATATACATCATGTGCGGAAGAATTTAAACCAAAGGTGCTGATTAGTGGCATTCCATCATACTGCAATGGATTAAATACATACTGACCTCCAGAAGGAAGTCCTCTTACGAATAAGTTCGTCGCGGTTTCTCCTCCTCCACCTTCTGCAGTAATACCTGGTACATCTCTTAAGATATCTGCCTGGCTATTGGCTGATAACTTTGTGATTTCTTCTATTCCTTTAGAGCTAATGGATAAAGGTGCCTGCTTTTGTGATCTAAACGTAGAAGAGGCAGTAAGTACAACTTCATCTAGGGTATTACCCTCTTGTAAGGTAATTTGAAGTATTATTGGTGTTCCATTAAGCTCAATGGATTCTGTATAGGTTTTAAACCCCAAAAAAGAAACCTGTATTTTCTTTGAACCGGTAAGATTTGTAGAAAAACTGAATTTTCCATCAAAATCTGATACAGTTCCTGAATTACTATCTAAAATAGTGATGTTCGCTCCTAAAAGAGGCACACCTGCGTTATCTGTAACAGTTCCTGAAATCTCTGTTTGCGAGAATACTACTATTGTGCTAAATGCACACAGTAATAAAGTGATAGCTTTTTTCATTATAAATGTGTTTATGTGAAATATGATTTAAATTTATTGCTATAATCTTATAAAAAAGACTAAAAAATTATCATTTTTGTATGCAAACGTTTTCGCAAACGTTTGCATTTTGATTCCATGAATTCCACATTATGAAAAAAGAAATCACCACCATGAAAATGTTAGCGCAGGCTTTAAACCTCTCCATTTCTACAGTTTCTAGAGCGCTAAATGACCATCCTGATATAAGTGAAGAAACTAAAGTCAAAGTGAAACAGCTTGCACAATCCAAAAACTACATCCCTAACATTTTCGCTAAAGGATTTAGAAAACATAAATCAAATATCATTGGTGTAATTGTACCTAACATTACTCATTATTTTACTGCAACAATCGTTAGAGGTATTCTAGAACAAGCTTCATTACAAGGATACCGTGTTATTATCTCAGAATCCAACGATGATGTCAATAAACAAAATGAAATGTTCCATACCATGATACAGTTTGGCGTAGATGGTATATTAGCGTCTTTAACAAAAATGACCAGAGATATTGGAAATATCTTACCTATTATAGATACACTTCCACTTATTTTATTCGATAAAGTCTCTGATAAAATTCCTTGTACTCAGATTACCATCAATGATGAAGAAGCTGCTTTTAATGCTGTGGAACATCTCATTAATATAGGTAAGAAAAGAATTGCAATCATTAAAGAAAGAGAATTCTCATATACTTCAGAAAAAAGATATGCAGGATATTTAAGAGCTTTAAAAGAACATCAAATAGAAGTTGATGAAAAAATAATCATTAGTGTTGATGACATCTCTTTAACACAAGGAAAAAGAATGGCTAATATTTTATTGAGTATTAAAAAAAGACCCGATGCAATTTTCGCCATAACGGATAGTGCTGCTATTGGTGTCATACAAACTCTGAATAAGTTTAATATTAAAATCCCTGAGGATATTGCCGTTGTTGGTTTTAGCAATTCTAGAAACGCAACCATAATCAAGCCCAATCTTACCACAGTAAATCAACCAGGAAATACTATTGGAAAAACGGCAACAAAATATCTCATTCAGGAAATTGAAAATGAAAATGATAACGATATTATTGTAAAAAAAACTATCGAAATCAAAACAGAATTAATCGTTCGGGAATCAACTTTTAGTGTATCCTAAAAAGCTGTTTCTATTTGGAATAGACGTAAATCAACCATGCTATTTAGATTATGTGTATTTTTATTTTCAAGGATTTTTAAAAACTACGATCTACAACTTATGTATTCTTATTACAAGATTATCTTTTTGTTTTTACTGCTTGTATCTATTCCAAAAAGCATACAAGCCCAACAAAACGTTATTGATAGTCTGAAAAATGAATTAAAAATTCATCTTCAAAAAGATACAATTCGTGTAAGAATACTAAATAATCTAGCCTATTATAACTATCGAAACAACCCAACTACATCTTTAGAATATGCTGAATTAGCTGGAAAACTAGCCGACGAAATACAATCCACAAAAGGAAAAGCTCGTAGTTTTTATATGAAGGGAATCACCTATATGGAACGAAGTAATTACCAAATAGCTATTGGAAATTATGAAAAAGCTATAGAACTATATACGGCAATAGGTGATTTAAGAGGATTAGCGGGTTGTTATAATGCGATGGGAGTTTTAAATAACTACAGAGGAAACCTTCAACCGGCTTTAGAATATTTTGAAAAAGCTTTAGAAATAGATCAGAAACTTGGTGAGAAAAAAAATCTAGCGAATTATCTTTATAATATTGGTAGTATTTTTTCCAGTACTGGAAAAAACGAAGAAGCGCTTACCAATTTTCAAGAAGCATTGCAGCTATATACCAATACCAAGAATCAATATGGTATCATTACTTGTTTAAATGCAATTGCCATTGTATATCAAGATCAAGGAAATTACCCTCTTGCCCTAGAATACCAAAACAAATCCTTAGAAATTGCCGAAAAAAATAAAGATTACAGCAGCATTTTCAAGTCTTTTAATAACATTGGTAACATTTATAGGCAACAGAAATTGTATGATAAGGCATTAAATTTTTACAACCAGGCACTGGCAATAAAAAATAGTAATAGTGATACCAGAAGTATTTATGCTATTAAAAATAATATAGCCGCTATCTTTATTGATAAAAAAGAGTTTGCGAACTCAATCCCTTATTTCACAGAGGTTATTGAATTTAGCAGAACGATTAAAAATAATGAACAGTTAGCAATTAGTCTTAATGGGTTAGGACATGCTTATATAGGAATTAAAAACTATCCAAAGGCTTTAGCTAATTTTCAGGAAGCACAGAAAATAACTACGATTAGCCAAAAGCAATATGATTTGACTGAATCTTACATTGGTATGTCTCTGGTATATTACTATATGAAAAAATACAAGTTAGCCTTAACTAATGCCGAAAAAGGAGCTCAACTATCTCAAAAATATAAATTCTTAATTCATGAAAGAAATGCTTATGAATTACTTTCCAAAATAAACAAAGAATTAGAACAGCACGAAAAAGCGTATATCAGCAACCAACAACTAAAAGTACTCGATGATAGTCTTTATAACAGAGAAAATATTCAGAAGATGACAGAAATAGAGTATGAATACAAATATAAAAACGAATTAGAATCCGCTGAAAAAAGAGAACTCAAGCTTACGCAAACTGTAAAAACCACCACCAACGATTTAGAGAAATCGCAACGAAATTCTTTTATCGCGATTATCATCATCCTATTAATATCCATCGTTTTAGGAAGTATTATCTTCATTTTGAAATTGAGACATGTAAATGCTAAAAATCAAAACATCCTAATCGAGCAAAAATTATTAAGATCTCAGATGACTCCTCATTTTATTTTTAATTCTTTGTCTGTCTTGCAAGGGATGATTTTGGATAAAGAAGAAAAAAAATCAATTACTTATCTATCTAAGTTTTCTAAACTAATGAGACTCATCTTAGAAAACTCTAGAGAAAAAACAGTCTCCCTTTCAGAAGAATTAAAAGCTGTAGAAAACTATTTGGCGCTTCAAAATCTAGAAAATTCTTTATTCCAATATAGTATACATGTTGAGGACACCATTGATACCTCTGAATTTCAAATTCCACCAATGTTAATTCAACCATTTGTAGAAAATGCAATCGAACATGCTTTTGAGAATCAACCTGAGAAAAGAATCATTGAAGTAGAGATATTGTATAAAGATGAAGATTTGATTTGCAAAATTATAGATAATGGGATAGGAATCGATGCAAAAGAACCAAGTACAAACCAACATAAAAATTCAGTATCCACTGCCATAACCTCTGAACGATTGAAGATGCTCTCCAAAGAATTCAAAAAACGAGGTTCAGTAGTGATAGAAGATCGAAAGAAATATAATGAGCAAGGAACAATCGTTATTTTGGTTATACCTTATAAAACAGTAATAGACTTATGAAAGCACTAATTATAGAAGATAAAGAATTTATCAGAAAAGGCTTATTAAATCTATTGCAACTTATCGAAACACCTGTAGAAGTCATTGGAGAATGCGGATCTGTAAAAGATGCTGTAGTTGTAGCAAATGCCTGTAAGCCAGAACTGGTTTTTCTAGATATTAACCTTACAGACGGCACTGGTTTTGATTTCCTAACCCAGACGGAAAACTTGTCATTTAAAGTTATTTTTATTACTGCGTTTGAAGAACATGCATTACAAGCCTTAAAATTTGGAGCTGTAGATTATCTGCTAAAACCTGTTGACATCGAAGAATTGGAAATAGCACTAGAGAAAGTTACTAAACTGCCCATCAATACCCAAAAAGAACAGTTAAAAATTGCCAAAGATGCTTTAAAAAATGAGTACTCCAAAATTATACTTTCGTTACACGATAGCTTTCAAGTTATAAATCTAGAAGAACTTTTGTTTTGTGAATCAGATAAAGGATACACCACTTTCTATTGTAACAATAACAAAAAATATGTGGTTTCTAAAACGTTAAAAGAGTTTGAGGAGCGTCTTTTGCAAACTCATTTCACCAGACCACATCAATCATTTATTGTTAATTTAAATTTTATCGACAAATATGATAAGTCAGGTGTTATCTATCTGAAAAACGGAAAAAAGATACCAGTATCCACTCGAAAAAAAGAACAGTTCCTAGAGCTATTCTTACGCTGGAATAAAAGTTAACACCTCACATTTACAGATTTTTTATAAAAATCCACACTTATAGATTCTAAAGCAGCGAAAATAGATTCTCTATTTTTTAATGCAACTCTACACTATACTTTTAGCAGTGTTAACCTAAAATAACACTACTATGAAAGTTATACACAATGCAGCTATCATCATTTCTATACTAATAATAATCATCTCTTGTGGATCTGGAGATGAATATACTACTGATAAAAAAGGTTTTGCTGCCATAGAAAAAGAATTGAAAGACAAATTTGGCAACAATGCTTATTTCACCGAACTATCTATCACCCATAATACAGCTGTTGGAAATATTGTAAGTGTTACAGTTACTAAAGCACCAGAATCCTTAAAAATGGGACAATGGAATTTATTACAAGCTACTTGGAAACAAAACTCTGAAATATCCTTAGAAGTACCAGAAGGAAGTAAGGCAGCAGACTTTATGTTTCAATTAAATAACAAAATCAATCTACCAAAACTAGGCGAATTGGTCGAAAAATCCAGTATCCAATTGCAAAACGAAAAAGGCATTAAAAACCCTTTGCTAAACATAGCTTTTATAAAGTTTCCTAAAAATGGAGATGCTTCTAAAACAGAATACCACGTGAATCTAAAACCTAAAGATGGAGACACCAACTTTAGATTCAACTATGATTTAGATGGAAACCTAATCGAAATGCATTATTAAAATAAACTCAAAATGGAAAAAATAATTACAACCACAAACGAATACATTTCTTTAGATGCTTTGTATGAAGTTATAAAGACGATATCCACACTTAGTGCTACAAAAGAATACGACTCTTGGGAAGTACGGAGAGATTCAAATGGACAAATGGCGCAATGCATTGTAATCAAAAAAAGTGCAATGCATGCTATTAAACTCTACTTAACAAACACTAATGAAGTTAAAATTAACTATATTATACCAAACAAAATGATGCACGCATATTTTGGAAAAAGTGTGAAAGTAAGAAGAGATATTATTGAAATACTGACGGGAAAAATAAAAGATATTATTCTTGCTCCTTCTCAGAAAAAGGTTTTTGAAGAACTGCAAACAATTGTATGTAAAGTAATAACTTAACCTAGATTAACTTATAATAATGTGCAATTATTAAATCGTTTTTACAAAAGATTGAAAAATTACCTATACATCAATTAATGAAGATATTTAAACAAATAATAGCATACATTTTTTGGACAATTATATCCATAATGTTAGGTATTTGTTATATGAGAATTCTTGTCGGACCTTTTAACATTACAAAAGAAGGAATAGGATATATACTATACATCTTCTATAATTTAGGGTTATTTTATGTAGGACTTGCTGTGGGTATCGTTATAGCACTCTTTTTCATCCTGTTCGATATTTTTTATCCAAAAAAGAAATTACAAAATAATAAGAACGCTCTGTTAGTTCGAGTGGTATTGCTCTTTTTTATCGCATTGATTGTGGCAGGCACCCACTTTTTATTAGAAAAAGTAATAGATGTCATCTAAAAAAATGAATACAGAACAACTTAAAAAAATACTCTTGGAACATATTAAACAAGGGAATGCTTTTACGCAAGAAGTTCGTGATATTTTGATGAATTATAAAAATAATGGAGGAACACAAAACAAAGTTGTAGCATTATTAAACCAAATAAAAACAGAAAATCCTGACAACCTATCTATCCAGGATGGAGCCGATGATGTTTTAGATATAGCCACTGGTTATTGCGGACTTTCGATGCGTGTTTGGGATTAAAAATAGTGATATGAAATTACAACCTCTAAGAATCCCAGCAGGATGGAAAGTACATTGGAATTTGTTTTACGAGCAAGATATTAATGAAGAAAATTGTTTGTATGAGTTTTCGAGTTCAACTTTATTATCGATTTCTAATACACAAACTAATAAAAACATAGAGTTGATATGGTATCCAAAAGGTGATCTTAATGGCAGCTATATTTTGGAAGTTTATCAACTTATTGAAAAGTACAATACTAAAAAGAAAATAACTGAAAAAGTACCAGGAAATTTAATGCCAGAATTTTCTTTTGAAAGCAAAAACAGACTAGAAATAGTAGATAAAATCGAAACCTTAGTATTAGATCAGAATAAAGCGAAAAAGCACTAAAACAAAGAAGCATCAGATGGAAATAATACTCATTTTATTTGTGATCGCACTAATCATGACATCTCTGTTTTTAGTGTATCGATTATTAAAATGGTGTTTTGCAAAAAAACTAAGAGTAACCATAATATCATAGATAGTTGTATTCATATGCCTAAGTTTTGTTATCCATCGAATGTTTTTTGTGAACATGGAATTTATTCAATCTAAAGTATATCCAGATTTATATTTGGTGAAACACGCTGTTGAAGAAAAAGATAGTTTACACAAGGCTATTAAAAAGGTGGTGAGACAAAATTTAATAGAATATCACCAAAAAACAGATTTTAAAGATAGTTTTCAGTATTCCTTGCGTTTTTATACATACTATAAAAATTGGAATCCTCTAGCTTTTGGAGATTCTGGAACAGCATATTTCATAGATAATGAAGAAGATCTTGGAGGTATGATCGTTGAAGATTTATCCATGTATCCGCAATACAAACTTGCGATATTTACAATGACAGATTGTAAAAACACGAATACAAGCATTTGTGGAAAGCTAGATTATTATGAGAATGGATATGTATCGAAAACAGATATGATAAAACATAATTTCTAGAAATAAAAATGTAATTTAAATAAAAGCAAGAGAAACCAATTCAGTAAACAACCATATACGATGAAAACTATTTATATACTATTCATATTTCTAATATTAGGTTGTACGGATGAACCAAAAGAAAAAACAAAAACCGAGAGTGAAGTTAAAGACACACTCGTGGAAAAAGCCCCCATAACAACTATACAAAAATCATTTACAGATCCCACTTTCCATAGCATTATCAAAAATTTGTCTATAAGAAAAACACCCATTGTTGATAGTACAACCTTTGACAGCTATAAGGATGATTTCAAGATTTATACTAAAGAAGAAGTAGCGGCTTTACAACTCTATAAAATATATCCTAATTTTTATAAAGAAGGATATAATTATAAAGCTACTCCTTCTTACAAACTAGAATTTTCAGAAGAATTTTACTCGGCAGTGATTGTCATTTTTAAGGGAGAAAATGAAATGGAATCGCAGCTCATTAATTATAATATAGATGGAAACATCATAGATGCTAAAGTAATCGCTTATGATGAAACTGCTGAAGGAGCTTTTCAAAGAAAGTCAAAAATTGAAAACAACATCATCACTACCACCTATATAGATTGGATGGATGAAAAGAAAGAAACCATCGAAGTTTTTGAAATAACTGAAAATGGTAATATTAAACCAGTAGTAACAAACTCGGTTAATACAACATCACAAGAATCTGAACTTTTTGAAAAAGTAGTACAACAATTAGGATTAGAAAAACCTAGAGTGCATTTAGAAGGAACGAAAATTAGTTCCGCTAACATTAACGAGCTTATTATGGTGCTATCTGAGCTTGCTGAAGAATACGATGATGACGATGAAGCGTATGGATTAAACAGTCATATTGTTATTGTAAACCCTAAAAATGGCAAGGTTACTCATAATTTTTTTGAAAGTTCAGAAACAAATGGCTGGTTTTCGGATGCTGTATTTATTGATGGTATTTCTATAGATACGACACATTATAAATTATCCGAATCAAAAAGTGCTTTTGGTGTTCTACTAAAACACAGAACACAATCACAACCAAATCCTTATAATACCTCCACATTATCTCTTTTCATGAAAGATGATTTTGGTATCCAAAAAATATTGGATAATTATACCATTTACGAAAGTACGGGAGAAGTAAATCTTAATTCGTGTCATGCTCAATTCAACATAATCGATAATTCATTGGTTGTTGACAACGTTACAACTAATGAGCTTTTTGATTTAGTAATTAAAACTAAGAATACACAACGCATTTTTGCTGAAGATAAAAATGGAGAATGCAATCCAATTGATTCTATTCTTTCTCAGAAAGATGTGGTCCTAAAATTTGATGGAAAAATCTATAAAGAAATTAAAAAATGAAGTTAAGTCAATCCTTTAGTGGAGCTTTACGAACCTTTGCATATTTTATGGCAAGCGGCACGCATTATCAATTGAAAGATATTGATTACCTTAAATTATATGGAGAAGAACCAAGCGCTATAGAACAAGCATATGCGATATTCGCTAATGTTATTGAATTAGATTCAGAAGGTACCGTACTAAACGCAAAATATGCTGAAAAAAGAGCTGTAGACTATATTCGATCCTATTGTGATCCTAATTTTAAAGTAGCACCTCCGTACGAGGATTGGGAAATCGAATTATACTAAAACAATATCAACAAGAAAAATGAATCTATTATATACTATTACGAAAAATAAAAACTTCCTCTTAACCATATTATTAGGCCTATGTTTTTCTTTTGGATTTTCCCAGAAAATGAAAAATCATTTACATAAAAAATTGATCGCAAAAGTCGGTGTTATCTATGAGGAAACTCCAGATGATAACCCTTGCGCTGGAAGTGAAATCTATTTAATACTTCAATTCGAAGAAACACAAATACATATATCCGAAATGGAAATATCCTCTTGTAATAAAGAATCTAATCACAAAATAGGAACCTATAATTGGAAACTAGCATCTAATGATGCTATACAAGTGGATTTTATTGCAAAGGAAATAGAAAACACATATGCAAACCAATTACAATTAAAACTAAAAGATGAAAATATCATAGGAAACATTACACACCAAAACGGAAAAGTAGTAGCGTACATTTTTAAAGAAGCGGCAGCATTATGAAATCGGAACATCCAAAGGATAACTTGAGATTTGAAGATGAGGAAGAGATTGTAATCTTTAACCATTACTCTTTCTGCGAACTGATTAAACATATTATGGTACAATATGGAAAAGTTACGTATGCCGAAGCTCAGGAAAAATTAGATGCTTCTTTTTTAAAAAAAGCTCCTCAATCTCGCACCGAAGTAGAGCTTTTAGGACATGAATTAGAATACCATTGGGCTATGAATTGTCTTCATGGTCATATGTATTGGTTAAAAGGAATCCCAAGTGATTTCAATGATTTTAAAGAGGAGTACCTTTCTTGGGAAAAGGAAATTATAAGAAAATATAACCTTAAACAGTCTTTCGAGTATTATGAAACTAAATAAGAAAAATCTACCATTCTTAGTGATTTTTTTGTTGCTTACTGCGTCTTGGCTGATCTATAACCAATATAGAGCTTTAAAAGAAGTTAGAACGTATTACAGTCCTGATGGGAAGTATCAATTAGTTATTACTAAAGAACCGAATATTTTTTCATCTACCATGCCTGGCGATGGAGGCACAAGTTCTGAAGTTACTGTGGTTTTAAAAGATGCTAAAGGCACTATCATTGGAAAAAGTAGTGACAATGAAAATTGTTCTGTATTACTTTTTAGTGTAGATGTAACTTGGGATCTTGAAAACATGGAGGTATCCTATGCAAAAGCACGAACGATTAATCTAAAAACAGGTGAAGTACAGTGTTAATAGTAAACGAGATTAAATAACTAGTAATGGAAAAAGGTTGCAAAATAGCAGATGCTATGAATACATATAATTTGGCACTAAGCATTGTAAAATCCAAAGGTTATAAAATATTTGTGCTTCCACATGCGGATGAAGAGAATTTTGATTTTTGGGCTATTAAAGGTACAAGGCAATTTGCAGGAGGTGATCCATTACGTCTATTAGGATTGATTAGTATTTGGGAAAACACAGGAGACGATTGGCAAAAACATATGCCAGAAGAAGATATTTATGACCAAATTTTGTCGCGAGCATTTCCTGATAGTATAAAAGATTTTGATCAATTGACTAATGAAGATTTTAATGAACTAGTTTCTGATTATAAACTATTTTTCCATGAAATTTTAAACAAAAAATTTCCTGAAGATCCAACTCGACAAGAAATGTTCGACTTGATCGATTCGTTTTATAAAGAATGATATGTTATTAGATAAAATGATATTTATAAGAGTATTTGCGATTACACTATTAATACTATTCTTTGTGAGTGGAAACGCACAAGATTATTATTTCGTCACTGCAAAAAGTGGATTAAATGTACGTTCCAGCAATAAATTATCTGCAAAAAAAATGGCTAAGATTCCCTATGGAGTTATAGTGCAGAAAATAGCTGATACAGATAAAGAAATGACCATTATCGATAATGGAATAGAAATCACTGGAAAATGGATTAAAATAAAGTATAGTAACTACCCTTATATCATATCTAAAGAAACTGACACTCACGAAAAAGAAGGGTTTGTTTTTGATGGATACCTAAAAAAAAATGAAAACGATGCCATTATTAACTCATCAAGAATACCTAAAACCGAATATGATGAATTGTTTAAAAAGGCTTCAAAACCAATTGAAAAATCCAAAAAGATTGGTGATTTAGATTCGATTAAAACGATATTAAAGAATCGAGTAGAATGGGTAACACAATTTGAGAATGAGGACTACAAAAGAGAAGATCAAATCAAAAGTATCACCATTAGTAACGGACAAAAGCTTATACTAAATGAATTCTTCTCTGAGGAAATTGGCTTTTCAAAAGGATGGTCTGGATATTATCCAGCATATGATATATTAGTATTAGAAGGAGGACATACAAGTGATAGAACGTTTTCGATTAAAACTGGTGAAACAGAAGGAACTATTGGAAACCCAGATTACTTTGTACATTCACCTCAAAAAACGCTTCGTTTAAATGGAATCTTTGGTGGACAAGAATGTATCTCCTACTTTTTTCAAAGAAAAGTCAAAGGAG
Source organism: uncultured Aquimarina sp. (assembly GCF_947492115.1). NCBI lineage: Bacteria > Pseudomonadati > Bacteroidota > Flavobacteriia > Flavobacteriales > Flavobacteriaceae > Aquimarina > uncultured Aquimarina sp. The sequence goes on from NZ_CANLMM010000002.1 coordinate 161,127, forward strand.
AATTTGAATATCTAACTGAATTTGATCTGATTGATGACCATTGTGTTATTAAAGAGTTTTATTGGATAAATGAAACTTCCTTTATATACAGAACAAAATATTACAGTAAAGATGAAATCCATGGAGAAACAGACTGTTTCAAGGGACAAATAAAACTGAAATAAGAATACGTCTTCTCCAAACACTAGAAGTTTTTAAATGACTAAAAGATTGAAAGCTGAAAAACACCAACAAAAATTAGAAAGAGAAATTGCTCTAAAAGCAAGCTTTATGAATACAACAAAATGGAAAGCTTTATTCGCTATATTGAAGGGAATAAATTTTCAATTTGAGTGTACAGTGAAACTACTTTTAGATGCTAAAATTAGAACATTCTCCATACCTAACTCTAATAATTTGATTAAAGAAAAATATATAGAAGAATATTGGGGTGTTTTCGAATTGAGAGAGATTGAATGGATATTAATTTCATTAAAAACTGAATTTCAAAATATTGAAGAATTAGAACAAAAGCTTCAAGAAGGGAAGCTATTTGAATATGAAACATCTAAAGCTGAATTAAAAATCTATGGATATAAATAAAGAAACATGAACATAAAATTACAAATACTTTTTCCTACCATCATTGCTTTATGCATTTGTCTGAATGCCTGCAAAGACAATTCTGAAACTTCTGAAAAAAAAACCTCTAATACAGAGTTAACAAAAGAACAAACAAAAAATGATAGCTTGACCAATGAGGAACCAGAAAAAAAAGAAGATAGTCTTACCCTCTTATCTAGCAAACTGAGACCAAACGAATATCTTGAATTAGGTAAAACCTATACTGATACAATTAACTTTATAAGCTTTGATGATAATTATGATTACTGGTATTTTTTAGCAAAGAAAAATAAGGATACGACAGACATATGCTACACTATTGATGGTATTTCTCAACTTGCTACAGGAGATACATTAGAAATCAAATGGGAATTAAAAATCCTAGAAGAAGCAGGAGATCCCGAAATCACGTACACAAAACCATTTTTGATCTCATTCAAAAAAATCAATGCTGAACAATTCACCAATCAAAAAATAAAAGTTTTATGGAGAGAAACATTGTATGATGAAGCGCTAGGAACAGACATTAACACCATTGTTTTAAACAATGAATACCTTGGGAGAATTACCGAACCCGAAAGAGCTGCTTTAGGCTACGTTACAACTTTTATCGGAAATGAATGCGAATGGGATGGGAAAGCAAATGAAAACAGAAGTAATCTTAACTGTAAAATATTAACTCAGTTAAAATTAGGATATCAATGTTCAGAGAAACATCTTGGATTTTTGAGGACATGGTTTTCAACAGACACCTTAGCATTAAAAAAATTGCAAAGCTGCCCAACAATACCCAATACCGCAACCATACAAACAACATTTGATGAGATTTATATAACTACAGATATAACAGAGCAAATCATAAAGATAGATTATCAATTCACAGGCATCAATACACGAAGAGGAAGTGTAAAAGAAAATATGTATACAGATACGTTTTCTTATAATGATCAAAATATTACTTTAATATCTTCTAAAAAAACCAATAATTCCTTTGTGATTTCTTGTGGTTCTGGTTGTGCAATGACCTATTCTGAACACCAAATAGTATCCAATCCAGATAATGGTAAGGTAACCTTCAAAGTAGAGATGTTTGTAAACGAACAATTGTCTGATGAATATTATGAAACCTATATCTATACCTGTGATGAATCTATGGACAAAACCATGATTAAATTAGAAGGAACAAAGAACTTTAGTATGGAAATATTACATGAAGACATGCAAGAAAAATTAAAATTGTATGCATCAAGGTTTTGTAAGAAATGAAGTTAATCATCCAAGACATAACGAAACAACAGAAGGCAGAAATTAAAGTAGAAAGCCGTACGGATAACCTAGTACAAGGAATCATACTTTCTCATTCTTTTGATACTGAATTACTCGGTATTATAACCGAATTTGAGGAACTGGTAAATAATTTTGTTATTGGAGAATTATTAGATGATATAACAGAAAAACTGGATGCTTATAATTGGAGTGTTGAACATAAAGATTGGATTATACATGATTTTCAGATCTTTGATCTTAAACACATTTCTTTTAGAATAAAAGATACGACTGTTTTTTCTACTACTGATTTCATTGCAGAATTGAAGTTTTTCCATCCTGATGAAAGTGGTAGAAAAAATGCTGTATCATCGGGCTATCGACCTCATATAAAATTTAATGAATATCCAGATCATATAACTACTGGGCAGCAAATCTATGTAAATCAGGACACCGTTCAACCCGGAGAAAAAGGGGTGATGACCAAAATTTCTATTGTCAATAAAGAGATATTTAAAGGAAAGTTGTGTAAAAACGTATGTTTTATATTTTATGAAGGAAAGCATCGAATAGGTTTTGGAAGGATAGTAGAAGTATTAAATGAAAACTTAAAAGTAAATTGGGATACCATTAAAAACAATCATACTATCGTTTATCCTGAGAAGGATATTGCTATGTATACCTTGTCTAATCCAGAAGTAAGCAGACTTTGCTGGACAGATATTAGTTATGCTTTCTACAAGTTTAGAAGCATCTGTAAATATCATTTTGTCATTCAGTCGGAAGAAGTTGATTTACGAACAATGCGCTTTAATGATGTCGAAGCATATTTTAAAGAAAAACTTCGTGAAGTATGCGTAGCGCATATAGTAATTATAAAAAAAGCAGATAGAGGTTTTGAAACCAAATACAAAGGCTTTAAAACTGATATCTATGTAGATGATTTAGAAAAAGCAACCAAAAGACTACATCAAATGCAAAATGATGGTTCTCGAATTTTTGATTTCGAGTATACCGTTTCGGAAGATGATAATTGGACTGATTTAGGAATGCTTTTGTATTAACCATTACCAATACATATTAATTCATGAATTTAGAAGACATAAAAAAAGAAGCCGCCGCATACAGATATAAAGATGTAAAATCTCTTTCTGAAAAAGTTTCAGAATTAAAAAACAAAGGAGTTTCCTTTTTAGGATGCGTAGCTTTCGTGCAAACGAATCAGAATATTCCTTTAGATAAAGCTAGAGAACTAACCGTGAGTTTAGACACTTATAATGAAGAAGAAAAAGAAAGAATAGAAGCTGCATACCAATTAATGCTAAGTGAATTTAAAGAGGAAGAATAGAGCTTTATTTTAAAATAAAAAGCAATTGACAAAAGAAAGCAACATAAAAGTTTTAGATTGTTTCAAAGTACAAGATGCATATCACTTAACGTATGAATCTGAAGAGGTTTTGACGTATAACAACTTTGATATATTGATGGCGAGAGATTCTCAAAATCAATCTTTTATCATTACGTTAAAATCTATAGAAAAGAATGTCTTAGAAGTGTATATGAGTGTACAGTATGAAAAATCAATAATTGGTAATATCAAAGCTCAGCTACTTTTTTCTCCTTTAACTTCTATTGAAGGAGCCTTAGAAGTAATCAAAATAACAAAAATGTTTCCTGCTTGTCATTATGATAAGATTGTAGCATTTCAAGAACAAAATAACGACATCATCTTAGTAATTGAGCTCACTCATGTAAACAAGAAAATGAAACTAACATTATGTGGTATAAAAGAAAACGAATTAAAGGGTTATACTCAAAACAACATCATACTCCAACTCGATTTTCGGAATCATAAAGATGGAATTGAAGTTGAAATTGATAGTATGGAAGGATTACATGGCACGGTAATTTGCAGCAATGTAAAAGCTGAATTCGTGTCTGATGACTTAGGATACTAAAAGAGAACCCAATATTACATTCGAAATAACAAATGAACAACCCAGTACAGTATATAGAAGAACAATTAGGGATTACTTTAGAAAAATATGATTATAAAAAGGAAGATCAGATGCATACCTATAGGGTTTGGCAAAAAGATCAAACCCTACGCGAACTGGTCATACAAGACATAGTTATTGAAAATATTAATGTGTTGTACCCACTATCAGAGCATTTACATACCATTAAACTAATTAATTGTACGGTTCATAATATAGTGGCTATGTATTCTTTTAAAGGGTTGTGCAATCTTACATTAGATAATGTAGTCATTAATGATCTAGATAAATTATACCCTCGTACTGATCATGAAAATTTCGATGGGTATTTACGGCAAGTAAACCTACTTAATATGGAAGTAAGACACCTAAGCATGTTTTTTCCATTAGCTCATAAATTAGATAATGTGTTTATTACCAATTGCACACTTCATAATTTCTACGAGGTCAATTTATTTCCTAAACTATATGATTTACGCTTAACGAATGTAAAGATCAAACCGTCTGAAAAAGATGTCATCTATACACCTCAAGCCGACAGAAACTTTACCTGGTTGTCACTTACCAAAATGGAATTCGAGGATATTGATTTTTTCCTTCCAATAGTAGAAGGTATTCATGGAATTCACCTGAATGGTTCTCAAATAGGAAGTATTGCAAGTCTTGTACAATTGCCTTATTTAGAAGTGTTAGAGATGGATTCTAAAACCAGAATTATTGATCAAAAACTTCCTATAGATACAGCTACTACATTTCGTATTAAAGAATGTACTGTGGGAGAAAATCATGAGAATGAAAAAGCAATATTCGATATAAACAACCTTCTATCCTTAGCTCCATATATACAAAGCATCAGCTTTTCTCAATATGTGAGTCATATGAACGATGCTCTAATTTACTTTTCAAATGTAGATAAGTTAGTATTTCATTATAGTTCTGTTTTTTTGGAAGATTTCATTCCCATAGCTTCTCAAATAAAAACGATACGATTTGAGCAATCTGGATTTACAGATAGTTCAGTACTAAAACATTTTAGCGCATTAGAGCAATTAGGATTTTCGATAGATCCACATCAAAAGGGCTTACGAGATTTTAAAAAATTAAGCCCTTTAAAACATCAATTAAAAAGATTAGACATTGATGAAGATAATGTTGAGAATATTGAAGTTATTAAGGACTTTACCGCGTTAGAATCCTTAAGGCTTTGGGAAGTAACATCTCTACAAGCTTTGCAAAACATTTTGAGTTTATCGAGCCTATCCAAACTCTTTGTTTGGGTGAGTATTGAACCTGAACTGACTGAAACTATTACTCTTTCGCTAAAAGCGTTACAAAACATTAAAGAACTAAGTTTTAGTGGAAGTGATAGCTATGAATTTATTGATACAGCGTTTCTAAAACAACTAACAAGTTTAACTCTTTTAGGAGATTGTACGATTTCCAATATGAGCACCCTACAGCAACTAGAATATTTAGAAGTAGGAGAAAGTATTGATGTAAATACCTTACCTTCTATTCCATCTTTAAAAACATTGAAATTAGAAGTAATACCGGATTATGAAATTTACTCATTAGCACATTTTCCGAATTTAGAACATTTAAAAATTGAAAATACTTCTAAAATACATTTAAAAAATTTACCGAAACTAAAAATATTATGTATTCAATGTAATGGTGACACTATATCAGAGGATGCATTTGATGGAACTCCAAATTTAGAACAGCTAGACCTTAGTGATTCCTCTTTACATCATCTAAAAAGTTTAAAATCATTACAAAAATTGAGAGTATTAGATCTATCCGGAAATTATTTGGAAAATATAGAAGGATTAAAACATTTACAAAATTTAGAGCTTCTTAATTTACATGCCAATGAACTTAAAAAGGTTGATGTTTTAAACAAATTGTCGAGTATCAAAGAAGTAAATCTATCTGGTAATAATATTGAAGATGAAGCCTTTTTAGATCAGTTAGAGAAACCAGAAATAGCGGTTTTTATGGGAGTTCCCAGATCACCATTTTACATTTGGGGAGATCGACATCATAAATTAGAATAGGATTTCAATCCGCAGATATCAATTCATCCTCAGCGAATATTGATTGACTATTTCACCGATATAAGTGCTATGCTTACTTTAGTACAAAAGAATAATATTGATGCTTTAAGAGACATGCAATTACCAACACCCATAGAAATAGATCTGTTAGAGTTTTTTAAAACTGGAAAATTCGATTGTTTACAATTAGGACAAACCAAAGAATGGATTATCCATAATTTCCCGGATCCAGATGATTATGATGCTGATTTCCTAACGGAAAAAGTAAACATTTGGACCTATGGAGGTATCGAACTACATTTTAAAAATAAAGAATTATATCTCATATTTTCTGATCATTGGTATGAAGGTAAATTAGAAAGCAGTCATCAAATACAACTTAACAAATGGGTTTTTGAAGATATCGATAAATTAAACCTTATGTATATGATGACTGAACTAAACCGACACCATATTGACTTTAAAAAGAAAACAGATGAACTGGGAGTGCTATTGCGATTGAATAGTGGTATAGAATTAACTTTTGATAATGTAGATGATCTAGAAGATTTAGACACTAATGATTTTCATTTGACATCATTTAGCTTAGTAATGGAAAATCCATATCGCTGGAAAAAGCAAAAACAAAGGTAATTATGAATATCAGGGAACGCTATACGGAAATCATCAACGGAATGAAGTCCGAAGATCGACTCGTACAATGGGAAACCATGGTAAAATGGTGTTCACTATGGATTGAAGTTGAAAATAAAAAATTTCAACCCTTATTAGATCTGATATATACGTTTAAAACATTAGGATTTTGGAATATGTATTATCCAAGTCAATCACATAACGCTTTAGGACTTTCCTTAGGTAAAAATTATGACGAACGATGCCGTTTGCCAATGGTATATATAAACTATAATTCAACAGATCATCAATTTGCTATTCAGTATCAAAAAGTGCAAGCTGGAGAAACTATAAGAGAAGTGTATGGTGAGCAACTTTCTTCCGTAGAATTTCAAAAAATAACAGATTGGTTAACTAGCAAAAAAGGAAAAAATGAAGTTTAAATTACTAACAATCTTATTTGCCATTTCAACAATACTGCTAACAGGAGTAGTATATGTAAATTATTTGGATTCCAATTTTCTTAAAAAGAAAATTAAAGATAGAGAGTTAACTATCACTAATTATCAAAAGGTAATCAATGCTATGGGAAAAAGTAGTACTATTTCAGTTGATCAATTAAAAAAAGAACTACAACTGGAGTTTAAGATCGATGATAACCTCGGATACAATGATTTTAGCAAAGAATATTATCACATCTTGTTTCCAAAGGATCACAAAGTGAATTCTGCGGGAATATGGAATTTTATGGGGCTAGAATTAATTCTTAATGATCAAAAAGAATTTAAAACGATACAGATGTATAAACCCTGATATCATTATGACGAGAAATGTATTATATAAAATAAGTTTGATTCTTTTGCTATTGCTCGCTATTAATAGTACGGCCCAAAATGATATTATACGTTTTGAAAACGACAGCATTGCTATAAAAAAGCAAAACGACTCTATTTACTTTTACAATCATCAGGGAGAACTACGACAAATCATTAGCCTACAAAATAAAAAGTCTACGCCTTATGGATTGCCCAAAGAAGTAGAAGAAATTATCTATAGTGGTGAGATCATTGGAAGAATTGAAATTTCAGCAGAGACCTTCCCTACTTACCTATATACACAGAGATATGTAGATGCCGGAATTGTACTTTGCTCCTTGAACGTTTACTACAACGAATTAGGGTTGAAAACAGGATATAAAGAAGTGTGCCCTAATGATATCGCCGATGGAGATGAGTATCATTTTGGAGATAAAAACCTCTATAAATACAACAAACATGGGTTCTTAATAGAAACCGATGATACGCTATATACATACAATGATAACGGACAGTTGATTGAAAAAAAGAATCGAAATTTTGGCACTAAAAAAGTGTATCGCATTTCTACATATGAATATGATAAACATAAGTTGGTAAGATGCTCTATACAAAAGATCAATTCCAATAAAGTCAATAATAAAACCAAAGTATTAGACTATCAGTACAACGACAAAGGATTACTATCAGAAATCATACAAAGCAAACGGAGTAAAATCATTTTAGAGTACAACGAACATAATCAAATCTACAAAGTAAGTGAAGTAAAAAAATGGAGTGACAAAGAGTTCAAACACACCTATCTAACCTATAATTATGATACCGATAATAGAATTAAAAAGATTGAAATTAATCATCAATCTAGTTACTCCGATCAAGATCTAGGTTTCATTTATGACGATCATGGTAATTTGATACAAGAAACATTGAATGATAAAACCTTAGAAAGTTATCAGTATGACAGCAAGGGAAAGCTAATTTCCATTGAACGAAACAAAAGATGGGGAGAAAATAAGATAGCTGTAAAATATGAATAAAAAGACTATAGGTTACATGTTCACAATCATCATAGGAAGTATTACAGCGTTCTGTATATGGATGTATATCGAAAAAGCCAAACTTCCGTACGATCAAAATGGCAACTACTTTTCAGAAGAAGGTATCGTATATCATGAGCAAGCAAAAGAAGTCTACGGATTGTTATCCATTATTGGGTTACTAATAACGAGCATACTAGCATATAAATTGATCAGGAAATGACAGCAGAAGAAGCGAAAAAATTAATACATAAAGAATATAATTCGCAAAACGGATTAGATACCTTATTTAGAATGAGTGCTGATGTAGAAGAAAAACGAATTGAAAAATTCATAGAAGCCCTACGAGCTATAGAACATTATTATGCGGATAAAAAAACCATTTCAAAGGAATTAGTATATCAATTATTCAGTATGTACAATACCTTAAGAGCAAGTATTGGACATTGGAAAGTGGAACATCCAAAAGGTTTGGACAAAGATACTTGTTGGAAAATTTTTGACGGAATTCGAAATGTCTTTACTCGATAAGTATGGCACTAGATTTTCATAGAATAGATACGAATGAATATCAATTTGGGATAAATGATACTGAATATGGCCATTTGGAATCTGTATTTATAGAGTTTACTCAGCAAACTGGAATTTTTATCGATCCTTATGGAGATACCCTATTAAAAGTAACACATCTAAAGATGATTATTCAGATGATAGATACTATCCTTACTGCTAAATCAAATACGGATAAAGAAAAAACCAAAGTTATTCATAAGTTTAGAACGCGAATAGCATATTTTTCAGATAAAGGAATAACACTAAAAGCTTTGGGAGATTAATTCATGGGATTCGAATATAAAATAATAGTGAAGTTGAATCAGAAACAAATTTCTGAAGTTCAACTATTATTAGAACAGAACAACATATTTGATAAAAAATATGAGTTTGATAATAAGCTGTTTTGGGATTTCAGAAAGACTGACAACACAGGAAAGATGCCGAATATTAGTATCACTTTTGAAAATGATGGAATTTACATTTGCAGACATGAAGGAGGTTTTATTTGGAAATACCTGGAAGATGTAAAGACATTTATAGAGTCTGAAAATGTGAGTTATAAAATACTAGATTATCAGGAGTAGTAAATAATCATTTTGATTAATGGAAAATAATGATAGGAATAATGACTTGTACAGAACAGTTGATGCGCTAGGGTTCAACCTCTATGAAAAATATAAATATCTCACAGAAAACGATATCGATATTATAAAACTAAAGGAACAAGTAGCAACAATTGTAGCTCGTAAAAATCTATCTTCTGTAATGAATGATACCAAATGGTTAGAACTGCAAGAGGGTATAGCCACATTACCTTTTCCACCTGCTTATAACGAAAAATTAATTCAGTGGGATAAGGCTCAATTTACATTTCATGATTTTCCTAGTCCTCCAAAATATCAAGGTGACTGGTCTAGTTTTTGGGAAGAAGGATTACCTATTTTTTTCACTATCGAATGGTTAGAAATAAGAGGAACTCATCAAATACCTCAAGGTCGTTTGGTATCGCCAAAAATTCTAGATGAAACAGAAGAAATACATCAATTGCTGCTTAAACTGAATATCCCTTTTGAGCAAGAAAAAGATGTTTTTACCATTTATGGATATAAATAATAATTTATGGACCATTTGATTACAGAGTTAAAAGGATATTTTCCGAAAGCTACGATTCATAAATTAGATGAATCAATGATAGAGGTGCAGATGCCCAAAGCCAAAGAATCAGTAGTTATTCAGCAGCAGGAAGAAGAAGGGCGTTATACAGTATCCTATCCAAGATTAGAAGTAGATGAAGTTCGCAAAATTAAAAAAGAGATTACCCATACAAACGTTAATATTTTAAAATCAGGAATATTCTGGATATTAAAAGGAATTCAAAAAAATGGAAAAGTGACGCCCGAGTTTTAATTAAGATACACTATGATAAAATTTACGGAATGTTTAAATGATACTTGGGATTATTTTTTTCTCACAGATCCCACCAATTTACTACGTTTTAAAAATGATCATCATTTGGGTGACGATCTTATCAACGAATTTACTACGAATGAAAGTGCTGAAGTAGCAGTTCAAAAAGGAGTTATGATTCCGATGGGTGGTATTATAAATCAACCGTATACTATTTTTTTTAACATCACAAATGAAACTTCTGTGTTTACAGAAGATACAAGTTCGTTAGTATTCGAAAAAACAGGATACATCCTTGAAGTTATTCATAATGAAATTTGTGTAGTAACAGTACCCTATTTAAAGAATTGGGCAGAAGATGGCGGTTTACATCGTTTAAAAGAAGCTACCGAATTAGGAGTTCGACAAAAAATACAAATAGCAAATGGCATTTATGCTATTACTATTCTAGGAGGCTTTACATTACAAGATGGTATGGAAGAAGCTACGTTCGAATTTCAGTGTAAAGCTGTTTCAGCAGACACATCTCACACCGTCAAAGACATTGGTTTTTCTTTTACAATTGAAAAATAGCAGATATGAGACATTACAAAACTACATACCAAGATAAAAGAGGAACAGAACAGATCGTCATAAAATCTGATGGTAGTGAGATGGTAACCACTATTAGAGGTATCAATTTTGACGGACCTGATTTTGATCAATTAACCGCTGATAAAATTGATCATGAAAAATTCGATTATCAGATGTTAGCAGATGGTTCTGGAGATGTTACAAATTGTTCATTCTTAATTACAATACCAATAAAACTCTACAACACTACCTCAAAAGAACTATTTGAAGAAAATCTAGATGCCTATATAGTAGTAGGTGATGATACTACCATCAATGGATTAGACCATGAATTAAATAGTTTGACATTACATACTTCTTTTGGAAAATTTACTGTAGAAAAGAAGTTGGAATGGATGGAAGATGCCTTAATAGCTTTACAAAACCAATTACCAGCACATATTTATATCAACACTTGTTTAAGTTGTAAATATTCGAATTATAGTCCTTATGGCAATGGGATGTTTGGTGGTATCTATTGCTTTAAAAAGATAAAAGAACAATTAAAATCATTACACGATAAAACAGATTTATTTTCCATCTGGACAAAAGAAGCTATGGACAAGGGTGATATTTTTTCTGTTCAGGAAACTTTTGATTGTGAAGAGCATCAGCTTTTAACGAATAATGATTGGGTATATAAAAGCTGGACTAAAACGATTTAACATGTCAGCATTAACATTAGTAAAAGAAAGTCTGTTTTATAGAGAAATTAATACTTTAATGAGAGAACAATTTCCTTTAATTAAAGGTGCTATTGTTCCAGTATACGAACAAATTTTAGAAGAAAATGAATTTCATCATCCTCTGCGTATTGAACATTATTTTGAACACGCAGCTTGGGAAGCAAATAGGCAATGGCGACTAGAATTAGATTTTGATGATTACCAATGGTCTAATAGAACTATTAAACCTCACTTTTTAACGGCTCTGATTAGTATTGAAATTGGCAAAGAAGTTATCCATTTTAAATATCAGTTGTGTAGTTCTTTTAACGAAGAGTTACAGCCTATGGAAACAGAAAAAATCGAACTTAACACCTTAAACAACGATAATATTGTAATTGAAAAAGTGGCCGAACTCAAACAGTTTTTAGAACATTTACCCAAAGCTTTTTTGAAAGAAATAGAACAAATAGACTTTAACGAATTAGAATATACGATGCACCCGAAAATACAAGAAAAATGGAAACAAGGATACTTGCCAGGATATGATGCTATCATCATGGGAGAAGGAGATATCATCATGGCAAATGCCTACAGTACTTATAACCCGAATAATGGTGAAACGAAACGCTATTGGTCACCAACATGTGATACCACTTTAGAAAGTCTTGAAAAATATAATGATGATATCTGGGTTGAATACGATATTTTTCATGGAGCGTTTGAATATCAAAATCAACAATTTGTTTTTGGAGATGGTGGCATGGGTAATGAAGGATTTATTGCATCTACTTCTCTATCGGGAATCTTAAATTGGGCTATCTTTTTTACATTTTCAAATCCCATTTGTAAGGCAGAAATAAAAAATGAACACTTAATTTGTTATGGAGATTCTGGCATCATCATCACCATTGATTTGAAGAATATTACCAAAATAAAAATTGAACTTTCTACAGATTAGATCTGAGTATAAGATCACTTCAATACATACAAAAAAAGTACAAGAGTCAGCGAAACATATTTGTCCATTTGATACGACAGAGGAGAGATTAGCTTTGTTGATCCCCTGAAGCTAACTCTTCCAAATAAAAAACCTAGAGTTAGTGTTCTTATTTTTTATTTATTTAAAAACTTCAAACTATATTTTTGGATTAACTTTGTCGATCTCATTATACTCACTGCTGCAAATACAAAACTAGCAAAGCTAACGCTTTAAAGTTTTTGTTATTTTCCAAAACCTCAAAACTAGCGTTTTGGTTTTTTCCAAATAACAAAAACCTGCAATTTCATTGCAGGTTTTGTGCCTGATGTGACCGTGGAGGGATTCAAACCCCCAACCCTCAGAGCCGAAATCTGATGCGCTATTCAGTTGCGCCACACGGCCTATTAAATATCCTTAAGATAATTTAGCTTTTACAATAGTAGAAATTGTTTTACCGTCTGCTTTACCAGTTAACTGTCCAGATGCCATTCCCATAACTTTACCCATATCTTTCATTCCTTCTGCACCTGTTTTAGCAATAATATCAACTATTACTTTTTCTATTTCTTCCTCACTTAATTGCTCCGGTAAAAATTGTTCAATTACCTTGGCTTGATCAAGTTCGGGCTGTGCTAAATCTTCTCTTCCTTGTTCGGTAAAAATTGCAGCACTATCTTTTCTTTGTTTTACAAGTTTTTGAAGCAATTTTAACTCCTGATCTTCGCTTAAATCTTCTTTTGCTCCACTCTCTGTTTGTGCTAACAAAATAGCAGATTTAATTGCTCGCAATGAAGTTAAAGCATTAGTATCTTTTGCTTTCATAGCTTCTTTCATGGCAGTCATAACCTTGGCCTGTAAACTCATAATTACTGGTTTTAATCTTTTGGATTGCGAAGATAAAAAATAAACCGATAATCTATTTTAGATTATCGGTTTATCTGAAAAACATTTTCTATTTCTTAGTCTACATTATCATGAAGAAAAGAATTGTTTTTTCTCAATTGAATATCATCATTACTATCCGTTCCTAATGAAGTTCTAGACAATTCTGAAGATTCTGGTCGAGAGTCTACATCTAAACCTGCACGCTTATATGCTGGTTCTTTTTCGATGTCATCTATATGTGAAGCGTTATTTCTAAACTTATAATTAAACTCTTTCATTTTCGCTCTACGCTCTGCCGCTCTAGCTTTTAGAGTTTCAGAAATTGGCTGATCTATAGGATCTACATTTTCCTCAGGCTCCGCTGCTGGAGAAGGCTCTACAGTTTTTTTCTCAAAAATAACTTCCTGATCTTCTTCAATTACTTCTGCTAATGGTTTAGCTTCAGTTAATCTCTTCTCCTCTTCCATATATTCTTCGAGGCTATATCTACGAACATCACCCGCCGTAGTTTCACTGGTAGGCACCACCTCTATTGGTTCATTTACCTCAACTTCTAAAATATCATCAGTAAGATCAAAAACTATCGGTTTTTCTTCCTCTTGCTTTGGAGTATCAAAAATAGTACTCTCCTGCTGTACTTTTGGTTCTTCATTTCCACCTACTGGCATATCAAATGCTAAAGTAAATTGATCTTCCTTTTCAGATTCAGCAGCAGCAATCTCATTCGCATCATTTACCTCGATTTGGTTAATGATTTCCTGAGCATTGATAATAACAAAATCATTATCTACAGAAAAAGGATTTACCTCTTCTGGCTCTACAACCTCTATGTTCTTTAAAAATTCTGTTGTAGGAAGCAACAAAGACTCACTTATATTTTCTTCTTCCTCCTCCTCTATCAACTCATGCTTAATAATAGCTGGTTCTTCTTTTACTTCCTCTTTTGGAGGTATCGGATTTATAACCGGAGTCGAACGTGATGTAGACTTAGGTGTTAAATCCTGAGTAGTCGCACGCTGTTCCTCTTCCAAAGTATGGATGATCTTTTTCGTTTCTGTATTTACGATTTCATCTTGCTGTTCTACGTCAAATCCAGTAGCAATTACAGTAACTGATATGGCATCTTCTAAAGATTCATCTTCACCAACTCCCATGATAATATTGGCACCATGACCAGCTTCTTGCTGAATATGGTCATTAATTTCTCCAATTTCATCGATTGTAATTTCTTCTTTACCAGAAACAATTAACAATAGTACATTCTTAGCACCAGTAATTTTATTATCGTTTAATAATGGAGAATCTAATGCTTTTACAATCGCATCATGAGCTCTTTTTGCACCAGATGCATGCGCAGACCCCATGATTGCAGTTCCACTATTACTTAATACCGTTTTAGCATCTCGTAAATCGATATTTTGAGTATAGTGATGCGTAATTACTTCTGCAATTCCTCGAGATGCAGTTGCTAATACTTCATCAGCTTTGGAAAAACCGGCTTTGAAACCTAAATTACCATATACTTCACGAAGTTTATTATTATTAATTACCACTAAAGAATCTACATGAGAACGTAATTTTTCAACACCTAACTGTGCTTGCTCATTTCTCATTTTACCTTCGAACTGAAATGGAATCGTTACAATTCCTACAGTAAGAATATCCAATTCTTTCGCCATTTTAGCAATGATAGGAGCTGCTCCTGTTCCGGTACCTCCACCCATTCCAGCAGTAATGAATACCATTTTGGTATTCGTATCCAACATTAACTTAATCTCTTCATAGCTTTCTACTGCTGATTGCTCTCCAATTTCTGGATTTGCACCAGCTCCTAATCCTTCAGTAAGAGATACTCCCAATTGTATCTTATTTGGTATAGGGCTATTTTCCAATGCTTGTGCATCCGTATTACAAATAACGAAATCAACTCCCTTGATTCCTTGTTGGAACATATGATTAATGGCATTACTACCACCTCCACCAACTCCAATAACTTTTATTACATTTGATTGATTCTTGGGTAAATCAAAAGAAATGTTTTCAAACTCCTCGTTGTTACTCATAACTGCTAATTTTCTTGTTCTCTTACTTTTATTTTTAATATTTTATAAGCTCAAAACCGAGCTTTATTTTTCTTTAATTTCCATGACATCTCAACGCTAACACCATACTAAAAATGTCTACTGGACATTCTCTTTACGCTAGAACCTACTCAGCGTTGTCCAGAAACTCCTTGAATTTCTCCGTCCACTTTTCAAGAATATTTTTTCTTGGCCTCGAATCTACTACTGGTTTTTCCTCTTCTATACCTTCTCCTTCAATAGTAGTGGTAGTAGTTTCTTGTTCGGTATTCAACGTATCTTCAACAACAGCTTCTCTAATCGCTGCTTTTTTCTGTTTTTTAATATGCACAAGACTATCCATTACCAATCCTACTGCTGTTGCATACATAGGACTTGTGGTTTCTGGATCACTATTTCCTGCCAAATGTTCGTTTGGATATCCTATTCTGGTATCCATTCCTGTGATATATTCTACAAGTTGCTTTAGGTGTTTTAACTGTGACCCTCCACCTGTTAATACAATCCCTGCAATTAACTTCTTCTTTGGAGACTCATGCCCATAATTCTTGATCTCTAAAAAAACTTGTTCAATGATTTCTACCACGCGTGCGTGAATAATCTTTGATAAATTCTTTAATGTAATCTCTTTAGGCTCTCTTCCTCTTAATCCAGGTATAGAAACAATCTCGTTATCCTTATTTTCTCCGGGCCAAGCAGACCCAAATTTGATTTTAAGTAATTCCGCTTGTTTTTCTATAATAGAACAACCTTCTTTAATATCTTCAGTAATCACATTTCCACCAAACGGAATCACTGCTGTATGACGAATGATACCATCTTTAAAAATGGCAAGATCTGTAGTTCCACCACCGATATCTATCAACGCAACACCAGCTTCCTTTTCTTCCTGACTCAATACTGCATTTGCTGAAGCCAAAGGTTCTAGAGTAACTTCAGAAAGTTCTAATCCAGAACTTTTTACGCATCTACCTATATTTCGGATCGAAGTAACCTGACCGACTACTACATGAAAGTTTGCTTCTAAACGTCCTCCATACATCCCTACAGGCTCTTTAATTTCAGCCTGACCATCCACTTTATATTCTTGTGGTAGTACATGTAATATTTCCTCACCAGGTAACATCACTAATTTGTGCACTTGATTACATAATGTGTCTATATCACCTTCATCAATTACGGCATCTGCATTAGGTCTTGTGATATAATCACTGTGCTGCAAGCTTCTAATATGCTGCCCTGCTATCCCTACAGTAACATCATTTATTTTTACACCAGAAACACTTTCCGCTTCTTGTACAGCTTGTTGTATAGATTGTATTGTTTGCGTTATATTATTTACTACACCACGATGTACACCCAAGCTTTTGGATTTTCCTACACCCAATACTTCCATCTTCCCGTACTCATTATACCTACCGACCATAGCAACAATCTTTGTTGTTCCTATATCTAATCCTACCGCTATTTCACTTTCTGCTCTTTCCATATTGGCATTATTTTATTGTACACACAACTTGATTCCTAAACTGCAAACTAACTTTCTTATATTTTCCTAGGCTTTTATCTTTTAATGCCTTTTGATAAAATGCCTTAAAATTTTTAACCTTACTATTTAACCTTTCTATTTTTCCAAAAACAACTTCAAAATCATATACTCGTAATCCCAATTGATAATTACCAATATTGTTTTGATAAACACTTACTACATGTTTTTTTAAAAACTCATCTTCCTGAATTTTTCTTAATAATGGAAAAACTTCTGAAACTTCTCGTTCTGAAACATTGCTTACAAGAGGTACGTGAGCCGAATAATTATCCGATAATGGCATCGTATTACCTGTAACATCGACATAAAAAGGAACGACTGCGTTAACCCTAGCGATAGGTGTACGCTGCTTGATTCGTGCCTTAAGTTGTCCGCTAACAGTGAGATACACATCTGAATCTTCAATCATTTTGTGTGCATCCAGCCCCTTCTCTACATTATTCAAAACTAAAATTTCTTTACCTACATTCGTCACTCCAACTTGATTTTGTATTAACAATTTATTAACCGTTAATTCATTTATGTAAGGATTCTGTTCTTCAATGAATTCTATCTCCACTCCTTCAATTTTTCTTTTTTCGTTTCTGGTACTTGTAAACGCAAAAAGAAAAGCTATCAATCCAATGAGTCCAATATATTTTACATATGTCAATACCTTCTTCATACCTTTAACAATGCTTCTTTTATACTTGTAACTTCTTCTCCAATATCTCCAGCTCCAATTGTCGTGATAACTTCAGCTTTGCTTTTTAAAACTTCTTCAATTAAACTTTCTTTTGATACTATTTTTTTATCTTCCAAATCAATCATCTCCAGCAACCACTTCGATGTTACTCCTTCTATCGGGAGCTCTCTAGCTGGATAAATATCCAATAATAATAGTTGATCAAACTGACTTAAACTCCTTGCGAAGTCTGCTCCAAAATCCTGTGTTCTACTATATAAGTGAGGCTGAAAAATTGCTAACACCTCTTTTCCCGGATGCATTTCTCTAATTGCCTGATGTAGTGCATCTATTTCTGTCGGGTGGTGTGCATAATCATCCACATACACTAACGAATCTGATTTGATCTGATAGCTAAATCTTCTTTGAACACCTCTAAAACTATATAAAGCCTTTGCTAAGGCAGTGGTTGGGGAGCCATAAAGCAATGCCATAGCAAAGGCTGTGATAGCATTTAACAAGTTATGTTTACCTGGCAGGTTTAAATGCAAATCCTTAATTAGTTGAGAAGGTGTTTTTAAATCAAAAATATATGTGCCGTTTTCTATTCTAATATTTTGAGCACAGTAATCAGAGTCATCATCGATTCCAAAAGTATTCCCTGAAAGTGGTAATCCATTACGAACCAAAATATGATCTTTCACTTTTGAAGCAAATTCATTAAAACACTCTTCTAAAGCATCTGCTTTTTTATAAATATCTAGATGATCTGCATCCATAGATGTTACTGATGCGATATCAGGATACAATTGCAAAAATGACCTATCAAATTCATCAGCTTCTACCACAATCACTTCATCTCCTTCTAACACTAGATTAGAATTATAGTTTTCACTAATTCCTCCTAAAAAAGCTGTCACTTTTGCTCCACTTTCTTTTAATAAATGTGCTAAAATTCCGGTAGTGGTTGTTTTGCCATGTGTTCCTGCAACTGCTAACGTATATCGATCCTTCGTGATGAATCCCAAAATCTCAGCTCTCTTCTTTATAGAAAAACTTTGAGTCTTAAAGAAATTTAATTCTGTATGTGCATTTGGTATCGCAGGAGTATATACCACCAGTGTTTCTTCTTTTTCCAAATACTGTTTCGGAATCACACTTACATCATCCGTAAAGTGAATTTGAATTCCTAATGCTTCCAGATCTTTAGTTATCTGAGTTGGCGTTTTATCATACCCAGCTACATTTTTACCTAAAAACTTAAAATATCTTGCAAGGGCACTCATACCGATACCTCCGATACCAATAAAATAGATGTTATGTATACTATTTAAATCTCTATTCATCCCTTTAATCTCAATTCCTTCTTATCAATAATTCAATCTCGTTTACAATATCTTTTGTAGCATCTGGTAATGCAAGCTTTTTTATAGCATGTGTCAACTTTATCTGCATAGCTTCTGACGACAATAACTGTGTAATCGTTTTCTCAAATTTCTCATCAAGCTCACTTTCCTGAAGCATTTTAGCACCATTCTGACTTACAATTGCATTGGCATTTTTTGTTTGATGATCCTCAGCTACATTTGGAGATGGTATAAACAATGTAGGTTTTGCTACGATACACAATTCAGACACTGAACTAGCTCCAGCTCTAGAAACAATTACATCAGCTGCAGCATAAGCCAAATCCATAGTATTCAAAAACTGATGAACCTGAACTCCTTTAGTGCTATCATATTTTTTATACTCCTCATAATACAGCTTACCACATTGCCATAACACTTGAATTTCATTTTTATCAAAAAAAGTCAACTCTTTTTCTATAAGCTGATTGATTCTTCTGGCCCCTAAACTTCCGCCAATCACCAAAATCGTTTTTTTTTCTGGATCAAGATTATATGTAGTGAGCCCTTCATTTCTTTTACTATCAATTTCCAACAAATCCTGACGAACAGGATTTCCAGTTTTGATGATCTTATCTTCCGGAAAAAACCGATCCATATCATCGTAAGCGACGCAAATTTTATCTGCTCCTTTTGCTAACCACTTATTCGTAATGCCTGGAAACGAATTTTGTTCCTGAAGTACCGTTGGAATATTTGCAGAATTTGCCATTTTTAATAAAGGCCCACTCGCAAAACCTCCCGTACCAATTACCACATCTGGCTGAAATTTTTTTATAATCTTTTTTGATTTCCAAAGACTACTAATCAACTTTAAGGGAAACATCAAATTGCTCAATGATAGTTTTCTCTGAATTCCACTAATCCATAAACCTTCTATAGGATATCCTGCTTCTGGAACTTTTTGCATTTCCATACGATCTTTAGCCCCAACAAATAAAATAGAAGCTTCTGGATACCTACTTTTCAATTCATTAGCTATGGAGATCGCAGGATAAATATGTCCTCCTGTACCTCCACCTGATAATATAATCTTAGGTTGCTTTATCATATCGCTTCACTCAATACCTCTAAAGGATTTTCTTCTGTGGTTAATTCTTCTTTTTTTGCATTTATAGGATCAGACTCGTCTTCATTTATATCAACACTTCTTTTACTACTTACACTTAATACCATTCCTAGTGCCATACAAGTCATCCATATAGAGGTACCTCCACTACTAACTAAAGGAAGTGTTTGCCCGGTCACCGGAAAAAGCTCTACAGCCACAGCCATATTGATTAATGCCTGAAATACAATAGGCAATCCTACACCAACTACCAATAGTTTTCCGAATATATCCGAACTCTTATGTGCTACAATAACCAACCTGAACAACAACATTAAATACAGGAACATTAAAAAAACTCCTCCTATCAGCCCCCACTCTTCTATAATAATCGCATAAATAAAATCTGAAGAAGATTGTGGCAAAAAGTTTCTTTGCACGCTTTTACCAGGCCCCTTTCCTATCACTCCTCCTCTTGCAATAGCAATTTTAGCGCGCTCTATCTGATAATCCTCAGGAGTATCTTTATCATTAAAGAAGTTTTCTGCTCTACTAACCCATGTATCAACCCTATTCGGAAATGCATCTGGAAATGCCTTTGCTGTTAGAATAAAAAAGGTAAGCACCAGTAATCCAGACCCCAATATTACCGAGATATATCTTATGGGATAGCCACCTAAAAACACTAACATAATTACCATAGAAAAGATAATTGCAGCTGTGGAGAAATTAGCTGGCAATATCAACATCAGCACTAAAAAGACAGGCAACCATAATGGAAGTAAGGATTCTTTAAAACTGATTTTTTTATCTTTTATTTTAGAAAGATATCTAGCTACATACGCCATTAAGACTACCGCAGCTAATGTAGACGTTTGGAAAGTAACTCCGACAAAAGGCAACCGAATCCATCGACTGGCATTTGCTCCTCCTATGGTATTATTTTGAGCCATTGTAAACAACAACAATACTATGACTACAGGTATCATAATAATAGAAAGCCCTTTAAAATAATGGAAAGGAATTTTATGCACCCAATACATAATACCAAAACCTAAAAGCAAGTGTGCAAAATGCTTTACTAGATACACAAAGGTATTTCCATCTCCGTACAAATACGCTAAATTACTACTAGCACTATATACAGGAAGGAACGAAAACAATGCCAACAGGGCTACGATAGCCCATATAACTTTATCTCCCTTTATATTTTTTAAAACTTTGGTCACTCTACTAAATTCTTATTCTCTATTTCTTTTATGTAAAACAATGTTATAATTCTCTTACAGCTTCTTTGAATTGCCTTCCTCTATCTTCGTAGTTTTTAAATAAATCAAAACTAGCGCAAGCAGGTGACAACAATACATTTTCATTACGCTCCGCTATCTTATAAGCTATGTTAACAGCATCTTTCATTGATTGCGTTTCTATGATATTATCTACACAATTACCAAAAGCATTGATAATTTTGCTGTTATCAACACCTAAACAAATAATTGCTTTTACTTTTTCGTTTACCAGCGGATACAACTCTGTATAATCATTTCCCTTGTCTACACCTCCTACAATCCAAACCGTAGAAGATTTCATAGCATCTAACGCATAAAAAGTAGCGTTAACATTGGTCGCTTTGGAATCGTTCACATACTGAACGTTATTAATTTTTAAGACATTTTCTAGTCTATGTTCTACCCCATGAAAATTTTCTAGACACTCTCTTATAGTAGTCTTTCTTATTTTCAATAATTGTGATACTGTGGCTGCTGCCATAGCATTTTTAACGTTGTGATTTCCTTTTAATGCTAAATCTTTTGTCGGCATGGTTAATTCGTTGTTGTCTATTATTATTTTTATATTATCTTCTTCTAAATACGCTCCATTCTCTACTTTTTCCTTTAATGAAAAAGGCAGTAATTTTGAAC
The DNA here is from genome assembly GCF_947492115.1 of uncultured Aquimarina sp. Lineage (NCBI taxonomy): Bacteria > Pseudomonadati > Bacteroidota > Flavobacteriia > Flavobacteriales > Flavobacteriaceae > Aquimarina > uncultured Aquimarina sp. The sequence continues at coordinate 183,290 of NZ_CANLMM010000002.1, forward strand.
GAATAGGATGCTCTGTCAAATACTTTGTAATCACTTTATCATCGGAATCATAAATGAAATAATCATTTTCATTTTGATTCATTACAATCCTGAATTTTGAAGCTATATAGTTTTCAAATTTGTGATCATATCGATCTAAGTGATCAGGAGTGATATTAGTTAACACAGCAATATGTGGCGCAAATGTTTTAATTCCATCTAACTGAAAACTACTTAGCTCTAACACATAATATTCAGCATCATTTTCTGCAACCTGCTTCGCAAAACTATCCCCAATATTACCTCCCATGTTTACATCTAAACCTCCATGACTTACCAAATGATGCGTAAGCATCGTTGTGGTGGTTTTTCCATTACTACCTGTAATTCCAACAATAGTAGCGGAGGTAAACTGTGATGCAAACTCAATCTCCGAAATCACTGGTATTCCTAATCCATTTAGCTTCTGTATTAAAGACACTTTATCAGGAATACCAGGGCTTTTCATGACTACATCAGCATTTAGAATTTTATCTTCTGTATGCTTTTCTTCTTCCCATTCTATTTCAAAATTTCTAAGAACCTTTTTATAATCATCTGTTATCTTTCCTTTATCAGAAACAAAAACCTGATATCCTTCTTTTTTACCCAGAATAGCCGTTCCTACACCACTTTCTCCTGCTCCTAAAACAACTAATCGCTTCACACTACCTTACTTTAAGAGTAATCACTGCCACAATTGCCAGAATAATTCCTATAATCCAAAATCTTGCGACTATTTTACTCTCATGAATCCCTTTTTTCTGATAATGATGGTGCAATGGAGACATTAAAAATATTCTTCTTCCTTCTCCATATTTTTTCCTAGTATACTTAAACCAACTTACCTGCATCATTACAGAAAGTGTTTCTATAAAAAATATTCCACAAACGATAGGAATCAAAAGTTCTTTTCTAATAGCAATAGCGATTACCGCGATTATTCCGCCAATTGTTAAGCTACCGGTATCTCCCATAAAAACTTGTGCTGGATACGTATTGTACCATAAGAACCCAACGAGTGCTCCTGCAAAAGCAGCTATATAAATAGTCATCTCTCCCGAATTGGGTATATACATTACATTGAGATAATCTGAAAAAACAATATTACCAGACACCCAAGCAAACAGCGCCAGTGTGAGTACAATTATTGCTGAAGATCCAGCTGCCAAACCATCTATCCCATCCGTAAGATTAGCTCCGTTCGAAACCGCAGTTACTATGATAATTACAATAGGAATAAAAATCAACCACGCATATTTAGCTAAGTCTGGATTGATCCAGGTGATCAAACTGGCATAATCAAACTCATTATTCTTAGAAAACGGAATTGTAGTTTTGGTAGATTTCACTGCAGGGTTAAAATCTGATTGCTCTTCACTAGATTCTATTTGTACGATATCAGAATTTAACTTCTCTTCCTTTATCGTAATATCATCGTGGAAATACATAGTACAACCAACAATAAGACCTAATCCAACCTGGCCTATTACTTTAAACTTACCCGCTAACCCTTCTTTATCTTTCTTTTTAATCTTCAAATAATCGTCTGTAAAGCCAATTACTCCCATCCACAAGGTGGTAATCAGTAAAAGGATGATGTATATATTATCGATTTTAGCAAAAAGTAATGCCGGCACCACAGTAGCAAGGATTATAATAATTCCTCCCATTGTTGGAGTACCAGCTTTTTCAGCTTGTCCTTCTAAACCTAATTCCCTAATACTTTCGCCCATTTGCTTAGTTCTTAAGAAACTGATAATTCGTTTACCATAGATAGTAGATATCAATAACGATAGGATAATCGCCATCGCCGCTCTGAAGGTGATAAACTGGAACAAAGATGCTCCAGGAAACTGATATTCATTTTCTAAATATTGAAACAAATAATATAACATACTCATCAATACCTTTCCAATACATCCAAATAACTCTGGAATGAAAAGGGTTTATTTATTTTCCTATTTTTTTAAGTTCTTCTTTTACTATTTCAAAATCATTAAAATCAATCCTCTCACCATTTGTCTCCTGATACGTCTCATGACCTTTTCCAGCTATTAGAATGATATCATTCTCTTCTGCAAATTGACAAGCAGTTCTGATTGCCTGTTTACGATCTGTAATGGATATGATTTTCTTATAATTTTGTGGCTCCACTCCTTTTTCTATATCCTCTATAATCTGTTCCGGATTTTCAGTCCTTGGGTTATCACTTGTAAAAACCACCTTATTACTTAGAGCTGTTGCAATATTTCCCATTACAGGTCTTTTTGCCTTATCTCTATCTCCTCCACAACCAACTACTGTAATCAATGTTTCGTTATTGGTACGGATATCATTGATCGTCTCCAAGACATTTTTTAAAGCATCAGGAGTATGTGCATAATCGACTATGGCTGTTACTTTTTTATCAGAAATCAAATACTGAAATCTACCACTCACACTTTCTAAATCACTTAGTAATTGTAAAATCTCTAAGGTTTCTAGACCTAACAATTCAGCGGTTCCAAAAATTGCCAAAAGGTTATACGCATTAAAACTTCCTATCAATTTTGTCCAAACATCATTATCATTTATTTTTAATAAAAGACCGCCCAAACTATTTTCAAGAATTTGCCCTCTAAAATCTGCATATGATTTAAGTGCATACGAATATTGCTTTGCCTTCGTATTCTGAAGCATAAAGCTTCCATTTTTATCATCTTTATTTGTTAAAGCAAAAGCTTTACTACCTAACTGGTCAAAAAATCGTTTCTTAACATCACGGTACTCCTTAAAAGTGTTATGATAGTCCAAATGATCATGAGATAGATTCGTAAAAACACCTCCTTCGAATTCCAATCCTTCAGTCCTTTTTTGATCAATCCCATGAGAGCTGACCTCCATAAAACAATACTCAACACCAGCATCATTCATTTCTTTCAGATAATGATTAATTGTAAGTGAATCTGGTGTTGTATGAGTAGCTTTAAATTCTACATCATCCACTAGTATTTTTACGGTTGAAAGAAGCCCAACTTTAAATCCTGCTTTTTTAAAAAGCTGATACAACAAGGTTGCTATGGTAGTTTTTCCATTAGTCCCTGTTACTCCAACCAGTTTCAAATTCTCAGACGGAGATCCGAAATAGTTATTTGCTATTATTGCTAATGCTTTTTGAGTATCCTCTACTTGAACATACACCAAACCATCAATCAAAAACTCTGGCATCTCCTCACAAATAATTGCGATTGCTCCATTATTAGTTGCCTTCTCTATATAATCATGCCCATTAACAACCGTCCCCGAAATTGCCACAAAGACATCATCTTGTTTGATTTTTCTAGAATCAAATTCAATCTTATTGATAGTTGTTGCAGTATTTCCAACAACAGCATTAATAGGCACCTTATATAAAATATCTTTTAACTCGATCACGATAATTCTATCCTAATAGTTTGATTGTTCTTAACTTTTGTTCCTGGTTCTATAGACTGACTTTTCACAGTTCCCGAACCTTTGATTTCAACTTTTAATCCCATATTTTCTAAAAGAGAAATCACATCCATTGCTGGCATTCCTTTTACATTGGGCATTATAGTTTTATGCTTTCTTGCTTTTTGAAAATACCCTTCATAACTCTCACTTATCTCTTTACTTTCAACAATATCTGCACTTACTTCATCAACCACAGGTATATCGTTATATACTTTTAGTGCGATAGTTTTAAAAACCGGTGCAGCTACTATATTCCCATAATATCCTTTCTCCTTATTCGGCTTATGAATTACAACGATACAAGAATACCTCGGATCTTCTGCTGGAAAATATCCAGCAAAAGAGGATATATATTCTCTTTCTTTATCTTTTCCATAATTACCCCAACAAGTACCAGTTTTCCCAGCTATCTGAAAGTTATCTGTATGTATATTATCAGCTGTACCTCTAATAACTACATTCTTCATCATTTCCTGAACTATTTTAGCCGTCTCTTTCGAGCAGATAGCAGGATTTAAAACCTCTTTATCATATTTTTCTTGAGTTTTATCCCAAGCTTTTACTTCTTTAATAAATCTCGGTTTTACCATCTCCCCATCATTTGCTATCGCATTATAAAATGCTAATGTTTGCAAAGGTGTTACGGCAACCCCATATCCATGAGCCATCCACGGAAGCGTAGTTCCGTACCAATCTTTATCACCTGGATATGGTATTTTAGGCTTCCCTTCTCCTTTAATAGACAATCCTAATGTTTTATGTAAGCCCATATTCATCAATCGGTTTACAAATTTTTTAGGATCCTCTTTATAATTTTCATCTATGATTTTAGCAAAAGCTGTATTTGATGATAACTCGAAAGCTTTAGCAGCAGAAATTTTTCCATATCCTCCCCATTTAGAGTCTTTCACTACACGATCATAGAATCGAACTCTTCCATTCTCTGTATCCACAACATAACTAGAGTCAATTACTTTATCCTCTAGCGCCGCGACCATTGCCATTAACTTAAAGGTAGATCCAGGTTCATGAGATTCTCCCACCGCATAATTTAATTTTTCGTAGTATTTTCCAGATTTAGTCCTACCAAGATTAGAAATTGCTTTGATCTCACCAGTCTTAGTTTCCATTACTACAACTGTTCCATGTTCAGCCTCAAACTTTTCTAATTGTGCTAACAATGCATGATGAGTAATATCTTGCACATTTACATCAATTGTAGATATCACATCAAATCCGTCTTGAGGTTCTACTTCATTTGCGTCTCCAATAGGTTTCCACTGGTTTTTTGCAATTTTTTGTTTTTTACGTTTTCCTTCTTTACCTCTTAAAAACGGACCGTAAGCGCCTTCGAGTCCTACTCTAGTATAATACCCTTGGTCATCACGTCGCTCATAACCAACAGTTCTCTCAGCTATCTTTCCTATAGGATGCTCTCGAATCGTACGTTGCTCTACAATCAGTCCACCACGATTAGCACCATATTTAAACAAAGGAAATTTCTTTACTCTCATATACTGAGAATACCCTAAATTCCTTTTGACTAAGAAATATCTATTTTTATTGTCTCGAGCCCTTCTTAATGCATCATCATAATACTCTGCCGATTTCCCAAATTCTTTAGACAAAGCCTTAGATAACCCATTTATATTTTCTCTAAAATCTTTATCGGTTACCGTTACCGCATCAAATCGAATATCATATTTAGGAACTGAAGTAGCTAACAAATTCCCTTTACTATCATACAAATTACCTCGATTGGCCGGTATATCAAATGTTTTAAAAACTCGTTGCTCTCCTTTAGCACGATATGTATCCCCTTCGACAAATTGTGTTTTTACCAGTTTTACCAACACCAAAATAGCGAAGATGAACATACATCCTGAAATGAAGTACAACCTATTTAATATGTTCTTATCTTTTACTGCCAAAACAAATTATTCTTTTACTATTATTTTCTGTGGTGGTCTTGTTGGTCTTTTAATTCCTTTCTTCGTCATCTTTTCAATTACTGAAGACTCCATTTTTAACTGCATCAACTCAGTTCTTCCATCTACAAATTGTGTTCTCAATTCTCTTACTTCATTATTCAACCTAGCAATTTCATGAACCTTACTTTCTGCATTGTGAGAACTTGCAATCATAATAATGGCTAAAAATGAAAGAAAGAGAAGCATACGCCAATTTTTCATCGCATCATCCGCGATCAAAAACTTACCTTTTAATATATCATACACTGTCTGCTTCATAACCTTTTGTCAAATTCTCTCTGCCACTCTTAATTTTGCACTTCTAGCTCGATTATTTATTTTAATCTCCTCTTCGGAAGGAACGATTAACTTTCCCACTCTTTTAAAAGGAACCGACACATTACCATATAAGTCCTTCTCTGGTTCTCCTTCGAACATCCCATTACGAATAAATCGTTTTACCAATCTATCTTCTAAAGAATGATAAGAGATAAAACTCACTCTCCCTCCAACACCTAGTATCTCCTGTGTCTGCATTAAAAATTCTTTCAATACTTCAATTTCCTGATTCACCTCAATCCTTATAGCTTGGTATATCTGAGCCAGTATCTTATGCTCCTTATGCTTTACCATAAAAGGCTTTAATATCTCCTTTAGCTCTAAACTTGTTTTAATAGGCTGTTTATTTCTAGCTCCCACAATAGCCCTTGCCAATTTTGGAGCATTTCTTAACTCCCCATATTGTAAAAACATCATTCTTAAATCCGACTCGTCATATTCATTAATCACATGATAAGCTGATAATTCGTGATCCTGATTCATTCTCATATCAAGATCTGCTTCAAATCTGGTTGAAAAACCTCTTTCAGCCACATCAAATTGATGTGAAGAAACCCCAAAGTCTCCTAAAACACCATTAACTTTGCGAACCCCATGAAAACGAAGAAATCTTTTTATGAACCTAAAATTTTCATTAATCAATACAAACCTATCATCATCAATAGTATTTGTTAAAGCATCTTTATCTTGATCAAAAGCATATAACTTTCCATTCGGACCAAGTCTTTTCAAAATCTCTCTAGAGTGACCACCTCCTCCAAAGGTTACATCTACATATATCCCATCTGGTTTTATATCTAGTCCATCTACAGTTTCTTTTAATAAAACTGGATTATGATATTCCGTCTGCTTCATCGTCGAATCCCATTACTTCTTCTGCCAGGTCTGCAAAATCAACAGCGGCATCATCAATTGCTTTTTCGTATTGAGTCTTATCCCATATCTCAATAATATTAACAGCGGATGACAGCACTAGCTCTTTGGTAATCCCAGCAAAACTCACTAAATCCTTAGGTATCAAAAGACGTCCTGTTGCATCAATTTCCACAACCTTAACTCCTGCTGTAAACCTTCGGATAAAATCATTATTCTTTTTTTTAAAGCGATTCAGCTTATTCATTTTTTGCATTAGCAGATTCCATTCTTCCATTGGATACAGCTCCAAACAAGACTGAAACACTGAACGTTTTAATACAAAACCCTCTTGCAAAATTGACGAAAGCTGTTTTTTAAATGCTACAGGCAACATCAAACGACCTTTCGCGTCAGCTTTACACTCGTATGTACCTATAAGATTTACCACTTTTTCCTTCTTACTTCTATAATTAGTCAAATATATTGAAAATTTTACCACTTTTTACCACAATCTACCACATTGTTAATAAGTTGTCTCCAAAAATCTTCAAACCTCAACACTCTCACCCTACTATTTTGCTTATCAATGAAATATCGTTTTAGGTATAAATTCTTGGTTTTGACCTATTCAGGAAGAAAAAAAATGAAGGATTAAAAAAATCTAAAAAAATACTGTCGCAGTATTCATAAAAAATCTTCAAACTAATTATGAAAATGCTATATTTGCTTTTAATTCTTGTAAGAAGTATTAATGAAGCACGAATTAAAAAAAGACGGAAAATTCAGTTATCTAGAGCTTGGGGAAGGCACGCCAATCGTGATTTTACACGGATTGATGGGTGGACTAAGCAACTTTGATGGCGTTAGCAATTATTTTCCAAAAAATGGATATAAAGTATTGATTCCAGAGCTTCCTCTGTATGAAATGCCTTTAATAAAAACTAGTGTTGGTACATTTGCCAAATATCTTAGAGATTTTATAGACCAACTTGGATATGACGAAGTAATTTTACTTGGTAATTCTCTTGGTGGTCATATAGGACTTCTGTGCACCAAAATGTTTCCAGAAAAAGTAAAAGCCTTGGTAATTACTGGTAGTTCTGGATTGTACGAAAGTGCCATGGGAGAAAGCTACCCAAAACGTGGTGATTACGAATATATTAAGGCAAAAGCCGAAAATGTATTTTATGATCCAGCAATTGCTACTAAGGAAATTGTAGACGAAGTTTATGCTACCGTAAATGATCGTAACAAATTAATCAGAACACTTGCTATTGCTAAAAGTGCCATAAGACATAACATGGCAAAAGACCTTCCTAACATGAAGACACCAACGTGTATCATTTGGGGTAAAAATGATAATGTAACTCCTCCTGAGGTTGCAGATGATTTTAACAGGTTATTACCTGATTCTGACCTTTATTGGATTGATAAATGTGGTCATGCTGCCATGATGGAACACCCAGAAGAATTTAACAAACTATTACATTCTTGGTTACAAGAGCGTAATTTCTAATCCCAAGGATCTAATGAAGATTAGCAGCGCTGAATTTGTAATGAGTAACAGCGATTTGGCAAAATGTCCTAAAAACAATTTGCCAGAATATGCTTTTATAGGAAGATCCAATGTTGGAAAGTCTTCTTTGATCAATATGTTGACAGGTAGAAAGAGTCTTGCCAAAACTTCTGGAAGACCGGGAAAAACACAACTAATCAATCATTTTATTATAAACAAAAACTGGTTCTTAGTAGATTTACCAGGCTATGGTTATGCAAGAGTTTCTAAATCGTCAAAAAAAGTATTTCAGAAATTTATCACTGCATATTTTTCGAAGCGTACTCAATTAGTATCAGCTTTTGTACTTGTAGACTGCAGACACGAACCCCAAAAGATTGACTTGGAATTTATGCAATGGCTTGGAGAGAATCAAATACCTTTTTCAATCATTTTTACAAAAGCAGACAAACTTTCGAAAACGAAACTACCGCAAAACATTGAAGCATACACCAATGAAATGCTGAAATATTGGGAGGAGATGCCTAATTATTTTATCACGTCTTCTTCTAATGGTTTAGGCAAGGATGATGTTTTGAATTATATTGAAGAAATCAATCAACAGCTTGCTTCTTCTTAGCCCATTTTATTCTTCACTTTTTCTATTAATTCGTCTAAAGAACCTATTTTATTCAGCTCATCTGAACTAATTAGAATGTCATAATTACCCTGATTTTCTTCTACAATAACTGGAAAATGAAACGTCTGATTATGGTTATTTTCTAACCGTTTCAAAAACTCATTTTTATATTCAAAAATCAGTGTATGGGAAGTCGTCTCTCTAAATATCTTCCATTTTTTTCTTTCAGAAAAACTTCCATGTGTTAAGCTGCATAAACTGCAATTATATGTAGAAGGGCTTATAATTTTATGAGCAAAATCCAAGGATTTACTCCAGGAGTCGGATTGAGCATTATACACGAAGATTATTCGCTTCATAATTAACTTAGTTTAGCATATATCTATCCTAAACTACTTTCTTTTTAGATCAAGTTTTTCCGCAAAATAATCACAAAAATCCTTCATTGTAGCCGTCATTTTCTCATCCTGAGTTGCTCTATTAAAAGTTTCGCTCATAGACACCAATGTCTGATGAAAAAACACTTTCATTTCATCCACTGGCATATCTTTTGTCCATAGGTCAATACGAAGACTTTCTTTGTTTTTATTGTCCCAGACTGACAAAAGTAATGCCTTTGTCTCTTCGTTTTCCACACCACCATCTTTTGCTGTCCAATTTAATTTTTCAGGAACCCTATTCTCATCAAGTTCAATTTCAATTTTGATTTCGGATTTATGAGTATTTGCCATTATTTCGCTGGTTTATATTTCGATGCACTAAAAATTGTTTCGGCATCCGTTAATAATAATTGGCGCAAAGATACATTGTTATTTTTCATATACGCATTTACAATTCTCCAACCTATATACTGCCCTACTCTGTCTGGCGATTCTTGATCGATCTCTTCTAAATAAAATTTAGAAAAAGGTCCTGGATAAAGAAATCTTGGTGATAAATCTGCTTCAGTACTGTATAATAATTGTCGATCAATAAAATATCTCCAGATTTCTTCTTCGTTAGCTTTCACCCAATCGAACTGGCTTTCTGTGTACGCCATTTTTTCACTATCCAAAAAATCAGGAAGAAATAGATCTTTTAAGTATAGCTCTTTTCCGTAATAAATCATATTTGCCAAAAATGTTCTGTCTTTAGGCAACTCTACCAATTGTCTCGCATAGGTAGTTGCGATATCAGGTAATATCTGACTTCTTACGAAACGATCTTTTAAATACGCTTGAATTCCTCCATAGAAGTGATGATCTGCTCCTAAATAGGTATCCAAAGAAATGATTAACAAATCATCCGATAAAATAATTTTTTTTTGATAGTTAACATTAGAAGTAATCGTAATCACTCTTGGAACAGTGGCTTCTGGAAAATAATACTGAATATGCTGCAATAAAGACTCTAATTGCTCTCGTTCTACCGAAAGATCAGTAAATGCTTTTTCAACTTCCTGATTAATCTCTATCTGTAACGTATCTTTTGTTTTTTGAATCCAAATGCTATCATTATTCTCACCTGGAAAAAAGAAAGGATACTTATCTTTTACAGATGCTAGATTTTCTTCTGTAACATCTGCAAAAATCCTATCAAAACGTTCTATTCCAATTTTTACGGGTATTGCAGCAATTTCCTTTTCAATTTTACTTTCTTTAGAACAAGATATGATTATGCAAAAAACTACGACTATTTTTAAAAACTTACTATACTTCATTCAAATATTATAATATCTACACAAATAATTACTCTTCCTATTTAACGCTAGCTTTTTTTATTAATTTTATATCGCAAATTTACTATTATCATATATTGTAACTGTAATAATAGTTTATAAATGTAACATAGATATAAATTAACACTACTATAAAAAATAGAATATGCAGACTGAAAAAGTAATTAACCACATTGTAAACTGGTTAAAGGATTATGCTAATAATGCAAATATTAATGGTTTTGTTGTGGGAATTAGTGGAGGTATTGATAGTGCGGTAACTTCAAGTTTGTGCGCTAAAACAGGATTGAATGTTTTGTGCGTAGAAATGCCGATACATCAGGCTCAAAGTCAGGTAAACAGAGCTCAAGAACATATTGCTCAATTAAAAAAACGTTTTGACAAGGTATCTGACACTAGAGTGGATCTTACTCCAGTGTTTGAAGAATTTAAAACTGTGGTTCCTAACGGCGACTCTGAAGCCCGATTAAACCTATCGTTAGCCAATACCAGAGCCAGATTACGAATGACGACTTTATATTATCTAGCTGGGATAAATAGCTACTTAGTAGCAGGTACAGGAAATAAAGTTGAAGATTTTGGTGTAGGTTTTTATACTAAATATGGTGATGGCGGCGTTGATATAAGTCCAATTGCAGATTTATTAAAGAGTCAGGTATATGAATTGGCTAAAGTACTAGAAGTACCCGAATCGATACAAAAAGCTACTCCTACAGATGGTTTATTTGGAGATAGCAGAAGTGATGAGGATCAGATTGGAGCGAGTTATGATGAACTGGAATGGGCTATGAAAATGAAGGATTTAGGTAAGAAAAGTGACGATTTTTCTGGCAGAGAAAAAGAAGTTTTTACAATTTATTCTCGTCTAAATGCCGTAAATCAACACAAAATGGTCCCAATTCCAGTATGTGAAATACCCGTTGATCTGATTTAAACAACATTTTATCGATAACTTGGTAAAAAAAAGTTTACAACTAGTAGTTCTTAGTAATTTTGCACAAAGACAAATATCAGAATTACCCCTAGAAATGTTAACCCCATTAAAATTAAAAATTAACATTATCAATTGTAAACAAGAATGACAAACGTACTAATCGCAGATCATCATCCTATTACTAGAAAAGGGATTGTTTCTCTACTTAGAAACTCTGAAGATTTCGAAATCATCGGAAAAGTAAGTAACGGAAATGAAATGTATGATATTTTGAAATCTAATACCCCAGATATACTAATCATGGAATTAGACTTGCCCCAGATTAATGGCATTATGGCTTTGCGAACCATAAAAAAAGAATTTACTGGAATAAAGGTTATTATATTTAGCTCTCACCCAGAAGAAATGTATGCACTAAGTGCAATTAAGGCTGGAGCTTCTGCATATCTATCCAAGACCGTTGCTACCAAAACTCTTAAAAAAGCTATTGAAAGAGTTGCGCGAGGTGGTATTTATCTTAATGATAATCTTACTCAGCAGTTAGCAAACGGGAATACCAATGAAAATAACATGGTAGTTAAATACAAGAAACTTTCTTCAAGAGAAATAGAAGTATTGAATTTATTATCCTCTGGTAAACGTAATAAAGATATTGCAAGCACCTTGTCTATAAACGAAAAAACTGTAAGTACTTACAAAACAAGATTGTTGAAAAAACTAAAGGTTGATAATCTAGCAGATCTTATACATCAATCTAGATTATTACACATAAATTAAATCACTCTATTTAGTTTTTGATATAATAGTTTTTTTAACGTTTGATAATCTCTAATATCCTCTAAAATATTAAGATTATTTTCAAAATTTTGAGCTTTTACTTCTTGTGAAAGCTCATTTATTTTTTGGTTAATTAAGAATCTACGTAAGTTTAAAATCGTATCTGAAACATACTGAGAAACAGTATGCTTCTTCTGTTTTACATGAATTTCTTTATCGTACCATCGGTGTAATGCATGACGTTCCTCATCCATCATAATTTCAGTAATTTCGTAAGCTACTTCTGGTGGTATTTGATTTATAAAATGCTCTATTTTAAAGTCTTCTTCCTGATTTAGCTTTTCTATCAATATGGTATATACTTCTCTGAAGATACTCTGTGTAAATTCTATTTCGTCTTCCTGAAGATCTAAATATATTTTTTCGAATACTTTTGTTGTATAAAGCTCTGGCTCCAAATACAACTCTCCTTCTTCATTTTCTTTCATCACCAGATCCTCAAACTCTTCTTCTTGAGTACCATAAAGCAGTAAAATCTCAATAATCTTTTTTTCTAAACTATTAAGTTCATTTACCTTCGGTTGCTTTTGTACCTTTTGATCTACAACTTCCAGAGGTTTTTTAGCTTCTTTTTCTTGTTTCCGCGACTCCTTATTCCCAACATTTCGAATTTGAGCTAACGTATCAAAAAGTACATCTTCCGAAATATCCATGATTCGAGAACACTCTTGCACATAGATTTCACGCTTTATAACATCTGGAATCTTCGAAATACTAACCACCATATCTCTCACCAATTCCGCTTTTTTAATCGGATCTGTTTTAGATTCTTCTTGCAATAATGAAGCTTTGAATCGAATAAAGTCCTGAGCATTTTCCTTTAGATATTCCGTAAGTTCATCTAAAGTATTTTGCTTCGCAAAACTATCCGGATCTTCTCCATCAGGAAAGCTACATACCTTTACATTCATTCCTTGCTCGAGAATAAGATCTATTCCTCGAATAGAAGCTCTCATACCAGCGGCATCACCATCAAATAAGACCGTAATATTTTTAGTAAGCCTATTAATCAATCTAATTTGATCTGAAGTTAAAGCTGTACCGGATGAAGAAACCACATTCTTTACTCCAGTCTGATGAAACTGTATAACATCAGTATACCCTTCTACTAAAAAACAATTATCCTCTTTGGCTATGGACTGCTTAGCATGATAAATACCATAGAGCACCTTACTTTTATGATAAATATCACTCTCTGGCGAGTTTAAATATTTAGCTGCTTTCTTCTCGTTTGTTAAAATCCTTCCTCCAAAACCAAGAACACGACCAGACATAGATTGAATAGGAAACATGACTCTTCCCTTAAATCTATCAAACTGCTTTTCTTCTTTAACAATAGTAAGCCCTGTTTTTTCTAGAAACTCTAATTTATAGCCTTTTTTAATAGCCTCTTTAGTAAATGCATCCCAAACATCAGGAGAGTATCCTAATCCAAATTTCTGCATCGTTTCTGTAGTAAACCCTCTTTCTTTAAAATACGTTAGACCAATAGCCTTGCCCTGTTCTGTTTTATGTAACGTATTCTGAAAAAAATCGTTAGCAAACTCACTCACCAAATACATGCTCTCTCTCTCGTTTGCCTGCTCTTTTTGCTGATCAGTCTGCTCTGTTTCTTCTACTTCAATATTATACTTCTTAGCTAAGTATTTTATTGCTTCGGGATAGGTAAAATGCTCATGCTCCATAAGAAATGCAACTACATTCCCTCCTTTACCACTAGAGAAATCTTTCCAAATTTGCTTTACCGGAGATACCATGAATGATGGTGTGCGCTCTTCACTAAATGGACTTAATCCTTTAAAATTACTTCCTGATTTTTTCAGTTGCACAAAATCGCCAATAACCTCTTCTAATCTGGCAGTTTCGAATACAGCATCTATGGTAGACTTATGAATCATGAAGCAAAAATAATATAATTCTCGAGACTCTTTCTTCGGTTGACAGATATAAAAAAAGGCTGTCTTTTCAGACAGCCTCCTTTGGCTAAATTATAACTTCGTTATAGATTATTACTCTGCTATAACAAACTTTCTTGTTATTAAAAGTTCTTCCTTATCAGAAGTAAAACGAACAAAATATGTTCCTGAAGCTAAATTACTTATATCAATTTGGCTCTTCTTTCCTTGATCAGAAATTTCTCTAACCAATTGGCCATACATTGAGAAGATTTGAACACTATTGATAGTTCTATTTCCAACAGTAACGTTTAATACATTTGTAGCCGGATTAGGGTAAATCGTAAATACATCATCGTTATTAGAACGAAGATCATCTAATGGATACGTATCTAATCTTACCCCTGCTCCTTCTACACAGAAATCAGTTGCTTCAGAGCTTCCAAACTCTCCACCGCTTACGATGACACCAGAATCACTTGATAATGTATAAGAACCATTACCAAATCCACAGCAGATTCCATCTCCAAAAGAATCAGAAATTGTAAACGTATATGTTCCATTTCCTAAATCTGAAATTGTTTCTGTAACTGTTGATCCATCTGGATTAGCAGTAGAATAGCTTTCAGAAGCTACAACACTTCCTTCAGAGTCAGTAAGGGTCCAAGAGGTTTCCTGAGGGTAATCGTCAAAAGTAATACTAAGTGTTACATCTCCAGAAGCACAATCCGATCCACCAGGTCCACCATCAGCGGTTACCTGTACATCATCAATAGCAGCATCTGCTCTCCAAGTACCACCAGTTACTCTGTTAAATCTTAACTGAACTCCTGTACCTACATATGCAGCTAAATCGATGCTAGCAGACTGCCAAGAATTACCTTGGTTTCCACTTCTACTCCAAATACTTGTCCAAGTTACTCCTTCATCATTACTTGCCTCAACATCTAATGAACCAAAGTTGTTTGCTCCAAACATGTGATATTGGAACGAGAAAGAAGCAGAAGAAGCTCCTGAAAGATCGATACATGGAGAAGTAATGATTGCTTGTTTATTAGGGAATCCTACTCCATTTCCTGAAGCTTCCACATAAATGTAATTTGAACCATCTGCAGCACTAGAAGGCCCTGTTCTATTAGATGGTGTTCCATCTGCATCTACTGTCCAATCTAGGTCATCATCAGAGCTCTGAGTCCAATCTCCTAAACCAGTTTCAAAACTTTCTGCGTAAGGAGGCACTAAACCTGCTAAACAACCTGAAGCTGCAGGTGTAGTAACCGAAAGTGGATCACTAGCTACCGACTCGTTTCCTGCTGCATCTTTTGCAACAACTGTAAATTCATATGTTGTTTCTGGTGCTAAACCAGTAACTATTACTGTAGTATCAGAAACCGTAGCTACGATCTCACCATCTTGCAACACATCATATGCTGCAACACCTACATTATCTGTAGAAGCATCCCAACTAAGTGTAGTTTGTCCAGCTGTAGTACTAGATGCTGTAAGATTCGTAGGAGCTGTTGGCGCTTCTGTATCTGGAGCTTCTGTAGTTACTGATAACGCCGCACTAGCAGGAGACTCATTACCAGCTGCATCTTTTGCTACCACGGTAAAATCATAAGATGTAGAAGGAGCCAATCCTGTTATATCCGCAGAAGTTGTAGCTACAGTAGTTACTAATGTTCCGTCTTGGAATACGTCATATGCGGTTACTCCGATATTGTCTGTAGAAGCATCCCAACTAATTGTCGTAGAAACATCTGTAGTATTAGAAGCCACTAAGTTCGTAGGAGCTGTTGGTGCTTCCGTATCTGGAGTGTCTGGCTGTAAATTAAATGCTACTACATGGTTTTTTCTAAAACCTCCATCAAAATACTCAGCCGTATGCCAGAATGTTAAATCATCTGTAGGATCGATAGTCATGTGACCATAATCTCCATATCTGAAAGAAGGATCAACCTGAGTACCTTCTACTGCAGATTGTTCTGCTAATGTCATAGTTCCTATTGGATCACTAGCTAATCTTCCTGTATAACGAATAGAAGGGAAAACAGAAGTGCTTACTACTGTATAAGCTAATCCAATATTTCCTTGACCATCCATAGCCATACTTCCACAAAAAGCACTCAAACCATCCGGTTGCACATACGTACCTTCTTGAAAAATAGTCCATGGTTGACCATCAGCAGTTTGTCTAAATTCATACCAGCGAATACCTGCAAGATCATCGTTACCATCTAAATCAACTGCGAAATTAAAAATCATTGAGTTATGACTAGGGAAACGTCTATATGTAGTCATATATAACATAGTCGCTTGCAATGCATCGATATCATTACCGCTAGGCTGTGGTAAATTAGAGAAAGATCCTCCATCAAATACACTATCAAAAGGAGCCGTTAAAACTTCTTGTGGTTGAGAAATAGTTGAATTAGCAACGTTTGTCCAATCCACATCCGTTGTCCATACTTTTACGTGATCCTGAGAAACTCCAGTCCATCCATCATCCTGTAAATAGATGATAGAATGTCCTACTCCAACAGGAGGTAATGTAGGTCCTGTTGCACTAGATCCTCCTGGACTATAGAAACCACTTGTAGTGATTCCAGGAAGCGGAAATCCAACAAATTGAGCGTTAGGATCTCCTACTAACATTAGATCTCTTTCTACTGCATAAACTACTTCGCTACTACCCGCAGATCCAGAATCTTTATTAGCAGTTATATAGTATCCATCACTCCATATAGATATTTTTTCATAATCAGGAAATGAACCTGTATTAAATCTGTAAGTAAACCACCCGTCGTTAACAGGATCTGGTCCTTGTCCAACTGCAATTAGAATACCATTCGGAGTGTTACTAAACTGCATAATAACAAAACGCTCTGCATAATTATCATATAATACGATTGGATCTCCTAAGCTTTCTCCAGGAAAAATGGTAGCCAGAGAAGCTTCAGCTAATAGAACATTTCCAGCTCTATCACGAATTCCAAAACCAGAGTTAAATGCATACACATAATGGTTAGGACCAATAGCTCCAGTTGGATCCGTTGGTGTACTAAAGCCTTCGTGCGATTGGAAGTTCGCTACTTCTGTAGAGATAGCTGTTCTTACAGACTTCTGCTGAAACTGCATAAGTGGATCGTTTTGTCCTGCAGCAGGAAGTCCTTTTCCAGGAACATAGGTATTTCTACCTCTTCTTTTTTCCTGACCATGTTTTATCATTCCTTTAGCTGAAATGATATTATCCATCTTTGATAGGGCAGGCACGGTTCTGACATACTCGGCCTTTCCAAATAAGCTGGCTTTTTGAGGTTTTTGTTGAGCAATAAGCCCAAGACTACAAAGCATAAAAAATGCAAAATAATAGAATTGTGTTTTCATATCTAAAATTTGGTTAACAATTACTTCACTGAACCATATTTTAGCATAAGTAGTAGGTCTTTGGATTGCGAATAGGGGGCATGCGCATAATCAAAGCTTAAATTTTATACTCAAAAATTTAACTTTTAGAGTGATTTAAATATAGATTATTTAACCTAGGAATAAAAAAAAACAGTGTCATAAAATACTTACAATCAGGTATTTACTTTAAAACCGTAATCAAATTAAGGGATTTATATTTTAATGATAATTTAACAATAGTGTTAAATTTGTGTATTATTTAACATTGAAGAAACAATAATATTTTCTATAGTAAGTTGGTAGAGTATTTTTGATCCCTTATAAAATCTATATAAGCTCAAACCCCAATCAATATGGAAACAAAAAAAAGAGCTATGATTACACATAACTCTTTTCCCGCAAAAAATGGCTAACACTTAAAATTTAAATTGGTCTAAAAATTCACCTCTGCTTTTCTTACAATATGAAAACTGAATAGAGAACCTTACCGATTATGGTAAATCCTAAAGGTCGAAACGCAATCCCAAAGACACATTTCGCTGATCAACTGCTGCATTTTCGAAAATTGGAGATAGATCATACTTAGCATATAAAGACATATCTCCGAAACCGAAATAGCCGCTTAAACCATAAATTAAGTCATTGGTATTATAATCTCTTTTGATTTTATCCTTTACGCGCTCACCGTTTTCTTTATATTTTAATTTTTGACGTGTACTTATATTTGCACCGGCATATCCACCTAAGCCAATTCTAAATTTCTTCCTTGTAGAAAACCTTAATCTTTCGTCAGTTTCTATTCTTCTAGAAGGACCAAATTCAAAATGTACAGGAACTACGATGTTATCCATTCTAAATTTAGATTTATCCAATTCCACTCTAAATTCTTCTAACTCCGTCTGATCTCCATTCTCAACGAAATATCTATTATCTGTAGGTTTCAGACCATTAGATTGATAAGAAATTCCATATTTGATTCTCATAAAATTTGAATTCTTAAAAACTCTTGTTTTCCAAGCTAAACCAATTTCAAAAAATCTACTTCCAGCAATTTTATAATCCGAATCATCAAGCGATTGATCTTCCACAATTGCATTGTTTAATCCAAAAGCAACCACTAAATCCGAATAGGTACGTTTATCATATTTCTTCTTGGCCTTCTTCGTATTTTTCACATTTATTCCGAACAAAATATCACCATCATCATGATCTCTAGCACCAAAACCTATAGAGAGTTTTGTTTTATCAGAAAGGTATGACGCATTATTACGCTCTAATAATGCTATCTGATTATCAACGATTGCCAATCTATTTTCAATATTTAAGGCATGTTTCTTAGCTAAGCTTTCTTTTAAATCTTGAGCTTCATCAGTTGTTATTTCGCCTTTTACCAATCTTTCATTAATCTCTTCCACTCCTTTTTTAAGCTGTTCCTTTTCAGAAAGCACTATGCCTTCTTTTTCTTTTTTTAATTCCTCTATTTTATCAGCATTTTCTGATTCTTGTGCCGTTAAAAATTGGGCATTAAGTGTCATTGTCGTAATCACGACGAACATAATTAGTGTTCTCATAAATAATTGATTTGACTTACTTTTTCCCCTCTCGAAGATGAGAGGGAATAAGTAAGAATTGATTGATGAATGTTTATATTAATTATCTCTTTCTGCTACAGTTGTTTTAAGTTTTTCAAAACCAGTTTTTAGCGCTTCAAAAACCCGATCTTTAAATGACTCGTCCAATTCTGCTTCTACGTCTAGAAGCAGTGCGGAAGCATTTACTGTATTAGATTGCAAAATTTGTTGTGTAGTTATTTCGTGCTGAGCTTTTAGAAGTAAAGCTTCTATCTCTTTATCCGTAACCACTTTATTATTTTGTTCGAGTTGCTCTACCTGTGCTACTATGTCCGAAATTTTATTGTCAATAACTCCTTTATTTAGCTCCAAAGGCTCTTCTATTGCTTTAATTGGATCTGTAATAACTTCTGATTTTGCTGCAATAGCTATTTTTGTATCTTCTACTGAGTTTTCTTCTATCTCTTGTATGGACCCGATGGTGGCAACAGTAGATCGAAGGGATTTTTTATTCTGTAATTTTTCTTCTTTATTCTTCTTTATAATAGGAGTATTGATTTCTTTCTCAATTGCTTCTTTCACTTCTTTATTAGCAATTATTTCCTCTTCTTTTAATGCATCAATATTAAGTACATCTATATCTTCTGATTGTTTACTATCATTTTTTTCATTTGTAACCTCGACCAATTGATTATTAGAAGGTTTTAAATTATTAGAAGAATTCGTAAAAAACGTGGTGATCATTAAAACTCCTACTATACTAGCTGCTAGACCGATCCACCAATATTTCTTCACTTTTTTTTGCCCATTTTTTTCGTCAAGCTCTTGATCTAATCTTTCCCAAATCGCATCTGATGGTTGTATCGTGCGCTGTTCTAGCTTGTCCTTTATATTATCTTCAAATTTTAACGGCGCCATTACTAATCATGTTTTGTTGGTTTAACTTTTGCTGTAACACTTTTCTTGCCTTAAAGAGTTGAGATTTAGATGTACTGATGCTAATATCCAGCATTTCAGCAATCTCATTGTGCTTATATCCTTCTACAGCATATAGTATAAACACCATTTTATACCCTTCTGGCAGACTATCAATTAGCTCTTGGATTTGCCCTACTCCTAGTTCTATATGTATATTATTCCAGGACTCTTCCTTATACATTGAAATATCCTCGGTAAAAACTAATTGCTTTTGCTTTCGTAAAAATGAAATAGACTCATTAATCATAATTCTTCGAATCCATCCTTCAAAACTTCCCTGAAAACTAAACTTCTTTAAATTCATGAATACTTTTAGAAATCCAGACAGCATAACTTCTTCTGCATGATGAATATCTTTTATATAATATCTGCACACGCTCAACATTTTCGATGCATGCTTTTCATATATCTGATGCTGGGCATCACGATGCCCTTTTGCAGCTTTCTTAATGAGTTGTGTTTCGCTTTTATAAAACTGAATAACTTTCAAAGTAAAATCAATTATTTAAGATCTTCTATATATATAGACGCAACAAAAATTAAAAAGGTTGTCTGAGATAATAAAAAAAATACATATTTTTTATTTCGACCCTTCAATATCATTTATAACCCACTGTAGTTCTTTATCATCTGTCGTTACATTACTTTCTATAGGAACATCTGGTTTAATCCCATAACCATCTGGTTCAATAGTATACGGTGCATTAATTTTTAATAGCCCTACACGCATATTTATCTTAGAATTAGGTAATTCTATTGGAGCATAGACTCCTGCCACAGTACCATTATATGCACCACCTGTTTCTTCTCCTACAAAAGTTGCTCGTTTTGTTGCTTTTAAATGTGTAGAAAAAATACTGCTAGCGGAAAAACTTTCGCCATCGATTAAAACATAAATCTTACCCTTATAATTATTCGGCTTAGGATCTCTTAATTTACTGTATTTAAATTTAAAGTACGAATCTCCTTTTTCCTTTTTTACCTTAAACAAGTGATACACTGCCAATATAGGAGATAACAATGTAGCGGCTGTTTTGGTCGTTATTGATTTCGTATGGAAGTATGGATATAAAAAACTTAACCTTCCGGTCATTTTTGATTTTTCTATAAACACATATTCTTTATCTGTCACATAGGAATATAGATCATCAATTTCCGTTAATCTCCCTCCCAAATTACCTCTTAAATCTATTACTAAGTTTGTAGATTTTGCAGAATCAATTTTAGCAAAACTCTCTTTATAAAACTCTTTATACCCGCCATTAGTAAAGCTCTTTATTTTCATATAGGCAATGGGCGTTTCGCTATTTGACTTTAAGAAACTAAAATTTCTGTTATAATCATCTGTTCGTTTATTATATCCGTACTTATTATTCTTCTTGTATAGGTTTTTCCGAGCTTCTTTTGCTTTTTTTCTTTCTAATTTACTTAGTCTTTTCTTTACCTGCTTTATAGTATCATTTTTAGTAGATAAGTCTTTCGCTTTATCATAACTCGCATATATATACTTTTGATAAAGACTGTCTTTAAACTTTAAATGCAATAAAACACTATCTTTTCGCTTATGTGTATTCATATAAAAGAAACCGAAACGATTACCTATAAATTTTGGAATGAAAGTTTGGTTATATCCATCGCTAGCATGAAATGTTTTAAAAGAAGCTAAAAGGTCTTCTACTTTTTCATCTTCGAACGCAATAACTTCAGATCCTTTTATGATTGTAGTATCTCCTTTAAAAACCTTTTTCACATAAAGCCTATCTTCCGAACTCTCAAAGGACAATGAGTTAAAAGGAGAATCCCTTTTTCCTTTCTCTTTGATGGACTCTTTGGTCTGCTTTGTTGAAGGTGCTTGTATAGATAAATGCCCTTGTTTAATACTTGTAATAACAGGAGCAAATACTGTATAAAACTCTTTTGTAGTTAAGGGTTTTGTTAACTCATCCTTTAGTTTATGTACTTTACCATCTAATTCTTCCTGAGAAATATACCAGTATACATCTGGATGCAACTTTTTCAGTTTTTTATAAGCATACTCTACATCTTCTTTTAATTCTTCTGGACTATGTTTCTTACTTATTTGTTTATTATACTTCTCTACAGATCCACAACTTGATATCACTATTATAATAGCAATGTATAAAAATAGTTTTCTATTCATAAAACACGAATTGTTTAAAATTAAATGAGTTTGACATTCTTTGAGAGAGACGATACTATAGCCTAAAAGTATCTCATCCAAGAAAATATTTTACAATTATCCTTGATCATCAAAACTAATACCAACTTTTATTTTTGATTAAAAAAATTGGAGCGAGCACTATCATACTCTAAGAAAGATAAAGAGAATTTTAATTATTTTTTTCTATCGATTACGTAGCTAACCATTAATTCTAGAGAAGACCTATACTCCGATTCTGGATACTCTGACAAGATCGTTAAAGCTTCTTCTTTAAATTGATGCATGATTTTGGTAGCATACTCTAATCCTCCACTAACCTTTACAAAATCAATAACTTCTTTTACTCGCTTCTTATTCTTATTGTGATTCTTAACGGAGTTGATAAGCCATTTCTTCTTCTCTTTTGTACAATGGTTTAATGTATAGATCAACGGCAATGTCATTTTTTGCTCTTTGATATCTATTCCTGTAGGCTTCCCAATAGCCGTATCGCCATAATCAAATAGATCATCCTTTATCTGAAAAGCCATTCCAATCAGTTCACCGAATTTTCTCATTTTTTCCACTGATTCAGATTCTGGTTCTACAGAACACGCCCCTACACTACAGCAAGCAGCAATTAATGTAGCTGTCTTTTGCCTAATAATCTCGTAATAGATATCTTCGGTAATATCAAGATTTCTAGCTTTTTCAATTTGCAAAAGTTCTCCTTCTACGATTTCTCGTACCGCAACAGAAATGATTTTCAACAAATCAAAATCATTATTATCAATACAGACCAACATTCCCTTTGATAACAGATAATCTCCTATAAGAACTGCGATTTTATTCTTCCAAAGTGCATTAATCGAGAAAAAACCTCTTCTACGATTAGAATCATCTACCACATCATCATGAACAAGACTTGCTGTATGTATAAGTTCTATAACTGAAGCTCCCCTGTAAGTACGTTCTTTGATTTCGCCTCCGGAAACCATTTTAGCAACAAGAAAAACAAACATTGGTCTCATTTGTTTTCCTTTTCTATTTACGATATAATGGGTAATTCTATTGAGTAAAGCAACATTAGAATACATGGATTGAGAAAACTTTTGTTCAAAAAGTTCCATCTCATCACTAATAGGCAGTTTTATTTGCTCAACGACTTTCAATCCGAGGTAGATTATTTTGTGTGTTAACTAGTTGCGAAGATAGTATAATCCGTATTGAGCATCAAAACACTTCATCAATAATTTATATGAAACGTTTATTTAAGATTTATTAGCCAACTGTCCGCAAGCTGCATCGATATCTTTCCCTCTACTTCTTCTTACATTTACGACAAACCCTTTCGATTCTAGAGCCTTTATATAATTATCGGTAGCGGCATTCGAAGCTTGTTGAAACTCTCCGTCATCTATAGGATTATATTCGATTAAATTTACTTTACAGGGAACATATGAACAAAATTGCACTAATGCATCTATATCTTTCTTAGCATCATTAATTCCCTTCCATACCACATATTCGTAGGTTATTCTACTTTTGGTTTTGCTATACCAATATTCCAAGGCTTCTCTTAGATCTTTAAGAGGAAAGTTTTCGTTAAATGGCATAATGGAGCTTCTTACACTATCAATTGCAGAATGTAGTGACACCGCTAATTTAAATTTCACTTCATCATCCGCCATTTTTTTAATCATTTTGGGGACTCCCGAAGTTGAAAGAGTAATTCGCTTTGGGGACATTCCAAGACCTTCTGAAGATGTAATTTTATCTATAGCTTTAAGAACATTATTGTAATTCATTAAAGGCTCTCCCATTCCCATAAATACAATGTTAGAAAGCGGTCGATTATGATATAGTCTACTTTCATTATCAATTGCTACCACTTGGTCATAAATCTCATCTGGATTTAGGTTTCGCATTCTTTTTAATCTTGCAGTAGCGCAAAAACGGCAATCTAAACTACATCCTACTTGTGATGAAACACAAGCCGTAGTCCTTGTAGGAGTTGGTATTAAAACAGATTCAACTACTAATCCATCGTGTAGTCTTACCGCATTCTTAATAGTACCATCGGTACTTCGCTGCATTTGATCTACTCGTATATGATTAATTACAAAGTGATCTTCTAAAATCTGTCTAGTTGATTTAGAAATATTGGTCATCTCCTCGAAACTGTGAGCTCCTTTATTCCATAACCATTCATATACCTGATTCCCTCTAAACGCTTTATCTCCATTCTCCACAAAAAACTGACGCAATTGTTCTTTGGTAAGCGCTCTTATATCTTTTTTTTTCGGTTTCATTTCGTTACAAAAATATGTAAAAGATAGGTGTATACCGAAAGCGATATAAACAATTTAAAAAGTATGGTTGATATGTAGTGATTTAGAATTTTACTGTTCGAAAATCCTCTCGATTATCTTTACGGGATGTTTTAACACGTTTCCATTGATGTACTCCGCCACCACCACGATATTTAACATTAAGTACATCTAAATCATCTTCATCTATCCAGATTTGACAATCTGATACTTTACCAGTTTTGATATCGGTAAAGAATCCATTGGTATACTTAAGATCATTTTTAAGTCTCAAATTTTTCAGAATTACTAATCCTTCCACGGGTTGGTTTTTATCATCTCCCTGACATTCATAGCACACTGCATCTCTTTCTGATTGACGTAACATTCGCTGAATAGATCCGAAAACTTTATTTTCAATCATATAAAGTTGCACAATATTAATTGCTACCCCAGTTTTTTTATCATAAGCTTTCCACTCGCCCAGAATTGGGTTTGCATCAAAAGAACCCAGTAAATCCTCTTTTAGTTGAGAATCAATTGGATTTTCTCCCAACCAAATTTTAAACAGCGCCTTTTTAAACTCTAAACAATCTCTTACAGCTCCTAATCGCTCCTTATTTTTGTAAAGAGTTAACTTTTTGTCTTTAGTATAGACAATTTTAAAGATCTCGTACTTATTTATTTCTTTTGGAAGTAGCTTGATAAAATCTCTAATCTGATCTTCCATCAAATAACTATTACCATCTGTAGCTCTTTCTAAGCCATTTCTAATAATTTCTTTTAACTCATCATTAGAAATATCAGCTATAGTTTTTATGGTAAGCGCCATAGTTTCATCCTTATTAGCTACCATTAGTCCATCATCAACACCATCCACTTCAAAATCTAAATATAATCCAATGGTATATAATTTTTCTCTTTCTCCAGCACCATTAAGCATTAACTCATGATTTTCGAATACATCGATATCATTATAATGAAGGTTACCAACTTTAGTTTGAGAAAACGAGAATAGGGTTACGAAAAGAAATACAATGTGTAATATTCTGCTCATAGGTTAACGTTTTTTGATTTAGGGTGCTTGCAAGAAACGATTAATTTTTAAAAAAGAAGAATCTACCATTAGCTCCTTTTACACTTTTCGACAAACAACCGAATTATTCGATATTCAACCACTTTTGTATTACGGTTTAACCGTAATTTTTGTCAAAAGCGCCGCAAAATAGTTATTTTTTATGAAATAAACATTATAACCCATTAATTTTAAGATTTATACAACATCTACTTGAATACATACTTTAATTTAGAATTAGGAAAAAAGTATATTATTTTGGATATATTATAAAAAAACCTCTGCCTTATCAATGTAAAGCAGAGGTTTTTTCTTACTTATTTAATAGCTTGTGCTTAGAGAATCAACATGGCATCTCCGTACGAATAAAACTTATATTCTTCTTTCACTGCTTGCTCATAAGCCTCTTTAATAAAATCATGACCTGCAAAAGCAGAAACCATCATTAACAAAGTAGACTTTGGTGTATGAAAATTAGTTATCATACTATTTGCTATACTAAAGTCATATGGAGGAAAAATAAACTTATTCGTCCAACCTCTAAATTCATTTAAAGTTTTATCCGAAGAAACAGAACTCTCTAAAGCTCTCATTACTGTAGTTCCAACAGCACAAATTCTTTGCTTATTAGCTATTCCTTGATTAATAGTTTCTGTAGCCTTTGCTGTAATATAAGCTTCTTCACTATCCATTTTATGCTTAGATAAATCTTCTACCTCTACAGGATTAAAAGTTCCTAAACCTACATGCAAGGTAATTTCTGCAAAATCTACTCCTTTTATTTCCAAACGCTTCATTAGGTGTTTAGAAAAGTGTAATCCAGCAGTAGGAGCTGCAACAGCACCTTCATTTTTAGCATAAATTGTTTGATATCTTTCTTCGTCTTCTGGCTCTGCCTCTCTTTTGATATATTTTGGCAGAGGAGTTTCTCCTAAGTCTGTAAGTTTTTGTCTAAACTCGTCATAGGATCCATCATACAAAAATCTTAGCGTACGTCCTCTAGATGTGGTATTATCAATAACTTCGGCAACTAGACTTTCATCATCTCCAAAATATAATTTATTCCCTATTCTAATTTTTCGTGCTGGATCAACAAGTACGTCCCACAAGCGAGTTTCCGAATTTAATTCTCTTAATAAAAACACTTCAATTCTCGCACCAGTCTTTTCTTTATTTCCATATAATCTAGCTGGAAATACTTTTGTATTATTTAAAACCATAACATCATTAGGTTCAAAATAATCAATTAGATCTTTAAACTGTTTATGCTCTATGGTTTGATCTTTTCTATTAAGAACCATTAAACGTGCTTCATCCCTATTTTCTGAAGGGTATTCTGCTAATAATTCTTTTGGAAGGTCAAAGTTGAAATGTGATAACTTCATTAGTGTTTCTTTTTTAGGAGCAGCAAATATACAATCTGGATATAGGGGTTGTCAAGTAAATCAACAGATATATTTTTATTTACAGCACTTTAAAATCTAATTTCTTTAAATCATCCCAAAAATCAGGGTACGACTTGGACACTACATCCGCATCGTTAATGCATAATGATTCTCTTAGAGCTAGTGGAGCAAAAGCCATAGCCATTCTATGATCGTGATAGGTATCTATAGCAATACCAGAATTAATTAACGTAGAAGCATTTAACCTTAAAGAATCATCAGTAATTGATACTTCACCTCCTAATTTTTCAATTTCGATTTTTAATGCTTCTAATCGATCAGTTTCTTTAATCTTTAGTGTGTGCAAACCAGTAAGATAACAAGCTTTTCCTAGACCAAAACAGGTAACAGCGATTGTTTGCGCAATATCAGGAGAATTAGACAAATCTAATTCTAAGACCTGGGAACTATCGAAAGATTTGATCTTTTTAAGAGTAATCTTATTGTCTTTAAAAGTGGTTTCAACACCTAATCTTTTGTATATTTCTGACAAAGAAGCATCTCCCTGATAACTATCTTGTTTATAACTTCCTAAAGTTACGTTGCCAAAATCTGACAAGGCAACAATACTATAAAAATAAGATGCTGAACTCCAATCAGACTCCACTACCACAGTTTTTGGTGACACTATCTTTAAAGGCTCAATTTGAATTATGTTATTCTCAAAACTTCCATTAATCCCAACATCCTTAAGCAAACTTAATGTCATATTGATATAGGGTACAGAAGTTACTTTTCCTTCCAAAGTAATTTCTAATCCATTTGGCAAAGAAGAGGCTATCAGCATTAAAGCTGATATGTATTGACTACTTACATTTGCAGCTAGTGAAACTTTATGGCTTTCTGGATTTTTCCCTACTATTTTTATCGGCGGATATCCCTCATTTTTAACATAGGAGATATCACATCCTAATTGTCTTAAGGCATCTACCAATATTTTTATTGGTCTTTCTTGCATTCTTTTGCTACCAGTAAGCACTGTAGTCCGACCATTTTTTACGGCAAAGTATGCTGTTAAAAATCGCATTGCGGTACCTGCATGATGAATATCAATAAGTTCCTCATTACTAGCTAATGCAGCTCTCATTAGTCTAGAATCATCACTATTAGAGATATTATCTATTTCAATTTCTGGATAAAGAGATTGTAAAATCAACAACCTATTGGTTTCGCTTTTCGATCCAGTAATTTGTAGATTCTTATTCTTAATATTCGAAATATGGCTTAATTTCAAATTCATTTTATCGATTTGATTTGTGTTTTCTTAGTTCAAAATAGTATCCCTGAATCATCCCGTAGGCAAGTCCTCCCACAGCCCTTGATATCAAATATCTCACCCATCGACCATTATTGATTTTATCATCCATAAAAGTATCAGAGGTAATCCCTCCATATTCCATAATATGTGTAACAAAACCAAGTAGTATCATCGCTATAAGTCCTAAACGCAATACAGTAATCCAATATCTTTTGGAAGATATAATTGTTTTAAACATTACTTTAATTTCTCATTATTATGATGACGATCGTGATCTCTCTTTGTTTTAATATCCAGCTTTTTATCAAAAGCTTCCTGGAGATCCACTCCTGTTTGGTTAGCCAGACATAAAACTACAAACATTACGTCTGCAAGCTCTTCACCCAGATCCTTATTTTTATCACTTTCTTTTTCACTTTGCTCTCCATATCTACGTGCTATAATTCTAGCTACCTCACCTACCTCTTCTGTAAGTTGTGCCATATTAGTAAGCTCATTAAAATAGCGAACTCCATGATTTTTGATCCAATCATCTACCGCTTTCTGGGCGTTTTGAATATTCATTTTATATCTTTTTAAGAACTATTTGCTCATTTTCTTTTTGTATCACTTGATTATAAAACTCCTTAATAGCAGGATAATAATTTGCTGGTATTACTGGAGCGGTGATCGTTTCATCGACCACGACCTGTATTATTCCATTTACAACATTTGATCTAAATGAGAATTTTCCAAGATTATCTGGTAATTTGAACGCTGAAGTTTTAGGACATTCAGCAACCGTATATCCATCAGGTATTTTAATATTCAACATGTACTTATTAGAAAAACCATATCCAAAGTCTACAGGGTATTTCCTATCATCAGATTTGAATATATTCTCTTTATCCCTCAAAAATAATAAAGGTGAAAAGAATATTTCATCTTCTATCGCTTCAATTTGATCTTCTATCATAAAATTAAATTTTTCACTTATGCCTTTTCCATAAGCTTTCATACCTTTTACAGTATACTCATCCAATTCAGATATCCCATATTCTTTTTGAAAACGTTGTGCTCTACTTTGATCATCTTTAGCACCATTATCTACTCTAAAATCATGTGCTAAATAATCTCTATAGTTGACGTTCATTTTTCCCTTCGCTACTCCTTGATCATCAATCTCACATTGTACTCGATATGCCATAACTGATGGAGCTTCTGGTCTAAAGTCAACCATTTCTGAAGTCCCATTTTTGGCAATCACCCTTCCCATACCCTTTATAATGCGTTTTGATAAAATATTAGGCATACCATATTTATCCGTAGCATCTAAATATATCAATCCTCCATCTGGTAATTTTATTCGCGTGATCACATAATTAAATCCATCGATTGTTGGAAATAGAGGGATGGCAACATCACTTGTACTACAAATTACAGGATTGGCATTTATACCTGCATATGTAAGCATGGAAGTTAGTATAAGATTTATCTCAGAAACACTTCCAGTACTTTCTTTGTAAGCCTTTTTCACTCCGTCATTTACAAAAACCCCTCTTCTCTTATTCCAAGACATTTTTTGTTTTACAAAATCATAAATTTTCATAGCCTTATCCAATGGTTTTGACACACCACTAAGTAATTGGTCAACATCATCCTTGTAATAATCAACTTTCTTTAGCTCTGCTCCGAAATTCTGGCTATCATAAATTGTCTTAGACACGTCTTCCCAGGTAGTAGACCGATAATCTATTGGACTATTAGGATATTTCACATAAGACAATTCATAATTAATAGAAGAAATATAATTTGTAATATTTCCTGAATAAGGTTCTACTTTAAATGCTGGTATATTTTCAGAGCTAATTGTATTAATATTAACCCTGTAATCAACATTATTATTAGAATATTTTGTATTTCTTCCTAACGCACTAACACCACTTGATCTACTTTTTGAAGTTAAATTAATAACATCTTGCGCACTGGATTCTTTCAAATTAATTGGCAAATAACCTGTTGTCAACTTTTTGAAATTAAAGAATTCTGGCATTTTCACACTTACATCCATTTTTCTAATTGGAATTTGACGTTGTAAATAAATTCTATCTATACTATAAACAAAAGGAGATGTTATCTTGTACTTGTACTCAATCACTGATCCTTCTTGTAATGATGGCATTGTGAACTTTATCTGGTCTCTGTTCTCGGAATACTCATTTTTAAATATCCCGTCTTTCTTCAATTTTGTTTCAACGATTTTATCGTTTATAATAGAATAAGTTACTCCCTTAAGATTACTTATTTTCTCTTTATCTCCATTGTTTTTATAAAGTAGCAATTCTGTAGTAGCATAATCAAACCCTTCTTTATTATACAGCTTTACCCTTTTGAAAACTTCCGTGATCAGCTGAAAACCATTTTGTTGATTAAAATCAAAACGTATTTTTTTACTCTCATATAACACTGCTGCATTGGCTGAGCTGTCAGATGAATATGATTTTTCTAGTAACTCTTCTTTAGAAATCTTTCCAAATTTATATTCTTGCGCCCACGAATTCAAAGATATGAACAGTAAAGCGACTACTGTAATTTTAAATAATTTCCCCATGTTTAGTTGATTAGTTTTATTGTTGTTTAAGTACTATTTTCGTTTTGTCTGCATTTCTAATTTTAGACATAAACTGTCTATATTCTTCATACTTTTCCTTAGGATATGTCCCATCGCTTATCTTTAAAGCTCTGATATACTTAAGAGTTGATTCATCAATACGCTCAATGTTACAGGAATAACTCCCAAAAATGCTCTCAAACGTTTTTTTCTCTGGAAGCTTACTAAAACCATATCCTGCCGGAATTTTAATTTCATATTCGTCTTTATCTTCATATCCTCTTGAAATCACCAAAGGCGTTTTTCTGTTTGCATACTTAGGTTTTTTACTTTTAATCCTATTGAAAAAATTAGGAACTATTAATAACCTACTACCCGCTTTAGTAGCATAGTTTCTAGCATTAATCTTTACTTTTTCTTGGTAGATTATATTATTTTTATCATCGATAAGTTCTACATCTAGGATATTTAAATTGTTTATATAATCCCAATATTCCTTAAAATAAAGTTTTTGATCTTTAATGGATTTGGTCTTAGTTAAATATCTCCAATCATATTGCAATCCTTCAGAAGTAGAAACTACATCTGCAGTTATAGAACCATCTTCTTGTAAAAAAACTGTAGCCTTTGTATGAAGCGTATTTTCTTCTGGTTGATATTTTTTTGTTCTTTTAATTTCTCCTCCATCGGGCTTAACAACAAGTACATTCCTATCATCTGTAAAATCACCAATGAAGTTGAATGGAGCGGTTTGACTTGTACATTCTAACCAAATATCTCCTTGTTCATCAGGAATATTTAATATCGCGTGATTACCTTGCATAGAAGCAAAGTCTGCATCTATATCTCTTTTATCAGAATCTCCGTATACCACGGTGTAATAAGAAGTAATATCCTGAGATTCCAAAAGAGCTTTGGTATAATTGGTTAGTGCTTTACAATCTCCATACCCTAACCGATCTACATCTTCGGCTTTCATTGGCATCCATCCACCAATTCCTAACTGTACACTGATATATCTGGTTTTACTTTGTACAAATTCATAAATAAGTTTTGCTTTTTCTTTATTGGATTTTGCATCAGCTACTAATTCAGAAACTTTTTGAATAACTGAATCCGGTAATTCACCTCTTCCAGAAACCAAATTCTTGTATTGCCATGCTCCCATACTTTGCCAATCGTTAGCAGATCCATCAACGTTGACTAAAGAAAAATCACCAAGGGTTACTTTTCCCATAGGAATCAATTCTCCGAAGGAAGGGCTTCTATATTCTTTGGTAAGTGCCGGTACTTTTGATAATTTATAGGATATTTCCTGATCTCCTTTTAATAATTCAATTGGATATCCTTCAAAAGATTTTTCCTTTGTTCTAAGCGGAATTTTTCTCGGATTAATAATTTTGTATGAAGCTTTTTCAACACTAAGATTATAGTTAGATATTGGAACCCAAGGCTCTATAAAAGCTGAATTTTTAGTTTCCACTTCACTTTGATAAACTAAAGTATACGGATAATCAACAGGAGTATAATCGAAATAGATATAACGATTATCTCCAATTAATGAAAAACCATCATACATGCTTCGATCACTAAAATCTTTCCTCTTAAACTTTTTAATTTCCTCTCCTAAAGAATTATAAACTAAAGCTTTTACATTTTTTATTTTCGTTTGAGGATCATATGGCTCATAATAATCTGCATATTTTTCACCGTATTTATTTAAAACAGTAACTACTCTTCTAGTTTTTACAACTACAGAATTAACCGAATTAATTTCTATCACGACATCCTCTGACCTAACAATAGCGTTGGCATTTGCTGTAAGGGTAGAATCTAAAAGTACCGATTGTAATTCAAAATTTTCCTGACAATTAATTTCCGAAAAGACACACAGACATAGGACAACTAGAAGTTGTTGTATTTTTTGAAACATATTTATCTTATTCTGGGGTAGTTATTATTCTTTATTCTTAGTATCAATAATGATTGTAACCGGTCCATCATTAAGCAGAGATACCTTCATATCAGCCCCAAATTGACCAGTCCCAACGTTTTTTCCTAAATCTTTTTCGAATTGTTTTACAAATTCTTCATACAGTGGAATTGCTTTCTCTGGTTTTGCAGCTTTAATAAAACTAGGCCTATTTCCTTTCTTTGTACTTGCATATAGTGTAAATTGACTTACTACTATAGCGTTCCCACCTACATCTACAACACTCTGATTCATCATACCCTTATCATCTCCGAAAATTCTTAATCTGCTTATTTTTCCAGATAACCAATCAATATCCTCTTTTGTATCTTCATCTTCTATACCTAATAAAACCAAAAGACCTAACTTAATTTCTGAGATTTTCTCTTGATTTACGGTAACAGAAGCTTCCGATACTCGTTGGATTACTGCTTTCATAATAGTATGTGTCAAATTGGAAGGAAATGTTACCCTAAAAACTTAAAAAATTATTCTTCGTTATAATTATTTTTTCGGTAGTGCTCATCTTCGCCCTCTAAAATCTGTAGATAACTTTTGTAACGGGACCAGGCAATTTCTTCATTTTCTAATGCTTCTTTTACTGCACACTTTGGTTCATTGATATGAAGACAATTATTAAACTTACATTGCTGTTTAAGCTCAAAGAACTCTGGAAAATAATCTCCGACTTCTTCTTTTTCCATATCTACAATACCGAATCCTTTAATACCAGGTGTGTCGATAATTTTGGCATCGAAACTAAGATCATACATCTCTGCGAAAGTGGTAGTATGTTGACCTTGTTGATGTTGACCACTAATCTCTGCTGTTTTTAAAGACAAATTAGGCTCTATAAGATTAACCAATGTAGATTTACCGACACCGCTATGACCAGAAAACATACTAGTATTTCCTTTCATTAACTCTTTAACTTTATCGACATTCTTGCCAGTTTTTGCAGAAATTCCAATACAATCGTATCCTATCTCCCTGTATAGTGCTGCAAGATATTTTATCTCTACAAGTTCATCCTGGTTATAAGTATCTATTTTATTAAACAACAACACAGCCTTGATATCGTACGCTTCTGCAGTAACTAAAAATCGATCTATGAACGCAGTAAAGGTTGGAGGATTATTAAGAGTAACTAATAAAAAAACCACATCAATGTTTGAGGCAATGATGTGGGTTTGTTTGGATAAGTTCACCGATTTTCTGATAATATAATTTCGGCGTTCTCTAATATTCTCAATAACACCAGTCTCTCTGTCATTTTTAGTTTCCAACTTAAAATCAACTACATCTCCAACAGAAACCGGGTTGGTACTTTTAATACCTTTGATCCTAAATTTACCCTTTATACGACATTCGTACACAGCACCTTCTTCCGATTTAACGGTATACCAACTTCCAGTAGATTTATATACAGTTCCTGTCATAAACGCAAAGATGCAAATAAATCTCTATTCCAAAGAGCTAATATTCATATTTAAGACTTCGCTACCTTTTTTTGATGATTGATTGACTCTTGGTGAATAGCTTTGTAAATTCTTAAAATAAATTCTTCGCTTAATCCTTTTTCTTCTCCTTCAAGAATCATTTTTCCTAAAATTTCATTCCAACGTTTGGATTGCAGGATCGCTACATTTTGCTTTGCTTTTGCTTTTCCTATTTCGTCAGAAATTTTCATTCTCTTTGATAACACATCTAATAGTTGATTATCCGCTACGTCGATTTTTGCTCTCAACTCACTTAATGTCTTCTGGTAAGACTCGTCTACGCCTACTTCTTTACGAATTTTTAAATCTTTCATATGCTGAATTAAAGTATCTGGTGTAATTTGTTGTGCGGCATCACTCCATGCATTGTCTGGATCATAGTGAGTTTCTACTATAAGTCCGTCAAAATTAAGATCTAATGCTGTTTGAGAAAGGTCAAAAATCAAATCTCTTCTTCCTGCTATATGAGAAGGATCTAAAATTAACGGAAGATCAGGAAAACGATTTTGAAGATCAATTGGAATCTGCCATTCAGGAATATTTCTATATTTCGTTTTTTCATAGGTCGAAAAACCTCTGTGAATTACTCCTAAATTTTTCACATCTGCAGTATAAAAACGTTCTACCGCACCCAACCATAGCGAAAGATCTGGATTGATAGGATTTTTGATCAATACTGGATTATCAATTCCTTTACAAGCATCTGCAATATCCTGCACAATAAAAGGTGACACTGTACTTCTTGCCCCTATCCAAAGAACATCTACTCCATGCTCTAATGCTAATTCTACATGATGTGGGTTCGCCACTTCAGTAGCAATCTTCATCCCTGTTTCTTCTTTGGCACGTTGTAACCATTTTAATCCTAAAGCACCAACTCCTTCAAAATTCCCTGGTCTTGTGCGAGGTTTCCAGATTCCTGCTCTTAATACAGTTGCGTCAGAATCCTTAAGCTGATGTGCAATTTTAACTACTTGCTCTTCAGTTTCTGCACTACAAGGACCTCCAATTACCAAAGGATGATCCAAATTATATGCATCTAGCCAGTTTCTAAGTTCTTTCTTATTCTCCATTTCTATTTTTTTATACTGTTTTAATTTTACGTTTTTCGCGGGTTATAGTTGTTATGATATTCCTTTCAGAATTGCTTTTATATGATTTGTATCTTCCATTTCCTTATATATTTCAACAAAATTATCCTCCTCCATTAATTCTTTAAACTGTGTCAGATTCGCAATATATTCTGTTAATGTTTCTATGACATTTTCTTTATTATGTCTAAAAATTGGGGTCCACATTTCTGGTGAACTTTTTGCCAAACGAACTGTAGAAGCAAAACCACTACCTGCCATGTCAAATATGTCTCTTTCGTTTTTTTCCTTTTCAATCACGGTCTTACCTAACATAAAAGAACTTATATGAGATAAATGCGAAACATAAGCTATATGTTTATCATGCGAAGCAGGATCCATATATCGAATTCTCATTCCTAATCTGTTAAAAATCTCCATGCCTCGTTCCTGCAATTTAAAGGCTGTTTTTTCCACCTCACAAATGATATTTGTTTTCCCTCTATACAAATTGGCTATCGCTGCTTGCGGTCCTGAAAACTCTGTTCCTGCAATGGGGTGTGCTGCTAAATAATTTCTTCTTTTTGGATGATCTTCTACCGAAGTACATAACTTCTTTTTGGTAGAACCTACATCAAAAACGAGACATTCATCATTAATTTTATCCAAAATTTTTGGTAGTAGTTTCACTGTAACATCTACGGGAACGGATACAATTACCACATCAGCTTCATCTAATTCATCAAAAGTTGATTTTTCATCAATGATTCCTAGAGAAATCGCTTTGTCTAAATGCTGCTCATTTTTATCGACACCATAGAGTTTAGCTTCATTAAAAGCTGCTCTAATATCTATAGCAAACGACCCGCCTATTAACCCTATTCCTATTACAAATACCTTCATTCTATATACAAATTACGATTTTTGATGTACGATATTATTATTCGCAAATTGTGTTTGTTTTTTCTCAAGTCGTTCGATTGCTTCTTTTATATTTTCTTTAGTAACGCATAACGAAAAACGAATATATCCTTTACCATTACTCCCAAAAATATCTCCAGGAGTTATAAACACACTGTTTTCATACAATATATGATCAATAAATTCTACTGCATCGATTCCTTCTGGCAATTTCGCCCACACAAACATTCCGGTTGCTGTTTTATCAAATGAACAACCTAATAATGAAGCTAGTTCCCATATTAATTTTCGTCTTTCTTTATAGATAGCATTTATCTCATCATACCAATCATGGGATAGTTTCAATGCTGCAATAGCTCCTTTTTGAATACCTAAAAACATACCACTATCCATATTGCTTTTGACCTTAAGGATTGCTTTAATTTTATCCTGACTTCCAGTTACTACTCCTACTCGCCATCCAGCCATATTGAAGGTTTTACTTAGAGAATTTAACTCTAGTGCTACATCTTTCGCACCTTCTATAGATAAAATGCTAGTCGGATTATCGTTTAATATAAAGCTATATGGATTATCATTTACCAATAGTATGTGATGCTTTTTTGCAAAAGCAATTAATTTTTTAAGAGTCTCTACACTACCCGAAGCTCCTGTTGGCATATGAGGGTAATTAATCCACATAATCTTAACTCTGCTTAGATCCTTTTTTGATAACAACTCTAAATCCGGTTCCCAATTATTAGCTTCTTTTAGATCATAAAATAGTGGTTCTGCACCTACCAAATTTGTAACAGATGTATAGGTAGGATATCCAGGATTAGGCACCAATACCTGATCACCTTCATTAAGATAAGCTAATGAAATATGCATAATTCCTTCTTTAGAACCCATTAAAGGCAAAAT
The DNA here is from genome assembly GCF_947492115.1 of uncultured Aquimarina sp. Taxonomy (NCBI): domain Bacteria; kingdom Pseudomonadati; phylum Bacteroidota; class Flavobacteriia; order Flavobacteriales; family Flavobacteriaceae; genus Aquimarina; species uncultured Aquimarina sp. The sequence goes on from NZ_CANLMM010000002.1 coordinate 220,627, forward strand.
CTCATTTTCAGGATTTAATGCTACTCCATAGTTAGTATTATAAAAATTGGCAAAAGCCATTCTAAGTTCTGGAACACCCTGATAACTCTGGTATTTATGTGCGCCATCTTGCAATACTGTTGTCTGTATAGCTTCTACAACTTCTTTTGGAGGGTCCAAATCAGGACTTCCAATAGCCATGTTTAAAATCGGCTTTCCTGAAGCCGCCAGTGCCCTAACTTCACGCAACTTTTTAGAGAAATAATATTCCTCTATCGTTTCTAACCGTTTTGCTGTTTGAATACTCATCCGTTCTGATTTTTATATTCTCCTAGTATTTTTAATTCCAAAGCCATAATCTTTAATATAGAAATAGCTTTTTGATATTCTTCATATTTATTAAACGTTACATCCACAAAAAAGGAATACTTCCATGGCATATCAATAACTGGTAATGACTGAATTTTAGTAAGATTCAGTCTGCAATCGCTCATAACGTTAAGTACAGTAGCCAAACTACCTCTTTTATGATCTGTAAGAAATTTTAATGATGCTTTATTGATTTCCTTACTATCCAAGCCAGAACTTTCATCTGTATTGAGAATAAAAAATCTGGTACTATTTGTTTTTATAGTTTGAATATTTTTTGCTAAAATTTCCAAATCATAAATTTTAGCTGCGGTTTCTCCTGCAACTGCCGCTATACCTCTTAACTTCTGCTCTTGAATTCTTTTGGCCACATCAGCTGTATCCGCATCTTCGACCAACTTAATATGAGAGTGTTTACGAAAAAAATCTTTACACTGAAGCAAAGCCATAGGATGAGAATATACTTCTTTAATATCAGAAATTTCCTGATTTTCCAATGCCATTAAACAATGATGAATTGGCTGAAAATATTCTCCACAAATGGTTAAATCATGTTCATCAATGTAGGCATAATTAGGAATAATTGATCCCGCGATAGAGTTTTCGATCGCCATCACTGCATCGGTACTTTTCTTATTTTCTAAGCTGTGCACTAACTCCTGAAATGACATGCATTCGTGAACATCAATCTCATTACCAAAGTATGCTTGTGCCACTCCATGGTGATACGAACCTTTTATTCCTTGTATGGCAACTCTTTTACTCAAACGTTTTAAATTTTATGTTCAAAAAAAAATCCCGATTCTACATCGGGATTCTAATTTATAAATTTGACTTATTTATTTACATAGCGATCCCGAACTTCCTTTAAAATAAAAGAAGAAAAAATAAAATCGGTTCCAAGTAAATAAATTGTTCATTTCTGTTTTAAATATGTTGCTAAAGTAGCTAAAACAATTACTATACAAAATAAATTTTAGTTTTTTTCATCAATCTGCAGGTATTATCATTAATTATTAATTTTTAACCTGCAATTACTATTAAATTTTGAATAAACTAACCTTTATAATAAGAATTTTCTAAGTTTTAAAACACTAACAAACGTTAGTAATTATATTACTCCCAGTTCTTTACCTACTTTAGTAAATGCTTTAACGGCTTTTTCTAGATGTTCTCTATCATGTCCAGCTGATAATTGAACTCTAATACGTGCTTTTTCCTTAGGAACAACAGGATAGAAAAATCCAATCACATAAATTCCTTCATCAAGTAATTTTGCTGCAAATTCCTGAGCTAATGTTGCTTCGTATAACATTACTGGTACTATTGGGTGATCTCCAGGAACAATATCAAATCCTGCGGCTGTCATTTCTGATCTAAAATACTTAGTATTTTCTTCTAGTTTATCTCTTAAGGCGGTAGAGGAACTTAATAAATCTAATACTTTTATAGATGCTCCAACAATAGAAGGTGCCACGGTATTAGAAAATAGGTAAGGTCTAGATCGTTGACGTAACATGTCTACAATTTCTTTTCTGGCTGCTGTAAAACCTCCTGATGCTCCTCCAAGAGCTTTACCATAGGTTCCTGTAATGATGTCTATACGTCCCATTACATCTCGATATTCATGGGTACCTCGCCCAGTTTTTCCAAGAAAACCAGTAGAATGACATTCATCAATCATTACCATAGCATTATACGCATCTGCTAAATCACAAATTTTATCTAACTGTGCAATGGTTCCATCCATCGAAAATGAACCATCTGTAACAATTAATATTCTTCTAGATCCTTCTGCAGCTTTTAATTGCTTTTCAAGATCGACCATATTATTATGTTCATATCTAAATCGCTTTGCTTTACACAAACGAATTCCATCGATAATAGAAGCATGATTTAGAGAGTCAGAAATAATTGCATCTTCTGCTGTAAGGATTGGTTCAAAAACTCCTCCGTTTGCATCGAACGCTGCTGCATATAAAATACAGTCTTCCATTCCTAAAAACTCTGCAGTTTTACGCTCCAATTCTTTATGTATATCTTGAGTTCCACAGATAAAACGAACAGAAGATAATCCATAACCGTGAGAATCTATAGCATCTTTACCAGCTTGGATAACATCTGGATGTGAAGAAAGTCCAAGATAGTTATTCGCGCAAAAATTTAAAACCTCTTTGGTATTCGTTGTATCGATCTCGGCACCTTGTGGTGTGGTAATTATTCTTTCTGACTTATATAAACCAGCTGATTTGATATCATCTAATTCCTTCTGTAAGTCATCTTTTATATTTGAAAACATGTATATATTGTTATTGTATTATATTTATTATTTTGATTTTTTAGCAACAGTAATTTCTAAAACATTAGTATTTCTTTATTTCTTGAACCTTGTTTGTACTTCTGTTGTAATTTTTGGATCATAATCTCAGTAATACTCTTAAGATCATAATTAGCTTGCCATCCCCAATCTTTTCTTGCAGCTGTATCTTCTATAGATTTTGGCCATCTTGCTGCAATTTCTTGTCTAAAATCGGGTTCATAGGTAACCTTAAAATCGGGATATAATTTACGGATTTCGGCGGTAATTTCTTCCGGAGAAAAACTCACTCCCGCAATATTATAAGAAGTTCTAACGGTAATATTTTCTTTTGGAGCATCCATTAATTCTAAAGTAGCTCTTATTGCATCCTCCATAAATATCATAGGAAGGGTTGCATCTTCTTTCAGAAAACAACTAAAGTCTTCTTCTTTTACTGCTTTATGATAAATATCAACAGCATAATCAGTCGTTCCTCCTCCAGGCAATGATTGGTATCCTATGACTCCAGGATATCTAATCGATCTAACATCTAATCCATATTTAAGAAAGTAATACTGAGCCCAATTTTCTCCAGATGCTTTACTCATTCCATAAACTGTGGCAGGATTAAGATATGAGTCGTTTGGAGTATTTATTAGTGGCGCGCCTTCTCCAAAAACAGCAATAGAACTCGGGAAAAACACTTTTTCTATTTGATTCTTTCTGGATACTTCAAGAACATTAAAAAGTGTTTTCATATTTATATCCCAGGTAGCTAATGGATTTTCTTCTCCTTTGGCCGATAAAATTGCAGCCAAATGATATATCTGAGTAATCTTATATCGTTCTACTACCTCTTGGATTCTTTGTTGATTCGTAGCATCTATTACTTCGAAAATTCCTTTATAAGAATCCCTTTGCTCAAGATCAGAAGCAATTACATTTTCTATGGTATATTTTTTCTGAAGCTCTTTGGTTAATACAGAACCGAGCTGACCATTTGCACCAATTACTAAAACTTTTGTATCCATTTTCCTCTTAATTTTTTAACACTTTACAGTGTTATTTACTTACTAAAATAAGAATAACAATGTTTATATTTGATAAAACAAAAAAATTAAGTAATTTTTACTGATATATCACTTTAAAAAAACATTATTTACTTTTAACAATAAAATAACGATAGATTTAAAGTAATTTTTAATCAACATTTATGGATCAATTAGACAAAATAGATTTAACCATTCTAAGAATTCTTCAGAAAGACTCTAAAAAGACAGCTAAAGAAATAGCCTCTATTCTAAATTTAACTCCTTCTCCTGTTTATGAACGAGTACGTAGGTTGGAAAAACAAGGATTTATAAAAAAATATGTAGCGATTTTGGATAAAAAATTAATTGACAGATCAATTACCACTATTTGTCAAGTATCTATGCGCTATCACAATGAGGCATTTATTGAAAAGTTTGAAGAACAAATTCAGAATCTAGATGAAGTACAAGAGTGTTATCATATGGCTGGACAGGTTGATTTTGTATTAAAAATCCATACCAAAAGTCTTGAAGAGTATCATGATTTTGTAAAGTCGAAACTCTCTAAAATAGAGAATATTGGTGTTCTAAACAGTACGTTTGTTCTTAAGGAAATTAAACATTCTTCAGAATTTTATATTTAATCAAATTGATTAGACAAGTACTCTTTAAGCCAGAATGCTGTTTTTTTCATTTTTCGGTTGAGTGTAGTTTTATCCATACCTACAATTCCAAATTTAGGAATATAACCTTCTGCCCATTCAAAATTATCTACAAGTGTCCATAACAAAATTCCTTTCAAATTAATCTTCTTGGCTATAACGTTTTCCATTCCAATGATAATTTTCTTGTAATAAGCTATCCTTTTAGAATCATCTTCTTCATCTGACAAAGCTATTCCGCACTCTGACAACCATAAGGGTTTTTCTGAATCGTATTTGGAAAACCGTTCTAAAAAAAATTCTGCTCCTTCTGGATGAGTTTCCCATCCCATTACTGAAACAGGCACTTTTCTTTTTTTTGGACTTACCAAAACACTGCCTAAATAAGGAATATACCATGCACTTTTCACTACTTCTCTAGCATATGTTTGAATACCCCAGAAATCAAAATCCACTTTCATGATTTCCATATCTCCTTCTTGTATGAATTTTTCAATATTAGTTACAAGTGGTAATTCATTTTTAGGGTATCCTAATCCAAGATAAGGTTCTATGCATAAACGATTCATTAATGCATCTATTCTAAGTGCGGCTTTTTGATCTCTTTTTTGATCTGTATAAGCTTCAATTTTAGTACAACTTACAGCTGTCCCAATATGTAAACTATCGTCTGTTTTTAAAATATGAAACCCTTTGGCTTGCGCTAATAAAATATGATGAATACTCGCGCTGAAATTTTTAATTCCCCGTTTTCCTGGAGCGTGTATGCCTAGAAAATATCCAGCTCCAATACATACTATAGCTTCATTTACAAGAATCCAATTTTTTACACGATCCGAGAAATGATCCTTGAGAACACGAACATAATTTTCATAATCTGCGATTACCTCCCTATTTCGCCATCCACCTTTGTCTTGTAATTTTTGAGGTAGATCCCAATGGTATGCAGTGATCCAAGGCTCTATTCCGACCTTAAGGCAATAATCTATTACCTTATTATAAAATTCGATTCCTTTCTCGTTAATAGCTCCAGTCCCATCAGGAATTATTCTTGACCAAGAGATAGAAAAGCGAAATATCTTTAACCCGATATCGACACATACATCAATATCCTCCTCAAAACGTTCGTAAAAATTAGTAGCAATCTGATTATTGGATTTATCCTTTATTTTTCTGGAATTCTTGGTAAATGTATCCCAGATAGAAGCACCCCTTCCATCTTTATCAAAAGCTCCTTCAGTTTGAGCTGCAGCAGTAGTGACTCCCCAAATAATATGATTCTTAGAGCCCATTAATGGAATAAAATACTATGTAAGAAAAAATGGTAAATGGTTAGTGTTTAAATAAACCTCGCTTGAAAAAAGGAAAGAATACAGCAAAAAATACTTGCTGAACATTACATATTATTTTGTGAAATAATCTAAGTACAAACCTTATTATTTTGCTAGCTATCATATTGAATACCTTTTAATTATGAATTTAACAAAATGTAACTCAGGTAAGTTTATCAAAACATTATCAAAAGGTTATGATCTGATTTTATATTTTTTTATTTGATTTACATACAATAAATAAGGTTTTATGTACTTTTGAATATAAAGGGAAGTTATGTCTATTTCAGTTTCAAAAATTTCTAAAGTATATAATGAGCAAAATGCTTTGAAAGAAATTTCATTTGAAGTAAAACAAGGAGAAATTGTTGGCTTTTTAGGTCCGAATGGTGCTGGAAAATCCACAATGATGAAAATTTTGACTACTTATTTAGATCCTAGCTCCGGAAAAGCACAAGTAAACGGATTTGACATACATTCAGAATCTATGGATGTACAAAGGAATGTAGGCTATCTTCCAGAACACAATCCTTTGTATTTAGACATGTATGTTAGAGAATATTTGGCTTTTAATGCTCAGGTTTATAAAGTAACTACATCTCGAATTGAAGAAGTAATACAACAAACTGGTTTACTACCAGAATCCAATAAAAAAATTAGTCAATTATCTAAAGGATATCGCCAACGTGTAGGATTGGCTTGTGCATTACTTCATGATCCCAAAGTATTAATTCTTGATGAACCAACCACTGGACTTGATCCAAATCAGTTGGTAGAAATCAGAGAACTTATCAAAACGGTAGGCAAAGAAAAAACAGTTTTTCTTTCTACACATATTATGCAGGAAGTAGAAGCCATGTGTGATCGTGTTATTATCATCAACAAAGGTGAAATAGTAGCTGATAAAGACTTAAATGAAATGATGGATCAAACTGATCAGATCATTGAAGTTGAATTTGATTACAGAGTAGAGGAAGCCTTTTTATCCAAATTTGATTATATCAAAAAGGTTAAAAATGTCCATGGCTTTGTATACTTACTCACATTTGATACTACAATCGATATGAGACCAGCAGTTTTTGATTTTGCTCATGATAATCAACTAAAAATCCTGCAGCTTTCGAGAAAAAATAAAAACCTAGAGAGTTTATTTAGAGAGCTAACGAATTAAACCTTACTATTTTTTATCCAGTCGCATTTTCAAAATCATAAAGCACTTCTTTTAGTTTTGCTACTGATATTGGTTTTACAATATACTCACTAACACTTTCGTAAGATTTAGCACGCAATACATCCTCTGGATCTACAGAAGATGAAACTACATAAATAAGAATCTTTTTATTACAAGGAATCTTTATAAACTCTTCTAAAAATTGCCAACCATCTAAAATTGGCATATTTAAATCTAACAATATGATATCCGGTAATTGTTCTTTGGCAGAAATGATTGCTTTTAGATTATCTAAAGCTTCTTGACCGTTTTTAAAGACCAAGATTCCTTCGCAAAAGTCGATGAGTTGCATCACCTTCTTAATTCCAAAAACAAAAATTGGATCATCATCTATAACACAGGCAATATCTATTTTACTCATATCTCATATAAATTTTAAAGGTTGTTCCTCTATCCACTTCGCTACTAACTTCTATTTTACCACCAATAGCTTCTACTTGGTTCTTTGTTATAAATAATCCAATTCCTCGGGCATTTTTAATTTCGGTATGAAAGGTTTTATACATTCCGAATAATTTAGATCGATGTTTTCTTAGGTCTATACCTAATCCATTATCTTCAATTGATAACACCATATATTTATCTTCTTTTACAACACTTAATGTAAGGTAACTTTCTCGCTCTAATGATCTATACTTAATACCATTAGTTATAAAGTTAAGTAATATACTATCTAAGTAAGCTGGTACTGCCATCACTCTTATATTATCATTTACCTGGTTATTTATGGCTACTTCGGATTCTATTGCGATTGCAGAAACGCCTCTTATGACTTCATCTATCGCTTCTTTGAGATCAATTGGAACCAAACTTTTATCTAAGGAAGTATTAATCAATACAACCTCATTTAGATGCGCAATAGTATCTGAAAGATTTAAAGAAGCAGTTTTAAATAGCCTAATAATTTCATTATCTCTAATCTCTGGATTTTCCTGTAAGAATAAATCCAATAACATCTCAAAATTTCCGGAATGAGACTTCAGATTATGTGAAACGATATGTGCAAAGTTTTTCAATCTTCGATTTTGATCTTCTGCTACTCTTAACAAAGATTTTAGCTCTTCTTCTTTTTTAATTCTGGTAATATCTGAAACGTGTATGATAATACCTCCTATTTCATTTTCATCAGAGTACCAAGGTCGCAATTCCCAAGACAGCCAGACAAAATCTCCCTTTTTTCTATGTATTTTTTCCTCATAATTTTTAATTACCGTACCCTTTAAACATTTAGCAATATTCATTTTCCTGATCTTGCTAACCTTTGAAAAGATATTGTAATAAGATTTTCCTATGATATCCTCTCCTTCTATATCATAAATCTGAAACCATTTTTGCGATGCGGCCAAATAGTTCATTTTTTTATCAAACATCGCTATGGCACTTGGAGCTTGTTCTATAAAAAGTCTATTTCTTTCGAAGTCTTGCTTTTTCTTTGTAATATCTTGGTGGGATCCGAAAACCCACTCTGGTTTTCCTTTTTCATGCCAGCTAACTACTTTACCCTTAGTCAATATCCAAACATACCCCCCATTTTTGTGTTTCATCCTTACTTCACATTCGTATATAGGAGTATTTCCTTTGAAATATTCTTCCAGACATGTATTTGACTTTTGAATATCATCAGGGTGCGTATATTTAACCCAAGTATCTATAGAAATCGGTCCAATTTCATCTAAGGTATAACCAATAATTTCTGCCCATCTTTCATTAAAAATAGTTTCTCCAGTTTCGGGATTCCACTGCCAAGTACCAAGATCCGTCCCATCGATAATATGCTCAAATATGGCCGATTGTATCCTTAGTTCTTCTTCTTTTTTCTTTATCTCCGTAATATCAGTATGAGCACCAAGCATCCATTCTGGGTTACCTTCTTCATCCCAACTTACTACTTTCCCTCTGTCTAAAACCCAAATCCATTCTCCATTTTTGTGTTTCATTTTAAATTCACACTCATAAAATGGAGTTCTTTTTTCAAAATGTTCTTTTAAAAGTTCATTCGATCGATCTTGATCTTCCTTGGTAGAGTGTGCTAACCAGGTTCCTAAAGAGATTGGTTTCAGCTCTTCTAAAGTATATCCAATCATCTCTGCCCAGCGTTCATTTAGGATAGTTTCACCAGTTTTAACATTCCATTTCCACGTTCCTAATCCAGTTCCATCAATAATGTGTTCAAAAAAAGCGGACTGTAACCTTAGCTCTTCTTCTTTTTCTTTGATATTAGTAATATCGGTATGAGCACCAAGCATTTTAATAGGTTTCCCTTGATCATCCCTGAGCATTACACCTCTACAACGCACCCATACGGTATGTCCTAGTTTATGTTTAAATCTAACTATTTGATCATAGGTAACTGAGGGATCCTCTGCGTGCGCAGTAAAATTGGCATATATATTTTTTAAATCTTCTTTAAATACGATTTCTTGCCAAGCATCTGTTTTATGGGGTTTGGTCGCCGGATCATATCCAAAAAGAGTCCAATATCTTGGATTCATCCATACATTATCAGGATCCAATAGATCCCAAAACCATATCCCATCTAAGGCTGCTTCTTGTATAAAATCAAAAATATAACTATCAGTTTTGATTAAGCCATATAGTTCTTCCTTTAGATAGTGATCTCTATTCGAATCTTGCGCTATATCCTTTACTCTCGTCAATTTCATGGTCATGTTCATTTTTATTTTTATAAGCGAATGAGGGAATTGTGCAAACGTTGAATATCACTTAAAGTTACTGAATATTCCCTAAATAATTCGCTAATTTTTGTAACATATTTCTTAAAAAAATCCATTTTTTAAGAAAAAATACAATCTGAATTTAGAATTGCTTTCCTTTCTTAAGATAAATCTCAAATGTAGTTCCCTGATCTACTTTACTTTTAACCTTAATTTTTCCACCAAGTGCTTCAACCTGATTTTTTGTGATAAATAGTCCAATACCTCTCGCATCTTCATTGTTATGAAAAGTTTTATACATTCCAAATAACTTAGAACCATACTTTTTTAGATCTATTCCTAATCCGTTATCTTCTATAAGCATGACGATAAAATCATCTTGAATCCTAGCTTCTATATTGATATAACTATCACGACTTTTAGATCTGTATCGAATCCCATTAGTTATAAAATTTAAAATAATACTATCTAAGTAAGCAGGAATAGCTTGTACCCATAACTCCTCGGATATATTATTATTGATAGTAACTTCAGCGTCCTTTGAGATTACCGATATTGTTTTCACCACTTCATCTATGGATTTTTTAAGATTACTGGAAGTCAAATTTTCGCCAATAGAATTATTAATTTGCACTACCTCGTTTAAATGTTTTATGGTGTCTGATAGTCGAGTAGAAGCAGTTTTAAATAGTTGTATCGCCTCAGATTTTTCAGCTTCGGGATTTTCTTTGGTATAAATATCAAGTAACATCTCGAAGTTACCTGATTGAGATTTTAAATTATGAGATACGATGTAAGCAAAATTTCTTAACCTTTCATTTTGTTCTTCCGTTAGTTCTAAAATGGATTTGAGCTCGTCTTCGACCTTTTTTATATCGCTAATATCTGTAGCAACTCCTAAGTAACCTATCGTTTTATCCCTTTCTTTGATTGCAGTGACTGTAAGCTGCACAGGAAATCTTGTTCCATCTTTCCTAATATATGTCCACTCCTTTGTGTAATGCTTCTTTTTATTTGTTAATTCAATAAAAACATCAAAACCTTTTACTTCTTTATGTAACTCATGCGACAATTTCCGTCCAACCAATTCTACTTCTTCCTGATCATGAATAATGACTGGACTTTGCTTATACAACATTTCCTCTCGATCATAACCTAAAAGGTTTTCAGCTCCTTTATTAAATGTCGTTATGATTCCTGAAACATCGGTCCCTATTATTCCAACTCTACTACTCGATTCCAAAATACCTTTTAACTTAGCTAAAGTATCTTCTAATCTCCTTTGATTATATACACTCTGAGTGGTATCGGTTATTTGAGAAATAAAATATAATGGTGTTTCTTTTTTATCTCTTACTAAAGAAACCGAAAGCAATCCGTGTACTTCTCTACCATTCTTATGAAAATATCTCTTTTCTAGATGGTAAAAGGATATTTCACCATTTAGAAGCTTATTCAATAATCCTAAGTCTTTATTTAAATCTTCAGGATGGGTAATATCTTGGAATGTCATGTTAGTTAATTCTTCCCTTCGATATCCTATCATATTGCAAACAGCATCATTTACTTCTATCCATCGTCCATCTAGACCAATAATAGCCATTCCTGTCGCCGCACTTTCAAAATTCCCTCTAAAAGCTTGTTCACTTATTTTTAATTTCTCTTCAGCTAATTTTCTATCCGTAACATCGTGCATGGCAACCACAGCTCCTCTAACCTCGCCATTAACACCAATCAATTGGGAACCGTTGGTTACAACATGTCTTTGTTTGCTAGATGTCGATGTAATCACTATTTCATCATCCATCACCTGATTTCCTCTTAATGCTTTTATAAGAGGAATCTCTTCTTCTTTTAAGGGTGTAATCCCATCAGGTTTTCGTAGACCATAATATTCTGATAAGTCCGAAGGAGAAATTGGTTTGGCTTGCAATCCATGCCATTTTTTAGCCGTTTTATTAAATAAGGTTAACAAACCTTTATCATCACAGGACACAACACCTACATCGATACTATCTAAAATTGCTTCTAAAAAAACTTTTCGTTCTTCGCTAAGCTCTTCCGCTTTTTTTAATTTGGATATATCTGAGGTATGTTTTAACAAACCTCCTATCTGTCCTTGTTTATTGTACCATGGGCGTAATTCCCAAGAAATCCATTGATTACAACCTTCATTTCTCTCTAAACAATCTTCGTCTTTTCTAAGCGTTTCCCCATTTAAGCATTTATTATAAATACTTTCCCATTTTTCTTTCATATCCGGAAAAACTTCATATTGAGATTTTCCTATAATATCTTGTCCAACTATATTATAATCTTCAAACCACCTGCTAGATGCTGCAAGATATCTCATATTGGTGTCAAACATGGCTATTGCGCTTGGTGCTTGACTTACAAATAATCTATTCTTTTCTAAAGCTTTTTTGTTCTCAGTGATATCGACTTGGGTTCCTACTAATAATTCAGGATTACCTTCTTCATCCCAACTCACTATTTTTCCTTTTATCAATGCCCAAATCCAATCTCCATTCTTATGTTTCAATCGTGTTTCGCACTCATAGTAGGGTATCAACTTTTCATAATGTTGTTGCAATACCTTTGTCGATTTTATATGATCAGAAGGATGCATCAAATCTACCCAGGTATTTAAAGAAACTGGTTGTAATTCGGAGAGGGAATATCCCATGGTATTAGCCCATCTCTCATCAAAAACCACCTTTCCCGTTCGCAAATTCCATTCCCAAGAACCTGAATTGGTACTCTCAATAGTATCTTTATACTTTTCAACTTGCTGCTGTAATTCGTATTCTGTATTTACTAATTTAGTAACATCTGCATATACCCCGATCATCCATAAAGGTTCACCATTGATATCCGAAATAGTAATACCTCTGCATCTCAACCAAACTATATGTCCTAACTTATGAGTAAACCTAACCACTAGATCATATTGTTTATTTGGCTGATCGAGATGCTCATCCAAACTTTTCAATATCTTTTCTAAATCTTCCTGAATTATTATTTTTTTCCAAAAAGATTTTTCTTTTGGAATTTCGGTGGCAGTATATCCAAGAATACTCCAAAATTTTTCATCCATCCATTTTTGGTCAGGATCTTTTAAATCCCAAAACCAAACACCATCTAGTATAGTATCTTGAATGAAATCAAAAACTTTTTCGTCTTTCTTTACAATTTCGTAAAGTTCTCTTTGTAAATAATTCTCTCGTAAATGAACGTAATTTCTAAAAGTAGTTTCCTCGCTATAGGCCATACAATTTTGTTAAGATTCAACTGTTTGCTCTGCGGGGTAATTAAATTTACGCAATATTATCAATTTTATAAACCAGTAAAACCATTTATTTTGTATTACAAAACCGTAACACAGTTATGATAAAAAAACGCAATAAAAATAAACGTAAATATATGATTTACAATTTCTTGAAAAGAAAATAAAGATACATAAAAAAGAAAAAAACAAAGTGAAAATCACAAAATTTAACAAAAATTATTGAAAAAAATTAAAGGGAAAAATCCCTTTTGTATGTAAATTTCAATTAAATATTAGTCTTCCTGTAAAAAACTCTTGCACATCTACCACTGGAGGCTGATTTATGGAAATGACATCTCCAGTACTTCTAATTTCACCTGTTATCGACTCTTGAGGGTTTACGATAATTTTGTTTGTTCCTCTATGCCTTAACCTAACATTTGTAGCAACCAAATCCTCTCCCTCAAATCTTCCGGTACCAGATGCAAAATTAACATTCAAATTATTCGTACTGCCAGATAAAAAAAATGAAGTAATATTATTCCCTACAATAATTAAGCTTTGATTTTCAATTATAATTGTAAATGTGCCGGTTACACTCCCTTCATTATCTTCCACAAAGTCTTCAGATAGTAATCTTAGTTGAGGATAGGTAAGTGTTCCATCTGAAGAAATATCAAATTGGGAAGCACTTCTAATTTCAGTAATATTAGGAGCTGTTACAAAAATTTTAGTTTGATTAAAATCTCTTACAAAATTACAATCATTAGTATTACTTAACACTAATCGATCACCTTCGACAATAGCAGAAACCTCATTTAATAAATTATCGCCAGTTTCTATTACTATAGAGGTCTGTTCTCCTTGTTTCAAAACCATTTCTACATTCTGATTTACTAAAATTCTAGAAAAATCTGGAACCTCAACTTCTTGTCGTACTAAATCTCCTGTCCTTTGAAAACAATCTATAGCGTTCTCGCTATCACAAGAAATAATAAACAGCATCAATATTATTATAAGTATCTTTTTCATAATCTGTAACCAATAGAAAATTCAACTGCCTCAGCTTTTGCCGCATGTGATCTTACTGTAACTGATCCAAATATATTTTTATTAACATAATATCTTAATCCAAAACGGTTATAGACTTGTCCTTCAAAATCATAGGGATAATATACATAATATCCCAATTGTGTTAATATAGAAATATTACTTACTCTTAATTCATGCCCCAACGATAACCCTATCCTTTTTGCATCTTCATCACCTGTGGTTCCATCTTCGAAATCACCCGTAGATCTAAAATCAATAAAACGTTCCAGTGCTTTCGAAAAAAATAACTCCGCTCCAAGCTGCAAACTACTCTTTTTATTCAATCGTTTATCGGCAAAAACTGCAAAGGTATAAAATGGGAACTGACCAGATCCAACAACATCACTTTCGTTGATTCCACTCCTAAATATAAAACCATATCCTAATGGTTCTGAACCTCTTACTTCTCCTTTTTCTTTTTCTATATATTCAGGATATTGTGAATCTAACACATAATTAAAACCTGCATTAAACACTAGTGTATTTGTACTTTTATTTGGTGCTTTAAAATTTGCATTAGAATAATGAATAACTCCTAATCCCATTTGAAAACCAAGTCCTCCTAAGATGTTTTCTTTTTTTAGATTGAGCATTGCAAATGTAGAACTCATGAAATGTGATCCGTATGCCACATTTCTAAAATTATCATCTTCATCGTATGGACTATTTGTATAGGCTAATCCTTGTCCTAATCTAAACATCAAAAGACGTTTGAAAAAATAAAAGTTATAATGTAAATAGACCCCAAAGTTTTGACCCAAAAACTCATTATCCATATCCTGATATATGAATGAGAGCCCATAATCGGGTGAGTTATATAATCTTTCCCATTCTTTATTACCAAAGGTCTTTCTGTTTACCGAAAGTAGTACTCCTGAAGGATGTCCTGTTATTAAATGAGATATATCTGGATTATGTTTTAGAATAGTTCCATAAAAGTTGTTTACATCAAAACCATAATACTTATTATCCTCTTGAGATTGCACAGAGTGCACCAACATTATCAATACTATACAAATGCGCTTCATCATTGTGGCAAATGTAAGATAGCACTTTTAGGTTTCCAAAATCTTGATAGTTTTAGAATACGCTTTCTGCTATTTTTTTAATATTATCAGATTTTCCCATTGAATAATAATGTAATACAGGCACTCCGTATTCCATTAATTCTTTCGATTGTTGGATTGCGAATTCTATTCCTACCTCACGAACTTGCTTATTAGTCTTACAACCTTCTACAGCACTTACTAACTCATCTGGCATATCTAGCTTAAAAACTTGAGGTAATAATTGCAGATGTCTTTTTACCGCTACAGGTTTGATACCAGGTATTATTGGGACATTAATCCCAGCTTCTCTAGCTTTTTCTACAAAGGCGAAATATCTTTTATTATCAAAAAACATTTGGGTTACCACATAATCAGCACCAGCATCAACTTTATCTTTTAATCTTCTTATATCAGCATTCATAGACGGAGCTTCCATATGTTTTTCTGGATATCCGGCAACACCTATACAAAAGTCAGATTGATTATCACTTTCTATAACTTCATGTAGAAATCGACCATTATTCATATTTACAATCTGCTCTACCAATTCATTTGCATAACAATGACCTCCTTTTGTTGGACTAAAATATTTTTCCTCTTTCATCGCATCTCCACGAAGTGCCATTACATTATCAATACCTAAATAATGACAATCTACCAAAAGATATTCCGTTTCCTCCTTTGTAAACCCTCCACATAGTACATGTGGAATTGTATCAACATTATACTTATGTGTAATTGATGCACAAATACCAACTGTTCCTGGACGCATCCTTGTTAATTTTTTATCCAAGAGACCTTCGCGATCAATATAGATAAATTCCTCTCTCGATGTAGTTACATCTATGAATGGAGGATTAAATTCCATTAAGGGATCTATATTATCATATAATTCTTGGATACTTTTTCCTTTTTGGGGAGGAATTAATTCAAATGAAAATAATGTTTTTCCTTTAGCCTTTTTTATATGATCGGTAACCTTCATTTAGTTTTAGTTGTTTACTTGGTATTTTTTATTCTACTAGGTTAGGACTTAACCACTTTTTTGCCAGCTCGAAGTCGATATTTTTTCTTGAAGCAAAATCTTTGACTTGATCTTCTTTTATTTTTCCCAAACCAAAATATCTTGCTTCAGGGTTAGCAAAGTAATATCCCGAAACCGAAGCTGCTGGCCACATCGCCAGACCTTCAGTAAGTTCGACTCCTATATTTTCTTTTACCTTTAATAGTTCCCAGATTGTTAGTTTCTCGAGATGATCCGGACAAGCGGGATATCCTGGTGCAGGTCTAATTCCTTTATAAGCTTCTTTAATTAACTCATCATTAGACAGTTTTTCTTCTTTAGCATATCCCCAATGTTCTTTTCTTACTTTTTCATGTAGATATTCTGCGAAAGCTTCGGCCAAACGATCTGCTAAAGCTTTAATCATAATTGAATTATAATCATCATGTTCTTTTTCAAAATCCTCTGCCAGCTCTTTGGTTCCAAATCCTGTCGTAACGCAGAAACATCCTATATAATCTTGTCTTTTACATTCTTTTGGAGCGACGAAGTCGGCTAACGCGAAGTTGGGTTTATCTGCATGCTTTTTTAATTGCTGTCTAAGAGTTCTAAATTCAAAATTTCCAGAATTAGTTTTAACCTCTATATCATCATCATTAATGGTATTCGCTTCGAACAACCCAAATATTGCTTTTGCACTTAGTAATCTTTCTTTAAGCACTTTGCTCAGTAATTCCTTCGCATCTGTAAATAAGGAAGTAGCTTGTTCTCCTACAACTTCATCATTTAGAATAGCTGGATATTTTCCATGAAGATCCCAAGACCTAAAAAATGGAGTCCAATCAATATATGGCTCTAACTTATTTAAATCAAACTCTTCGATAATCTGAACCCCTAACTCATTTGGTTCTGTAATTTTGGAAGTGCTCCAGTCGATGGTATATTTATTTTTTCTTGCATCTTCAATCGATAGATACTCCTTCTTTTTTGTTCTTTTTAAAAAGCTCTCTCTAAATTTCTCATAGTCTTCTTTTAATGCTCCTACGTATTTTTGATTACTTCTTTTATTCAAAAGATCTCCTACCACAGTCACTGCTCTTGATGCGTCATTTACATGCACCACAGCATTTTGATATTGCGGATCTATTTTTACCGCGGTATGTGCCTTAGAAGTAGTTGCTCCTCCGATCAATAATGGAATTTTAAAATTTCTACGTTCCATTTCTTTGGCTAAAAAAACCATTTCATCCAGAGACGGAGTAATCAATCCACTCAATCCAATGATATCGACACTTTCATCAATTGCGGTCTGAATAATTTTCTCCGGCGGTACCATAACTCCTAGATCCACAATCTCATAATTATTACACCCTAATACAACAGACACTATATTCTTACCGATATCATGAACATCTCCCTTTACAGTAGCCATTAACACTTTTCCAGCAGAACCATTTCCTTCGGCTGAACTTGGGTTGTTTTTCTTTTCTTCTTCGATATAAGGTAATAAGTAAGCAACTGCTTTTTTCATAACCCTAGCTGATTTAACAACTTGTGGTAAAAACATTTTTCCCGAACCGAATAAATCTCCAACTACATTCATTCCGGTCATCAGATTACCTTCAATTACTTCAATAGGCTTATCGGCTGCTTGTCTCGCTTCCTCTACATCCTCTTCTATGTATTGATCAATTCCTTTTACCAATGCTCTGGTTATACGGTCTTGCAAAGGTTCTTCTCTCCAGGAAAGATCAACTGTTTGTTCTTTTTTAGTTCCTTTTACGGTTTCGGCAAAATCAAGTAAACGTTCAGTTGCATCCTCTCTTCGATCTAAGATCACATCTTCTACATATTCCAATAGATCTTTAGGTATATCATCGTATACTTCGAGCATTGTAGGGTTTACAATACCCATATTCATTCCAGCCTGAATAGCGTGATATAAAAACACAGAATGCATGGCTTCTCTAACCACGTTGTTTCCTCTAAAGGAAAAAGAAACATTACTAACTCCACCACTGACACTACAATGAGGTAAATTTTCTCTTACCCATCTCGTAGCTTCAATAAAATCTATTGCATTTTTACGATGTTCTTCCATTCCAGTAGCTACTGGAAATATATTTAAATCAAATATGATATCCTCGGGAGGAAAATTAACCTGATTTACTAGGATATCATAGGATCTTTTAGAGATCTCAATACGGCGTTCATAATTATCTGCCTGACCAACCTCATCAAAAGCCATTATAATTACTGCAGCTCCATATCTTTTGATTTTTTTGGCATGTGCTATAAACTCTTTTTCTCCTTCTTTTAGACTGATAGAATTTACTACACATTTTCCTTGTACAACTTGTAATCCTGCTTCTAAAATATCCCATTTAGAGCTATCAATCATGATTGGCACTCTGGCAATATCGGGTTCTGCCATAATAAGATTCAGGAACCTTACCATCGCTTCTTTTCCGTCTATCAAACCATCGTCCATATTGATATCGATCACCTGAGCTCCTCCTTCTACCTGATGTCTGGCAATATCAAGTGCTTCATCAAATTTCTCTTCCTTGATGAGACGAAGAAATTTTCTAGATCCTGCTACATTAGTACGCTCACCAACATTTATAAAGTTCGTATCAGCCGAAACAATCATCGGCTCAAGTCCGGATAACTTTAAGTATTTTCTTTTTTCCTTTACCGCCATAATCTAAATCACTGCTTCTAATGATCTTGGTTGATACTTTTTGGCAATATCTGCAATTGCCTTGATATGCTCTGGAGTAGTTCCACAACATCCTCCAATAATATTTACCAAATTTTTGTCTAAATATTCTTTTATTTGATCTGCCATTTGCTCTGGAGTTTCATCATACTCTCCAAAAGCATTTGGCAATCCTGCATTGGGATGTGCTGACACCCAAAAATCAGCTTTCTGTGATAGCACCTCTAAATGTGGAGTTAACTGATTTGCTCCCAAGGCACAATTAAATCCTATAGACAATAAAGGAATATGCGAAACAGAAATTAAAAATGCCTCCGCTGTCTGACCAGATAGTGTTCTCCCACTTGCATCTGTTATGGTTCCACTTACCATGATTGGCACCTCTATATTTCTTTCGTCTTTTACTTCTTCTATTGCAAAAAGAGCAGCTTTTGCATTCAATGTGTCAAAAACAGTTTCTACCAAAAGTATATCAGACCCTCCATCTAATAATGCTTCCACCTGTAGTTTATATGCTATCCTTAACTCATCAAAAGTGACCGCTCTAAAACCAGGATCATTTACATCTGGTGACATGCTAGCAGTTCTATTGGTAGGCCCAATAGATCCAGCAACAAAACGTGGCTTATTAGGTTCGTTAGCGGTAAATTCATCTGCCACCTCTTTAGCTATCTTAGCAGATTGAAAGTTTAATTCATATACTAATTCTTCCATTTCGTAATCTGCCATGGCAATAGTTGTTCCTGAGAAAGTATTGGTTTCCACAATATCCGCACCTGCTTCAAAATACAAGCGATGTACTTCTTTAATTGCTTCGGGTTGCGTAATACTCAATAAATCATTATTCCCTTGAACTGGAACTTTCCAATCCTTAAACCGTTCGCCTCTAAAATCTTCTTCGGTAAACTTATGACGTTGTAGCATAGTCCCCATTGCTCCATCCAACACAAGGATTCTTTCCTCTAATATTTTTTGTATATCCTTCATTTAAAAATCCGATAATTACACACATGTAGTTTGATCCATAAAAAGATCTTTACATATGAAAAACATTCTGTCTAATACTAAAATAACAGTACCAGACATAGGTTATCAATCATACAATTACTATATCAAGAAAAATAAATGGAAATAGGCTGAGCCATACATCATTGTTATCTATTTCGTATGAGACGAATAGAATGTAGCACCTTCTTTAACAGATAAAGGGTTGCTAAGGTTTCATAGGGTCTATTCCCTCCACCTTTCTTGATAACATAATTAAATTTATGAACTGCGTAGACATTATCTACGTAAAACGTTTACAAATAAAAGGCATAGCCTTTTATTTTGCAAGTTTAATCTATTTTTTTAGGATTCTGGAGCTAATTCAATCTCCAATCCATCTAATTCTGGAGTGATTGGAATCTGGCAGCCAAGTCTACTATTATCCTCCACATAAAAAGCTTCTGCTAACATTAAGTCCTCATCCTGTCCCATTTCTGGAAGCTCATGATCTGATAAAATATAACATTGACAAGATGCACACATAGCCATTCCGCCACAAGTACCTTCTACCGGAAGTTCATAAGCCTTACACACCTCCATTAGGTTCATTGCCATATCAGTAGGAGCTTGTACTTCATGAATTTCTCCTTCTCTATCTTTTATCTTTATAGTAACGTCTGACATACTATTGCATTAAGGGTATAAAAATCCTCGTAAATATACCGAAAATGATCAGTATTACTTACGAGGAAAAAAATTTATAAGTCTTATACGATTGCTTTTACTACCTCTTTTTTGGCTTCTTTTTTAGATCCATCAAATCCTTCTACTCCACCTACTGTAGTATATTTCATCACATATTTTTTATCAGGGAAGATTCTTTGATAGGCACTCTGACACATAATGGCAGCTTCATGGAATCCAGAAAGTATTAACTTAAGCTTTCCCCTGTAGGTATTTACATCTCCTATAGCATAGATTCCTGGAATATTTGTTTGATAATCATACGAATTATCAACTTTAATTGCATTCTTTTCTATTTCTAATCCCCAATTTGCAATTGGACCTAATTTTGGTGATAATCCGAATAATGGAATAAAGTAATCTGTATCTACATTAATATCTCCTTGTGTCTTGTGTTTGATTCCAACACCTGTAACGTGATCTTCTCCTTTAATTTCTTTTACTTCGGCTTCGGTAATTAAGTTTACTTTACCCAGTTTAGTTAATTCACCTACTCTTTCTACAGAATCTAAAGCACCTCTAAATTCATTCCTTCTGTGTACCAAAGTAACCTCACTTGCCACATCTGCAAGGAAAATAGTCCAATCCAATGCTGAATCTCCACCTCCCGCGATTACTACTCTTTTATCTCTATACACCTCAGGATCTCTAATAATGTATGCCACTCCTTTATCTTCGAAATCCGCAATATTAGGAATTGGTGGTTTACGAGGCTCAAAAGAACCCAATCCTCCAGCAATCGCTACTACAGGAGCATTGTGTTTCGTTCCTTTGTTGGTAGTCACCAAAAAGGTATCATCTTCCAATTTCTCAATTGTTTCAGCTCTTTCTCCTAAAGTAAAACCTGGTTCAAAAGGTTTTATCTGCTCCATTAAATTATTTACTAAATCTCCAGCCAAAATTTCTGGAAATCCAGGAATATCATAAATCGGTTTTTTAGGATATATTTCCGAGCATTGACCACCTGGTTGTGGCAACGCATCGATAAGATGTGTTTTTAATTTTAATAATCCTGCTTCAAAAACAGTGAATAAACCTGTTGGTCCTGCTCCGATGATTAGAATATCAGTCTTGATCATGTTCAACTTCTTTTTTTCCTATTAATCCTTTGGTAAATTCATTGAGTGTTTCCACTTTTTCCTCGAAATCACCTTTTATTGTTTTTCTATATTCATTTAAATTTTTGACTAAGTCATCAATATTTTCTGGAATTACTTCTTCAAAAAACTGACGTAATCTTTTGGCAGTGGTCGGTGACTTTCCGTTAGTCGAAATAGCCACTTTCACATTACCTTTGGTAACAATACCTCCCATATAAAAATCACAGTATGGAGGATTGTCTGCTACATTCACCAATTTACTTCTTTTCCTACAATCTTTATACACTTGTACATTAACTTTTGGAACATCTGTTGTAGCAATTGCTATATGTTTTCCTTTCAGAAAACGTCTGTGATATTTCTTTTTTATCATTTTTACTCCGAACTTACTTGCCAAAGTCACAGTATCTTCTCTATACATTGGAGACACCATTGTTACTTTAGCATCCGGGCTTGATTTTAATAAGAACGTTAGTTTTTCTTCGGCCACATTTCCTCCTCCTACAATTAGAATTTCGAGATTTCTAACCTTTAGAAAAACGGGATATAAATTATTTCTTTCTTTCACACGCTTAAATTTTATTAATTATTTCAATAATAAATTAATTATAAAATTGAGAACCTGTGTAACCACTCTGTTCTCGTATTAAAAATTTAAACATTTTCTTTTTTCAAACAAATATTAAATTTTTCAATACTCGTTTCATCTTTATAGCTATCCTGAACTATCAAGATACGATTTCTTCTTTTATATTCTTACAAATAGAAGCTAATTTAGCTCTTTGTTTCACTACTTCTCCGATTACAATAATGGCAGGTGAAGACAATTTTTGTTCTGAAACTACTTGTTCTATAGTTCCAATCGAACCATATCCAAACCTCTCATTATCAGTTGTTCCGTTCTGGATAACAGCTACAGGAACCTCTTGTTTATTTTCGGCTGCAAAGATACTAACAATTTCGCTTAACTTGCTCATTCCCATTAAAATTACCACAGTCGCATTAGATTTAGCTGCCAGGCAAACGTCCTGTGATAATTTATGAGATTTTGTTGTTCCAGTGATCACCCAAAAACTCTCGGATGAACCTCGTTTTGTCAGTGGAATTCCTTGATATGCTGGTACCGCTAGAGATGATGATATCCCAGGAACCATATTTGTTTCAATTCCAAATTCTTGCACATAATCAATTTCTTCTGCTCCACGTCCGAAAATAAAAGGGTCTCCTCCTTTTAATCGAACGACATGTCCATGACTTTTTGCTCTACTAATAATTAATTCATTGATCTGTTCTTGTTGATAAGCGTAACACCCTTTTCGTTTCCCTACAAATATTTTTTCGGCATTCGGAGCATATTCTAAAAGAGATTCATTAATCAATGCATCGTACAATACAACATCTGCTGATGCTAATGCTTTGATAGCTTTTAATGTAATTAAATCTGGATCCCCTGGACCTGCTCCTACAACTGTTAACTTTGGCATCTTGCTACTCATTTTCATCTACTTACACAATTTATTATCACAAATTCGGTTGATGTAAAGATATTATACATTTTCCACTTCAAGTGCTCTAAAGGCTTGCACTTTTTGCAAAAATTGCCCTGCATTTTTAATATAATCCACTGCAAAATCCTTACTTGGTGCATTTCTTTGAATCTGATATATCAAATCTGCGAATGTTCCATCTAGATTTATTTTGCCAGTTGACACAAATTCTTCATCAAACTGATTGATAATACCTGCATGTGTATTTGTCTTCTTATTTTCCGCTAACAATAGGGCTTTTGCAGAGTTAACAAGAGAACTATAAGCATGGTAAACTGCGTCTGAGTAGACTTCGTTTTCAAAAGATACTTTTGCATTTTCAATCTTCTCTTCACTTTCCAAGAACAAAGTAGCAATTAAGTCTATGACTACGCCTGCACATTCTCCAATTCCAATCGCTTTTACATATTCTTCTTCATTTCCCCAATCGATAAAATCTTCTTGGGTAAGATTATCCACATTGGATAAGTCTGTTAGAAAATCGTAGAAATATTTTTCTCCTTGGTTTGCATAATACTCTACAAATTTTCTTCCATTCGAATTTGCTTCAAAATCATCTAATATTCTACGTAAAGCCTCTGGTCCTCTTCTACTTGGCACTTTAACCACTTTATCTGCAAATCGACCTTTACCATCTCCTAGATTTCCTCCACCCAATAATATTTGAAGCGCTGGCGCTACTAACTTGTCTTTGGTTCTAACAGACATCCCTTGGAAACCAATATTTGCCATATTATGCTGTCCACAGGCATTCATACATCCACTGATCTTTATTACAAGATCGTCTTTTTCTAAATATTGAGGATATTCTGTTTTTATAACTCTTTCTAATTCTTCTGCAATACCTGTACTACTTGCTATTCCCAAATTACACGTATCAGTTCCTGGACATGCAGTAATATCAATTGCTTTATTATAACCCGCTTCAACAAATCCTAACTTTTCTAATTCTTGATAGAAGAAAGGCACTAAATTTTCTTTTACAAAAGGAATTAAAATATTTTGACGCAGTGATAACCTTAATTCTCCTGCTGCGTATTTTTCTACTAAATCTGCTAATAATCTTGCCTTATCAGTGTAGAAATCTCCTAATAAAACCTTGATTCCAATAGCAACATATCCATCCTGTTTTTGTGTGATCACATTGGTAGATTTCCACAAATCAAAAGCTTTTTGATCTTTAATTTCTACCACAGGTGCTTCAATATCAACTGGAACGGATGCTACATATTTTTCAGCATCTATCTCCACTGTTTTTTGCGCAATAGCTTTTTGCTCTGCTTCTAATAATTTTTTAAAAGCGTCTAAGCCAATATTCTTAACTAAAAACTTCATTCTAGCTTTGGCTCTACTTTTGCGCTCACCATGACGATCAAAAATTCTTAACACTCCTTCCATCAAAGGAATTATTTTGTTAGCTGGTAAAAAGCTATACAACTCATCTGCATGTCTTGGTTGTGACCCTAATCCACCTGCCAACATTACTTTAAAACCTCTTACACCATTTTCTATCTTGGCAATAAATCCTAAATCATGCATATATGATAATCCTGTATCTTCTTCTGTTCCAGAAAAAGACACCTTGAATTTACGCCCCATTTCCTGACAAATAGGATTTCTTAAAAAGAAACGAAACAATGCATCTGCATACGGTGACACGTCGAAAGGCTCTCTTGGATCAATCCCTGCAGTTTCGGAAGCTGTAACATTACGTACCGTGTTTCCACAAGCTTCTCTAAGAGTCACATCATCTTTTTCTAGTTCTGCCCAAAGTTCTGGAGTCCTATTCAAATCCACATAGTGTATTTGTATATCTTGTCTAGTCGTAATATGCAATCTACCTCTAGAATACTCATCAGAAACCTCACAAATTCTTCGTAGCTGATTACTTAAAACCTTACCATAAGGTAGTTTAATACGAATCATTTGCACTCCTTCCTGACGCTGCCCATATACACCTCTTGCTAAACGAAGGCTACGAAATTTTTCCTCATCGATTTTCCCTTTATGGAATTGCTCAATTTTATTTGCTAATTCTATAATGTCTTTTTCGACAACTGGGTTTTCTATTTCTGTTCTAAAACTTTGCATTTTTTTTCGTGTTTAAAGCTTAAAAAAAGACGTACCTATGACTTTTGTATTCAATTTTTAATTCTTAAAAATTCTTGTTTCTTTATTTCTAAATGTTGGCCATTTAACTAGTCTATAAAACCAACGCCTGCGGTATTGTTTGTTTGAGAATCTATTAATATAAATGATCCCGAGGCTTTATTCTTACTATAAGAATCAATAGCCAAAGGCTTACTTAATTGTATCTGAACCTTCCCAATTTCATTAAGACTTAATGAATTTTGCTCTGTATCTTCTCCAGAAAAATCTGTAGCAATCGTGCCGCTAACATTTTTCACTTTTGCCAAAATTCTACTACTCCCACTCTGAATTAAATAATTTGCTCCTGGATTTAAATTCTTATTATCCATCCAACAAACTGTAGCCGATAATTGCTTTTCTACTTTTGGTTGTTCTGATGATTTTACAATCATATCTCCACGACTAACGTTTACATCATCTTCTAAGGTTAATGTACAAGAACTACCTCTACCTGCTGTGTCAAATTGCTGATCAAAAAAGAATATTTCTTTTATTTTGGACGTTGTTAAGGACGGTAAAATAGTAACCTCATCTCCTACCGAAAGATCTCCTCCGTACAACTTACCTGCATACCCTCTAAAATCATGGAATTCATCTTTCTTAGGTCTAATTACTGTTTGCACTGGGAAACGCACCTCTGCTTTTTCAAATACGTCTTGTGCATCTAATTCTTCTAGATGCTCTAACAATGTTTGACCATCATACCAAGGCGTATTTTCGGATTTGGCAACTACGTTATCTCCTTGTAATGCAC
Source organism: uncultured Aquimarina sp. (assembly GCF_947492115.1). Lineage (NCBI taxonomy): Bacteria > Pseudomonadati > Bacteroidota > Flavobacteriia > Flavobacteriales > Flavobacteriaceae > Aquimarina > uncultured Aquimarina sp. The sequence continues at coordinate 246,621 of NZ_CANLMM010000002.1, forward strand.
TAACCGGAATAAATGTAACATTCTGCTCTTTGTAATCACTTTTAGCAATTAACTTTTCAAAATCAGACTTAACAGCATCATATTTCTCTTTTGAAAAATCAACCAAATCCATTTTATTAATTGCTACAATAACGTCTTTAACTCTTAACAGATTATTGATAAAAAAGTGACGGTATGTTTGTTCTATTACTCCTTTTCTAGCATCTACCAAAATAATAGAAGCCTGAGAGGTAGAAGCTCCAGTAACCATATTTCTGGTATATTCTATATGCCCAGGAGTATCTGCTATAATATAACTTTTGGTTTTTGTTGAAAAGTAAATATGAGCTACGTCAATAGTGATTCCCTGCTCTCTTTCTGCTACCAATCCATCTGTAGCCAATGAAAAATCAAGATAATCAAATCCGTTTGCTTTACTTCTAGTTTCTATAGCCTCTAACTTATCTGTAGTCAATGATTTTGTGTCGTATAAAATACGACCTATCAAAGTACTCTTCCCATCATCTACACTTCCTGCTGTTGCAATCTTTAGTACGTCCATTTCTTTTTTGGTTGAAGGTTAATAGTTAATTGTTGATCGTTACATTTTATAATATTGATTAGCAAAAAGACTATCACCTATATTTTTTTAATTCTTTATCACCATTTTATAATTAGCTAGCCACATAGCACTATTAACTAACAACTATAAACTCATTTTAAAAATATCCTTGTTGTTTTCTTTTTTCCATTGCCGCTTCCGATCTTTTATCATCGATACGAGCTCCCCTTTCTGAAATTGTTGATTCCCTTATTTCCGCTACTACTTTGTCGATGGTAATTGCATCAGAAAGCACAGCAGCAGTACATGACATATCACCAACTGTACGAAATCTAACCAATCGTTCTTCTACCAGTTCATCCTCTTCTCTATGTACGATATCATCTTCTGCAGACCATATCATACCATCTCTAACAAACGTTTTACGTTTGTGTGCAAAATAAATCGACGGAATTTCTATCCCTTCCTTCTGGATATAACTCCAAACATCTAATTCGGTCCAGTTACTTATAGGAAATACTCTCACGTTTTGTCCCAAATCTATTTTCCCATTGAGGTGATCGAACAATTCTGGCCTCTGATTTTTCTCATCCCATTGACCAAAATCATCTCTTACAGAAAAAATACGTTCTTTGGCTCTAGCTTTTTCTTCATCACGCCTAGCACCACCGATTGCAGCATCGAACTTAAATTCTTCTAAAGCATCCAAGAGTGTTGTAGTTTGTAAACTATTACGGCTAGCGTATTTTCCTTTTTCTTCGACTACCTTACCCTGATCAATAGAATCCTGAACATTACGCACAATTAACTCTACTCCTAGCTCTTCTGCTAGGCGATCTCTAAATTCGATAGTTTCTGGAAAATTATGCCCCGTATCAATATGTAATAATGGAAATGGGATTTTAGCAGGATAAAATGCTTTCTGTGCCAGTCGCACTAATGTAATAGAATCTTTCCCTCCCGAAAAAAGTAATACAGGCTTCTCGAACTGAGCAACTACTTCTCTAAAAATATAAATTGCTTCACTTTCCAAAGGATTTACTTCTAGTACTTTTTTATCCAAAACTTGTTCTTTTATATGTTCAATAACTTCCATATAATGTGTTTTTTAATCTTCTTTTTTACGTCCTACACTACTACACCAGATTAATTAGTATGTAATCCACACTCTCTGTTTCCTAACACTTTGGTAGGGTCAAAATATTTAAATTCGTTTGGTAAATTATGCTGTTCTAAATACACATCTAACTCTGCATCACTGTAATAGTAGAATGGACTTACTTTAAGTACTCCATCTCCACTCAAACTCAAAATATCTAGTGAATCTCTTAACGCTGTTTGTCCTTTTCTCAGGTTAGTAAACCAAACATCTGGTTTAAAATCTGCCATTGCTCTCTTAAAAGGTTCTAGCTTTACTTGTTCGGTAAATAACTTATGCATAGGATCCTCGATATCAGGAATCCCCATCACCACATCTCTATGAGAAGAAGTTTGCTTAGGAACATACAGTTTAATGTTTAATTTCAATAACTCAATAACTTCCTCAGCATGTCTATATGTATTCGGTGTATTATAACCTGAATCACACCAAATCACTGGAATATCCGATAAAGCCTGAGCACATACATTTAATATTGCGGCTTCATAAGGTCTAAAGTTAGTTGTTACCACAGGTGTTTTTGCATTTAAAACAGCCCATTGAACAATTTCTAAAGGACTCTTATCCTTTAAAGTATTATTCAATCTTTCTATGTCTTTTTCTGTAAAGTTCATCTTTAATTTCTCTTTTCCTGTAATAGCAATTATTTTCCCCATTTGATTCGATTCCAAATTCTTTCATGAAAGAAATACAATATCATCTTTGTCACAAAATCAATTGATGCGATAGATGTAGCTAGAGCGATCTCTCCTGTTAACACATAAGAAACTATCAATGTATCCAACGTACCAACGATTCTCCAGCTAATAGCTTTTGCAACACTACGCAAAGGCTTTTCTGAAGCTCTATCAGTTTCGTACGATGTTTTTTTCGTAGCTACTTTATCTAATATCATTTGATCTACAACCATTTTTTAATTAAAACCTATTACCCTATCGGAATAGTAGATTATTAAACAAATGTAGATATAAAATTCTATTATTAAGTCCAAAAAACTTTAAAAAATTACTAGAAATGAAATAATTATGATATTATTAATAAAAACCCTAGTAGATTAGTAGATTATTAACCAAATTATCTTAAATCCTCTGAATCAATCATAATAATATCTGTTTTTACAGTGGTACTATTGTTGAAGTTGTCCCATATTTTAAAACTAAGACTATGATATCCAGGGTTTATATCTTTTAACGCGTATTCTATTACGCCGTTTTTATAAGTGTCGTTTTGATTTTTGAAAGAATTATTAAGAATAACCCTCTTTTCTTCGTCACCATTAATGATCAATTCTATCTGATGCCCAAGACCTTGCGAAAGATTTATACCACTTTCATCACTAATAAATACTTCCATTTTCGTATTAGAGGTAATAACATTAATATCTTTAATCTCTTTACCTCCTAAAAGCATTTTAACCTTAGGGCTTTTGACATCTTTTGCTACAGCATCATTTATACCTCCCATTAAAACTTTGTCATATACACCAAATAAGTCTTTTGTAGTATTATCCTCTTGAGCATATAAACTTATTTTTCCAGTTCCCACAGCAACATCCATATCTTTTGGCAACACAAAACTGATATCAAATCGTCCTTTTTTAACCCTTGCATTACTTCGAACAACAATCTCATCTTGACTCTTATAATTCATCCTTATCAAATCTCCTTTTGCATCTTTAATTCGATCATTTGCCAATGTTTCCCTATCTTTTTCTCTATCGAAAACTGTAAGTTGTATATTACCTTTAAAATCTTTCTTAACTCTTCCTTTATCATTTATCAATTGCCCGGATATTTTTACTTTATCTAACACCTTCAACGTATCTTTAAACTTATCGATCGGTATGTTATTAACATGGGTTATTTGAGCTCCAGCAGAAGGCAATTGAAGCGACATGGCTGGATCACCAATAAAAAACACATTTCTTTTATCATGAAATCGTGAACTATTTTTTAACTTCAAGACTGCTTCTGCTGGTTTTAATGATGCTCCATTCTCTGAAAACAAAGACCTTATAACTTTATTATTTATTCTGATACCACTACTCAAAAAAATCTCTCTTGTTGTTGCAATTAAACCTATTGCTCCTCCTTTCGGATTCTTAAAAAGATACTCTCCCACAGAAGTCGTATGTGGGTTATCAAAACGAGTAGCCAAGCAAGTAACAGTAATAAACAAAGGAAGTCGATTGATATTTTTTAATTCCCTGGCTTCTTTTTTCGTAAAAAAGAATTCAATTCCGAAGCCTTCTTCTTCTGCATGCCCGAAATAATCAACTACTGCTGCACCTCTGTGAATTCTTTTCACTAGATCTGAAGTGACTTTAGGATATTTTTGACCACTGAAAGAGGTATGTTGCAGATATGAATCACTATACATCTTCGAAATATTCAAAAAAGGATATTTCACAACTATTGAATCCGACAATTTATCCAGATTTTCCTGAATCCCTCTTTCCCATCTTTTATCGATATCATCAGAAAGTAATAATATATCATTTCGCCAATCCCCTAAAGAACTCTTTTGATGGTATCCTATAAATTTATTTACAAACTCATCTGCTTCCTTTGCATCGTTTACCAATATTCTACCTACTACAATATCTAAGTCATCTTTTAACTGCATCGTTCCTTCTTCGGGATCCATCATCACAAAAAAATCATCTGAAATATATGATCTTGTATTAGAAAAACTATTGTAGCTTATAAAACTAGGAACATCATTTTTTTTAAAAGTTCCAAGAGTTGAAACTCCTTCTAACTTATTTTTGTAATCTATCGTAGCATTACCCATGAGGCAGACATAAGAAACTCTTTTATTTTCTTCAGAAGCATTACTATACACGTACCTAATAAAATTCCTAATGGCACCTATGTCTTTTTTTCCACTACTAAACTCATTATAAATTTTTTGTAATGAAACTACTTTTACATTAAGACCATTATGAACTCTATGAAAATTTGCTAATCTGTTTGCTGCTCCTAACATCTCGTGTGTGGTAATAATCAAATAATCAATATCTAAGAACTTACCTGTATCATCTAAAAAAATGGTTCCTTTCAGATTTTGATTTTCTACTTTCGATTCTTTTAATAGCAAAGGAGTGTAAAAATGATCAAAAGAGACAGAGATGAACTTTCTTTCTTGATTCATTCGAATATTAAAATCGAATGTATTTTGAAGCGAATAATTTTTATAGACAGTAAGCTCCGAAGGATTTGTAACATCCCACACTTCTTCAATCTTACCAGCATTTGATAGCTGTACTGTTGCTATTTTATCTATATTTCGAGAAAGCGGCGTTCCAAATTCTAAAGGTTTATCCGTATTTATCAATAGTCTTTCTGTAGACACACTTATATAGTCTATAAAGGCTTTTCCTAAAGCTTTTTCATTAATAAAGTACTTTAAACCAAAACGTATAGAATCTGAGTTTGTTCTAAAGGTTTTTTGCAATCGACCTTCTCTAGCAAAGACATTATTAGAAGATGGTGGAAAACTAATCTTCTCCAGATCTCTCTCACTAATTTCAATTTCTAGTATAGAAGGTTTATAGGACTGGTTAGCAGCAATCAACGTATAGTGGATAGATGCTGTATCTACTTTATTAGGAAAATGGAAAGAAAAGCTTTTTTCTTCATTTTCTTTCATTTTATTACCAAACCATCTTCGCCCCATTAAACCAAGATTAAAATCATCAATTTCATGAAACTGATAATCTATAAAAGATGTAATGAGCGTATCACCTTTTTTAATTGAATTCTTAGCTTCAGAAATACGCTTTCCTTTTTTACCATCTGCAGTGATAAAATAAAATGATCTATCATCATATAAATTTATGTGGGTTTTACTATCAGAATTATATTCATTAGTACCACGACCATAAAATAAGATGTAAGCATCTTTAGATAATTTACCATCTTTAATTCCAACAATTTTTATTGGATTCTCTATTAAATCAAAAGTAGTATTCTCTTTGTTTCTTAACGGTAACATAGAACCACCATTACCATAAACTTTAATGGTGGTTGGATCTATATTAGAAACATCCAACCCTAAATCTATCAAAAATTGATATGAGATTTTATGAACTCCTGTCTTAGCCACATAAAACTTATACCAATTTCCTGTTGTTAAAACAGAGTTCGATAATGGAATTTTAGATGCTTCTTGAAATGAAGGTTGTTGCAGATTCGCATGTGCTAATGCATTTATCCTTCCTGTGCAGAATGCAGCAAAATTAAGCATAAAGAAGCAAAAACTAATAACATTTAGTCTATTCATACCAAATCAATTACACCAACTAAATTCTCTTGAAAACAAATTAAATTACACAAAAGCATCTGTTAAATGCACTATATTTTTAGTGTTGGAATATCCAAATATTATACCACTATATCTTTTCCAAGGCTTGTTCTATATCTGCGATAATATCATCAATATGTTCTAAACCTACCGAACACCTTACCATTCCATCTGTTATCCCTACAGAAAGTTTATCCTCCGTTGCTAATTTACTATGTGTAGTAGATGCTGGATGCGTAACAATGGTTCTAGTATCTCCCAAATTTGCTGATAACGAACACATTTGAATACTGTCGAAAAAAGTTTTCCCTCCTTCTACTCCATTCGTAACTTCAAAGGCTACGATATTGCCTCCAAGTTTCATTTGTTTTTTGGCTACTTCATATTGCGGATGTGATTTCAAAAAAGGATACTTCACCCAATTCACCTTTGGATGTTCTTCTAAGAATTCTGCTAATTTCAATGCATTCCCACAATGACGATCCGCTCTAACCGCTAGCGTTTCTAGACTTTTAGACAACACCCAAGCATTAAAAGGAGATAAAGCAGGTCCTGTATTCCTCGAAAAAAGATAGATCTCCCGAATCAATTCCTTTTTACCAACAGTTACACCACCTAAAACTCTACCTTGACCATCGATCAATTTTGTGGCAGAATGAATTACTAAATCCGCTCCAAATTTTATTGGGTTTTGCAAGTAAGGTGTTGCAAAGCAATTATCAATTATCAATAATAAATTATGCTTTTTAGCAATTACCCCTAAAACTTCTAAATCCAAAACGTCCACTCCTGGATTCGTTGGAGATTCTGCATAAATAATCTTGGTATTAGACTGTATCAGATCCTCTATCGTATTTACTTCATTAACCTTAAAATAACTAGTTTCTATATTCCATTTAGGAAGATACTTAGTAAAAAGAGAATGAGTAGATCCAAATACTGATCTGGCTGAAATGATATGATCTCCTGCATTTAATAATGCTGCAAACGTAGAAAATACAGCTGCCATTCCAGTTGCAAATGCATATCCATCTTCTGCTCCTTCCAGTTTACAAATTTTATCTACAAATTCCGTTGTATTAGGATTACTAAATCTACTATATAAGTTTCTATCTTTTTCTTCAGCAAATGCAGCCCTCATTTCTTCGGAATCTTCGAAAACAAATCCCGATGTCATATACATTGGAGTAGAATGCTCTAAGAACTGAGTTTTTTCAGTTTGAGTCCTTATTGCTTGGGTTTCAAAATTGTGGCTTTTTAAGCTCATACTTCTTCGTTATTCACTACAACTTTATAATTAATTGTAGCTGTTGGTTCTAGTGTTTTAGAAACTGAACAATATTTTTCAAATGATAACTGAGCAGCTCTTTTTGCCTTTTCTGGCGAGATTTCTCCTTCTAAAAATACAGTTACCGAAATTTCTTTAAAAGGTTTTGCACCATCTATTGCTACACGTGTTCCATCTACTTCTGCCCTGTACTCTGTAATCTCTTGTCGTTGTTTTTTTAATATAGAAATCACATCAATAGCACTACATCCTGCTACTCCCATCAACACATATTCCATTGGGCTTGGCGCAAGATCATGTCCACCCACTTCGGCTTTACTATCAATATAGGTCACATGACCTCTTTCATTCTTTAATTCGAAATGGTAATCGCTATCTATTCTTTTGAGTTGTATTTTCATTTTATTTTTAAGTTTCTTTATTCGCTAAGTTTATCCTTTTTCTGTTAATCTCAAAATATCACCAAAAACTCCTCTAGCAGTTACAGCTGCTCCCGCTCCTGCTCCCTGAATTACGATCGGTTGATCTCCATAAGATTCTGTGTAAATTTCGAATATAGAGTCGGATCCTTTTACCTGACCTAACGCACTACTTTCTGGTACGGATACTAACGTAACATCTAAAATTCCTTTCTCTTCGAATAAATCACCATGTAAATCACCAATATATCGTAAAACATGGTTAGGCTGCTGCTGGTCTTTTATTTTTTGATAAACAGGGTTTAACTCTTCTATCTTATTCAAAAAACTGCTCGCATCGCCGCCTCGTAAGTTTTCAGGAATCAAATTATGAATATTGATATCTACAAACTCATTACTTAGGTCTAACTCTCTTGCCAAAATCAATAGCTTTCTACCTACATCATTTCCACATAAATCTTCTCTTGGATCTGGCTCTGTAAATCCTTTATCCATTGCCTCCCGTAATACTTCACTGAATACTCTATCCTCCTTAGAAAACGTATTAAACAAATAACTAAGAGATCCAGAAAAAACACCTTTAATTCTGGTAATATTTTCACCTGATAAATGCAGTAGTTTTATAGTATCAATTAAAGGCAAACCTGCACCGACATTAGTTTCGTATAAATATTGTTTCTGATACTGTTCTAATTTACTTCGTAAATCTTTATAAAAATCAAAACTTAAAGTATTCGCAATCTTGTTAGAAGACACGATATCAAAACCATTCTCTACTAACTTCAGGTAATTATCAGTAAACTCCTTGCTTGCTGTATTATCCACTGCAATTAAGTTTTCTAAATGGTATTGGTTGGCAAAATCAATTATATCCTGAATACTATAAGCTATTCCTTCATTTATATTTGATTGCCAATTAGCATCCACTCCTTTTGGATCCAAAAGCACCTTTCTGGAATTTGCTACTGCAAAAATATTAAGGTCGATTTTTTTTCTTTTTTTAATTTTCTCCGCAGACTCTAAAATTTGATTGATTAAGGTTCCTCCAACCAATCCATGACCAAAAATGGCAATATTAATTTTTTTCGTTACTCCGAAAATCTCTCCATGAATTACATTTAAAGCCTTATTAAGCTGCTTTTTATAAACGACCAGACTCACATTATTGCCAGAAACAGTATTATTAAAAAGTAACGGAATAACCTGATTTTTAATGAGTGCATTATATGGTCTATGAAACGTACTTAAATCCTGTCCGATAATAGAAATTACAGAAACCTCATCCTCTACCGTAATCGTATTTACATCTTGTGTCTGAAAATCCACTTCGAATTCTTGTTCCAGGACTTTTTTGGCTTCATCTGCTTTTTCTGAAGCTACCACTAATCCTATCCCTCTTTCTGAAGAACCTTGGGAAATAATACTTACACTTATATTCTTGTAAGCAAGCGCTGTAAATATTCTAGCATCTACTCCTACTTTTCCAAGAAGTCCCCTTCCTTCTAAATTAATTAAAGACACATTTTCTAAAACAGACAAAGATTTAATTCCTTTTTTACTTGCTTCAGAAGTAATTAATGTCCCATTATCATTATGATCAAAGGTGTTTAAAATTCGTAATGGAATATCCTTCTCGATTAAAGGAATAATGGTTTTTGCATGTAAAATATTAGCTCCAAAATAAGCTAATTCATTAGCCTCTGTAAAAGATAGCTTTTCTATTTTTTTGGCATCAGCTACCAGATCTGGGTTCGCTGTATAAATACCATTTACGTGGGTGAAGTTTTGCAACTCCTCTGCATCTAAATAGTTTGCTAATAATGCAGCCGTATAATTACTTCCATTTCTACCCAAAGTAGTTGTTTCATTCTTCGTATTCGAAGCTATAAAACCAGTTACTATATTTACTGTATCTCCGTTATACTTTTTAAAATGATTCACCACATTTTCTTTAGATAACTTCTCTAGCGGTTGTGCTTCTCCAAAGGTAGCATCCGTTTTAATTAAAGCTCTACTATCTGTAAAATTAGCATTTACACCTCTTTCCTGCAGCAGATGGGTAAGCAATTTAGCAGAAATCACTTCTCCTTGAGATAATACTTGATCCTTGATTCTTTTACTATAATCACCTAATAAAGAAACTCCTTCAAATAATTTATCCAAGGTTTCAAATTCTATATCTGCATTGAAATTAGCATACTCTGCCAATTGATATTTTTTGAATGCAGCAAGCTGTTCTTGGTAGCTTTCATTATTTACTGCTTTTTCCAAAATTTCTTCCAACTCATCAGTGGACTTCCCTCTAGCAGAAAGTACAACAGCCAAAGCTTCTCCACTCTTTGCCTTATCTTCTATTATATCTACCACTTTATGGATTCCTTTTCCATTGGCAAGTGATTTTCCTCCAAATTTTAGAATTTTCATTTTCTAATTAATTTTAAAATACATCAGATAACAATTCACCTAGCTGATCAAATTCTATTAAAAAAGCATCATGTCCATGCACTGAATCTATCATGTGATGTGCAATATTTGTTTTCACCTTTTTAAGTTCTTCAAAAGTGGCCATATCTTCACTAGCAGTAAAAAAACCATCTGAATTCACACTTATGATATGAATATCAGATGCTATTGTAGCTACCACATCGCTAAAGCTTCCTCTTCCCTCTGTTATATCGATATTAGCTAGAATATAATTGAGTTGCTTATATGCTGAAAGTGTAAACCGTTCCTTTAATTTTTCTCCATGATGTAACAGCCAACTTTCTACATTATACATCTTCTGTTCATCATTAAAACTTCTATCAAATTTCTGTTTAAAAGATTCCGGAGATCTATAAATCAACATGGCATGTAATCTAGCATCATAAACAGGATTCTTAGAATTCTGCAAAATTTGTAGTTGTACCAAGCAATTTGCTTTTAACCAATCTGTAGATTTCCAATCCGTAGCTACTGGAATTAAATGTTTAATCAGCTTTGGCTCCAATGCTGCTAATTCCCATGCTATTCCCCCACCGACAGACCCACCAATGGCGGCGTACAATGTTTTTATATCTAATTGTTCTAACCCTTCAGCAAAAATCCTGGCGATATCTCTCGCAGTAAACAATTGATAATCGGAAATCAAATTATCTTCATCCCCATCATAACCGTTACCCGGAATATTAAAAGCAATTATTGTATATTTATTGATATCGATACATTTACCAGATCCTATAAGCCCATTCCACCAACCATTTGTTCCACAGACATTAGAATTCCCAGTCAAAGCATGATTTACTAAAACTATAGGAGCTGTATTCAATGGTTTTCCAAACACTTCATAGAACAAAGGAAATTGTGCTACTTTTTGCCCATTTACTGTTATAAAATCCGTTATTTGAACTTTTTGAAGCATAGAATTATGTAACTTCATCTGATATGGCTAACCCTTATTCATCTTCAAAAGAATAAGAATTAACCATCAACCTGATATATGATTCTTAATTAACTTTTTGAGCTACTTTTGCAAAGGCTCCTTTTAAATCTGTTTTTAAATCTTCTACATTTTCTAACCCTACAGAAAGTCTAATCAAATCCTGTGTAACTCCTGTTGATTCTTGCTGTTCTGGAGTAAGCTGTTGATGTGTAGTGCTTGCTGGATGGATAATTAAAGATTTAGAATCTCCAATATTTGCCAATAAAGAGAAAATCTCAGTCTCATTCGCTACAGTTTTAGCAGAATCAAACCCTCCTTTTACACCAAAAGTAATAATACCACTCTGTCCTTTTGGAAGATATTTATTAGCAAGCTCATGATAGGTATCGCTCTCCAATCCTGGATATTTTACCCAAGTCACTTCATCTTGCTCTTGTAACCATTTAGCTAATGCTAATGCATTTTCGCTGTGCTTTTTAATTCTAATCTCAAGTGTTTCTAAACCTTGTAAAATTTGGAATGCGTTAAAAGGACTTAAAGCAGCACCATGATCCCTCAAGCCTTCTATTCTAATTTTAGCAATAAAAGCTGCAGCTCCCAATGTATCATGATATACTAAACCATGATATCCTGCGGAAGGCTCGGTAAATTCTGGAAATTTCCCACTTGACCAATCAAAAGTTCCTGCATCTATGACAACACCTCCAAGAGAAGTTCCATTACCACTGATATATTTTGTTAACGAATGGATTACAATATTGGCACCGTGTTCAATTGGGTTTAATAATGCTGGTGTAGCCACTGTGTTATCCACAATTAAAGGCACTTTGTAAGCTTTTGCTTCTTTAGAAATAGCTTTAAGATCCAGAACATCTAGTTTAGGATTACCCAAGGATTCTACAAAGAATACTCTGGTATTTTCCTGAACGGCATTTTTAAAGTTTTCAGCATCCGAAGGATCCACAAAAGTGGTAGTAATTCCAAATCTTGGTAATGTTACATTTAATAGATTATAGGTTCCTCCATATAGACTACTAGAAGCTACTATATGATCTCCTGATTTAAGAAGCGTAAGTAAGGTAGTATTTATGGCAGCGGTTCCTGATGCAGTAACAACTGCTGCGATACCTCCTTCTAAAGCTGCCAATCGTTGTTCTAAAATATCATTTGTAGGATTATTTAGTCTTGTATAAATAAATCCTGGCTCTGATAAGTTAAATAAATTAGCAGCATGATCTGCATCATTAAAAACGTAAGATGTTGTTTGGTAGATCGGAACTGCTCTGGTTCCGCCGTTAGTTTTAACATCGTGACCTGCGTGTAAAGCTTCTGTTGCAAATTTTTGTGCACTCATAATTTTCTATTTTTAAATTTTAAATAATTGATAAAATTCAAATACATCAGTCACTTAAAGTGGCTGCATAGAAAATTAAAAAGAAAGGAAATAACAATTACAAGAATAGTAATTGCATTGAGTTATCTTTTTCGTCAAATGACGAATAGAATTTAGCACCTTCTTTATGACTAAAGGGTTGCTAAGGTTTCATAGGGTCTATTCCCTCCACCTTTCTTAATAACTTACTAACATGTATAAGAAACTTCGAAGCAAAACTAAGAATTATTTTTCAACTAGAAACAATTTGTCTTAAAAATTATTTTGATCTAAAAAAACACCCTCTAAAAGTTTTTCTTCTTGTAAATAAATTAATGATACGTTAAATACTTTCGAATATTATCATTTTTTTTACCTTTGCCGAATTAATAAAAAAAGGGATAGATTTGACTGATTGCAACCCTAAAGAGCTGACATTGTACTATGACTAGATCAATTCAGTGAATAAATGCTAAAGCAGTTCGATATAATATTATTTCAAATCGAAAGCTTCTTTACTTGCAATCCTTCTTATTTATTATAGTTTATTCTATAAAAACAACAAAAAATGGCGTATTTATTTACTTCAGAAAGTGTATCTGAAGGACATCCGGATAAAGTAGCAGATCAAATTAGTGATGCTTTGTTAGATAATTTCCTAGCTTTTGATAAGGATTCCAAGGTAGCTTGTGAAACTTTAGTAACAACTGGACAAGTAGTTCTTGCTGGAGAGGTAAAATCTAAAACATATCTTGATGTACAACAAATAGCAAGAGAAGTAATTAATGATATAGGATACACTAAAGGAGCATATCAGTTCAGCGGTGATTCTTGTGGTGTTATTTCTTTAATACATGAACAATCGCAGGATATTAACCAAGGAGTAGATAGAGAAACGAAAGAAGAGCAAGGTGCAGGTGATCAAGGAATGATGTTTGGATACGCTACTAAGGAAACGGAAAATTATATGCCGTTGGCTTTAGATATTTCACACAAAATCTTAATCGAACTAGCAAAATTAAGAAGAGAAGGCACTGAAATTCCTTATCTGCGACCAGACTCCAAAAGTCAGGTTACTATAGAGTATAGTGATGACAATGTACCTCAACGTATTGTAGCAATTGTTGTATCTACTCAACACGATGATTTTGATATTGACGATGAAGTGATGCTAGCAAAAATTAAAAATGATATTGTATCTATTTTGATTCCTAGAGTAATCGCTCAACTACCAAAATATGTTCAAGATTTATTTAATGATCAGATCACATATCATATAAATCCAACAGGTAAGTTCGTAATCGGTGGACCACATGGAGATACTGGTCTTACTGGAAGAAAAATCATAGTAGATACCTATGGTGGAAAAGGAGCTCATGGTGGAGGTGCTTTTTCTGGAAAAGACCCTAGTAAAGTAGATCGTTCTGCAGCGTATGCTTCTAGACATATTGCAAAAAACTTAGTAGCAGCAGGCGTAGCTAGTGAAGTATTAGTACAGGTTTCTTATGCTATTGGTGTGGTGGAACCAACTTCGATTTTTGTTGACACCTACGGAACTAGTACTTTAGGTATTACTGATGGAGAAATCGCTGAAAAAGTAGCTAACATTTTTGATATGAGACCGGCTGCTATTGAAGAACGCTTAAAACTACGTAATCCAATTTATAAAGAAACTGCAGCATACGGACATATGGGTAAGCAACCTAAGCTTGTAACAAAAGTATTTGAAAGTCCTTATTCTGGGAAGGTTGAAAAAGAGGTAGAATTATTTACTTGGGAAAAGCTTGATTATGTAGATCAGGTAAAAAAAGTTTTTCAGATATAACTATATCGTAATTTTCACGTAACTTTATAGCCTCCAATACTTTATATATTTGGAATTATATCATTTTTAATTGATCATATTTTCGGATACTATAAGAAGACCTACGAATACTAAATTATTAAAATAAAGGTTATCATTTTAAAATATATTTAGTCTTGATAATCAATTTTTCAAAAAGTATTAAAATGAAAATAAAAATTGCTGTTACTTTTATAATGCTTTGTGTTTTTGGTTTTTCTTTTGGACAAGATTACAAAAACAACACAAAATCAATTAAAGAAGTTGATCTTAAAATTGAAGAAGGTTCTTATAATGAAGACAATTCTGTTTCTGCAGATAGACTTATTATAAAAACTCCAGAGGAGTCCGAATCAGCATCAAAAGATATTTCATCGAGACCATATTCTGATGAAGAATGGGCAGATATCAAAAAGCAGATGCTAACTACTAAACAAAGAATGAAAGACCAGAAAGAAATCTTTGCTTCTAAAATAGTAGATACAGTTTTTGTATTAATTCCACCTACAACAAGTGATAAATCGCAACTATCAGGTTGGTAAAAAAATAATTCATTATAGTTAAAAAAGGATGTCAAGAAGTTGACATCCTTTTTTATTTATACACATAAATTAAAGATGTTCTATAGTGCTAGGGGATAATTCCTGATCAAAAAGGGACATTTTCCCTCTGTTTTGGAATGAGAATAAAAACTAATTTAGCAACTGTAAATCAAGTAATTAAAAACCCATCTATTATGAAATTGAGAATATTATTAACTATCGCTTTGATTTGGTCTGGTCAAAATCTTATTGGACAAGCTACCACTATGGAGAATACAAATACTACATCAACGTATTCTTCTAACACTGAAAATGACAAAAACAAGAAAGCTAACAACAAGAAAGCATTGAAGGATGCTGATAGAGAATGGAGAAAAATAAAAAGAGAAATTAGACGAAATAAAAGAAGAATAGCTAAGAGCAAAGACGGTATTCATAGTTATAAAACTGTAGATACAATATTCGTGGAAATAAAGGTATCAAAAGTCAATACTCAGATCACGGAGTGGTAGTAATCATCTGCTTAATTGACTTCAAAATGAACTTTACTATTAAAAACGGGATTTTACCAAAAAAAGGGGTATTAACCTGTGACTGATATCAAGGTTTTAATGTATTTTTAGAGTAAGATTTATAAAGATAACTTTATCCTATTTGGATACAATAGATTGCCATCTTAACCAAAACTATTGACAGCATTCTTTCTTTTTAAAATCTAAATACGCTTAAAAATATCAAAAACTTAAAACCATACCCATCATGCCGAAATCAAATTATTGTTTAATTGATCCAGACGGTGGCTCTTTAAAAGTTAGAGTAACCGCCAATAACGGAATTAGATCCGGATCAATTTTTGTTCTGTGGGAACTTCAAAACGGGAAATGGGAAAAGAAAGAGAAATTTAATGTTATTACTGGTGATGATGGTGTAGATGAATTTATTCTATTAGAAAAACCGAACGAAATAGAAAATGATTCTCTTGCATGGTCTATCAATGCTTGTTCTTCTATACCAAATGTGTTACGAGGAGAATTTAGTATTACTGTGATACAAGATGGAAAAAATCGATGGACAAAGCAATCATCGCGTCTTGTTCCTAAATGTTCTGATGGAAAACAATTAAAATTTGGGAATCATGTGATTTTCAAACATCTTATCAATGATAACTTTTCAACTTCTGACCTATGGAAAGACACAGAATAAGTTATCTACTACTAATAAGTTTTATTACACTTGTTGGGTATTCGCAAGATTCCGAATTACCTGGTGATAATCAAGGTGCCTACGCTTTTAAGCTGGATTACAATGTTCCTGAGAGTCCTGCTTTCGCGGTGCTAGATGCCAATCCTACAACTATCATGAGAGCTAGTACTCCTCAAGAAATTATTACGCAACTGGCTAGTAATTTTTTAAGCGGTAATGAAGTAAGCCCTGGATTGGCTTTTGATTTCAATCCATATTTCGCTTTTGGTGGCAGACTAAAAAGTGTAAAAGAATACAGAAATAGTTATGGGAAAAGATTTCTTGCAAATCTCCAATTTTCTATCGCTACTATAAATTCTATGGATTTCCCTGACGATTTGTTATTTTCTGGAGGACTAAGAGCTACACTATTTGACAGTAAAGATCTTATATTCGATGAAGAACTAGGAAAAGATATTGATAATGCGCTACTCCCCGATACAGATCCAGGACCTATGAATTCCGATGATGCGGGAACCGTTGTAGATAATCCTGCTCTAAAACAAGCATACATAAATGCAAAAACTCGCTACATGGAAAAAGCTGGAGGTTCTCTAGCCCTAGGATATGCTATTGCTGGTAGAGCAAGAGATAACTCTTTTAAAACCGACAGCATTGTTACCTATAGACATCAAGCTTGGCTTGTAGGTCAATATGATTTCGGTAAAAGTGGAATGAGTATTAATGGAATGATTATGTATCGTTATGAACAAACACCCCAAGCTACGGATAATGACGGATTCATTAGTGGAATTGCACTTAGAAAATATGGACAAAAACTAATTTTATCTGCAGAAGCGTATCATAATAGTATAACAGAAAGTATAGATTTTGGTGGATATGCTGAGGCATATTTAATTCCGAGTATTACTCTTTTTGTATCCCTAAAGAAAGAAACTAACGCAATTACTGGTGACGAAGATGTTATTCTAAAACCAGGAATTAAATGGAATTTTAGTCAAGCAAAAAAATAAAGTATAAAAGACACAAATAATCTAAGTAAAAATTCAATATTGATCCAATACTCATGAAACCGACAATAACCATCTTATACAATGTTGTACTAGCTATTACCTCAGTGTTACTTTTGTATAGTTACTTTTATGTGCTGGTATATGATAAAGATTTTTTTGATGAGGAAGAAAATAAGAAGGCAGACAAACAAGAAGCAATAAATGCAAATAACAATGCTGTGGATTCCTCTACCGTTGCTGTACAACCTATGCCATCGAAACCTATTGAAATAGATACAATCATTAGAGATACTACCAAAGCAGCCATATCTAAAACACGGGTAAATTTAGCAGTTTCTACCGATGCAAAGAAGAATAAACTTACACCAGATGAACAAGAAGAAGAGATCGCGAAAGATGTTGAGCACGTTAATTTTCTAGACATGCTTGTTGTAATGTTTCTAGCAGGAATGCTAGGAGGTGTATTAGCGAATCTAAGAGGTATTTTTGAATTTTACCGAGAAGAACAATCTTTCCCAGATAATTTATTTATTCCCTATCTTATTAGACCTTTAACGGCTGCCATATCTGGATTATTAATCTTTTTTATATCACATCTTATCATTTCTTCTACTGCTAATCCAAGTTATGACAATGAATATATTTCATTTAGAGGAATGGTATCTTTTATGAGTCTTGCTATTATTTCTGGTTTTGCCTCTCAGGAATTTACTGAAAGATTAAAAGCCGCAGCAGGTACGCTATTTGGTATTACTCCTACCGAAACCTCAGGGAAACTAGGCACTCCTGTTAGTCCCGAAGCACCAGATACAGCTCCTGACCCTAGCAATCCAAATGATAATGATGATGTAAGTACAGATATACATTCTAATGAAGACACCTCTGAAACATCCCCAGTAAATATCCCTACAACCCCACCTGCTCCGCAAATGCAACAAAAGATTAGTAAATCGAGATATATGAATCGAGATTAAGTAAGCTTTTTTTTGCTAAACATCCCCTAGAAAATTTTGTCACCGAATCTGTGATAAAATAAAATGTTTGTATAACAAATAACATAAGAAATCATGGGAAAAACACTTCGTGTATGTTTAGCGATGGGAGGAGGAGTTTCATTAGGCTCTTTTTCTGGTGCGGCGTTAACAGAAGCACTAAAATTATTAGTTCTTTATGGTAAAGACAATGACAATAATGACTATGATCAGGTAATCGTAGATGGTATGAGTGGAGCAAGTGCAGGAGCTATTGCTTTAACAATAATGCTTAAATGTCTTATAGATTATCGCTCTATGATTCCATTGGTAAATAACCAGCTTACCGAACAGGATTTATTAAATGAAATTATCAAAGAATACTTCTCCGATGATGTCGCTAAAGCAGAAAAACACAAAAGTAAGTTTGAAACCTTAAAAGCGCTTCAACTAGCACAAAAAATCCAGCATAAACTATGGGTTAAAGAAGTGGATTCTGTAAAACTATATAATAACGAAAATCGCTCTAAAAACCCTATAAAACCCAACGAGTCTTTCTCTTTATTAGACCGAAAATTATTAGAAGATCTTACGAAGAACTATTTAATGACTTCTGATGGAGTTGATGTTTCCAGAAGGCAGTTATTAGATCCTAAGAGAGTCATTTTTGCTTGTTCTCTTACTAACTTATTGCCTATTGAAATTGACTTTTCTAAAGGTAATACCAGTGGAAATTCTGATAAGGATCGATTACAACAGAACTTTTTAAAATCTGTAGGATCAGAAAATCACTCAGAACTGCGAGTTATAGATTTTGTTTTCGATGAAACAGCAATTGAAAAAGACGGCAAAGAAACCGATTCGCGTTGGCTAAAATTTTGCAGTAACCCAAAACCAAACCAGCCCACACACTTCAAAATGACAGACAGGAGTGCGTGGGCTACTATATCGGCTTCAGCACTTGGTTGTGGAGCCTTTCCTATTGCCTTTGAACCCGTGATCTTAAAACGATACAAAGCAGAATTTGGTGATTCCGAAAAGCATACTAGTTGGCCTTCTTCTTTTAGCAAAATACAACAGGAAATCGTAGGTCATCAGCATAAGAACAACAACACCTTTACACAGAACAGCTACTTTGCTGAAGAGAACAACAATACTTTAGATTATGAATCTTTTAATTTCCCATATATCGACGGAGGTACTTTTAATAACGAACCCATTCGAGAAGCTTTTAAAATAGGAACTTTTCAGGATTTTGGACGAATAACAAACAATGAAGAAAGACTAATCCTATTTGTAGATCCTATTGTACGAAAAGAACAATATCATTCTTTTAAAATATCCGCCTTTTCACCAGTAAAAAAATCTGGAAACGAAGTTTCTTTCAAGAAAGAATTGGGCAAGCTCTTTGGCAATGTATCTAGTATATTAGGAGTACTCACCAATCAGGGAAGCATTAAAGAAGAACATAAAATAATTGATATACAAGAAAATTTTGAGCTTAGGAAAACCATCTTCAAATATTTGGACGCTAATACAGATATGAGTCATAACCTAACTGTAGAAATCATTGCAACCGCTTTTAATAAGATTACCAAAAATCTTCAAAATGGCATGATATCTCTAGGAACTCGAGATCCTATGATCTATTTTCTTGCTGAAATTGAAAAAAATTGCAAAGATTCATCTTTAAATCACGAAGCTTGTATCCACTTGGAATTGGATGATCTGGAAAAACTGAAAAAATTAATCGACAATACCATAGCAACATCTAAATCCTTAGATATTGCAACCGTATATAACACTCTAAAACTTACTAAAAAAGAGAATCAAAACGTATTTGCGCAGACCGTTTTTAAAGTGATCGCTGATTTTGCACTAAATACGGATGGTAAAAATGAGAATGCATATCGTGCTGCCATACTTCCGATTAACAAAACTCTTAATACGATAGAACTCCCTGGAAGTGAAATTGAAGCTTTTGGTGGGTTTGCCTCAGAGAAAGCAAGAAACTATTCCTTTGCCTTTGCACGTTTAAGTACTTTAATATCTTTAAAAGAAAGTTTAGGCGGCTTTAGACCCAACAGACCTTTTATTGCAAGCGATAACTTCCTGAATTTTGAAAAAAAACTCACCGATCAAATCGAAGAAATTGACTTTTTTAATAATAAGGGTACTTATGCAGCAGCATTAGAACAAAACCTTTTCAATCCTTCTGTTACACGATTAAAAGGAGTACTATTAAGTAATAAATATTTGAAATTTATTCTATTAAAAATACCGTTCGTAGCAACATCATTATTAGGTACTCTAGCAATGCCTATTGTATCCGCTGGATTGTTTGTTTCTTCGATTTTTAAAAAATCACCTTGGCGAGGATCAAATATTTTAAAAAATCTTATACGTAAAGGAGTTGATCAAATAAATTATATGCCCTTGGAACCGGTTACTATTTCTATTCTTAGTGATATACAGCTCAATAAAAAACTTATGTTTCGTTGTGCAGATGATACTATAAAAAAAGGAAAGGCTGTTGAGCATATTATTAAAATTTCAGGAAACAAAAAGAGGTATCAGTACTATTTCCAAGTATCACTTTTAGAATATATAAAACAGCAAAATATCTTAAGAACCAATGCCACTTCACAAAACGCAGATTTCCTAAAAATAGACTCCATCGAAATCGATCGACTTGGTTTATCACTATCAGACAAGGTACAAATGCCCAACGACATTGATGGTAATTTATATCCAAAACGAAAACGTATTGCTATCGAAAATAACTATAAAGATATTATCATAGAAATGCGATTGGATAAATTCAATCTTCCATTGATAAAACCATCTATTAATGATGAAAATACCTCTTTACATTATTCACTAAAAAACATTAATTATCATGTAAATCCATTATTAGAAATTGATTTACAAAAACTATCAAATGGACAAGAAGGATGGTATTTTAAAGAACAAACCGAATCTTTAGACAAAAAATTACTACGAGAATAGTATATTACTAATCTAACCGTATTATAAATCATCAAAAACCACGTCTCGGTGTGGTTTTTGATGATTTTCTTACAAAATATATCAATTATGAAAACTGATACTTATACCAAAGTAGTTCTTACCATTATCGCCATTGCCTTATCTATAATTGTAATCAAAGACATCAATATTATCCCGAAAGCATATGCTAGCGAATCTTCCACACCATTAAATTATGGACTAGTACCTCTTAATGATGACGGAACCATTACTGTAAAGCTAGATACATCCGATGAAATTGATGTAAACATCAAAGGAGTAAGCACTTATGATCAATTGCGAGTAGATATTAATAAAATAAGTACAAGCGAAGAGCTAAATGTCAATCTAGATGAAGTTGGAGGAAGCTACGTTTCTAGCGGAGGTCCTATTAAAGTAAAACTTCAGAATTAAATTATAATCCTGCTGCTGCAGATGTTATTTTATCCAGTGCTCCACTTATTTTAGTAAGTACCTCGTCTTTCTGTTCTATTCCATGACGTTGTCGTAGGTATTGAGGGTCGTTATAGGATATCTGTACAATACCATGATCATCTTGCGATACTAATATTTTCTGCGGAAGATCTAGTCCAGTAGATTGCGCACTCTGCATCAGAGGCGTGCCTAGTTTTGGATTGCCAAACATGATAATTTTTGTTGGATTTAGAGTTAAGCCCACAGACGCAGCATTTGCCTGATGATCTAATTGTGCGATAATCTTAAGGTTAGGATTATTTTCTATGATATCTACTAATTTTGAATAGGTTTTATCGAAACTTTGAGTGCTTTTCTTAATAATTAAACCTTGTTTTGAAGTGATTTCCATACGTTCTTCTTCTATATTTTTGGTAGTATTAGACGTATCTTTTGTTGCTTGATTACACGAAAACAACATGAAAGCACAAAGCGTAAAAATGATCGATTGTTTCATCTGCTTATATTTTATTTTTTCTTCAATTATCAGATGGAATTTGCTAACAATCATTTCCATAGCATTCTGATTTTAATATAAAGGTTGATTAGGATTACCTTTATAGTCGCAATCATTTGCATTTACATACCAAGTCATTTTTACATCTTCTATAAATTCATCACTTTTATCTATATCATGATGATCTTGGTATACCTGAGTCATTTCTCCTGTGGTTCCAAGTACAGAATGCCAATAATGAGTCTTTACAAGATTTATTTTAGGACGCTCTCGAGAAGGCGCTTGTCCCATAATTCGGTCCAGTTGCGCAAATACATGGCCTTCAGAAATCGTTAAAAATTGTGCTTCTGCAGTATGTTCTACTTCAAAAGTTCTACGCAAACGATCTTTTTTGTATTCATTTTTTATTCCCCAACCCACACGAACAACACATCCTTGTCGAACGGCTTTTTTTAGGTCATTAATATTTCCTGATAGAGGATTTCCTTGATCGTCATTGATATACACGACTTGCCATCCCTTTAATTCATTTGTAGGTTCTTCTTGTTGTTTTCCCCGATTACAAGAGCTACATATTACTACCAGAAATAATACTACGATATTTCTAAGCATTCCTTACTTTTTATACTAAGATACTAGAAAACCAAAACATTTTCTAATTTGTGAGGAGATTAACATATTGTTAAAACAGAATTGGTCCAATTATAATTTTATTATAACTCTCAATGATCAAAGTTTCTAAAAAATCATTTTGACGAAAATATTGACTATATCAAACTTGTTTTCTTTATTAGCTTACAAAGACTACATACCCTTTCTAAAAGATTCAGATCTAAGTTTGAATTCGATTATTTTTATTCGTTGATATATCGAAAATGTAATTTATAAACGAAGAAGTTATGCTAAGAATAATTCTGAATAAAAGGTTGTATTTAGTTCTACAAGTTATTTTTTACTCCATTTATAGAAAACCTTTCTAAGCTTTTGATTCTAACTTTTCTGACTTCTTTTTCTGTAAATTCTCAACAAATAGTTTAGCTTTCCGATACCAATATCCAATTCGTCAATTGATATTTTTTCGTTCCTATTATGATAATCATATATTAGATAGTCACCACTGCTATCGTTATAAAATCTAGCTTTAGGAACTATCTCCTCATTTTTAATAGCCGACCAACTTCTAAATTTCCCTTTATTATCAGTAATCCCTTTGTCAGAAATAATAAGTTGAGGTCTTTGGTCTTTATATAATTTTAAATTTCTATGAATTCCTATAGCTGCTCCTATAAAAAGTGCAATTGCAAGAAAATAATTTATTTTAAAAAAAACATAAATACCAAAACAAATAAGCAAAACACAAAAGATAATTATAAATAGACTGCGCGATCTTGAAAAATAAATAACGGTCTTTTCCGGTGCTTTTTTATTTTCTTCAAACGAACTTCCTAACATGTTTTTGAAAATAAATTTATGATATGTATCTCTTTTAACTTAATAGAATAGATGCTACTCCAAGTACTAAAAAAATGGGATATCCTATAATGGAAACAAAATATTTATAATCTCTTTTTTCTTTTTTTGTTATACTCAATACCGTTAGAACTGCTCCAGCTACAAATAACAAATTAGTAAGACCTCCTAAAATAAATAGCATCGTACCTGTATTGTTTTCTGGTTTTTCATAACCTTCTATAGTAATGGGCAAATTAACATGTGTAGCCACCATATAGGCAACCAATATATTGAGCAACAGAAGATATATCAAAAATCGAAAGGACCAAGTCCTATAGTTAGTGCTTTTCTTGGTGGTTATTTGTTTTGTATCCATAAAATGTATTTTAGATAAAGCTATTGAATAGAATGCTTTTCTACTTTTATTTTCACAAATTCGATGATTTGCTCAAAATCTTCTATACCTACTTCCTCTATACCGATAATATAAGAAGCCTTGTTCCCAGAATTCATATCTAGAAACAAATTGTTTTTTATGACCCTTGCATTCTTAAATGCTTCCCAATTAATCTTAGTTTCAAATTTATAATCCTTATACCTTAAATAATTCTCTGTAAACTCAAAGATACTACACCCATTAGCTTTTATATATCCCTCAACTTCTTCTTTAACAATATCAAAGTAATATGATTTATTCTTTTTGTAATGAAAATAATAGTTAAGATAATTAATCAAATAAAAGAAACCTATAGCAAGAAAAACATGACCAAGATTATTTCCTCCATACACAATGAGACCTCCTAATATAAATATGGGAATCATCCAGAACAGCGTTCTATGATTCTTCCTAAAATTCTTCTCCCAAACTAAATCAAAATTTAAGGTCAATTGCTTTACGAATATTTTTTCATTAAATGGAAGCTCAAATTTCATTATATACTCATATTTTCAACAGTACTACACCTTATATTATATAAGTATCATAATGACGAGATATGTTACCCATAATAAGTACACTTTTTATCACATCAATTCACCTAACTCTTTAGCCTCTGATTCCAGATATTCTTTTGTACGATAACAATGAACTGTCCAAAAAGTATTCTTACGTTCATATTCAATATATTTTCGTTTTGCCTGAAATTCTAAATACATATAACCCCTTGAGGATCCATATATCAAATATTCTTTTCCCACCTCAAATTCCGTATAACCACAATCCTCTCTAGTATTAGGTGTATAAATGGTTAGTATACTTGTTTTAGATCTTCCTTTAAATTCTTTTATAATTTCTACCTCAATTTTTAGGATTCCCTTAGCCTTTAAACTCCTTAATTTACGGTAATTATTTTCATATACCTGTTTTAATGAATCTCGCCTTTGTGGATTCATTGTGCTCTCTAACGTAACTAAAGTTTTTCGCAACACTTTACCATATACAATAGACTCATGGTATTTATAGGCTTGTTTTACTGTTTTTACTTTTTTACAAGTACATGCATAAGAAGCATTCCAACCTAAGATTAGAAATAGTAGTACAATTAATTTTGTCTTCATACGGATTGTTAAAACTTAGAGGGTTTTATTCAATTTTATTTTAGAAAAAACGAAATTACTAATACACTATATGACAAACAGCTTATTTTCTTACATTTTTTCACTTTTTAAATTATTTGAAAACAAATTGTTATACGTGTATGAGGAAAAGTTCTGATCCATCGACTAAAATGAGAAGAAACTGTTTTCGAAAAGGATAAATTCTTTCTTATTATGAAAACTTAAAAAAGCTTGTTTAACTATTAGCTCTATCTTTTTAGAAGCATGACTTCTACTACCTTCATCACTTTTTTTTTAGTAATACAGTTAAAAGCACCTATAATATTAACCGTTAGGAACAATACCTTGATATTTTTCTAAGACTATATTTTGGCATAATTTCTTTCTATTTCTAATAATAGACACAACATCTTAATTCTATATTTTACAATTATATACCCCTATTCACTAACAAGTTTAAAAAACTTAAATTCCCTCTGGCAGTTTTTTAAATCACCAATATTCAAAGATTCGAGAAATTTTTCCGTTCTTAAATTCAAAAAGCGTCATTTCTGGCTTTCCCTTTTTAATCTCACCATCTTTATTTTCAACAAATCTCTTTTGGGTAACTACAGCATTAAGTCCAATAATTTTATTTATGGTTTCTATATCTTCTATAGTTCCTAAATATCTCCCACTTTTTTGATTCTTAAGGTATCCGTCATAGAGTTTTTGGCGTGTATACGTACCACCATATTTTGGATGTACATAGGTGAAATCCTCGGTAAAAAGCTCGAATACATTATCAATATCTTTTGGAGTCGAATTGGCCTGAAAAATTTTAACGTTTAATTCATAGTATTTTTTCACTACCGCATCCAAGGAATCTTTATGAGCTTTTGTAGCCTCCTGACTATGCATAGCGCTTGTAACCAATAAGAAAAGTATCAATTGAAATATGGAAGTTGCTTTTGAAATCATCTAAAAAACACATTTAATGTTATATACCCAAATGTATACGGACGATCCAAAACAATACGTTAATACCGAGTTAATTGTAACTTACTTAACTATTTAAAGGATCTTACCCTCTGATGTATTGAGAAGCTAAGAAATAAAAAGTTACTAACTAAAGTTTTCGCCGATACGCTTTGATATAGTTTCTTTTCTTTTTTTCATTGCCAAAAAAAGAAACAAAAAAGTCTAGACTTACAAAAAGAACCTAAGAAAATACTACACCACCCACATCCAAGAATGAAAAAAACTAACTACCGCTCAAACAGTTTTTCATCCCCAAGCCCTCGCTGCTGGTTTGATTTTCAAATTTCTTTTTGATAGGCCACTCCCATCCTATCTTATTGATTTAAAATTAGTGAAAAGATTTCAAAGCACTGCTTTGAAACGTTGCATTAATTCATATAGCAAGATGTATTACTCAATCTTAAGAACTTAGTTCTTTTTTGGAGGTAATTCGACTTGTCCGTCTGGATGGATTCTGCAAATCACCTTGCTTTTTTGATCTACTATATTCAGTACAAATACAATAGGACCTTCTTTAGGAATATTAAAAAATGCCTCGCTTGTTGCTACAGATTGTAAACTTTCCAACACTGCTTCACCTGCTTTTTGCAAACATTCACTAATAAATTCTTCATCATCATCTTCGAAATATTCTCCATCTGTATCCAATGGAAAAAATGGTTCTAAATTAAATCCTCCACAGGCATCAAAGACTTCCCCTTCGGAACCACCACCATACCCCATAAACTCTAAGTCTGGCGGTGATGTAATTTCTCCTTGAGCCGAAAAAATAATTTTTGCCACTGGTCGTACCGGATCATAACCAGTATACTTTGAGTTCGCATAAAACTCAAAAGACTCTAAAAGGTCTGCTTTTATCTGATCTGTAATTTGGTTGTTCATTTTTAGTTGCTAAATTATATCTTTATCATAATCTCCTCTACCCCGTTTTCCGTGAAGTAGACATAAAGTTTTCACTTTATCAAAAACTGCAATGCTTTAGAAGTCTTACTTGGTATGAATTCTATCAACTCATAATTAGCTAAGTCATTTTTATGGAAAGGGTCTTTAGATATAATATTTTCCAATTCGGATTTAGATGCTACATTGGACAAAATAATTCCACCTGTTCTCGGAACTTTTCGACCAGACGCTAAGAAATTTCCTAACGCATATTGTTCGTTGAGAAACTCGACATGATCATTCAAAAATTGGTCTACTTTTTTGAGTTCCACGATATAGGTAAGATTAATAATAAACATTTCCTATCTATTTAGTTATACAGTACATTTCTATAGATATTTAAGTACAAAATTCGACACTAAAGCAGAAGTTAATACCTCCAACTTTTTAAATCTGCATCTTTGGGAGCCACTTTGGCAACTTTCTCGACATATTTTTTAATAAACATGCGATGGTATCGTAATCTACTGATATGATTACCATTTTCGTGATCGCCATTCCAGCAATGTTCGGCTCTATCTCCATAATCTACAACCCCATTATAATAAGGAGCGGTTGTTTCTGATAAGATTTCCTCGGCTAGATATACCGCATTATTGAGATAATAATTATCCATATCCCCGCAGTACAAATGAATTTTATTCTCCCAATCTTTACCGTGTTTTGCCCAATCTCGTTTCAGAATATACGCCAGATCAAAGTTCTCTTTCCAATACGCAGCAACTTCAGCATCGATTTCACCAGTAAGACGATCCCAGATTCTTTTCGGATAGCCTTCCTCATCTATTGGCGAATAGGTAGCTTCCCAAATATCCCATTGCTGTCCTGATCTACCTTTAGTTCCTAATACCAGTTCTCGATAATTCATATCACGAAGACTTGCATCTACATTACCCAAATAATCACGATGACCGGGCACTAATGTTTTTCTGAAAACACCTTCTTTATAATATGCATTTTTGTCTTCATAGATATTTACCAAACAATACGCTCTAAAATCGATAGGATCTGGACAAGCAGCAAAACACATTCCATATTCTTTAGGATATTTTACCTGTACCGCCAGCGATTCCCATCCTCCTGTACTTCCGCCGTACACAAATCGAGACCAACCTTCTCCGATTCCTCTAAACTGTTTTTCGATATGTGGGATCAATTCGTAGGTAATCGCATCTCCATAAGGTCCTTGTGCTTCGCTATTCACCGCATACGAATCGTCATAATACGGTGTAGGATGTTGTATTTTAATAGCAATAACTCTAGGAAAATCAGGACCTGTCCAGGTTTTATAAAAATCATAGGCTTCTTGCTGTACCATCACATTATAGCCTTCGACATCAAAACGCTCGCTATATTCTGGTTTTAAATCAGCATCGGGAGGAGTCATTCGAAATCCTCCAAAATCATTCGGAAAATGCCCGTGCATAATCGCCAATGGATATTTTACATCAGGATGTGTTTCCCATCCTTCAGGTAACAATACATGTGCTCCCAAATACATATCTCTACCCCAAAACTCACTTAATAATTTGCTCTTAATTTTTATATGTTTTACATACTTGGTATCCTCTGGTGCTTTGATTGGAGGTATCTTTTGATCCAACTGTATACTAATTGCAGGAAATTGCCCATCGGTAATCGTAATTTTCTGAGGAGTGGAATAGAGATTCCCTGGCGCTTTGTTCCATTGCTGTCCTTCTCCTCTATCCATTGGTAATTTAACCGTATGACCATCTGCCCTGTTAAAAGTTTCGTATTTATGAAATAATACTTGCACATAAAACTCTCCAGACGGTAATTCTGCAAAGCTACGAATTGGATATCCAAAAGCTTTCGTATCAAAAGACATTGGTTCACCTGCTTTCCAATTATTCACATCCATCCCAAAAGCTTGACAGGTTTTAGAATCATCTCTTAGCTGAAATCGAGGCTCTTTTTCTATCTGTTCTGAAATCAAAACAATTAGCCTACCGTCCAATGCCTCTTCATACTGTTCTGAAGTAAAGGAAACCTGAATCTCTGCGGTAGCACTATCAATATTGTTATTATTAGTAGTGCACGAGAAAAAAAATGAGATACTAAACAAAATAGCTACCCAAAATACATTTGGATACACGCGGTGAGTTTTTTTCATGTTGTTGATGGTTTATGAGATGATGATTTTAGTGATCTTAGATATGTTTATATAAACACTTTTTAAAGAAACGTAAATTTCTTTTGATTCAAAAAATCTCAATACATTTTCTTCCTTTACATGTCAAAAAATACTCAACCCAACTGACCTTTATCTTTTAAATGTGTGAGGAGATCAATATGCTACCTAAACTGTATACTCATGATAAAATAATGAGGGATTTTAAAACGTTTCCCCAATTCGTCTGTAGCAATATCACACTGCACTACTTCGCAATAGGAACTAGAACCATCTTTATGAACTGTTGGAGTGATTATAGCCAATACAGGATGTTTCTTTTCTAAGTCTATAGTTGTGGTTTCTTTACTTCCTAAAAAATCCTTAAGCGTATAGATGTCTGCATTGCCCTTGAGATCATAATACATTTTTTTACTTCTAAATCTATTCCCATGCATTTGTACTTTAAGTTTTCCTTGATCTAGCTTTGCATAAAAGCTTAATGTTTCCTTCTCTGATTTTATATTGAAAATATCAGATTCTCTTCCGTCAAAAAGTATTTCTCTGGAACTTTCTTTACCATTGATATACTCAATAATTTCGATACTATATGATTTACCTTTAATAGGCTTCCCTTCAAAAATAAGTTTATCCAAAAAGAGATTTTCAAAGTTAACCAGTCCTTGCAGATCCTTATTTTCAAATCCTGGTTCAATCGTCATAGTGGCTGTTTCCTGAGTAAAACCAACTATTGAAACTCCTAAAAATAGAAGTAATGTGCATGCTTGTAAATTCATGATTTTGTGTTTTTTGATGATGATATTAATGATGATATACATATACGAAGTACTATGGGAAATTGATAACCCATAGCACAACATATACAATGATTAAAGTAATTTGATTACAAATTATATTTTACGCTAAGCAACCAATATCTAGGTTGCACAACGTAGCTAGAAGTACTGTTAAACAGTTCGTTGAAACTATCACGATTGATACTTTCGGTATTAAGAATATTTGTTACCCAAAACTTATACTCCCATTTGCTATCGGGTTTTTGATAGAACAATTCTGCATCCCAAAAGCTATATTCATTTAAGGTAGTTTGTGTATCGCTATAATTGTAATAACTGTAGGATGATTTTAGTAAAAACCCTTTAGCAAACGTCCAATCTAATCGAGCAAATGGTCGGCTCGTGTAGAAAGTACTTTCGGCTCCGTTGTTATCATAATCATTCACAGTAATACTATATCCTAAATCAAAGTTAGGCCCTTTTCTAAAGTTAGTAGACCATTCTGTTTGATAGGTTTGGGTAAGACTAATACTCTCACTAGGCAACGCATTGACAATATTATTAAAACTAGACCAACTTAGTACTGCACTCAGATTCCCTTTGATCTTACCAAAAGTTCTGGTAAAATTACCATTGGCTGTTAGAATCTGATCGGCAAGATTAGAATTAATTGGTGTGTTTACTCTATTAATTCCAGTAATTACACTTGTATTTTTTATAGGGTTTCTTCTATTGCTATAACTCAATCGAGCAAAAATATTGGTGTAATTAAACATATTGAAACTAAAGTAGTTTAGCGAATAGTTATCATACAAAGCATTCTCTAAATTTCTGTTTCCTTGTGATAAGGAATTATAATTATTAAACACATATCCTTCTGCCAGATTATTAATATCCGTATAGTTAGCTGTAATAGAATAATTAAAACGAAGGCTTTCACTTTTCTTAAACTGCACCAATGCGAAAAAGTCGGGTAACACCAGCCATTCATTTTGATCAATGGTGGTACCTAATTGCTCATCTCTAAGATTATAATTATGAAGACTCACTCCTGGATTGAAGGTAAAAATACCCGTAATAAACTTATAATGAGCACTTGCGAAAATATCTCTAAAGTTATACGTTACATCATTCGAAAACTCTTCAGTATCGAAAGTATTCTGATCACCATTATCTAAGATTTGAAAAATAGAGGAATCAAAATTCTGAGTACTTAGCGTAGATCCTAAGGTAAAATTTAGATTACTCTTTTTATTTAGTACATAATAATAATCCAGTTTAGCATCTAGCTTATTGGTTTGTACAGTTTTTTGCTGATTGATATTGTATCGGTCTGATTCTTCTAGCGGATCAAAAGTATCTGAGGTTGGATCTAAAGGATCATTGATTGCCGTAAAAACTCCTCTAAAAGGTATTTCAGATCGTATGGCATTATAAAAAGGATCTTCTTCTTGGAATAAATGTTGCGCTTCAAAAGAAAAAATATTTTTAGCATCCAACGTATAATATGCATTTAGGTTTTGTTGTACCGAAAAAGGAGTATTTTCTAAACGCTCATTGATATCTTCAGAAATATTATCCCTTTCTGAAATAAAGGTATCATCTTCTTGCTGATCTGATAATTTTCCGAATATATCATAATCCAATCTAAAATTTTCGCTAGGCTTATAACTAGCACTAAGCTTTAATAATCCTAATGTACTTCTTTGTTGTGCCACATCGGATGTTTCTTCGATCGTATTATCTGTAGGATCTGGTGTATCGTCAATATAGGTTCTTCGTGTATTAGTAATCAGATCCGTTTTGGTGTTACTCACAATACCATATCCACTGATATCTAATTTTTTACTAGCGGACATGCTAAAATTAGCAGCTCCAAACTTAGTATTAATTTCATTTGCCCGATCATTTTGTAAAACAGCAAAAGCTAGATCGTCACTGGTAATATTAAAGGATGTTCCTCCTCTTCCTAAATTTCTAAATCCACCTGTGAAATTAAAGTAATCTCTTCGTGTAAAAGGAACTTCTCCAATATCATTAAAATCCGTGAGTATATTAATACTGTAATTAGGACTGTAATAAAACAGCTTTGGTTTAATCAGATAACGTTCTGTGTCGCCTACTCCTGCTCCGGCGGTTATATCTCCGAACCAAAAATTCTTTTTCCCTTCTTTAAGCTTTATGTTAATTGCTACCTGATCTTGGTTATTTCTCAATCCACGTAATTGACCTACATCTTCATAATTACGTAATACTTCTACTTTATCCAATGCATCTGCTGGTATGTTTTTAGTAGCTAGCTTAGAATCACCATCAAAAAAATCTTTGCCTTCTACCATTACTTTAGACACTGTCTTACCCTCTACTTCAATTTCTCCGTCATCATTGACTTCTATTCCAGGAAGCTTATCTAATACATCTCCTAATTTTTTTTCGTTTCCATTAGTAAATGAATCCGTATTATACACCAGCGTATCGCCCTTAACTACTACCGGAATTTCATATACAATTTCTACCTCATCCAAACTGTTTTCGTCGGAAGTCATCTGAAAATCTATCTGCTCATCTTCTGTAGTAATCTCGATAGTTCTGTCTTTTGCAGAAAGCCCTATAAAACTAACTTTTAATAGATAGGTTTGATTGACTGGTACGGATAAACTATATTTTCCTTTGCTATTGGTAATACCATAAGCTGTCATGGCATTGTCTGATTTTTTGTAGGCAATTACATTAGCCATTTCTAATGGGTTTCCCACAGAATCTTTTACAAATCCTGTAATTTGTACTTTTTGAGCGGACATAGTCATCCCTACCAATAAAATGGTAAACAGTATATTTTGTTTCATGTTTTTTGATTAATTTTTTAAAGAATTTAGTTTCTTCTTCCTCCGCCAAATCCTCCTCTTCCGCGTCGTTGTGTACTAAATTGTTCGATCATTTCTTCGACTTTCTTTTTCGTGATTTCATCAAACTCGGCTTGCGAAACTTCTTTCCCTTTTGTTGGTGCTTTTATTTCTTCTCTTTCCTCTGCATTTAGCACTATTTTATTACATAATAATGTGGTTCTACCTTCCTGAATTTCTAAAATTAAACCCGGCAATCCCCAGTACGATCCTGGACCTTGACTGATAGGGATTTCGGGAGTATACCAAGCTACTACTTCGATCTCATCAGGTATTTCTGGTCGTTCTGGTGCATCACCTGCATTTGCCTGATCACCAGATCCCTTTTCTCTTTGATCTCTAAGTTCTCTAGCCTTTCGTCTCATAGCTCTCCAATCCATAACTTCACTAACCTTCTTAGTTGTAACAGCTTTAAAACAAGTATAATTCCCAATTTTTTTGGTTTCATTTACCATGGTCCATTGGTAGGTTTGCAAGGAATCTTTGATCAAGAAGTTTTTACCATAAAATTCTCTTTGATCATAATACTCTCCTTTTTTTACATCCTTATAATAATTATTAGAAGTAAAACCTGATAGCATAGCTCCCCATCTTCCACCTCCACCTGTGGTCTCTAATTGTGCTTCTTCTTTATAAGTAGCAGCACTTTTATCGAAGGTGAGTATAAATGTTTTTTCGAAAGCAGATTTCATTCTTTCGGCGATTGCTTTTTTCTGATCTTCCGAAAGTTGGCGTCCGCCAAAATTCATATCCATCCCTGTTTTACTAAAATAATACGCTTTTCCCTGAAAGTCTTGTGCGATTGTTAATGAGGTTACTAAGACGGCAACCAGTGTACTTATTGTCTTCATAATAGGCAGTTTTAAAATGATAAGACTATGATATCTCTACACGGTTTAATCCATAAAAGTTAATTAAATCCTAAAAAACAACTACTCACTTTTAGATCATTCGCTTTAGTAAAATCACTACCTGATACATTTTGCCTTTTGCATCTTTTACTTGGATGGTTGTTTCTTTCTGATCTTGTTTTAAATGCTTTTTCCATTCATTCAATTCTTTACCGTCATATCCATCAATGTTGATTAATTCATCACCTTCTCTAATACCTTTTTGATATGCCTCACTTTCCTTTGCCACATAACTCACTAGGATTTTATCCGACACTTTTTCGACGCCAATTCCACTGGTAGGGAACTCAAAAGGTGTATTATATTTTGAATTGGGTTTTAGATAGAATAGTTGATTTTTATAATCTAAGATCATATCGAATCGGTTGATGATTTTGGCTCCTAAAATCCCAGTATAACTAGAAGAAGCAGAAACACCTTCCTTTCCTTCTGAAATATCAATCGGAATATCAGTGAACTCAAAATCCTCTAAAGACAAGTTTTCAATAGTCCCTTTGGTATAAGTAGTAGATTTATTTAGTCCTCTTGCTTTACCTTTTATTGTTTTACCTGTTCGATTTTTAAGATCATGCTGTAATGCATACGGTGTATTAAACAATAAGCTCATATTAGCACCACTATCGAATAAGAAGTTCCCAGTTTTCGTACTTCCATCTCTTAGCGTAAAAGTAAGCTCCATTTGTGGTATCGGAGTACCATCAAATCTCATTGGAATTTTGGTAAACGTATCCAATTCAGAAATTTGATCCTCTTGCTTATATAATATAATTGTATTTGCCTGAAAATCGAAACGCGTTTGATACCGTTTTAGAACATCGTAACCTATAATTCCTTGAATTTTTCTACCTGATCGCTGAGAAAGCTTTTGTAAATCTACCAGAACCAGATTTGAATTTGAAAATACCACATCCCCTACCTTTAAGCTTTGATTAGTAGCAATATGATAGGTTTGTGAACCATTGGCTCCTTGTGCGCTCTGAGAATAGTTGGATTTTATGTTCAGGGATTTTGCTACAGTACTGTCCAAAACTCCAATAGACGCTCCTGTGTCAAACACAAAATCCAAATATTCTTCGTGCTCATTTACTTTTACGTTGATAAAAACGAGTCCGTCTTCTTCAAACGGTATGGTTGTTACCTGAGCTTGAACGCAAAACGTGTATAATAAAACCATTAGAAAAGAAATCCTGTTCATTTTTTGATTGTTTTGATTGATGTTATATGATTATCCTCCTATTCTAATTTCTATACTATTACCGTCATCTCGCCTTGGCAATCTGTCTTGCATTTCTTTCATTTTCTTACGCATGATTTCTTCAAATCTGGTTTCGGTGACTTCTTTACCTTTGGTTGGTGCTTCAATTTCTATTTTTTTATTGGGATTAAGTACTATTTTATTACACAAAATTCGTAAATCACCATCATTCACTTCCATAATTAATCCTGGTAATCCCCAATAATTAGACGGACCATTATTCACAGGAATCTCTGGTGTATACCAAACCACTACTTCAATCTCTTTTGTTTCTGGTTCGGACTTTTCTTCATCGTCATTTACTCTTAACTCTCTTATAATTTCCTGAGTTCTGGTCATTGTAGCTTTATAGCAATTATAATTTCCTATTTTTTTGGTTTCATTAGCAAGTTTCCAGTTATAATGAGTTAAGGTATCTTTTACCAAAAACATCTTACCGAGCATATCTCTCTGCGCAACAAACTTTTCATCTTTTGTATTCTTATACAAAATATCTGAAGCTCCTGATCCTGCAACCATTATTTGCATTCCTGAAGCTGGCTGTGGTGCTCCTAAACTTTCTTCTTCTTTATAAACCGAAGCAGATTTATTAAATCGTAAAGTATATTCCTTCTGAAACTGTTTGCGCATCATTTCATGAATTTGCTTCTGCATTTCAGAGTTTATTTGCGTACTGTCTAATTGTATTTCTAATTTCCTATCGGTACTGTAGGTAGCAATGCCTTGAAAATCTTGAGCAGTAACACTTCCGATTACGGATAAGGTAACAATAATGATAAGTCTTATCATGTCTATTTATTTTAAAAGGGTTTCTAATTTATTTTTTAATTCTGTGGCTTCTCCCATTTTCATCCCTCCATTTTCATCTCTGATATAGGGAATTCCATTTGCGATATAACTAATAGCTCCGTTTTTATCTAGGAGTACTTTCTTAGGAAAAGCTTGTATTTCTAAAGTATCAATATATTCCTGAGCGTCAACTACCTGAATAAAATCAAAGTTGTGCTTTTGTAAAAATGCTTCAACTTTTTCTTTAGGTTCATAAGTAACCGCTACAAAATTGATGCGATCTCCGTACTCTTTTTTTAATTGGTTTAGTTCTGGCATCTCATCAATACATGGTTTGCATTTCGTAAACCAAAAATTTAATAAGGTAGGCTTCCCTTCTAATTCACTGGTATACAATCGATCTCCAGATAATCCTACTAAAGAAGCGTATGGTAGTTTTTTATTCTTTAATGAATGTAACTTACTTTTCGTTGTTGTCGAACCATTAAGATTCACATGAAAACCAAAATCATGGATAATGGAATCTTTCTTGAAACTAGTATCTTTAATTTCAATTTCCACAATTGCTTTTTCACTGATTTTATGAATTTTATCAGCTATTTTTTGTTCTGCTTCTTTTAATTCAGCTTCATTAAACACATCTCCATTGGCATTTCTATAATAATTGGATTGCGCTTGAATCATTACTGACGTCAATATTGCAATAAAGAGTACGATTGGTTTTTTCATTTACATTTTAGTTTTATATGATTTGTACATCACAAAGATGAAAACCTAATGCAAACAAAACCGTTAACCAGTGTTAACGAGTGTTAACCGATTCATTTTATATCATTTAAGAATCCTATTTTTGGGGTATGCAAAAGAATCGTTATAAAAATATCTTATACTTTATTGTCTTTGTAATTCTGGTTACATTAAGTATCCAGGTTTACTGGAATTTCAAAAACTATGTTGCTGGTAAACAACAATTAATCAATGAAGTACAAATAAGTTTGGATCATGCTGTAGATCAATATTACACAGACTTAGCAGAGAAAAATACTATTGGGTTTTCTTCAGATTCCTCTAATATCAATTCTTTCCTCAAACAAAATAGTTTTAGAAGTTTGCTTAAAGAAATAGATTCGGGCACTGTTGACTTTAAGAGTTATACTTTTTCTGAAGGATTAGATCATAGCGACATTAAAATTTACAGAGGTATTTCTGTAGATAGCATGGATCGTTTGAATAGTATCAACCCTTGTAAAAACAGTCCCTGTCCAGATACTTTAGAGATTTTAGAATATACAGATACGCTAAACCTACCTAAGATATTTACATCCAGACAAAAAGCTTTCGAACAATTAACCTCAAAAATCATTATCTCGATTAGTGAAGATTCGTTAAACTTAAAAACTTTAGATACTATAATTGCAGATCAATTACAGCGCAAAAAACTAGGCATCTCTTACGGCATTACATTTCAGGATAAAAGAGGAGCTTCATATGTGTTCAATCCTGACATCATAAGTAGGTCAGATCTAACTACCAAAACGAAATCTTCTTACTTACCCAGAGGAAGTTCTTTAGAAATGTCTTTTACAAATACGACACTTCCTATCCTAAAGAAAAACCTGATTGGTATCGTATTATCTTTTCTTCTGGTAGCGGCTGTTATTGGATGCTTATTATATCTACTCAGAATTATTAATCATCAAAAGCAATTGGCAGAACTAAAAAATGATTTGATTAGTAATATTACTCATGAATTTAAAACGCCAATCGCTACTATTAGCGCAGCACTAGAGGGGATTCAAAATTTTAATACAGAAAATGATCCACAAAAAACAAAAAAATATGTAGAAATGTCTTCTGATCAGTTAGGAAAACTGAACACTATGGTAGAAAAAATATTAGAAACTGCTACTCTTAATAGTGATGAGTTGGAACTAAACCTTGAAGAAATCAACTTAGTGGATTTAACGCAAACTATTATTAGTCGATATCAAGCTAATACTAGTGAAAAGGAAATAAATTTTGAGAGTTCACATAACAATATTTGGAAAAAGGTAGATCCATTTCATTTTGAAAATGCTATTAATAATATTATTGACAATGCTATTAAATATGGTGGTGATCATATTGAAGTTTCTTTACAAAACACCAATCCTAATATTATTTTAGAGATAAAAGATAATGGTACTTCTCTTACGAAATCTCAGAAAGATAGAATCTTTGAAAAATTTTATCGAGTTCCTAAAGGGAATACCCATGATGTAAAAGGATTTGGTATTGGTTTATTTTATACGAAAACCATTATCGAAAAACACGAAGGAACCATTGCTTTACTACTAGATCAAGGTCATACTAATTTTAAGATAACACTACCCAATGGATAATATTGTTGAAATCGTACTTGCAGAAGATGAACCTTCTTTAGGTCAGATCATAAAGGAAAGTTTGGAAACAAGAAACTTTAAAGTACATCTCGCTAAAAATGGTGAAGAAGCCTACGCTTTATATTCTTCTATTTCCCCTAAATTATTGGTGTTAGATGTGATGATGCCCAAAAAAGATGGATTTACTTTGGCAAAAGAAATTAGATTGGAGGACGATACGATTCCCATCATTTTTCTTACTGCAAAATCGCAAACGCAAGATGTGGTAGAAGGATTTACGATTGGCGGTAATGATTATCTTAAAAAACCCTTTAGCATGGAAGAGTTAATTGTTCGCATTAATAATCTGTTGCACAGAACCAGAACACAACAAAATTCGGAAGCGCTAACTGTAGGTAAGTATACTTTTGATTTCCCGAAACAAACACTCACTTTCGAGGATGAATCTCATCAGCTAACTCATAGAGAAGCGCATTTACTTTTCCATTTAATCAAAAACAAAAATCAGGTATTGGATCGTTCTATGATTTTGAAGAAATTATGGGGAGATGATGATTTCTTTAATGGTAGAAGCATGGACGTATTTATCACTAAGCTTAGAAAGAAATTAAAACAGGATGATGCTATTCAGATTATTAATGTACGAGGTTTTGGGTATAAGTTAGTTTGTTAAAACTGGTCTTATTTTTGTACTTTGCTGATTCATGAAAAAAATTCTTCTGTATTTTATTCTAGTTGCATCTATACAAATCAGTTTCGCACAAAGAAATGTCACCCTTAACGATTCTATTTCTTTAAATGCGGATATATTTTTAGGTGTAGATTCTTTTGGTGCTATTTATTATCAAAAAGAAAATATTTTTTATAAAAAATGGAACAATCAAGAATGGCAATTTGGTGATTTTATTTTGGGTGAACTTACCCAAGTATCTATTTTAAATCCTTTAAAAATTGTATTATTCTATGAAACCTCGAATACATTAGTTACAGTAGACAAGTATCTATCAGAAATCGATCGTGTAAATTTTAATACTATCGCAGAGTTTAAAAATGTTTCTTTAATGACTCCAGCCAATGATAACAGTGTTTGGATTTTTGATAACAATACACAACAACTGGATATTTTCAATACTGTTTCTGAAAAAACATTGGTTACGACACAACCTCTAAATGAACTTCCAAAATCGTTACAAAGCACCTTTAATTACTGCTGGGTTCTTACGGATCAAACCTTAACTCAGTATAATATTTATGGAAGCTTATTAAGTCAGATACAAAACGAAGGATATCAAAATATAAAGATTATTAATAACGATTTAATTCTTCAAAAAGAAGATGGTTTGTATTATTATCGAACGAAGACGGAAGAAATCGAAAAAATAAATCTTCCGGAAATTCATATAAAACAGTTTCATGTTACTAATGAAATCCTTTATATTTACCAACAAAGTACGATTTACAGTTTTGACCTAACACCCCGAAAAAATTAATCAACTATGCATGTAGCCATTGCAGGAAATATTGGTGCCGGAAAGACAACACTAACTAAATTATTGGCCAAACATTATCGATGGGAACCTCAATTCGAAGATGTTTTAGAAAATCCTTATTTAGAAGATTTTTACAACAAAATGGAGCGTTGGTCTTTTAACCTACAAATCTATTTCTTAAACAGTCGTTTTAGACAAATTCTTGAAATACGAGAAAGCGGAAAAGATATCATACAAGACAGAACGATCTATGAAGATGCATATATCTTTGCACCTAACCTTCATGCCATGGGATTAATGACCAATCGTGATTTTGAAAATTACAGATCACTATTTGACCTTATGGAAAGTGTTGTTGAAGGTCCAGACTTGTTGATTTATCTAAGAAGTAGCATACCAAATCTAGTGGCCCAAATTCATAAACGGGGACGCGAATATGAAAACACTATCAGCATTGACTATTTAAGTCGTCTTAATGAGCGTTATGAGGCTTGGGCACATGGTTATGACAAAGGAAATTTACTTATTGTAGATGTTGACCATCTAAACTTTGTAGATAACCCTGAAGATCTCGGAAATATTATTAACCGTATTGATGCAGAATTAAACGGTTTATTCTAAAAATAAAAAAAGACCTTTCGATTAGAAAGGTCTTTCTTTTTTAGCTTACTTCAGTAAGTCTCTTTTATTCTAACAGGTTTTAAGATGTTTGTTCACCACCTTCATTTTCTGTATTTGAATCGTCTTCTTTAACTGCTTTTTCTAAAGACTTTTCTACTTCTTCTCCAGCTTCTTTTACTGCTTGCTCTACTTCTTTTTCAACTTCGGCAGCGTCTTTTTTAGCTTCTTCTATAGAAGTTTCTACCTCTTTTTGTACTTCGCTGGTTTCTTCAGTCGTAGTTTCTGTTTCTTTATTTGTATCTCTACAAGAAACAAACATTACATTTAAAGTAAATAAAAACGCTAAGGCTAACATTACTTTTTTCATAATAAAAAAATTTTAGTTGTTATTATATGGGTATAACGGTATTCTAATCCCACTATTTCTATTACCTTGGTAATGTTTTCACAAAAATTCTTAATTTTTTTAACATAATGAATTTCAGCGACTTATTTCATTTTCTTTCAGAATTACAAAAAAACAATCACAAAGAATGGATGGATGCTAACCGAAAATGGTATCAAGAAGTACGAAATTTTTTCATCAATTGGCTGGATGATGTAGAAGTAAAACTTATAAAAATTGATCCAGATTATTTTCCGACTTCTGGTAAAAAAGGTATTAGCCGTATTAATAATAATCTTCTTTTTCATCCTAACAAGCCTGTTTATAAAGATCATTTTGGCGCTGGATTGGATCAGCTTTCTAAACAAGGAGATTTTTATATAGAGATTGGTCTTTCACAATGTGTCCTGGCAGGAGGATTTTGGCGTCCTGATACTAAAGTTTTAAATAGTATTAGAGAAGCGATTGATTACAATGGAGAAGAATTGATTAAAATTATCAATAAAAAAAGCTTTAAAAACATGTTTGGTGATTTATATGATGACGGTAATAACCTTACCAAAGCACCCAAAGGTTATGCGATGGATCATGAATATATCAATCTATTGCAGAAGAAAACATTTGCAGTAGCCTATGAACTGGAACAAGATGAAGTACTACAACCAGGTTTTACAGAAAAAGTAATCGAAGTGTATCAAGAAATGCTTCCGTTTAGAAGATACTTACGCCAAGCAGTAACGGTTTAAGCCTGTTCTAGTTTCTTACTTAAGTATTCTATTATGGTATGAGTAGCACCTGTATTACTATTAATAAAATGACCAGCGATCATTCCTGTTTGCTGTCTGAATTTTTTATTATCAATCAGCTTATTCATAATT
The DNA here is from genome assembly GCF_947492115.1 of uncultured Aquimarina sp. Taxonomy (NCBI): domain Bacteria; kingdom Pseudomonadati; phylum Bacteroidota; class Flavobacteriia; order Flavobacteriales; family Flavobacteriaceae; genus Aquimarina; species uncultured Aquimarina sp. The sequence continues at coordinate 288,168 of NZ_CANLMM010000002.1, forward strand.
CTGGTAAACTCTGTAGTGTTTGTAACTGAGAACAATCCAGCTAATTTCTGAAGTTGTTTTGCTTCTCTAAACTTATCAAAATTTTGTCCGATTATAATCGGTATTCCAAATGTAGCAGGTTCCAAAATATTATGTAATCCTGAAGTACCCATGGCTCCACCTACATAAGCGATATCACCATAACTATACACACGTGATAAATACCCAATAGTATTCATTATAAATATCGAATATTCTTTCAGGCTCTTCCCCTCTTTTTCGGAAAAAAGAACAGTCTTTGATGTAAGCTTTTGTCTCAATTTCTGTACACCGCTATCCTTGATTTCGTGCGGAGCAACAATAAAACAAACATCTTTTGGAGCTTGATTTATAAAATCAACAAACACTTCCTCATCTTCCGGCCAAGAACTTCCAATAACGATACAAATTCTATTATCAATAAAATTGGAGATAAAATCTACCTTATTATCCATTTCAATCTGATGAGAAACTCTATCAAAACGTGTATCTCCGCTTATGGTAACATTAGTAAACCCAACTGTTTCAAGTAAATTTTTAGATGTTGTATCTTGCACAAAAAAGTGCTCTACTTTTTGCAAGGCATTTCTCATAAAACCTCCATACCATTTAAAAAATGACTGATCTTCTCTAAACGCTGCAGAAATAATACTAATAGGAGTATCATTAACTTTTAATGCGTTCAGATAATTTGGCCAAAACTCATACTTCACAAAAACAGCAAGTTTCGGATTTACCAATTGAACGAACCGTTTCGCATTTCTTTTAGTATCTATCGGTAGATACGTGATAATATCTGCCAACGTACTATTCTTTTTAATTTCATATCCAGAAGGAGAGAAAAAAGTAATCAAAAGTTTATAGTTTGGGTGCTTCTTTTTTAATTCCTCCATAACAGGTACTCCTTGTTCATATTCTCCTAAAGAAGCGCAATGAAACCAAATAATTTGATCTTCAGATTCTATACGTTTTTCTAAAACCTCAAAAATTGTTTTTCTGCCTTGAACAAATAATTTGAGTTTGGGGCTTAACAATCCAATGATCGGAAGCAAACTGTTAAATACAGCTATGAAAACATTGTATAAAAAATTCAAGAGTCTAGGTTTTTATCTGCTGCTAAAATACAGCTCTTTCCTATAAAAAAATAGTCAAATCCTATTTTCAAAAAAGTGTAATAGAAATTCTTCATAAATCATTACAAAATACATTTAATTTAATTTTTTAATAATTTAATTAATTTTTTGTTAATATTATTAATCTAATTTTATTAATTTAACATTAATATTCACACAAACTCAAACTCCATGAAATTAAAAATTACGCTCATTACCTTATTGACCAGTACCTTGTTATTTGCTCAAAGCTTTACCGAAGTACAATTACCAAAACCAGATCAACTAAATCCTTTTTTTATAGGACCTCTTTTTAAATCCACTATTCATTATGGTGCTACTCCACCAAATTATAATGGAAAAGTTCTCCTATTTAATCATGGTTATATTGATCTGAATCAAAATCAATTTTTATTTGATAATTCTTTTTATAAAGAAACCTATAAAGAAGGTTATCAAGCCGTTTTTGTAGCTACAACAAGAGGAGGTGGTATATGGGTTAATGGAGAATTACTTGCAGAATCCATAGATATCGTTACTGCAAAGTACAATGTTTCTGATGTAACTATCATTGCTCATAGTAATGGAGGAAAAGCTGCAGAAGCAGCTATGATAGCATATGGTAAGAAAAATCAAGTATCTCAGGTTTTTGCTTTAGGGACGCCCTATTGGGGAACATATTTGGCAGATATCTCTCAAATGCCTTGGCTAAACTGGGCTTGGCGATTAACAGGGCTTAATGAAGGAGCAAGAACCTCTACCACTTATTATTGTAGAGATGTGGTTCGACCATATTTAGACAATAATGAAAATAATGAACCAGATAAATTTGTCATCTTAGGTGCTTCTGGATATTTCACTGGATCTAATCTATTGGCTAGAGCAGCTTTTACTTTAACTGGAGGTGTTTTATTACCTGTACAAGGAGCTAATGATGGCGTGGCACCTTATTCGAGTACCCTAAGGCCTGGTGGAGAATACGTATTCCGTAAAAATGATTATCGTGCATTTTTTGATCATCTAGATGTTAGCTTTGGACAGTTTAGTTGGCCTTATGTAAAATCCTATTTGCAAAATAGATCCCAAAGAAGTCCCAATACACTTAACTCGACTATCTCTAATAATTATATTACTACCAGTAATTACTATATTATCCATTCCGAAAATGAGTATGACCAAATTGTACTTGATAAAAATTCAACATTTGCAGTGGCAGAGATCATTCACGAAAACGCTGAGGCTCAATTTACCAGTACTTCAGAAAATCAAAAAAAGACTGAACTATTAAAGCCTCAACAACAGGAAGAGCACAAGACCATCATCACTGTAGCTAATAACAAACAACAATTAAAAAGTGATTCTCGCTTTGCCGCATTCATAAAACAAAATAATGGAATTACCATGAAGTTAGAACATCAACCTAAAGGTATATTTCCGATATTAAAAGTTGACATTATCGCAGAGCAAAAAGACAAACAAGTACCAAGAAATACCGAAGTTCGTGGTGTGATTATAAAAACTTCAGAAATAAATGGCGTAGCGCAAGAAAATGATCCACGATTAATTAGCTTTAGCAAAAAGAATGGAAGCTTTTACTTTAATACTAAAGGACTAGAAGATGGGGTTTACAGTTTATTTTTAAATTCTGAAAGCGAAGGTAATTTTAAAAGAAGTATTATTTCTGGATTTGTAGTTGGAGATGTCTATAAATCTATGAATACTGAAGAAATAAATACACCAATAACAACAGAAAAATCTTTAACAATTACTCCAAACTCTGTTAAAGACAAAGCTATTTTAACACTAACAGGATATCCCAACAATAGTGATCAAATTACATTAGCAATTTATGATATAAGTGGAAAAAGAATCAAGGATTTTGTAATTCCTACGAATCAAAATTCGAAATATGATATCTCTAATAATCTTCAATCACTATCCAAAGGTATCTATCTATTACAAGTCAACAAGGAAAAAGTAGTAAAATTTGTAAAGGAGTAAAAATGTAAGCCATTCATACCAAGACTATTGCCAGTGGGATTCAATTTTGAGCTTATTCGTTAATAAAAAACGGATCAAAATGTATGATCACATTGGCAGTGGCTTCATTATTTTGTACTTTCGTCCAGTTACAAAACACATCTCATGAAGAAGATTCAAATGGTTGACCTAAAGGGTCAATACGAACAAATAAAAGAACGTGTAGATGCATCGATTCAGGAAGTAATCTCATCTGCAGCCTTTATAAATGGTCCCGAAGTCCATAGTTTTCAGAAGGAATTAGAAGAATATTTAGCTGTGAAACACGTAATTCCTTGTGCTAATGGTACGGATGCATTGCAAATAGCAATGATGGGACTAGGTTTAAAACCTGGAGATGAAGTAATCACTGCTGATTTTACTTTCGCAGCAACAGTAGAAGTAATTGCTTTATTGCAGCTTACACCTGTTTTAGTTGATGTCGAAGAAGATTCTTTTAATATAAATCCAGAAGCTATTCGTAAGGCAATAACACCGAATACAAAAGCAATTGTACCCGTTCATTTATTTGGGCAAGCTGCTAATATGGATGAAATTATGGCTATTGCCAATGAACATAATCTTTATGTGATCGAAGATAATGCCCAAGGGATAGGTTCTAGTTATAAGTTTGCTGATGGAAAAGTTGCCAAAACAGGAACTATTGGACATGTTTCTTCTACTTCTTTTTTCCCTTCTAAAAATTTAGGATGTTACGGAGATGGAGGCGCTATCTTTACCAATGATGATGAATTAGCTCATACCATAAGAGGTATTGTAAATCATGGTATGTACAAACGATATCATCATGATGTAGTTGGAGTAAACTCTCGTTTGGATTCTATACAAGCTACTGTACTAAGAGCTAAACTACCTAATTTAGACTCTTATAATAATGCAAGAAGAGCAGCTGCTAGAAAATATAGTAAAGCTTTTGAAGGTATCGAAAACATCGTAACCCCAAAAGTAAAAGGAAATAGCTGTGGAACTGGAGTTGATACTATTTGTGACACCTGTAATTGCCACGTATTTCATCAATATACCCTTCGTGTACTTTATGCAGATCGTGATGCTTTAGTAAACCATTTAAATGAAGCTGGAATTCCTTGCGGTGTATATTATCCAATACCATTACATAAACAAAAGGCTTATCTAGACGATCGCTATAATGAAGATGATTTCCCTGTAACGAATCAGTTAGTACAAGAAGTAATTTCGTTACCAATGCATACAGAATTGGATGACGAACAAATTGACTTCATTACTAAAACAGTAATTGATTTTGTCTCAAAATAAACTTAACTTATAGGATAGAATGGAGCGTAAATTTCATTCTATGCTACCAACGATAACAACACCTTTAGTTTAAACAACTAAATACAACCATATAAACCACCCAAAATGGATTCACTTTGTATCTGTTATAATCTGGTTGATCATGCCAATCTACCAGGAATTCCCCCATTACCAGAAGCATATATCGTACCTATAAAACCAAATGGTCTTGGGTACGTAGAAAAACAAGCAACTCCTGCAATTCTAGACAGCTTTGGTATTCCTTATTTAGAAACGGCTCATGAACAGTTACTGGAAATCTGCTCCAGTTTAAAAGTTGCAGTTTTAGAACAAAAATTTAGACCCGCTAAAAAAAGAAAAACTTTTGGATTGGCGGATATCCTAAAAGAACCTAAGATTAAAGATGTGGTTATTAACCACATACATGATAAGCTTACCGCCTTCTATGCTTTAGTTATTGAAAATGAGTATCCAATCATTCATAATGCGCAAAGAAAAGATCCATTTGAAGTACATCGACTATCGATAGGAGCTAATACATTACATCCTATTCTAGAATTCACGAAAACGGAAGATGGTATCGATTACGCATTTACGCTTAAGGAAGAAGAACGTGTCATAGTTCCGCAAAATCATAGCATTCAAATATTGTTAAATGAACCTTCTTGGATTTCTATTGACAAAACGGTTTATCACATCAATAACTTAAATGCTAATAAATTAAAACCGTTTTTTAGTAAAGAAAAAATAACTATTGCCAAAAAACACATTAAAACGTATTTGGATAAAGTTATTCTTCCTGTAATTAAAAATGTCGATGTAATTGCAAATGGTTTTGAGATACTGATACACAAAAACATAGCATCCTACAAAATAGAAGTGATCCAGGATTTTATTACTGAAAATTTTGTTGCGAAAGTGGTTTTCGATTATGGAGAAGCAGCTTTTGAGTATCATAGTAATAAAAAAACCTCTTCTGATGTGCATTTTGGATCAAATGAAGAAATTCAGATTACTCAGACCAAAAGAGATGCAGAGGCAGAGAAAGAAGTTATTGCGAGATTGACAGCAAAAGGATTAACCCTAAATTCTAATCTCTTATTAGAAACAGACAATTCTGATGATCCTTTAGCTATTTTTAATTGGATACAAAAAAATCATAAGGAGTTAGAGTTAGAAGGATTCGATATTGCTCTTCCTGATTTCGACGACAAAAAGGTTACTCTAGATTCGTATCAATTAGAATTGCAACATAAAAAAAAAATGACTGGTTCGATATCAAAGGAATAGTTCAGATTGGGAATCAAGAGATTCCTTTTTCAAGATTTATACCTTACATCAAAGCTAATAATCGCTTTTTCCCATTAGAAAATAGTTCTTCTGTATTTATCATCCCTTTAGAATGGATGACCAGATATAAAAAGATAGCGAATTTTAGTACCATAAAAGATGAAACTATTCTCGTAAACAAGGGTAATTATACCTTATTAACAGAGATTATTCCTCCTACAGAATTAGAAATCGATACAATTCCGGACGAAACGTATCAACCATCATCCAAACTAAAAGCTACCTTACGACCGTACCAAGAAGAAGGTGTAAAATGGTTGGTAAAACACCAACAAAACCAATTAGGTGCTTGTCTTGCTGATGATATGGGACTTGGAAAAACCTTGCAAACAATAGCAACCTTAGTATTCACTAAAGAACTTTTAACTCCAGAACCGAATGCTGTACAAACCGTTCGTTTAGATTTATTTAGTGATCCTTTGGAAATAAAAACATATCTAAAAGCTTTAATTGTCTTACCATCTTCCTTAGTGTTTAACTGGGCGCAGGAAATATTAAAGTTCGCACCTCATTTAACCATTACAAAATACACTGGCAGTGATCGAAAAAAGGTTGCCCCGTATTTAGAAACCTATGATGTTATTTTAACCACCTATACAACTTTATCTAAGGATATTAACATACTCCAGAAAACACAGTTTAACTACATCATTACAGATGAAAGTCAGCAAATAAAAAACAAAGAGTCTAAAATATTCAAGGCTATAAATGAAATACAAGCAACACATAAAATCTCGTTAAGCGGTACGCCTATAGAAAACTCACTATCTGATCTTTGGTCACAAATGGAATTTATTAACCCTGGTATGCTCGGTAGCTTTCCGTTTTTTAAAGATCATTTTAAAACACCTATAGAGAAACATCAAAACCAAGAACGAATTGAAGAGCTTAAATTACTTATAGAACCATTTATTTTAAGAAGAACCAAAGAACAGGTTGCTAAAGACTTACCAGAACTATCAGAACAAGTTATTTACACAGAAATGTTACCTGCTCAAGAGAAAGCATATGAAGCTCAAAAATCCGCCGCCAGAAATTTATTATTAGGAATAGATACCGAGGGAACAAACAAAATACATATACTCAACACACTTACCAATCTAAGGCAATTAGCCAATCATCCAAAACTTGTGGATTCTCAAACCGAAAATCCTTCTGGAAAGTTTAAAGATGTTATATCCTATCTAGATACTTTGATAAAATCAAATAAAAAAGTATTAATTTTTAGCTCTTTTGTTTCCCATTTAGATATTTATAAAGAATGGAGTAAGGCTCAAAACATTTCTTTTGTTAGCCTTACCGGTCAGACCAAAAGTTCGGATAGAGAAAAAATAGTTTGCGATTTCCAGGAAAATGATTCGATCTCTCTATTCTTTATTTCTCTAAAAGCAGGAGGTGTTGGGTTAAACCTCACCAAAGCATCCTACGTGTTACTATTAGATCCTTGGTGGAATCCTTTTATCGAAAAACAAGCAGTAGCACGAGCACATCGTATTGGACAAAAAAATAACGTAATGGTCACTCGCTTTATTACCAAAAATACTATCGAAGAAAAGATATTACAACTACAAGAAAGAAAACAACATCTTTCTGAAGAAATCATCGATATTAATACCATCCCAGACTATATAGAAAATGATCTGGAAGAATTATTGAAATAGATTTAGACTTTGAAAAATATAATCATGGCAATTTTTATTTTTTGCAGTAGTAAGGATTTGTTGTAATATTATTTAATTTCATCTGTCATTAAAGAAAAACATGATATACAATTTGAATATAAAATACATTTTAGCCTTACTTATAATTGCTTTCAATTTTGGCTCCTGTTCTTCTCAGGAATCAATAATAATAGAGCAACAAAAAATCAGCTGGCAAGATTATCCTCATTTATATTCTGACAATACCAAGTCTACATTCAAAGATGGGGTTCACTTTCTTAAAAATATAGATATGCATGAAATCACTTATCTCAGTGATGGATTAAAAATTCAGGCTTTTGCTGCGATTCCTAAAAAAGAAGGGAAATATCCTGTGATTATCTACAATCGGGGTGGCAATAGAGACTTTGGAGCATTACAGTTATTTAAAGGTGATATGAAACTCCCTGCCGCTTACATATTCTCCCAATTAGCAAACGAAGGTTATATTGTGATCGGATGCAACTATAGAGGATCTGGTAAAAGCGAAGGCATGGAAGAATTTGGTGGTAGCGATGTAAATGATATTTTAAACCTTACCAAAGTAGTCGAAGAATTACCAAAAGCAGACACCAATCGAATAGGTATGTATGGCTGGAGTCGCGGCGGAATGATGACATATATTGCTTTAACTAAAACAGATGTCATTAAAGCAGCAGTAGTAGGAGGTGCAAAGTCTGATTTACGAACTATTGATCGTCCTAATATGGAAAAAGGAGTGTATAAAGAATTAATTCCTAACTACCTTCAAAACAAAAAAGAGGAACTAGAAAAAAGATCTGCAGTTTTATGGGCAGATAAATTTTCTCCTAAAGTCCCAATCCTATTATTACATGGCAATGCTGATTGGAGAGTAAAATCCACAAACTCCTTACAATTAGCACTACAATTAGAAAAATACAGAATCCCATATAGGTTAAAAGTGTATGAAGGAGCAGATCATGGTATCAGCCAGTTTAGAGAAGAAAGAGATCAAGATGTAATTCAATGGTTTAACACCTATCTAAAAGAAGACACTCCATTACCCGACATGGAATTCCATGGGAGATAACTGTTTAGAGCTGCAATAATTCTAAAAGAAATCATAATCTAGATATTGGTTAAATTAATTTATTTTAAATTGTTTACCTTATAAATACACGAACAACTTTTATACATATTTAGCTTATGAAACTCATTTACACATTGCTTTTAGCAATAATAAGTACTACCCTATTTTCACAAGACACTTATATTCAATGTGGAAAACTAATTGATACCAAAACTGGAAAAATACTAACCGAAAAAACTATTGTCGTTTCTGGAAATAAAATCAGTAAAATAGAAACAGGATATACAGAAGGAGAAAGCAATGACATTATTATAGATCTAAAGGACAAAACAGTAATGCCTGGACTTATCGACATGCACGTACACATGGAGAGTGAATCGAATCCTAAAGCCTATCTAGAGCGTTATACGAACAATGATGCAGATGTTGCTTACAACTCGGTAGGATTTGCAGAAGCTACATTGTTAGCAGGATTTACCACCGTAAGAGATCTTGGAGGAAGCGGCGTAAATATTTCCTTAAAAAAAGCAATTGCTCAGGAAAAAATTATAGGACCACGAATTTTTACTGCTGGAAAAATTATCTCCAGTACAGGTGGTCATGGAGATCCCACGAATGGAAGCAAAAAAACTATTATGGGAGATCCAGGACCTAAAGATGGAGTTGTAAATGGTATAGAAGATGCAAAAAAAGCTGTGAGACAACGTTATAAAAACGGAGCTGATCTTATTAAAATTACTGCTACAGGAGGTGTATTAAGTGTGGCAAAAAGTGGTTCTAATCCTCAATTTAAACTAGAAGAAATAAAAGCTATTTGTCAAACCGCTAAGGATTATGGATTTCATGTCGCGGCGCACGCACATGGAGATGAGGGTATGCAACGTGCCTTGAATGGCGGAGTAACTACCATAGAACACGGAACTCTAATGAGCACTAAAACTATGGATCTTATGAAAAAAAAGAAAGCTTATTTGGTCCCTACAATTACTGCCGGTAAAGAAGTAACCGAAAAAGCAGAAATAGACGGGTATTATCCTGCTATTATTGTTCCCAAAGCATTAGAGATAGGTCCTAAAATTCAGGATACCTTTAAAAAAGCTTATAAACGAGGAGTGCAAATTGCATTTGGTACCGATGCAGGAGTTTTTAAACATGGACAAAATGGAAAAGAATTTGGATATATGGTTGAAGCTGGTATGCCTGCAATTACAGCTATTCAATGTGCCACCATTGTTAATGCCAAAGTATTAAATATGAGCAAAGAATTAGGACAAATAGCTCCAGATTTTATTGCAGATATTGTAGCGGTAGACGAAGATCCTAGAGATGATATCAAAACAATGGAGAATGTAGTTTTTGTGATGAAAAACGGAAAAATATACAAGCAATAATTTTGCTTTATACATTTTCTAATTGAAATATCGATTATTCAAACATAAAATTATCAATGACCAAAACTGAGCTTTCTAAATTAACAGATGAAGAACTTTTAATCGAAAAAAAGAAATTAAAGAATTCTAAAATATTCCATGCCCTATTGATTGGATTTATGGCAGGAATTTTTGTAGTCGGAATTGTAGGATGGAGTCTTGCTAAAAAACCATTGGGACTGATCCCAATGTTTATTTTAGCTTTTTTGATTTATAGAATCATCAAAAATTCTAAAAACAATAAAGAACTTGAAGAAATCCTAAAAGAAAGAAAATTGAATTAAGGAATTCTAAACACTTCAGACTAACCTAAAAAACAGCATTAGTTATTATAATTTCTAATGCTGTTTTAAGAGTTAAAAAAAGATAGTATACACTATTAAATAAATTGAATAAAAGATTTATAGTACATGCTATCCGATTCTGAAAAAATGATAAGCTCATGAAAAAGACACTCAACTATATTCTTTTAGGAGGAATCCTACTTTTTGGGGTATTTTACACATACACCAAATTAACAGCTGCTTCTAATGGAAATATAGCTCCAGATTTTGAAGCTGAACTAATAGATGGAACACCTTTTAAATTATCAAATCTTCAAGGTAAATATGTACTATTGGATTTTTGGGGATCGTGGTGTGCGCCGTGCTTAAGAGAAAGTCCAGAACTAGTGGCGCTACATAACAAACATTCTAAGGATCTTACTGTAGTTACAGTAGCTCTTGAGAAAAATCTAAAGTCTTGGGAAAAGGTTACTAATAAATATGGATATACTTGGAAGCATCAGATTGTAAATCAAAATCGTTTTGTACTCTTATCAGATATTGCCAGAAAATACGGTGTTTCCGAAATACCTTCCAAGTTTTTAATTGCTCCAGATGGCACACTCTTAGGGAATTACTCTTTCAAAGAAATTGATGAAATACTTAACAATAAAAGGTAGAATTAAATATTAGCTTATCTATTAATGTACAGATACCCAGCTCTATCTTTTGCTCCTTCAATAGTTAATACATAGTAATACGTTCCTTCTGGTAATTTTGATTCTTTCGATACCGTTGCTCTACCCTCAGAAATACCAGCAAAGTTTTGATTTTCGTGATATGCTTTCTTTTGAAACACTAATACTCCCCATCTATTATATATAGACACTTGATTATTTGGGAATTGAGATAAACCCTGAATTCTAAAAGTATCATTGTATCCATCTCCATTAGGCGACACCGCAGTAAAAACTTCTAAATCTCCATCTAGTAATCTGTTAGACGAACCAAAGGTTAATACTTCATAATCATCTGGAATAATTACGTCTGAAGAAATCTCTCCATTATCCAAATCTCCAATCACATTAGTATTCCCTAAGTTTACCCATTTCTTAAGTGATTTACTCCAACCTACCACTCTTAAATCTTCTACATCATCTACAAGAGTAGGAATATTACTATTACTATCCCATGTTAAAGTAACCTTAGTACTTTGATTTCCATCTAAATCCCAAAATTCGAAAATACTAACTCCGTATAATAATTCTTCATACTGCTCTGTATTAAATCTCTCAGTAAAAAAATTAGGTGTATTTGGATTTTCAAAAAAGTACGCAGCTCTCGAAGTATTTGTTGCAGCACCACTTTCTATTTTTATTGGTCTTAATCTAAAATCATCACCCACTGGAAAGGAAAAATCTAATAATCCACTTAAAGTAGCATATCCATCAACATATCGTTCATCGCTTTCACCTAAATACGGAGCATCTCCTATATAATCCAATGAGATATTTTTCTGCTCTCTATCTGTTATGACTCTACCATTCACAAATTCCTGAAAATTAGTAACCCCTACAGCTACATCCAAAAACAAACCTTCTTTTGTATCGATTTCTACATCGTAAAAAACAGGATTATTGTCACCAGAAACCGTTAAATTATTTTCACTATAAAAACCAACCTTTCCCTTATTATCATTAAACTCTCCATCATTGATAACATCTATATGAAATCCCACTGTTCCAGCACCATGAATTTGTGCATTTCCAAAATTATGAAAAGCGTCTTGTGCAAATCCTAAGAAGCTAACGGCTATTAAAGTAAAGGTGAATATTGATTTGAAATTTGACATCTTATTAGGGCTTTATGGTTTTTGTTGATGTAAAAGTAAATCCTTAAAAACCAGGTTATCATCGACTCTGGACAGAACAACAATTATTACCTTCGAATGGGAAAATTCCACCGTTTAACCGTCATTTTACCGTTTATCGAAATAAATATAGACGAATGGTTCTCATGAATCGATGAACCTTTAATACCCATATTTTCTACTTTAATTTAAAATAGCATATAACCTGATTAAACTCTAAAAACATATTAATAGATAGTATCCCCGCAATTATTTATATTGTACTAGAAATCTCTTTTAATTATGAAGTATCAAATTATTCTATTTACTATATGTAGCATTTTTCTACCCCAATTAGTTTTAGCACAAGAACCTAATCTTGATGCCTTTAAAAACCTTGTAAACAAGGAGTGGAAAGCGGAAGGAAAATGGGGAAACGGAAGCGTTTTTAAACAGGAAACAACTTTTAAGTATGATTTGCATAATACTCTAGTGATAGCCAGATCTAAAGGATTTACAAACCAAGAACAAACCGAATATGGATGGCGGAATCATGGTGTCAGAAAGTTTGATAAGACTTCCAAGACTATAAAGTTTTGGGAATTTGATGTTTTTGGGGGACTTACTGAAGGAACTATAGTAGTCGATGGAAAAAACATTCTATATCAGTATCAGTATGGCGATTCTTTGGTAACCGATATGTGGGAATATGTTGATGATAACACCTATAACTTCAAGGTTGGCTCCTACCAAAATGGAGTATGGAAACAAGTATACTTAGAAACACAATTCAAAGCGGTTTCTCAATAGCATTCTATTATCAAATAAAAAACCTCAAAGTCACTCTTTGAGGTTTTTATTAAGAATTTGTTCAAACTTTTCTTTTAGATCGTAGCAGAAATGGTTTCCATAGATCGATCTACTTTTTTTACTAACCCAGACAATACTTTTCCTGGTCCTACTTCTGTAAATGAGGTAGCACCATCCTTCATCATATTCTTTACACTTTGTGTCCACTTTACTGGAGCTGTTAATTGTGCAATCAGATTCTTTTTAATCTCTTCTGGATCTGTAACTGCTGTTGTAGTCACATTTTGATAAATTGGACACGTTGGTGTACTAAAATTAGTAGCTTCAATAGCTGCTGCCAATTCTTCTCTAGCCGGTTCCATTAATGGTGAGTGAAATGCGCCACCAACAGGTAACACCAACGCTCTTCTAGCACCTTTTTCTTTAAGTACTTCACAAGCCTTTTCTATTGCTTCTACTTCTCCAGAAATAACTAATTGACCTGGACAGTTATAATTTGCTGCGACTACAATTCCTTCAATTTCTTCACATACTTTTTCTACAACCTCATCTTCTAATCCCAAAACTGCTGCCATAGTAGAAGGTTTTAATTCACAAGCCTTTTGCATAGCTAACGCTCTTTTAGAAACCAATTGCAATGCATCTTCAAAATTCAAAGCTCCACTAGCTACCAAAGCAGAAAACTCGCCTAATGAATGCCCCGCAACCATATCAGGCTTGAATGCATCACCTAACACCTTACTAAGAATTACAGAATGTAAAAAAATAGCAGGTTGCGTCACTTTCGTTTCTTTTAACTCTTCTGCTGTTCCTTCGAACATGATTTTTGTGATCTCAAAACCTAAAATATCATTGGCTTTATGAAAAAGTTCTTTTGCAACTTCTGAATTTTCATATAAATCCAGCCCCATTCCTGAAAACTGAGCCCCTTGACCTGGAAAAACATATGCGTTCATGTATTGTGTATTTTAAAATTTTGACAAAAGTAAGTATAATGTTGATAGTGGTTATTAGTAAACATCTATAATTTTAGGCAAACCAACTATAACCACCTCTGTAAAATATATTGTAATTAAGTATAAACTTTCAGGATTTGTTGCACTCTATCATAATAAGAACTTCCAAAAATATTTAGATGTACTAGCAAATAGTACAATTGCCAAAGATGTATTCTATCTTTCCAATTTGGCTGAAGTGGAAAAACATCATTATAAGTTTGAAACAATTGTGAATCAAAACCACCAAACAGATGCATCATGGCAATATCCATTTCTCTAGGCGCATACGAAACTGCAGGATCAATCAAACATGGATTTCCATCAGAATCCACTATATAATTTCCATTCCACAAATCTCCATGTATAAGACTTGAAACTTGTTTTGGAATCTCTTTTTCAATATTGCTATAGAAAGCATCTAAATTCTGAAAAGAAAAACCCTTTTGGAATGCTAAGGTAAATTGTGGATATAATCGTTGAGTAATATAAAATTCTGCAGCAGAATTACAATCAGTATTACACTGAGGTAGACTTCCAATATAATTATCACTTTCGAAACCAAAAAACGGTCTACTTTTTTGGTGCATTAACGCTAACTGCTCACCAAAATTCATCCAAAAACTTTTAACTGGTCTTCCAATTGGAATATACTCTAGCAATAAAAATGCAGTATTCTCATAATATCCATGTTGTATTACATTAGGAACTCTAAAAATTTTTGCTTTTTCTAATTCTTGTAGTCCGATCGCCTCAGCCTCGAACATCTTTGGAAAATCGGATAGACTATTAAGCTTAAGCACCAGTTTTCTCGTACCAGTTTCTAGGAAAAAAACTTGATTAATATCACCGCCAGTGAGTGGTTTTTTTTCTTTTACCTCTTCTTCTAGTAAATCTTCAATATACTTTATGAAATGGATGGAAAACAAGTTAGAGTTACTTCTTTTTATAAGTTAAGTAAGTAAACCCATATTCATGACGATCATCTGCTCCATGAAGCTCCTTATTTTCTAGAACCCATATTTCAGGATCTATTTCAGGAAAGAAAGCATCAGCATCAAATTTGCCATGAACTCGTGTAAGCTCAATACTGTCTGCATAATCTAATCCTATCTTATAAATCTCTCCTCCACCAATAATAAATGGTTGTGGATCATCTTTTGAAACCTTTAATGCTTCCTCCATAGAATGCACAACGATAACCCCTTCTGGCTTATATTCTGGATTTCTTGTAATCACTACATGAACACGATTTGGTAGCAGTTTCGGAAACGACTCAAACGTTTTTCGCCCCATGATAATATGGTGTCCTGTTGTTAATTGCTTGAAACGTTTAAAATCATTTGGCAAATGCCAAACCAAGTCATTATCCTTACCCAGCGCATCATTTTCTCCCGCAGCTGCAATCATTGTTATATTTTGACTAAGTTTTTCTGCACTAATAGTTTTGGTCATAGTAGCTTGTTGTCCTTGTTTAATAAAATCATCTTTCTTTTTCAACAGTTCATCTTTAGGATACATCTTGTCCACATCTTTTTGAATCAATTCAATTTCTGCTTTTTGTTTCGCAATCAAGCGCTCCATTTGATTACTTGTCCAATCAGCTCCCATAAACTTATGAAACAACCAAACATTACAAAAATGGAGTACAAATAAGAATGCCCAACAAATAACTGCTACGACGGACCAGTTAATTCCAAAAAAGGTATACTCTTTACCAAATCCAATTAATAGATTCAATACCACTAAAAATAATGAACCAACCAAGAACACAATAAAGTGTTGAAACAGTCTTTTCTTTTGAACAACTCTTTTACGTGCATGCTCATATAATTCTTTTTGAACAGGATCAATTTGTGGAGTATCTTTTCTTTTTGAAAACATTTTAATGGTACCTTAGTGACACTTGATTAATATCAAAGTAAATATAAAGGTTTTGGTAAAAAGCCCTAAACGAACTTATGAAGAATTTACAAAAAGAATTTCCCGTACTATCTCAAAACACTTACTTAAACACAGCTTCCTCTGGATTACTCTATGATTCTTTATTGGATTACAGACAAGAACATGATTTAGATTTTTTGATCGGAGGAAGTATGTTTCGTGACCATCAAGAGCAATTTCTAAATACAGTAAGAAAATCCATTGCAGATTTTTGTGGCGGCACTTCAGAAAATACTGTCCTAACTCCTAATTTTTCTATCGGCTTTAATACTATCTTAAACGGATTAGAGAAAAACAAAAAGATTTTGTTATTGGATGAAGATTACCCTTCGATTAATTTTTCTGTAAAAAGTAAAGAATTCGAAGTATGCTATGCGGAGGTAAATACCTCTTTAGAAGAAAATATTTCTGAAGCAATTGCTCAATATTCACCTGATATTTTTGCTTTTAGCTTAGTACAATATATAAACGGAATTACCATAGATCTAGATTTTTTAAAAAATCTAAAAATTAAACATCCAAACCTTCTTATCATAGCAGACGGCACGCAGTTTTGTGGAACAAAAGTTTTCAATTTTGAACAATCTGGAGTTGATATTTTAGGTTGTAGTGGTTACAAATGGCTTTTAGGAGGCTATGGTAATGGTTTTTTACTTTTTAAAGAAGGAGTTCTGAAACAATTAACGCCAAATAATTATTTAAAAACTTCGTTAAACTCATCATATGACCCATCATATACTAATATTAGATCAAGATACGAATGTGGTCATTTAGACACATTCAACTTCGGGAGTTTGCAACATTCAATTCAGTTTCTTTCTAAAATTGGACTTTCAGAAATTGAAGAAAAAATCAAGGAATTATCAACGTATGCAAAGCATAATTTTACCGATCTTGGAGTATTAGACAAAGTTGCTAAGCAACGAAATGATAATAGTGCGATTTTCAACATTAAAGGAGACCAGAAACTACACAACACTCTTAAAGAAAAAAACATCATTACCTCACTAAGAGGAAATGGCATTAGAATAAGTCTTCATCTTTATAATAATAAAGAAGACATTGACAAGCTTGTCGGAATACTACATCGTTATCGTTAATATTTAATTGTTAATTGTTCATTAAATTATTGAAAATCTGACTCTTCACACTTTTGTTTTTTAATGTTTTGTATTAATTTAACAGATAATTTTATTAACTAAGAATTAATTATAAACAAGAATTATGGCTATAACCAAACAATACTTAAAGTCAAAACCAATTTGCAAAGTTACTTTTTCTGTACCTGCAAAAGAAGCATCAAGCGTTTCTGTAGCTGGGGAATTTAACGAGTGGAACACAGAAGCTACTGTATTGAAAAAATTGAAAAATGGTACATTTAAAGGAACTTTAAATCTTCCTAAAGATCAAAAATTTGAATTTAAATACGTGGTTGACGGAGAGTGGACAAATGAAACAGAAGCTGATGGATATCAGTGGAACGATTTTGCTGCTGCTGAAAATAGCATATTAGTACTTTAAGCAAAAATATATAAAATTGAGGTTGTATTACTCTACAACCTCAATACCTTTCCAAAATGCCACATATCCTTTGATTTGCTTAGCTAAATCACTAGTTTCAGGATAATACCAAGCGGCATCTTTATTTTCTTTACCATTTACAGAAACGGTATAGTAAGATGCTACACCCTTCCATGGACAGTTGGTATGTGTGTCACTAGACTTAAAAAATTCTTTCTTTATTGCCTCAGGAGGAAAGTAGTGATTGTTCTCGATTACTTTAGTGTCATTGCTTTCTGCAATTATTTCATTATTCCATATGGCTTTCATAGCTTTCTTATTTTATATTTTTTTATTCTGACTTTTTGAACACATAGTTCTTATAATATTCATTTTCGTCCGTAAAATTATTAGTAATAACAAAGCCTGATTCTTTTGCCAGCCATTTCACAGTATCATCATCATATTTCTGAGAAATCTCTGTATGTATACTTTCCCAAGCTTCAAAATGCACTTGTAGTTCTAAACAATCAATATCTACTGTTTGCTTCTTTTTACTTACCAAATAACTTTTTGCGGTACCACTTTCGGGATCATATACTTCCCAATGCATAAAAGCATCAACATCAAAATTACCTCCAAGTTCTTTATTAATTCTTGTTAAGACATTTTTATTAAAAGCAGCTGTTACACCTGTTTGGTCGTTATAAGCATCTAAAACTTTCTGTGGATGTTTTTTTTGATCAAATCCAATAAAAACTTCGTCATCAGCATTCATTACCGCGTTCAATTTTTTTAAAAACTGAATTGCTCTTGGGTGTAAGAGATTACCAATATTAGAACCTAAAACCATAATCACCTTTTTACGTACACTTATGTGTTTCAACCTATCCAATACTTCAAAGTACTCTCCTATTTGACCTTTTACCTGAAGTTCCGGTATTTCTAAAGAAAGATTTTCTACCAATCCATCAACAGCATGCTTACTAATATCAATCGGATGATATGTTACATCATAATTCTCTTTCAATAATTCTTTTAATAACACTTTAGTTTTTTTTCCATCTCCAGCGCCAAGTTCAATTAAATCAAACCCTTTTTTAAAAGGATCAAAACTCTTTAAAATATTCGTTTTATGTAATTTAAAAATATCATACTCGGCATTGGTAAGATAATATTCTGGCAATGCCATAATTTTCTGAAAAAGCTTATCACCAACTTCATCATAAAAATATTTAGATGAAAGATATTTTGGAAAACTAGTTAATCCTTCGTGTACTTCTTTTCCGAAAGTACACATTAAAACGCTTTGATCTTTTGAACTCATGTAAAAGGGGAATTACTTACTTTTTACTAATCGCAATCCGTTAAATTGCCATCTTAGTTGTGGGTGAAAAAAATTACGATATGTTGGTCTTGTATGATTTTTAGGAGTTGCTATGGAACCTCCTCGGAGTACTTTTTGATTAACCATGAACTTTCCGTTATATTCTCCGAGTGCTCCTGGAGCTTTAGCATAATTAGGGTATGGTAAATAGGCGCTTTCTGTCCATTCCCATCGCAATCCCCAATCAAATAATTTATGGGCAACTTCCCATTCGAATTCTGTCGGCAAACGTTCTCCTTTCCATTGTGCATACGCAAAAGCTTCATAATAGGATAAATGTGTCACTGGAGCATTTAAATCCAATTGTTGCAGTCCTTGTAAAGTATATTGATGATATTCTCCGTGAATCTTATGCCAATACAAAGGGGTTTTTATTTTTTCGGTGTTAAGCCAATCCCACGCTTCAGCATGCCATAAAAGGCTATCCTCATATCCTTTATCATTAATAAAATCTAAGTACTCTTTATTAGTTACTAGATCATTTGCTATTTTATATGCTTCTAGAAACACTTTATGAACTCCCAACTCATTATCGTAACAAAAGTCTTCTCCTTTATAACCAATATCATAAATACCTTCGTCAATAAAGTGATATTTATCAGAAGCACTGCTATTCGGATTTTCATCAAAAGTGCTACTGTATTTTGGAAGTAAAGGATTATTACCCAAAATAAATTTAATATCCGTTAGCAATAACTCTTGGTGCTGTTTCTCATGATGTATTCCAATTTCTACAAGAGATCTCAATTCTTCATCCTCCATACTTTCTAGAAGTACCTGCAAGTGATTGGTGACATAATCTCTATATTGATATACCTCATTGACTGTGGGACGAGATAAATTACCTCGATTGGTTCTCACTACTCGTTTTCCGATACTTTCATAATAGCTATTAAATACAAAGGCAAAGTCTTCATGAAACCTTTTATAATCAGCATAATATCTTGTAAGAATAAATTCTTCGAAAAACCAAGTAGTATGACCTAGATGCCATTTCGGTGGAGATACATCAACGATGGGTTGCACAACGTAATCTTCGATCTGAAGCGGGGAACAAATTTCTTCTGTATGAGCTCTTGTCTCTAACAAGGAAGATAGCAAATTATCAGTAATTACCATAAAAAAAGAGTGTATTCGATTTACGAATACACTCAAATTTAATAATTTTTAAGCTGTATCTACCTAATAAAGGAGTTAATCCATTGTTAAATATGGAATATTAATTACTAGGTTTTATAAAGGTAATTGGCACTTCATATGCTATAGCTATCGGCTTTTTTCCCCACTTTCCGGGTTTCATTTTAGGAATTGCTCTAACGATCCTAACAGCTTCTCTCTGCAAGTGTCTGTGCCCACCTTTTACATCAATCACCTCTGCTTTACCTTTATTATTAATAATAAATTCTACGGTAACTGTACCTTCCAAGCCTTCTTTAGCGGCAATTTCTGGATATCTAAAATTAGAGATGATATGCTTTCGCAGGTTATTATCAAAACACTTAATAGGTGTTTGTCTGGATTTATCGCATTTTGGCCATATTGGCGTAATCCCCTTTTCATTTGCATTTTCTTTGGAAAGAATAATATTATCCTGAGCAAACAAGAAGGTGGAACATAAAATTGTAATAATAAGTAATAGTTTCTTCATAGTAATTCAGTTTAAATTTGGGGGTTAAACTGCAACTGCACCTTTAATATGTGGGTGCGGATTATAGTCTTCCAATGTGAAGTCATCAAAAACGAAGCCAAAAATATCTTTTACCTCTGGATTAATCTTTATGGTAGGTAAATTTCTCGGTGTTCTAGACAACTGTAATTCTAATTGCTCTTTATGATTATTATAAATATGTGCGTCTCCAAATGTATGTATAAACTCGCCAGCTTCATATCCAGTTACCTGTGCCATCATCATTGTAAATAATGCATATGACGCTATATTAAAAGGTACTCCTAAAAATATATCTGCACTTCTCTGATACAACTGACAAGATAATTTCCCATTAGCTACGTAAAACTGAAAAAATGCATGACAAGGTGGTAGCGCAGCTTTGCCATTAGCCACATTCTCAGAAAATGATTTAGACGTATCTGGCAAGACACTTGGATTCCATGCAGAAACCAACATTCTCCTACTATCTGGGTTCTTTTTTAAAGCTTCTACAATTTCTTGAATCTGATCAATTTCATCTCCGTTCCAGTTTCTCCATTGATATCCATATACCGGTCCCAGATCTCCATTTTCATCTGCCCATTCATTCCAAATCCTAACACCATTATCCTGCAAATACTTAACGTTGGTATCTCCTTTCAAAAACCATAATAATTCATGTATTATAGATTTTAAATGAAGTTTTTTGGTAGTTACCATTGGAAACCCTTCGCTCAAATCGAATCGCATTTGATACCCAAAAACACTTTTTGTTCCTGTTCCGGTTCTATCTCCTTTTTCATTTCCATTCTCCAGTACGTGACGTACCAGATCCAAATATTGCTTCATATTCCCTTTCTGACTTTCTTTTGAGTTTGTTAAAGTTCTACTAATTCCGTCAAATATACGAAAAATAGGTATTGAGCAATCTTTTAATAGCTAGATTATGAAATACTTGTAAAAGTTATTCTAGCATTGAAGTTTCAGCAAAAAAAATCCCTTTCTATTAACCAATAATCATTCCTGCGATTGTAGCAGACAAAAGTGAAGCTATCGTACCTCCAATTAGTGCCTTCATCCCAAACTCCGACAATGTTTTTCGTTGTCTTGGAGCAAGAGATCCTATACCACCTATTTGTATGCCGATAGAAGCAAAATTAGCAAAACCACACAACATGTAGGTAGCCATTATCACCGATTTGTTGTATGTTAAATGTGTTGCATTCGCTACATTTTTCAAATCTGCCAATTGTATATACCCCACAAATTCACTAGCCGCTAATTTTATTCCTAAAAGTTGCCCCATTAAAGCAATATCTTCTTTAGCAACACCAATTAACCACATTAATGGTGCAAAAAGATATCCTAAAATAAGTTCAAGGGATAAACTTTGGTATGCCGTATTCGAAGCTACCCAAGCATTTAAAGAAGTAATATCTCCTACCCATCCCAAAATACCATTTAGCATAGCAATAAATGCCACAAAAACTAATAACATTGCTCCAACATTTACTGCTAGCCTAAGACCTTCAGTGGTACCATTTGCTATAGCATCCAGTATATTAGATCCTATTTTTTCTGAAGAAACATATACGTCTGTATTAATTTTTTCTGTTTGGGGAAATAGTATTTTAGAGATAATAATCGCTCCAGGAGCCGCCATCACTGATGCTGCTAATAAGTGTTTAGCAAATTGTAATCTTAGAACTGGATCATCACCTCCTAAGAATCCAATATATGCAGCCAGCACTGCTCCCGCTACAGTAGCCATTCCACCCACCATAACTAACAAAATTTCTGACCTATTCATCTTTTCTAAATAGGCTTTTATTAATAGAGGAGCTTCTGTTTGCCCTAAAAAGATATTACCTGCAACACTTAAACTTTCAGCTCCAGATATCTTTAATGTTTTTGTCAATAACCAAGCTAACCCCTTCACTACTCTTTGGATAACACCTAAATAAAATAATAGTGATGTTAGCGCCGAGAAGAAAATGATAGTTGGTAACACCTGAAAAGCGAATATAAAACCAAAAGTATCCATGTCTACCACTAGTCCTTCGAATAAGAACTTACTTCCTGCTCGCGTAAAGTCTAAAACACTAACAAAAAGACTTCCAACCCATTCAAATATCGTCTGTACTAATGGAACCTTTAAAACACCAATAGCTATTATTAATTGAAATCCCAGACCTAAACCAACAGTTTTCCAATTTATAGCTTTTCTATTACTGCTAAACAAAAATGCAATAACTAATAATACCAGCATTCCTAGAACTCCTCTCCACAAACTTGAAAAAGAAAAACCTTGATTAGGAATTAGCGCATCACCTTGTTCAGCTACAACTGGGGTTTCAGGATCACTAGGTTTTACAACAAATGAATAGGAAAGGTTATTTTTTGATAGAACCAAGGTAGTATCCGTGATACTTTTCAATCTATATTTAATAATAGAATCTTCTGATTTTTCAGGGAACAGTAATACGACATTTTTTTGAGCAAGATAATCTCCTGTAAGCTTTTCAGAATTTCCTTCAAATGCATAAGAAAAGACACCATTTTGAAAATCCAGATAATCATTATCTCCAACTTGAAAAATAGTTTCATTATCTCCTTTTACATCTTTTAATATCCACTTTTTCTCTATGGATTGCGCTGAGATAATTGTAAATGCAAAAAAAGATAATAGGAAAGAGAGTACTCCTTTTTTCATATATCAATAAGGTAATATTATAATATTTCGGAACAATTAGAAATCAAAATTATCCTCTTTTCGAGATTTCATCTCGTATTCGAGCTGCCAATTCATAATCTTCATTAGCTACTGCTTGTTCTAGCATACGATTTAATTCTTCTAAAGATAAATCCTGATAACTAGTTTCTTTTCCTACCATTTCCACATCATCAGAAACCAATTCATCTACCAACAAACTTTCTGATTCATCTTCACCATCTTTTTTAGGATTTACTTTTAAGTAAATTCCTGCTTGATCAAGAATATTTTTATACGTAAAAATTGGAGCCTGGAATCGCAAGGCTAGTGCTATAGCATCACTGGTTCTAGCATCTATTATTTCTTCAATCTTATCTCTTTCGCAGATAATACTTGAATAAAAAACGCCATCTACCAATTTATGAATGATTACCTGTTTCACGACTACATCAAATCGATCTGCAAAATTTTTAAACAGGTCATGCGTTAAAGGACGAGGAGGTTTAATTTCTTTTTCCAGAGCAATAGCTATAGACTGTGCTTCAAATGCACCAATCACAATTGGCAATTTCCTTTCTCCATCCACCTCACTTAAAATCAATGCATAAGCACCATTTTGGGTTTGACTGTAAGATATTCCTTTTATGTTCAGACGAACTAAACTCATAGTAATTTTCAATAAAAAAAAGGCTGTTTGAACAAATGGACTTTTACCTAAGTTCAAACAGCCCTTGATTGGGCACAATTTATGAAAATTATGCGTTATTCGCCTTAAATTCCTTTAATTTTTCAATTAACTGCGGTACTACCTCAAAGGCATCACCAACAATACCATAATCTGCAGCCTTAAAGAATGGCGCTTCTGGATCGTTATTGATCACTACTTTTATCTTGCTAGAATTTATTCCTGCAAGGTGCTGGATTGCTCCAGAAATCCCTACTGCTATATATAAGTTAGTAGCTACTGGTTTTCCTGTTTGACCTACGTGCTCTCCATGCGGTCTCCATCCCATATCACTCACAGGTTTAGAACACGCTGTTGCAGCTCCAAGTACATCTGCCAACTCTTCGATCATACCCCAGTTCTCTGGCCCTTTAAGACCTCTACCTCCTGAAACTACAACTTCTGCATCTGCGATAGACACTTTATCTGTTGCTTTATCTACAGACGTTACATTCACTGCAAAATCTTCATCAGCTAATGAAGGATCAAAACCTTCAGCAGCAGCAGCTCCAGAAGCTTCCTTCAATCCAAATGCATTACTAGATAGTCCGATAATTTTCACATCAGTCGTGATTTCGGTAATATTAAATGCCTTGTTTGTAAAAGCAGTTCTTTTTACTGTAAAAGGTGAAGCACTCTCGGGTAATGCTACTACGTTAGACGCATATCCTGCATTAAGATTAACCGCTAAAAGTGATGCTAAAAACTTACTATCTGCACTAGAACTAAGCACTACAACTTTAGCTCCTTCTTTTTCTGCAGCCTGCTTTAAAGCATCTGCATACGCTTTTGCATTAAAAGTCGCTAACTTATCGTTTTTAATTTCTAATACTTTATCAACTCCGTATGTACCTAGTTCACTACTACCATCAACGTTAACACTAACAGCAGTAACTGTAGTACCAAGCATATTAGCTACTTCTTTTGCATATGACGCAACTTCGAAAGCAGCCTTTTTAAATTTTCCTCCTTCACTTTCTGTATATACTAATACTGACATATTTATTTTTTTTATGTTGAACCTATGTTAATAGGTATTACTTTAAACTTGTATTTTATTAAATTGCTTTTGCTTCGTTATGCAATAGCTCTACTAATTGTCCTACATTATCAGGAGAAACTAGTGTTACATCACCTTTTGGTGCTGGCTTTTCGAATTTAACCGCTTTGGTTTCCTGAGTTGCTTCAACAGCCTCAACAACCGTAAGTGGTTTTTTACGTGCCATCATAATTCCTCTCATATTCGGAATACGAAGATCACTCTCTTCAACCAATCCTTTTTGTCCTCCAACAACTAATGGTAATTTTGTAGTAGAAGTTTCTTTTCCTCCATCGATTTCGCGAATAGCAGTTACAGAATCCCCATCTATTTCTAATCCAATGCAAGTATTGATAAAATTAGCTCCTGTAAGTCCAGCTAACATTCCAGGTACCATTCCACCATTATAATCTATTGACTCTCTTCCTGCAATCACAAGATCATATCCTCCATCTTGAACTACTTTAGCTAACTGTTTAGCTACATAAAATCCATCAGTAGCTTCAGTATTTACTCTTATTGCATTATCTGCTCCTATTGCTAAAGCTTTTCTTAAAGTTGGTTCAGTTTCTGGTCCTCCTACATTTACAACATCTACTGAAGCTCCTTGCTTCTCCTTAAACCACATAGCGCGCGTTAATCCAAATTCATCGTTAGGATTAATAACAAACTGTACTCCATTTGTGTCAAACTTCGTATCTCCTTCTGTAAAATTAATTTTAGAAGTTGTGTCTGGCACATGGCTAATACATACTAATATTTTCATTTTATATAGGTATTTTTTGAGAATTTAATAATAAAAGCGAAGGTACAAATAAAATGTCGAATTTACTATGCATGCATAATAAATTTTTTAATTTTCTGTATTTGGTAACGCCTATTAATTGCTACTTTTGCCTTTCGTGTAGCACAAAATTAAATATTTATAAATGAAAACGATACAATTCAGAGAAGCTATTTGTGAAGCAATGAGCGAAGAAATGCGACGAGATGAATCCATTTACCTAATGGGTGAGGAAGTTGCCGAATATAACGGAGCATATAAAGCTAGTAAAGGCATGCTTGATGAGTTCGGACCAGACAGAGTAATCGATACTCCTATCTCTGAACTTGGTTTTTCTGGTATAGGCGTAGGTAGTGCCATGAATGGTAACCGTCCTATTATAGAATTTATGACATTTAACTTCTCATTGGTTGGAATTGATCAGATAATTAACAATGCTGCAAAGATGAGACAAATGAGTGGTGGTCAATTTAATGTTCCAATCGTATTTAGAGGACCTACAGCTTCTGCAGGACAATTAGGTGCTACTCACTCACAAGCTTTTGAAAACTGGTTTGCTAATACTCCTGGATTAAAAGTGGTTATCCCTTCTAATCCTAAAGATGCAAAAGGATTATTAAAATCGGCAATTCGTGATGATGATCCAGTGATCTTTATGGAAAGCGAACAAATGTATGGTGACAAAGGAGAAGTTCCTGAAGGAGAATACACTATCCCATTAGGTGTTGCTGATATTAAAAGAGAAGGTAACGATGTTACTATCGTTTCTTTCGGGAAGATTATTAAAGAGGCGTATAAAGCTGCCGATGAGTTAGCGAAAGACAATATTTCTTGCGAAATCATTGATCTTAGAACTGTGAGACCTTTAGATTTAGAAGCTATTTTTACTTCGGTAAAGAAAACAAATAGGTTAGTTATTCTAGAAGAAGCTTGGCCTTTAGCAAATATTGCATCTGAGATTACTTATCAGGTTCAATCTAACATTTTTGATTATCTAGACGCACCTGTTATAAAGATAAATACGGCTGACACCCCTACTCCATATTCTCCTGTTTTATTAGAAGAATGGTTGCCGAATAGTACAGATGTTGTTAAAGCTGTCAAAAAAGTAATGTATAAATAAACTGAACCCTTTTAATTTGCGCTTCAAGTTTTTTAAAAAATTTTGATTCGCTTAATAAATGTTGGCTCGAAATTTGATAAAACAAAACGAGTTTACACAAACGATATAAGGGTACTTTGAAATACAAAATTGATTTTTTTACACATTAAAAATGTTTTGCATTAATCATTTTGCAAAGCATTTTTAAATTTGTGCTTAAAAATAGTAGGGTATTTTTATATTGGTGTGTTTTAGAAAAAACAACATTTACATTTATTGATGAATATGTGGTAATTGAATTCAAGTTGAAAATTTCAAGATAATAGGGAAATGAGAATACGAACCTTTATTATTTTAAATTGATTGTTATTTAAGAACTACTGTGTCATCATAATTATTTAAGAATATTAGATGAGATATTGGGTTTTAGGGTTTTTATTTTTAGTATGTAGTAACTCCTTCATTCTTGCACAAACCAAAGTAAGCGGATATGTTTACGACAGCAACAAACAAGCAGTTCCATTTGCCAACATAGTTTTTGTTAACTCAACTATCGGTACTATTACTGATGAAAATGGTAAGTTCTACATGGAGTCTGACGAGAATCATAGTAGCATTAAAGTCTCTTTCTTAGGTTTTCAAACCAAAACAGTAAAACTAACGAAACGAACTACCTACAATATGGAAGTAGTTCTCGAGGAAGAAGCAGCATCATTGGATGAAGTTGTCATTTATAAAGGAAAAACCTCCAAAAAAAACAATCCTGCTATTGATATACTTCGGAAAATCTGGGAAAATCGCAGGGAAAATGGTGTCAAAAAGTTCAAACAATATAATTACGACAAGTATGAAAAGTTAGAGTTTGACCTTAATACCATAGATAGCGCTCTGGTAAACAGTCGAATTTTTAATGGTATGGAGTTTATTTTTGAAGATATCGATACTTCAAGAATCACTGGTAAAACCTACCTACCTATATTTCTTAATGAAGCCATTTCTAAAGTTTATGGTGATAATGAGATAAATGAATTTAAAGAAGTACTAAAGGGAAATAAAAATGCAGGATTTAGTGATAATCAAACATTAATTGCTTTTGTAAAAGATCTTTATTCTGATTATAACATCTATGACAACTACCTAAAGTTTTTCGACAAGAGTTTCACCAGTCCTTTGTCAAGAACAGGGATTAACGTATATAACTATGTGCTTACTGATAGTGCCTATATTGGAAATAAATGGTGCTATAATATTGTATATTATCCTAGGCGTAAAAATGAGCTTACCTTCAAAGGAGACTTTTGGGTAAATGATACTACTTGGGCGATTAAAGAGATCAACCTAGAGGTAACTAAAAGTGCCAATATCAACTGGGTAAAAGACTTGTACATAGAACAGGAATTTGATGTGCTTAATGACTCCATATTCTTAATTACTAAAGATTATTTTCAATCTGATTTTGCATTTAACAAGAAAGAAAAATCAAGAGGTGTTTATGGAAAACGCACCACATTATATGACAACTATAAATTCGATCAAAAGAAAGATAAAAAATTTTATCAGAGCCAGGTAGATCCGTATAATCAAGACATTTATAATCGTGATGACTCCTTTTGGGCAAATGCCAGGATGGAAGAATTAAATAAAGATGAAAAGAAAGTCTATAAACTTCTAGATACGTTAAGAACGGTTAAAGCTTTTAAAAGGCTCTACAATGTAGGAACTATTTTAGCAACAGGATATGTAGAATTTAATGGATGGGATTTTGGTCCGCTATTCTCCACAGTAGGATTCAATGCTATCGAAGGATTCCGATTACGAGCTGGAGGTCGCACTTATTTTACGGCGAATGATCGATGGAGGATTGAAGGTTATGGAGCTTATGGTTTAAGAGACAATAAATTTAAGTACGGAGTCTCAGGTAAATACCTGGTGGACAGAAAATCGCGATTAATTGTTTCTGCCGGTAATCGCCGTGATGTAGAACAGCTAGGAGCAAGTCTCACCAACACTAACGATGTAGAAGGAAGGAGTTTAGCATCTTCTTCTATTGTTGCCACAGGAGATAATAATAGACTTACTTCGATCAACTTATCTGCATTTTCTATGCAAATAGAACCTAGAAAAAACTTTACTATCGGTGTCACTGGGTCCTATAGAACCTTGAAACCGGCTGATAGAGATTTATTTAGCTTAGATTTCTTTGATCCAGATACTGGAGAGGTGAAATCAGAAATCACTCAGGCAGAGATAGCTACAACACTCGCTTATTATCCTGGAAGAAAAACTACAGGATATGGAGTTGATAAAATAACGGTTAATGACGGTGATTATGCGCAACTATTTCTTAACTATTCCGTAGGTCTGGATCACATATTAGAAAGCGATTTTGAATATCAAAAAGTTCAATTTTTCTATAGACAACCCTGGAATATTGGAGGTTTCGGAGTACTTAATAGTTCCATAGAATTAGGAAAAACGTTCGGAGAAGTTCCTCTAGGATTACTTAGTGTCGTGCCTGGTAACCAAACCTATTTATCTATTCAAAACACATTTCCACTACTTAATTTTTACGAATTCGTTACCGACACATATGCGGCAGTACA
This sequence comes from uncultured Aquimarina sp., assembly GCF_947492115.1. Classification (NCBI taxonomy): domain Bacteria; kingdom Pseudomonadati; phylum Bacteroidota; class Flavobacteriia; order Flavobacteriales; family Flavobacteriaceae; genus Aquimarina; species uncultured Aquimarina sp. Next base: position 317,505 of record NZ_CANLMM010000002.1, read on the forward strand.
TATAGAGCATAATTTCAATGGTAGAATATTTTCTAGAATTCCTTTGCTTCGAAAACTAAACTTACGAGAACTTGTTGGAGTTAGAGGGGTTTGGGGTGAATTATCAGATGAAAACATTTCTTTGGATGCATCTGGTTTTCTACAAACCGTTGGAGCACCCGATGAAGAAATTTATTGGGAATATAGCGTTGGGGTTGGAAATATATTTAAAATTTTCAGAATTGATTTCCATTTCCGAGGCAATTATTTCGATAATCCGGATGCTCGTGATTTTGGTGTCACAGGTTCTTTTGGATTCTATTTTTAGGTATATTTTTGGAGTACACTTTATCTTTTATTCATCTTTAGAGTTTTATTTCTTTTCTAAAAATGAAAGAATTGATTTTTACGAAAACCTTTTAGGTTACGATAACATTAAAATTTAGTAAAAAACCGTGTTATTTTTGGGAATAAATTTTAACCAACCCCTTGTAATACTTATATTTGCCGCCCATAAAAATGAGAATTAGAATATGAGCGCAGCAACACGCGAAAGTTTCGATGTACTTATCGAAATACCAAAAGGAAGTCGTAATAAATACGAATATGACTTCGATATAAAAAAAATCCGTTACGATCGAATGATTTTTTCATCAATGATGTATCCCGCTGATTATGGTTTCATTCCTGAAACTATGGCATTAGACGGTGACCCTTTAGATGTATTAGTTTTGGTAACGGAACCTACTTTTCCAGGATGTGTTATAGAAGTTAAACCTATCGGAGTTTTTCACATGACGGATGAAAAAGGTCCTGACGAAAAAATAATATGTGTACCAGTTGCAGATCCAATAGCAAGTAAATTAGCTGATCTGAAAGAAATGAACCCGCATTTGATTAAAGAGATAGAACACTTTTTCCAGGTATACAAGGATCTTGAAGAAAAGAAAGTAGATGTTGGTGGCTGGGGTAATATAGATGAAGCCAAAGAAATCATCAAAGCTTGTGTTAAACGTTTTGAGGATATACAAGATAAACCTGAAGGATTATTTAGCATACACTAACCAAGAGCTATAAAATACTAAAAAAGCGCAATGTTTTTGATAAAACATTGCGCTTTTTATATTTATATGATTTTATTACATTTAGCGACTAATTAACTAAAAAGACTTTTAATGGAATCAAACATGATTTATATGCCAATTGTTTTGGCAGCACTGGGGCTTATTTATATGCTAGTTAAAAAATCTTGGGTAATGAAACAAGATGCTGGAGATGGTAAAATGAAAGAAATTTCAGATCACATCTATGAAGGTGCCTTAGCATTCCTAAATGCTGAATATAAATTACTTTCGATATTTGTTATAATAGTTAGTGTATTACTTACTATAGTTTCATTTATAGTCCCAACTACTCACTGGTTAATTGTTATCGCTTTTATTTTTGGAGCGGTTTTCTCTGCTTTTGCTGGTAATATAGGTATGAAAATAGCTACCAAAACAAATGTAAGAACTACTCAAGCAGCCCGAACTAGTTTACCTAATGCACTTAAAATATCTTTTGGAGGTGGTACTGTTATGGGACTTGGTGTTGCTGGTTTAGCGGTACTAGGATTGACAGCTTTCTTTATCATATTTTTTCACTTCTTTATGGGTGGAGAATGGACCAACACTATGGATATGACTGTTGTATTGGAGACATTGGCTGGATTTTCTCTTGGAGCTGAATCTATAGCATTGTTCGCTCGTGTTGGTGGTGGAATCTATACTAAAGCTGCTGATGTAGGAGCCGATCTTGTAGGTAAAGTAGAAGCTGGTATTCCAGAAGATGACCCTCGTAACCCTGCCACCATTGCTGATAACGTTGGAGATAATGTTGGAGATGTTGCCGGAATGGGTGCTGATTTATTTGGATCTTACGTAGCAACCGTTTTAGCTGCCATGGTATTAGGAAACTATATCATAAAAGACATGGGCGGAAACATTGTTAATGAAGGATTTAATGGAATTGGACCAGTATTATTGCCAGTTGCTATTGCTGGTGCTGGAATTATTATTTCTGTAATTGGAACAATGCTAGTAAAAATAAAAACCAATGAAGCTAAAGAAGCTCAAGTAATGGGAGCTCTTAATATAGGAAACTGGACTTCAATTGCTTTGGTAGCTGTTTCTTGTTTTGCGTTATGTACTTACATGCTTCCTGAAACTATGAAAATGGAATTTTTTGGAGAAGGACTTGTTGATATTTCATCTATGCGAGTATTTTATGCAACTTTAGTCGGTCTCTTCGTAGGTGGAGTTATTTCTGCCGTTACTGAATACTACACAGGATTAGGTAAAAAACCGATTTTAGAAATTGTACAAAAATCAAGTACTGGAGCTGGAACCAATATTATTGCTGGATTAGCTACAGGTATGATTTCTACTTTCTCTTCTGTACTATTGTTTGCTGGTGCTATTTGGGCATCCTACGCGTTCGCAGGTTTCTATGGAGTTGCAATGGCGGCCTCTGCAATGATGGCTACAACAGCAATGCAATTAGCCATAGATGCTTTTGGACCTATTGCAGATAATGCAGGAGGAATTGCAGAAATGAGCGAACAAGAACCTATCGTAAGAGAACGCACTGATATTTTAGACTCCGTCGGAAATACAACTGCTGCCACTGGTAAAGGTTTTGCTATTGCATCTGCTGCGCTAACATCTCTAGCATTATTTGCTGCTTATGTTACTTTTACCGAAATTGACGGAATCAATATTTTTAAAGCACCGGTATTAGCAATGTTATTTATTGGAGGAATGGTACCTGTTGTATTCTCTGCATTGGCTATGAACGCTGTAGGAAAGGCAGCCATGGAAATGGTATATGAAGTACGTCGTCAATTTAAAGAAATTGCTGGAATCATGGAAGGAACCGGGAAACCAGAATATGATAAATGTGTCGCTATTTCTACAAAAGCATCATTAAAAGAAATGATGTTACCTGGATTACTAACTATAGGATTCCCATTGGCAATTGCATTTATTCCCATGATTTTTGGAATGAATCATCAAGCAATTGCAGAAATGTTAGGTGGATATATGGCTGGTGTTACAGTAAGTGGTGTGCTATGGGCTATTTTTCAGAATAATGCTGGTGGTGCTTGGGATAATGCTAAAAAATCTTTCGAAGCTGGTGTAGAAATCAATGGAGAAATGACTTACAAGGGATCTGATGCTCACAAAGCAGCAGTAACAGGAGATACCGTTGGAGATCCTTTTAAAGATACTTCTGGACCATCTATGAATATATTAATCAAATTAACCTGTCTTATAGGACTTGTTATTGCTCCTATTCTAGGTGGACACACATCAGAAACTGCGGTTGCAGTCGTAAATGAAGAAATTGAAATAGTAAAATCAAAAGACACTTCTTCAAAAGAAATTCAAAAACAAATTGAAGTTACTATGGAAATGGATGGCGATATAGCTAAAGCAGAAGTATCTATAAAAACGACTATGAACGGTAAAACTTCAACCGAAATTAAAAAATTAGAAGGAACAGAAGAAGAAGTAAAAGCTAAAATTGAAGAAATTAAGGCCAGTTTACAATAATTGTAAAAGAAATAGATTAAAAAACCTCGCCCATTAGCGAGGTTTTTTATCTTTATGGATCAACGCCGAATGAATGTTTAAGAAAAAACCCTTACGAATCAACACCTATCTTGGCTATGGAACTAACTCTAGGCTTAGAGCTACCGGGAGAGCTTTAGAAGATGAAAACATTCGTTTTGATGGGAACACGAAAACATTTAGAACTCTTTATAATATTTATAAGCAATTTGAAAGTGACGAGGTTAAAAAGGTCCCTATTGAATTGAAGCTTTCTGAAACTCAAACATTCACAACGATAACAGATCTAGAAGGTTATTATCATTTTGATGAAAATTCCATTAACACGGATAATCTAATTAATGAAGAAGGATGGATACCTTATACCGTTTCTTATAAAATCCAGAACAAAAAAATTATTCAATCAAATATTTTTGAAGGCAGCATGTTAGTACCTTCAGCGAACGCATCCTATGGTGTTATCAGTGATATTGATGATACGATTTTACATACAGGTGTAGCATCATTGTTTAAATGGAGGGTTATTGCTAATACATTTTTCAAAAATTTTGATAGACGCCTCCCTCTAGAAGGAACAGTTGAGTTTTATCAAAAATTAAGAAAAGGTAAAAACTCAAAAACGACTAATCCTATTTTTTATGTGAGCAACAGTCCCTGGAATTTATATGACTATCTAAGTGCTTTTTTAAAAATACACGCTTTTCCTAAAGGTCCCATTTTACTCAGGGATTTTAGAACATTTTTGGATAAAACTCCAAAACTAAAAACACCTCACAAGTACACAGAAATAATCAACCTATTGGAATTATATCCTAATATGAAATTTATTTTAATAGGAGATAGCGGAGAGAAAGATGCAGATATCTATACGAATATTGCAAAAAAATATCCTAATAGAATATTAGCAATTTATCTAAGAAGCGTAAATCATAAGCGCAAAGAGAGAAGAATCAAAAAAATTATTGATTCTTTCGATATTGCACCCATACTGCTTGCCCACTCTTCATTAGAAGCAGAAGAACATGCAAGAGAACAAGGATTTATAGACTAATTTTTTAAACTTCGTACTTCCGATGTAAGAGCCAACATTGCATCTTGCAATTGTTTTATACTTGCTGTATCCGAATTTGCATCGATATTAAAACTTAGTTTACTATTCACCTCCCATAATTCTACTATTTGATGTGCCTTTATAGAGTAAGGAAGATAATCTGTATTTAAAGAAATTAAGGTTAATGCAGAAGAATCATCATTTTTCCTAACCTTTTTTACCACAACACTATCGTGTAAAACTACTACATACAATGCGTTGCTTCTTATTTCAGAAAGATTATTTACAGCTTTTCCTATCACCCATTCTTTAGGCTCAAGTACCGGTAGCATACTATCACCTTCTACTTGAAAACCTCTGTAAGTAGCATTTCTATACTCCGGAAGGGGAATATCAAAAGCAGGTAATTGCTGATACCAATCCACATCCTGTACATTATGAGGATAGCCAGCTGCGGCTTTTACATTAACAAGAACAATGTTTTCATTATTCTCTGAATCTACGGTTACCATCTTTGGTGAAACATCACCGTTGTGTAACTGAATTTTTTTTTGATCACTTTCACCAAACAACCAAAGAGGATTTACTCCAAACTCCTGAAGTAGTTTAGAAACAACTTTTCCCGAAATTTTGGTTTTCCCTCTTTCTATATCCGCAGTAGAATTTTTAATATCTAAAACTCTGGCAAAATCAGATTGTGTAAAATGATTTTCCTCGCGAATAGATTTGAAGCGTTGAATGGTTTGGTTGGTTATATTATCCATACAACTTCGATTTATTTATTAGCATACATTTCTGTCACTAGGTTTTGGAGCCATTCTTAACAAATATACTATTTTTTGGAATAATTCCAATTTTAACATAATTTCATTTTTATTTTTTTGGAATTATTCCATAAATTTGGAAAAATTACTAGTTTACTATCATCTATGATACCACAAATCTTATTACATCGACCAGAATCTGAAAAAACAATACGATATTCTTTGAACAATTCTATACCTGTAAAAGAAGAATTACATAGAAGATTGACACAAAAGGGATATTACTTTCTTCAGGATCATAGAATAAATAATTACACCTTTGATTTTTATTGTCCTGCTTTTAAGATCGCAATTGAGATTGATGGGTACGCGCATGAGTTTTCTGACGTGTACAACTTAGATGCTCCAAAAAAATTACATATTCATTCTTTGGGAATTACGGTACTTCGTTTTACCGATCATCAAATTCTTGTAGATATAGAGGAAGTTTTTAGAGCATTAAAACATCTCATAAATCAGCAAAATACCTCATCTTATGTCGTTTGACAGAATTCGCGAGAAATTATCAATTCTTGCAGATGCTGCAAAATATGATGTATCCTGCGCAAGTAGTGGAGTTAAAAGAGCTAACAAAGAAAAAAGTCTTGGTAACACTACAGCAATGGGCATATGCCATAGTTATACAGAAGATGGACGATGTGTTTCTTTATTAAAAATCTTACTCACCAATCACTGTATTTTTGATTGTGCTTACTGTGTAACGAGAAAAAGTAATGATATTAAAAGAGCTGCTTTTAAAATTCAGGAAGTTGTAGATTTAACTGTTAATTTTTACAGAAGAAACTATATAGAAGGATTATTTCTGAGTTCAGGAATTTTTAAAAGTTCTGACTATACCATGGAACGGTTAATAGCAGTTGCCAAAAAACTACGATTAGAAGAAAACTTTAACGGTTATATCCATTTAAAATCTATTCCGGGCACTAGTGATGAGTTGATGAGAGAAGCTGGTTTATACGCCGATCGTCTTAGCGTAAACATCGAAATACCTACTGTATCAGGATTAAAACTTCTCGCTCCAGATAAAAAGCATGAAGACTTTATTAAACCAATGAATAAGGTGAAGAATGAGATTATACAGTATAAAGCCGAACGAAAACTACTAAAAAGTACTCCCAAATATGCTCCTGCTGGACAAAGTACACAAATGATCATTGGAGCAACTGGAGAAAGTGATAGAGATATCATGTACTCAGCTACCTACTATTACAAAAAATTCAATATGCGTAGGGTATATTATTCTGGATACATTCCTATTAGTAAAGATGATCGGTTACCGTCAATACATACAGAAGTTCCAATTCTGAGAGAAAACCGACTCTATCAAACAGACTGGTTATTGCGATTTTATGGGTTTTCCATTCAAGAGTTATTAAACGACGATCACAAAAATCTCGACCTAGACATAGATCCAAAACTCAGTTGGGCGTTAAGAAGTCCAGAAACCTTTCCGGTTGACATCAATAAGGCAGACAAAAATTTATTAGCTAGAGTACCTGGAATAGGAATGCAATCAGTTTATAAAATAATACAAGCTAGAAAATTTAGAAAATTAAATTGGAGTCATCTAAAAGCAATAGGCATTTCCCTAAATAGAGCAAAGTACTTTATCACCTGTGATTCTAAAGATAGTTACCACAAGGACATTTCTCCTACTCGACTTAAAAATGTGATACTCCGTAATTCATATAGTAAGCATCAAAAACACTTTAGTAATCAACTAAGTCTCTTTTCATAATTAATCATGGCACCTCATACTATATTACAATACGATGGAAGTTTTGATGGGTTTCTGTCGTGCGTATTTATGGTATATGAACAAAAAATACAACTACCACTAATACAGAAGCAATCTGAAGAAAACAACCAACTATTTACAATTTCCGAAATTGTCCATACAGATAAAACAAAGGCAAAAAGAGTATGGGATGGCCTACGGAAAAAAGTTCCGAAACCACAAAAACGAGCAATTTTCAAGGCTTTTTTAAGTGAGATCAAAGGTGTAGAAAACACCCTTTTATCTTATATTCAAAATATTTTTGACACTTCGCAAAACATAGGTTTAGATTATAGTAACAAAGACATTTTAAAAATTAGCCAAGTTGCCAAAATGGTACAAAGAGAAAAACACCGCATGGAAGCCTTTGTACGATTTAAAAAAACAAAAGATGATTACTATGTTGCCACAGTAGAACCAGATTTCAATGTCTTACCATTGTTGATACGCCATTTCAAAGACAGATATGCAGATCAGAAATGGATTATATATGACATTAAAAGAGGATACGGTATATGCTACAATCTCATCAATATAGAATTCATTACAGTAGACTTTTTTTCTAAACTACGAACAACGATTGAAAAAGATGTATACTCCGCACAAGAAATGGATTTTCAAAAACTATGGAAATCTTATTATGATAGTGTAAATATAAAATCCCGAAAGAATTCAAAACTACATATACAACATCTTCCAAAGCGGTACTGGAAATACTTGATAGAAAAAAACGAATATTAAAATAAAATGTTAAATTTGACGTTGAATAACCCAATTAACTATATCTATCAATTATGAAAAGATTATTTTTAGGAGCAATCGCTCTAATGTTTGCAGTATCAGTTACGTCTTGTAAAGACACTAAAAAAGCTGAAGATGCTGCGGAAGAAGCTGTAGAAGAAGTAAAAAATGCTGCAGAGGAAGCTAAAGAAGAAGTGAAAAATGCTGCAGAGGAAGCTAAAGAAGCTGCTAGTGAAGCAGTAGAAGAGGCTAAAGAAGCTGCTGGAGAAGTAGTAGATTCTGTTAAAGCTGCTGCTGGTGAAGCTGTTGACGGTGCTGTTGACGCTGCAAAAGAAGCTGCTGGTGATGCAGTTGATGCTGCAAAAGACGCAGTGAAAGACGGAGCTAATAAAGCTGCTGACGCCTTGAAAAAGCAATAATATATAGTAATATATATGTAAAACCATCTGCCTATGGCAGATGGTTTTTTATTTAAAAGATTTTATTATTCAGAATTAACCCTTTTCCGAAAGGTGTATTAATTTCTTAATTAAGTTTGAAAGACGTTACTGATCCAACCATATTACTTTATCTTCCATTGGACTTCTCTTTGAAGAAATAGAATCATCGTCTTCATAATTTCCTAAATACAAAAATCCTAAACATTTTTCACCTTCTTCAAAATCAAAAAATTCATCCATATACTTTATAAGCCCAGGACTACTCCAATAGCATCCTACATGATGCGCTGCACAGGTTAACCACATATTCTGCACCGCCATTGACGTGGCAGCGATTTCCTCCCACTCTGGCACCCTTTCTTTATCATCACGTTTCATACATATCGCAATGATAGCACTTGCCAACGAACAATTATTTTTAATCTTCTTATGTTTAAAAGGAGAAAAACTATCTTCTGGTGTAATATCGGTGTAGGTATCCGATAAAAAGGTTCCTAAACGATCCTTTGCCGCTCCTCTAACAACTTTAAAACGCCACGGTTCTGTTAATCTATGTGTAGGTGCCCAGTTTGCATTTTCTAATAGTAATTTGATAAATTCCTCAGAAACAGGTTGATCATTATATTGTGCTGGAAAAATAGCTCTTCGTTCTCTTATTATCTGGTTTAAATACTCTTTATTCATTAATTTTACACTTTTCATGTAAAGTTATTATTATTATCGAGACGAATAACAACAAATCCTAAGTTATATATTTTGAATTTCCAAGTTCGTCTTCATACCTCAGAACAATTAGACAACCTATCGCTATCAGGTACTATTTTACACAATACTTTATCCAGTCTACAGTTGGTAAATAGTTTATTTGGCAATCATAGGCAATTAACCAAAACGACTCTCGATTATTGTTCTAAAATATATGATGGAAAAATCTTAAAAATTGTAGATCTAGGTTGTGGTGGTGGAGATACTGCTTATAAAATTTATAATCGCTTAAGTAAAGCTGGAATAAAAGTTTCAGTATTAGGAATTGATGGAAATCCTCAGAGCATAGCTTATGCAAATTCCAAATATGCGTATCACGATGAAATTACATATGAAACAGCAAACATACTAGATGATTCGTTTACTATACCCAAATGTGACATTGTAATTAGTAGTCACTTTATTTATCATTTTCGAGATATGGAGTTGGTTGACTTCATTAAGAAAACAAAACAAAAAGGAATTAAGCATCTTATCTTTAGTGAACTAAAAAGAAGTAAAGTTGCTTACATCTTATTTAAACTATCTAGTTTTATATTACCACTATCATCGATGGCTAAATCTGATGGATTGACAGCTATTAAAAGAGCTTTTACTGTTGCCGAATTACAATCTATTTTAAAAAAATCAGAAGTAAAAAAGTATCAAGTAGATAAAAAATTCTGGTTTAGAACCTTAACAAAAATTGATCTTCACCAATGAAAGAAATTTTATTAAACCATTTCAACAATATAAAGAATACTCCAAAAACCCTTCTATTAACTTACATTCTAGTCTATTTTACCTGGGGACTTGGAATGAATGCGTTCGGAGCGGAAATGGAAATCGCAAGATTTACTTATTGGTGGCAAGTAATTAGCTGTTATATTTTATATATGATTCCTATTTCTATACTACTAAAAGAATATAATTTTTTTAATCAATATGCATATGGATTAGTAGCCATGGGAATACTGGAGTTTTTAGGATATTGGCTGCAAACTTCATATGTCTATCCCAATAACATCTTGGATAAATTATTTAATCCTCAAAATTTTAGTTTGGGAATGGCTCTATTTTTTGCCTTATACTTTCCAGCTGGAAACTGGTTAGTAAGTAAAATACACAGTGCCATTTTTAAAAAATAAGTACTTCTCTACTTTTTAATAAGAATAAATTGCTGTTTCCCTTGTTTTTTTACTCTGTATTTTTCCTGAATATCACTGGCTCCTTTTAGATCCAGAGAATCTTTTACATAAGTAATCCAGTCCTGACGGTGCACAATAACATTATCCAATATCACATCTGTTAAATTTGCATCTTCCAATTTAGTTCCCCACAAGGTGGCTTCGGTTAAATCTGCTTCTGTAAGATCAGCTCCATACAGCTTAGCATTTGTAAGATCGGCACTTAGCAATTCAGAATATTTTAAATTTGATTCTGTAAAATTTGTCCTTTTTAATATAGCATCTGAAAGATTAATTCGTTCCAAATTTGCTTCCACCAATTCAGCACGCTCTAAATTGGCCGCTGGAAGGTTTACTTCTGACAAATTTGAATGATTAAGATTAATATATTTTAAGTTCACTCCTCTTCCTAAAAATATATCTTTAAAATAGGTATAACTAAAATCCGAAGCATCTAAAATCTCTCTATATGACTGATCCGCAAGATTACTTCGAATTAAACTAAATAACAATTGTCCTTTCTCTGGGCTTATTTTCTCATCGATCAATTTGCCATCCTCTTCGTACTTATAGGGTTTCATTGCCCTAGTCAAACTAGCAATTCTAGCTTCTAACACTGGACTTATGTTGCGCTCACTCGATCCTTTATATTTTAATTCTTCACTTAAATCAGAAAGTAAATTATCCATTATAAACACTAGAGAAGACCTTCTCTCCGCTTCTATTAACGCATTTTGGTTACCTACTAAAACATTTTGATTAATTACCAACCAAGTTTGAAACATTAAAATAATAGAAGGGATCAATGTAATTAAAACACCAAACAAACCAATTCTTGTAACTCTCCAAATAATATTAGAAGAAACATCAGATACGGTATCCACAGATACAGTATTTGTTTCTTTATACTCATTAATAGCATTATTAATGCTTTTTTTGAGACGAATTCCCAGTAATGGAACACTAGATTTTTTTAACAACCAAAAACCAACATTCTTTTTCTTCTCTCTTCTTTGCTTAATTTGATCTAGCTGACTTTGAAGAATTTTATTTTCCTTTTCTAACTGTTGTATTCGTTCTTGTTCGGACACTATATTGAGGGGTTTAGATTATAACGGTTTCAATATATTAAAGTTAATAGATTCACTCCAAATAAAAAAGAAAGCCTTTTAATCAAAAAAGGCTTTCCAAATCTAACATAATAAAATATAGTCCAAAAACCATACCCTTACTTTATATAGTTAGCGATATCGTCGGAAATATTTTCTATTAAAGAAGTATGTTCTTCTTGGTCTACTTGATTTATTATTTTTGCTAAAAGCATTACATAACTTTTTACGTAATCTATTTTATCAGAATCATTCACATATTCTTTACCATCAACCACAATGAAAGTAATCAGATTACGAATTACCTTTCTTAAATCTGATATACTAAGCTCTTCTTGAATACTTAAATGATTCTGGTCCATTTTCAAAAATTGAAATGAAATTTAGTATTCTAAGCTTTCAAGAATGAATATCTACGTGTAGAAAAATGAGGATTTCCGATAAAAAGCACGTTTCATCGATTTGGGCAGTAGTATCCTTATATTTTAAAATTCAAAATTAAATTTTAAAATATAAAGGGATTAAAAGAAGAGAAAACAATTATTGTCGTTTTATCAAATAAACCAAATTTTATGCCAAATTCTATTGTTTCTCAATCATGGCATTCACCTTTCAAATTAATATCAACGCTAATAATCGATTGTTCTGAATCCATCCAAAAGAACCTTTGTCCTCTGATAAGAAATTATCAACCAAGTTTACATAAGTAATTATATTAGTACGCGCAGTGCAATTTTAAAAGAACACAAAATCAATACATTACACAACACCAGGCCTTCATAATCAATACAACTAATTCCTTTACAATATTCTTTATTTATTGATAAGGCTATTTATATTATTTGTTTATTAAAATCCTATTTAATTCTGTTTTCCAACGAGAATATGCTTCTTTATAATTGTCTCTATTTTGTAATGGATGATAAGTCATCACATGATCATTCTTGGTAATCATAGTACCAAAATCTTCAAAAGTTCCATCACTTAGCCCAGCAGCTCTGGCAGCTCCAATCGCTCCTGTAGTATTATAAATCTCAATCTCTTGATTGATCAACGTTGCTACGGTATTGGAAAATATTTCTGATCGAAATAGATTATCATTTCCTGCGCGAATGACTTTGATATCTACATTGTCTTTTTTAAGAATTTCTAAACCATAAATAAATGAAAATGCAATCCCTTCTAGCGCTGCTCTAAAAATATGTGACCGTGTATGTTTGTTTAAATTTAAATTACAGATATGTGTTCCTAAAGTTTTATTATCAAACATTCTTTCTGCTCCATTACCGAAAGGTATGAGCTGTAAATCATTAGAACCTACCGAAACCTTGGATGCATGGGAATTCATGGTTTGGTATGAGTTGGTTTCTAAATTCAAGTTATTTTTTAACCAACGATATTGAATCCCAGCTCCATTAATGCATAGCAACTTACCTATACTAGCATGTTCTTCTGTATAATTTACGTGTGCAAAATTGTTGACTTTTACGCCTTCTTTTACTTCTAAATTATCCGTAATTGCGTACAAAACTCCAGAAGTACCACCGGTAGCAGCTACTTCTCCTGGATTAAAAACATTTAGTGATAAAGCATTATTTGGTTGGTCTCCCGCTCTATACAAAATAGGGATTCCAGCTTCTAAACCACTTTCTTTGGCACCATCTTCAGAAAGTACACTTTGCTTCGAAAATGTAGGAACAATATCAGGAACGATGTTAGTATCTATTTCGAAATGTTCTAATAACCAATTTGCCGATTTTTTCTTTTTAAAATCCCATAATGTCCCTTCTGACAAACCAGGAATGGTAGTATTTAAAACCCCTGAAAACTTAAAAGCAACGTAATCTCCTGGTAACAAAAACTTATGAATTTTAGCGTAACTTTCCGGTTCATTATCTCGTACCCATTTTAATTTAGATGCCGTAAAATTAGCTGGTGAGTTTAGTAGATTATTTAGACATACATCTTCTCCTAATTTCTCAAAAGCATCTTCTCCAATATGTACCGAACGGCTATCACACCAAATAATAGAATTTCGAATTAAATCATGATTATGGTCTACAATTACTAATCCATGCATCTGATATGCAATTCCGATACCCTTAATCCGATTAGGATTAATTGTATTTTCTTTTAATAACCTCTTAGAGGCTTTACATACATATTGCCACCATAATTCTGGATCTTGTTCTGCCCAATCTTTCTCGATAGCGATGATATTCATTTCTTCTTCGGGTTCACTTAGAGATGCTACAGACTTTCCTGTTTCAGCATCAACTAACGCTGCCTTTACTGATGAACTTCCTATGTCAAATCCTATATAATACATGTGTTATTTTATTTCAGATACAAAAGTTTCATTTCTTTAGGCGAAACAAAACTTATTTCTAAAGTATCACCGAAAATTGGGTTTAATAGTTTTCGTAATTTTTACTATACGAAGTCTACCGTTCTCCAGCAACATTTTCATTTCTCGCCGCAATAATTAAGTTATCTTCTTAAAAAAAAGCTTTATCAGTAAACTTTTATTCTTTTAGTAGTCATAAAAAAGAAGTAAATTAACACACCATTCATTTTAAAACTCTTAACTCATTAAATAGATAATACAATGAAGAAAGCTTCAATTGTTTATGTTATACCTATACTTTTGGCAACAGGTATTCTATTAGCTTCTAATTTGAAAGCACCTACAGCATACATTCCAGTTTCTTCAAATGATGCTGTAAAAAAAAGTTCTTCGGATGAAAATTACAACAAGATGATGGACGTTCTTGTAAGTCCACGTTGTATCAACTGCCATCCTAACGACAATATTCCAAAACAAGGAGACGATGGACATCCACACTATTTTGGAATGTCTAGAGGTGAAAACAATCTAGGATATCAAGCTACTAAATGTACTACCTGTCATCAATCAGAAAACAATGATTACTCGGGTGTTCCTGGAGCACCAGAATGGAGTCTGGCACCAGCTAGTATGATGTGGGAAGGTTTAAGTAGGAAAGAAATTGCAGAATCTATGCTTGATCCGGAACGTAATGGAGGCAGAAATCACGAAGAATTAATGCATCACTTAACAGAACATGAACTCGTACTTTGGGCATGGGAACCAGGTGTTAGAGCTGATGGCACACCAAGAAAGCTACCTCCAGTACCTTTAGATGAATATATCTCTGCAGTAAAACAATGGTTTGAGGATGGTGCTGTAATCCCTACCGAATAATTACTAATAACTAAAATTAATACTTATGAAAATAGCATTTACTATTAACGGAAGTTCACAAACCGTTGACATAGAAGATGGTAACACTCCTTTATTATGGGTAATAAGAGATATCCTAGATTTAAAAGGTACTAAATTTGGTTGTGGTAAAGCAGCTTGTGGAGCGTGTACGATTATGGTTGAAGGGGAAGAAGTGCGTTCGTGTTCATATGCTGTTAAATTTGCAGAAGGAAAAAAAATCACCACTATAGAAGGTCTGGGTACACCAGAAAATCCACATCCTGTTCAACAAGCTTGGATTGAAGAAGTAGTACCACAATGCGGTTATTGCCAACCAGGATTTATGATGGCTACAGCAGCATTATTAGAAAAAGTACCAAATCCAACGGATGATGATATTGATCAAAATATTATAAATGTTTGCCGTTGCGCTACTTATTACAGAATGCGAAAAGCAATCCATCGTGCTGCCGAAATAAAAAACAATTCCAATAGCTAAAATTACGATTATGAGTAACAAAGAAAAAAAATCTAAAGGAATCTCTCGTCGAAAATTTTTAGTCAGAGGAGGTTTAGGAACTCTTGGTGTATTAGCTGTTGGTACCTATGTATTTAGAAATCCATTACGCCGTTCTATGTTAGAAATGGCAGAAACAATGGCTCCAACTTATATGGGAAGTGGAACAGAACCCAATCTTTGGTTTGAACTAACTAAAGAAAACAAAGTCATTTTTCATTCTCCCAAAGTCGAAATGGGACAAGGTTCTTTTACCAGTTTTGCTCAAATGATAGCCGATGAAATGGATCTAAATATTGACCAGATCACGGTTATTGGTGCTGCTACAAAAACAGGTGTTGTAGACGCTATGAGTACTGGAGGTAGCTTATCTGTTGGTGGATTATGGCAACCTCTCCGTGAGTTATCCGCTACTATGAGAGAAATGCTAAAAATAGAAGCTGCCAAGAAATTGGATATAGACGTTTCCTCTTTGTCTACTAAAGAAGGTATTATTTCTGGAGGCGGAAAAACAATGACCTATGCAGAAGTTGCTAACGATATTACTGAATGGGATATTCCTGACACACCAGAATTAAAACCAATGAAAGATTATAAATTCATTGGAAGACCAGTAAAACGTATTGATTTGAATGCTAAAGTTTTTGGTGATCCTATTTTTGGTTTGGATGCTGAAATGCCAGACATGCTCCATGCAGCTATTATTAGACCTAGTGTTGTAGGGGCAAAATTTAAAAGTGCTGATACTACCAAAGCCGAAAAAATGCCTGGTGTTGTCAAGGTTGTTCTCATGGATGATTGGGTAGGAGTTATTGCAAAATCTTATGCCCAAGCATTAGCTGCTAAATACAAAATCAACGTAGATTGGACGATAGAAAAACGCTATACAGAAGAAGATTTGCGTAACATGCTACAAGTAGGTAAAGGAAATCAAAGCATTACCCAAAAAGCCGGAACAGCACTAAATTCAAACGACAACGATGTTATCTCTATGGAATTCACCAGTCCTATCGGTGCTCATGCTCAAATAGAACCCAATGGAGCAGTTGCAGATTATAATAATGGAGATATTACAATTATACTTTCTACGCAAGTGCCTGGTGCTACTCAAAAAGTGGTCGCCGAAGCTTTTGATGTGGATACCGAAAAAGTAAATATTATTCCTACCTATTTAGGTGGAGGATTTGGTAGAAGATTAAACACCAATCATGCAGTACAAGCTGTTCAGTTATCTAAGGAAGTTGGGAAACCAGTAAAATATATTTTTACACGAAAAGAAGAGTTTCAACATGATCTATTTCGCCCACCTACACATCATATAATGAAGGGAAAACTAAATAACGATGGTTATTTAGAAGCTTTAGAACATCACTATGCAAGTGGTGATGTAGCGGTCAATGCCTTAATCATGCCCCGAATTCTAACATCTGTTCTTGGTACTGATTTAGGAGCTATGAGAGGAGGACAAATTATGTATGATAAAGTACCAAATCATCGAGCAGTACAATGGCATACCACCTTGCCTTTCGCTACTAGTTGGTGGAGAAGTTTAGGTCTATTAGCAAATACTTTTGCGATTGAAAGTTTTGTAGATGAAATGGCTATTCGTGCAGAGAAAAACCCAGTTGATTTCCGCTTAGCAAGTATCTCCAATGAAGGTAACAAGAAACGATTATACGATGTTGTAAAATTAGCAGCAGAAAAAGGTAAGTATAATGACAAACCCGTTAATGGTCGGGCTATGGGCTTTGCTGCATCTACTGATGCTAATTCACCAGCCGCACATGTGGTTGAAGTCTCTATAGAAGACAACAGCATAAAAGTTCATAAAGTAACTTGCGCTTTTGATTGTGGCGTAGTTGTAAACCCAGATCAAGTGAAAGCCCAGTGTGAAGGTTCTATCATTATGGGAATGAGTGGTGCTATGTTTGAAAAAATGACCTTAGAAGATGGAGAACTGACTCCTACAATTTATGGTCCTTATGATATGGCTCTAATGAAACATGCTCCTAAGCAAATTGATATACATTTTATTCAGGGTGCTGACATTCCTTTACCCGTAGGTGAGCCTCCAATGGGACCGATTGGCGCCGCAGTAGCCAATGCGGTTCGTAGATTAACAGGAAAACGATTAACTGATTTACCGCTAAAATTATCTTAGATAAAATTATACATCATTTTTGTAAATCGTTGTTATACAAAACCATTTCAATACCTTAAATCCTTTTAAAAAAGTCTAAAAACAAAGAAACCTCTTGAAAAAAATCAAGAGGTTTTCTTAAGCATTTAAAATTGGTTAACATCGAAATTTTATATGACGACTGTAGTGTTTATATCTTTACAAAATTTATAATCGATAAGGATCTAAAGTTTCGATACTCCCGTCTTCTCTATAAGTTATTTCAGCAACTTTCACAGAACGTAGATGTGTTACTCCGTTTGATAAACTCGAATCATGGTAAAACAAATACCATTTACCTTCAACTTCGCAAATAGAATGATGTGATGTCCACCCAACTACTGGATTAAGAATGCGTCCACCATACGTAAAAGGTCCATAAGGATTATCTCCAACAGCATAACAAATAAAGTGCGTATCTCCTGTAGAATATGAAAAGTAGTACTTTTCATTATATTTATGCAACCAAGCAGCTTCAAAAAAACGTCTATCATTATCTCCAGCCAAAAGCAAATTTCCATTTTCATCTAGAATTTCAATTGGCTTTGGTTTTTCAGAAAATTCTAATAAATCATCTGTTAATTTTGCTACAAATGGTAAGAGTGCTGGTTCATTATCTTCTGGGAGAAATGCTGTTGGACTTTCAGGCTGATCTGGATTAAATTTTCCAGTACGCCAACGTTGTAATTGTCCTCCCCAAATTCCACCAAAATACATATAGTAATTACCATCATCGTCTTTAAAAACAGCGGGGTCAATTGAAAAACTTTCCTTAATTGGTTTTGGCTGCGCAATAAATGGGCCTACAGGAGATTTACTTGTAGCTACTCCGATTCTAAAAATATCATCATGATCTTTAGCTGGAAAATATAAATAATACATCCCATCTTTTTCATTAGCATCTGGAGCCCACATTTGGCATTTTGCCCAAGGAACATCATCCACATGCAATGCCACTCCATGATCCTCTGCTGTGCTATCTATCGTATCCATTGAAAGCACATGATAATCTTCCATTGCAAAATGACTCCCTAGATCATCAAATGCTTCTCCAGCATCTATATCATGGGAAGGGTAAATATAAATTTTATTGTTAAACACATGTGCAGAGGGATCTGCAGTATACATATGCGAAACTAGAGGTTGTGAAATTGCTTTTCTATTTAGATCCTTAAAATCTATATGATCTATGCTTTCTTCTGGCATTATTAAAAAAATTAGGATTCGTTTCTACGTTGTTTAAGTTCTGATTCTATTTGGAGTTCCATTTTTTTACTGATTTCATAAAAAAATAATAACCCAATACCAATTAAAAAAGGAATCGCAGGATAAATACTAACTAGCATTTTAGTCCCGTGAATTGCTGTTGGGCTTTGCGTTATCAGTTCAGGGTTATAGTCATAAGCACCAAGAATTGATGCAACTAATGCACTACCTATGCTCAACCCACCTTTTAATCCAACCATCATAGCAGAAAAAATGATAGCTGTGGCCCGTCTACTCGTTTTCCATTCTGAAAAATCTGCTACATCTGCAATCATGGTCCATAAAATAGGAGTACTAATCCCATAAAAGAATCCATGTAGTATTTGAGTTCCGAATATTAAACCAACGGATTCAGGAGAAAAAAAGTAAAATACAAGTATAAAAAGTGTTGATATAAATAAGGATATTCCAAAAACATTACGCTTACCATATTTATCGGCGAGTCTTTTAGAGAGCATAATACCTACTAAACCAAATAATATACCTCCACCATTAAAAACTCCGAGTCCAAAAGAAGTTTCATTCTCAAAGGTTGGTAAAAAACTTTTGAAAGGTGTTAAAAATGCATCTAGCTTTTCTGCATTTACATAATTTTCAAAATAATACACATAGGATCCTCCTTTCATAGCTAAAGTTATAAAAACCAAAACTGTAAGAGCAAGCATAATAATCCATGGACGATTTTTTACTAGGTCAGATATATCTTCTTTTAATGTTGATTTTTGTTCTGGAGTAGGAACAATTCTCTCTTTGGTAGTAAAAAAAGTAATAAGCAACATAATGGTTCCTATAATTGCCAAATAAGTCATTACGGTTTCCATTCCTTCAGCTTTATTTCCATTACCGGCTTTTAGAATTAGATCGTACATAAATACTTGCACAAAAAACTGGGCTCCCATTACAGCAACGAAACGATATGCAGACATACTATTTCGTTCTTTCATATCTCCTGTAATTACGCCACTCAAAGCTGCATATGGTAAATTATTAGCGGCATAAAGCAACAACAACAAACTATAGGTAATTACGGCATAAATAACTTTTCCTTTATACTCAAAGTCCGGTGTACTAAATGCCAGAAGTGCAGAAACACCTAAAGGGATCGCTGTAAATAAAATCCATGGTCTGAATTTTCCCATTTTACTCTGAGTTCTATCTGCAATAGCTCCAATGATAGGGTTAAAAACAAATGCTGCAACCAACCCGACTGTAAGTGTTACAATCGCAGTATCTTCTGGTGTTAATCCATAGATATCTGTATAGAAATAAGCAAGATACGTTACCAGTGTTTGGAATACCAAATTAGCCGCCAAGTCACCAAGAGAATAGCCAATTTTTTCTTTGATAGATAGTTTATGAGTTTTTAGATTCATGTTATATTAATCTTTAAAAGATTATTGCTTTAATGCAATTACACGTTCGTAAGAAGATTTTGGTTGAAACTCACGATCAAACAATAAAGGATAATTAGTACGTCCTTTAATAGGCCAGTTGTTAAGCCAAGACTGTCCATCATTGACTCCCCAAAAAGTCACGCGACTTATTTTTTCTTTGTGCCTCAAAAAGAGTTTGAATATATCTTCATATCGGCTATTTATTTTCTCTTTGGCTCTTGATGTTAATCCATTTGGATAGGGATTAAACTTAGGATCTCCTTCATAACGTTCATAGCTTTGTTCTACAGCTGCTCCATTTAGTTCCCAAGGATTTGGTAGTGCAGTAACATCTAATTCGGTGAACATAACCTCAACACCTAGTGCTGCATATGCAATAATACTGTCTTCTATATCTTTAATAGATGGACCTTCTATACTCCAATGAGCCTGCATACCTACAGCATCTATTTTTATACCTTTCTTTTGTAAGTTTTGGACAATACGTATTACACCTTTTCTTTTTTCCGGTTTCCATAAATTATAATCGTTATAAATCAGTTTAGCATCTGGATCTGCTTTGGCCGCTAGCCGAAATGCTAGCTCAATATAATTTTCACCTCCCATCACATTGTAAAAAATAGATTCTCTAGGAGTTCCATCTTCATTCAATGCTTCATTTACAACATCCCAAGAATGAATCTTTCCTTTATATCTACTTACTATAGTATTAATATGCTTTTCAATATAATCAGCCATATCTGTGCTATCTTTTACTTCATGCACCCAAGGAGCCAATTGACTATGCCAAACCAAAGTATGACCAACAATATGCATACCTGCTTTTTGACCTAAATCTACGTAAGCATCGGCAACATCAAAGAAATAAGCATCTGGTTCTGGATGAATTTGCTCCCATTTCATATCATTTTCTGGTGTAATAGCACTAAACTCTCTTTGTATTACTTTTAAGGCTCTTGTATTTATTTCTTTAATCTGACTTGTATTTAATGCAGCTCCTATCAAAAAGTCTTCTTTGAAAGTATCTTTTAGAGATACTTCCTGATTTTTTTCGACACTTATAGTTTCTGATTTTGCTATTCCCGTTTGTCTCTTTTCATTGCATGAGCAAAACCAAACCATGGTAGCTGACAATAGGAATATTTTAGTTTTCCTAGACATATATCTCTCAAATATTTTGTTATTCATGCTTTTTATCATTATTCCTCTAAAAACTGTTAGATTTAACATTGGCAAAATAATGTCATAGGATAAATAAGCAAAGTATCTCGGCTTATCAAGCCTGAAAATCTACTTAAAAGTTTTAGTAAAATTTGATAGAGGTTACCTATTTATGGAAATAAAAGACTAATTTTTTAAAAGAAAAACTCCTAAATGTGATAATTAATGAATATGAAAAGCTTTTCATATTCTCTTTTCGAAGGAAAACGTTGTAAAAGTATTACATAAAAAGAAACGTCTAAAAACAAAGAAACCTCTTGAAATTATCAAGAGGTTTTCTTAAGTACTCGGGACGGGACTTGAACCCGTACGAACTAATGTTCATTGGATTTTAAGTCCAACGTGTCTACCAATTCCACCACCCGAGCGTGATATATGTTTTCTCAGAGCGAAAGACGGGATTTGAACCCGCGACCCTCACCTTGGCAAGGTGATGCTCTACCCCTGAGCTACTTTCGCAGTTTTTATAAGAACTTCGCAATTCCTTATTGCGGATGCAAATTTAAAACATTTCTTATAATACCAAAGCCTTTTTTAAAAAAAGAATAAAATTTTATTTTAACTAACAATACTTCAACACAATAAGATCAAATCTTTCTTCCGATAATCAGTTCCCGTTTTTCAATTGGATTTATTCCACTAGCTGTTTTGAAAAAGTTGTCCCCTCATTTTCCAAAACAAAGTCTCACTAAACCTGAGAAGCTTTCTTCCTGGTTAACATACGTTTAATCTCATTCAATTTCATCAAAGCTTCTACTGGAGTAAGGGTATCTATATCAATATTTACGATTTCCTCTTTAATTTCTTCTAATAATGGATCATCTAAATTGAAAAAACTCAATTGCAATTCATCTTCTTCCTGAATCCCTTTTATTTTATCAGTAAGTTCTTCGCTGCTGTGAGATTTTTCGAGTTTTTTAAGCATTTTATTTGCCCTGTGTAATACCTGCTGTGGCATTCCTGCCATTTTTGCTACATGGATTCCAAAACTATGTTCACTCCCACCTGGAACCAGTTTTCTAAGAAAAAGAACATTATCTTTTAACTCCTTCACCGCAACATTATAATTTTTAATTCGATGGAACGTATCACACATTTCATTCAACTCGTGATAATGTGTTGCAAACAATGTTTTAGGTTTTGCAGGATGCTCATGAAGAAATTCGCTAATGGCCCAAGCAATAGAAATACCATCGTACGTACTAGTCCCACGTCCAATTTCGTCTAACAACACCAAACTTCTATCTGATATATTATTCAGAATATTTGCTGTCTCATTCATTTCTACCATAAACGTAGACTCTCCCATAGAAATATTATCACTAGCTCCCACTCTAGTAAATATCTTATCCACCACTCCAATTTTAGCTTCATCTGCTGGAACAAAACTTCCCATTTGAGCTAACAAAACAATCAATGCAGTCTGTCTTAAAATAGCAGATTTACCACTCATATTAGGGCCTGTAATCATAATCATTTGCTGATCTTCTCTATTTAAAGAAACATCATTAGCGATATACTGTTCTCCTGGTGGTAATTGCTTTTCTATTACAGGATGACGACCATTTTTAATCTCAAGAACATGCGAATCATCAATTATTGGACGAGTGTAAGAATTTTCATTTGCTAATTGTGCATAAGAACACAAACAATCTAATTGCCCTATCAAACTGGCATTTAATTGTACCGGTTTTATGTATTCATTCATCCATACGATTAAGTCACCAAACAACTGTTGCTCTAACAATAGAATTTTTTCTTCAGCACCTAGAATTTTAGCTTCATATTCCTTTAATTCTTCAGTGATATATCGTTCTGCACTAACCAATGTCTGTTTTCGAATCCAATTCTCTGGAACCTTATCTTTATGTGTGTTTCGTACTTCTATATAATACCCAAAAACGTTATTAGATGCAATTTTAAGAGAGGTAATACCTGTAGCCTCGGTTTCTCTTTCTAACATTTTATCTAAATAATCCTTTCCGGAAAAAGCAATGGATCTAAGTTCATCTAATTCATCTAAATAACCATCTGCTATGGTATTCCCTTTTAATATATTTACAGGAGCCTCTTCATTCAGAGTTTCTTTGATCTTGTTTCTTAGCAATTCGCAATCATGCAGCGTATCACCAATAACTTTTAAAGCATCGTTCTTACTATTAGTCGCCTGCGCTTTTATTGGAACAATAGCCTCCAATGAATTTTTTAATTGGATTATTTCTCTTGGATTTACTTTACCCGTAGCAACTTTAGAAATTAAGCGTTCTATATCTCCAATTTGCTTAATCTGATGCTGAATTTTCTGAAGTAAATCTCCATTATCCAAAAAATACTGAACAACTTCATGACGTTTATGAATGTTTGCAATATTCTTAAGTGGCAATGCTAACCATCTTTTTAAGGTTCGTCCACCCATTGGAGAAATAGTCTTATCAATCACATCGATAAGGGTAACCGCATTAACGGCATTAGGGCTGTATAATTCTAAATTACGAATTGTAAAGCGATCCATCCAGATATATTCATCCTCTGCAATTCTCTGAATAGAAGTTATATGTTGTAGTTTATGATGTTGTGTTTCGCCTAGATAATGAAGAATCACACCTGCTGCAATAACTCCTTCTTGTAAATGATCTACACCAAACCCTTTAAGAGATGTCGTTCCAAAATGTGTTTGTAAGGTTTCATTGGCATAATCTGTCTTAAACACCCAATCTTCAAGAAAAAAAGTATGGAAATCGCTTCCAAAATCACCTTGAAAAGATTGTTTTTTGGGTTTCGGAATTAAAACTTCACTTGGGTTAAAATTACGTAGTAATTTATCCATTTGTGCAATATCACCTTGCGCCGTTAAAAATTCTCCAGTGGAGACATCTAAAAAAGCAATTCCCAATTCTTTCTTTCCGTAGTGCAAAGCACACAAAAAGTTATTGGTTTTACTTTGCAACACCTCATCATTTAGAGCCACACCTGGTGTAACAAGTTCTGTAACTCCTCTTTTTACTATAGTTTTGGTTTGTTTTGGATCCTCTAATTGATCACAAATCGCTACCCTTTCTCCTGCTTTTACAAGTTTAGGCAAATATGTATTCAAAGAATGATGAGGAAATCCTGCCAGTGCTGTTTCATGTTCACTGCCATTTCCTCTTTTTGTCAATACAATATTCAATATTGCCGCTGTTTTTATAGCATCGCCTCCAAATGTTTCATAAAAATCACCTACTCTAAATAGTAATAACGCATCAGGATATTTCGCCTTAATTGCATTATACTGCTTCATTAAAGGAGTTACTTTTTTTTCTTTCTTTGCTTTTTTTGCTGCCAAAGGGATATGATTTTGTGTAACGGCTAAAGTAGGTAATCTCCATTTTTTTTTGAAAAGAAGCCTACAGGAGTTATTCATTTTTATTCACAATCATATTTCCCTAAAAGGTACATCTAAGGAAATTCTTAATTAATCCTATTTTTGCTGCAATGGAAAAAAATCGAAAACTAAAAAATAGCGAATTAGACCGTAAAACGGTCACAGAGTTTAAAGAAGCAAAGAAAACACCTCTTATTATTATTTTAGATAATATCAGAAGTCTTAATAACATTGGATCTGTTTTCAGAACTGCGGATGCTTTTCTAATTGAAAAAATATATCTGTGTGGGATCACAGCCACTCCTCCACATAAAGATATTCAAAAAACTGCTTTGGGTGCTACTGATACCGTAGATTGGGAATACAAGGAAAACACCTTGGAACTTGTCCAAGAACTACAACAGCAACAGATACAAATATTATCTATCGAGCAAGCAGAAAATGCAGTAATGCTTAATGAATTTAATCCCGAACCAAATAAAACATATGCAATCATATTTGGTAATGAAGTAAAAGGAGTACAACAAGATATTGTAAGCCTAAGCGATACTGTTATCGAAATACCTCAGCATGGCACTAAGCATTCTTTAAATATATCTGTTAGTACCGGAATAGTTATATGGGATTTGTTTAATAAGGTAGTCTGAGATTCTATCTTTCAATCTTTGTCAACAGCTTACGCAACCATTTTTCATAGTATTCATCTATTAATTGAAAATAAAAAAGGGGACTATGAAAAAGAAAATTATCACTACAATAAAATTATATGTAGTATTCTCATTAGTATCAGTAATCGGTTATAGTTGCTGCCCTGAACAAAAATATCAAATTCAAAATATTAGAAGTATAGAATTATTTGAGCTTAATACAACATCTACTCCAGATTCTGAAGTTGTATTAACAGGAGAGTTTACCTTAATCGCAAGGTTCGACATAAACAATATCGCGTCGAGTAATATTAATGTTAACCTCATTCCTTCTGCTTATGCTTTTCATACATATTGTGATAATACCTCCTATATAAATGAATTAAATTTAGAAAGTCTTAAAATAAGTCTCGACAAAGATTTCATATATGATGGTAACATAATCCACGCCAATTCTAATTTAATCGAAATAACTGAAATAGCGAATAACATTGATCTTTATTTAACGACTCTTTATGTAGATTTTTTAAACGAGTTTTTAGAAAAATCTCAATTCGAAAATCAGGAATATAACTTCACCTTTTCTATTGAAACCACTGATGGATTACAATTTGAGAAAGAAATATCGGCTACTTTAAACTTATAAATAACCTGTCATTAAAAAGATATTCCCGATTTTGTTTTGTAAGTTTAATGCTAACTAACGCTATATAACCATTGCAAAATGAAAAATATCACGATCACACTTGTTCTATTTCTAGCTATACTAAGTTGCAATGAAAAGGCAACTAAATCAGAATCCAAGAATGAGGAACCTATGACTGCAGACCAAATAATTACCAAAGCAAAGGAGATTCACAAAAATGTAATTACATTGGACACCCACTGTGATATTAATATTAAAAATTTTACTGACTCTATTAATTACACACAGGATCTTAATTCTCAAATAACTTTACCCAAAATGGAAAAGGGAGGTTTAGATGTAGCTTGGTTTATCGTATATACGGGTCAAGATTCACTAAGTGCTAGTGGGTTTAAAAAAGCCCATGAAATTGCTATGTCGAAATTTGACGCTATACATCGTTTAGTAGATACGATTGCTCCGGATCAGATAGCATTAGCCAAAAATTCTTCAGAAGTTCGTAACATTCATAAATCCGGTAAAAAAGTTGCTATGATCGGTATCGAAAACGGGTATCCTATCGGAAATGATATCAGTAATGTAAAAAAATTCTATGATCTTGGTGCTCGGTATATGTCATTATCTCATAATGGTCATAGCCAACTTTGTGATTCTAATACAGGAGAAGCAGATGATATTTGGTTACATAATGGACTTAGCGACTTAGGAAAAGAAGTAATCAAAGAAATGAATAAATGGGGAATGATGATCGATGTGTCTCACCCATCAAAAGAGTCGATGCGCCAAATGATTGAACTTTCTAAAGCCCCAATTATCGCTTCTCACTCTTCAGCAAGAGCTTTGTGTGATCATAGCAGAAATCTAGACGATGAACAATTGCAGTGGCTAAAAGATAATGGTGGTGTGGTACAAACAGTAGCTTTTACTTCTTATTTAAACACAGAAAAGTTTGAAAAGAGAGTTGTAAAGGAAGTTGAGATAGGAAAACAAATAGCAGATTCTATGGGTGTTACCTGGTTAGAGCGAGAAGAAGTGATGAAGCTAAGTACTGAAGAAAAAGAAACGTATTATGATTTTTTAGGTAAAATGGCCGCTATCCGCCGAGCAAAAGTTAAAAAAATGAAAGACTTACCACCTGCTGTGAATGTTGAGGATTTTGTAAACCATATTGATTATATGGTAGAAAAAATAGGAATTGATCATGTGGGTATCAGTTCAGATTTTGATGGTGGCGGTGGAATTGAAGGTTGGAGTGATGCCTCAGAAACCTTTAATGTAACCTTAGAATTAGTGAAAAGAGGGTATACCGAAGAGCAAATAGAAAAATTATGGAGTGGTAATCTTTTGCGCGTATTGGATGAAGTTCAAAAGATTGCCGTAGAGCTTCAAAAAAGTTAATGCTGCAAAATAGATTCCAAAACCCAAATATAATCTGATCGGTTTTTGATAAAATCTTTTTCAGAAATATCTATGATCCTAACATTTAAATCTGGCTGAGCTTTAATAAATCGCAAATATCCCTTATTGATCTTATTTAAGTACTCTGCTGGAATTTTTTGTTCATAATCCCTTCCTCTTTTTTTAATGTTTTCTAAAAGACGTTCAGTATTTTGATACAAATAAACATACAGTCCCGGTTTTGGCAAATCTCTGTACATGATATCAAAAACCTTTTTGTACAGTTTATACTCATCTTCCTGTAATGTAACCTGAGCAAAAATCAAAGACTTAAACACATCATAGTCACTCACAACAAAATCCTTAAACAAATCTAATTGACCAATATCATCCTGAAGACGTTGATATCTATCAGCTAAAAAAGACATTTCCAAAGGAAAAGCATAACGCTCCATATCCTCATAGAATTTTGGCAAAAATGGATTATCAGCAAAACGTTCTAAAACTAATTTTGCATTAAACTCTTCGGAAATTAAATGAGCTAGACTTGTTTTTCCAGCGCCAATATTCCCTTCAATAGTGAGATACTGAACATTAGACAGTAAATACTTTTCTTTTGGATTTACAATTTGGCCTTCTACTAATACGACAGCAGATTCATCGGGAGTGTTCTCCAACAACTCACCTACTGTTAGGTTCATAACAGGATGGATTTCTTCTTTTGCAATCTCTTCGAGCGGTTTTAAAACAAACTTACGATCTTGCATAGAAGGATGTGGAACTCGTAATCTTCGCGTATCACTTGTTCCTTCTGAAGAAAAAATAATATCCAAATCAATAATCCTTGCCTCATACCCTTCCGAATCACTTCTATTTCTACCCAATGAAGTCTCTATTTCGAGAAGCTTCTCTAAAACCTGCGTAGTACTATAAAAGGTTTTTAGGAGAATACAAGCATTATAAAAGTCATCACTGCTAAAACCCCATGCTGGTGTTTGATATACACTGGATATTTTAATTACATCTCCTAATTCATGATAAATAGCATTCACTGCTTTCTGAAGGTGATCTAACTTATTACCTATATTACTTCCTAAAGAAATATGTATGCGATGCTGTGTTTTCAAGCTGGGTTTTTTATAATCTAATCGGAACTCCGTATTTTTAAGAGCAAATTAAGGAAAACAAAACCACTTCACCTTATTTTTGTGCGAAGTATTATGAACTATTTTTTATTTTGAATTCAACTTCTTTAAATCCAAAAGACAAAGCAACAGCCTACCGAATTTACCTTATTCTTGGAGCGTTATTTATATCCTCATTAGTTGTTTGTAATCTCATCTTTCAGAAATTTTTTCAATGGGATTTTTTCGGAATCTACACCTTCACTATAAGTGTTGGTCTTATACCATATCCATTAACCTTTCTTATCACGGATATTGTGAGTGAGATCTATGGGAAGAAAAAAGCCAATCTCATGGTTACAGCTGGAATTTTTGCATCCGTTTTTTCTCTTTTGATAATTTATGGCGCTGCCTCTGTAGATGCTTACATTGATCCTGGAACCGACCCAAATATTCAGGTAGATAACGATACTTTTAATTTAGTTTTTGGCAAAAGTTTGATCTCTGTATTTGCATCTATGACCGCATATCTATTTGCTCAATACATAGACATAAGGATTTTTCATTTCTGGAAGCGAATGACCAAAGGAAAACATCTTTGGATAAGAAATAATTTTTCCACTTTTCTTTCTCAACTTATAGATAGTGTTACGATTATCTCTTTGCTGTGCCTTAATGAAATATTTTCTTGGGATAATTTTATCCCTTTTGTTATGAGTGGCTTCTTATTTAAGGTCATCGTAGCTACTATAGACACTCCGTTTTTATACCTAACCGTATTTGGTCTTCGAAAAAGATTTCAGTTGAAACCAGGTGAGGAATTAAATTTGGAATATTAAAATCTAACAAATAGTTAACTCAAGAGCCGCAACATAATACACGGTTAAATCGTTACTTTACATAAAAAGCAAGAATAATGGTAAAAAAGGTCCTTAAAATATTCGGCATTATTATACTGGTCCTAGTAATAGCACTCATATCAATTCCTTTATTATTCGGAGGTACCATCAAAGATAAGATCCGCTATTTAGCCAATGAACATGTTAATGCCAAAGTTGATTTTGCAGATGTTGACATTAGCTTAATCAGAAGTTTCCCTAAAGCTTCTGTCATTATTGAAGAACTTTCTATCATCAACTTCGCCCCTTTTGAAGGAGATACGCTTGCGTATGCTAAAAAAATATCTTTGGATATGTCGATCAAAGAATTATTCAAAGGAGCATCGGATCCAATAAGTGTACAAAAATTTATTATAAACGAGGCTAATATTGCCGTTAAAACAGATTCTTTAGAAAATTCGAACTTCGATATTGTAAAATCTTCAGGAAAAGAAGAATCCGTGCAAGAAGAAGAAAGTAGTTCATTTACATTTGAACTAGATCATTATGAGATTAACAATAGTAAGCTTTTGTATCAAAATGATGTAAGTAAAATTGCCTTACGCATGACGAATGTTAATCATAGCGGTGATGGATCTCTGTCAGGAGATAAGATTATCTTAGACACTAAATCAAGTTCCAAAGTATCTTTTAGCTTAGATGACACGAATTATTTAAACAAAAACGCCTTACAATTAGAAGCAGCACTGGAACTGGATCTGGAAAACCAGCGATATGCATTTAAAGAGAATAAGGCTTTGGTAAATCAGCTACCTCTTGAGTTCAAAGGGTT
The DNA here is from genome assembly GCF_947492115.1 of uncultured Aquimarina sp. Lineage (NCBI taxonomy): Bacteria > Pseudomonadati > Bacteroidota > Flavobacteriia > Flavobacteriales > Flavobacteriaceae > Aquimarina > uncultured Aquimarina sp. Next base: position 347,618 of record NZ_CANLMM010000002.1, read on the forward strand.
TGTGCAACTTTTTGAAAAGTATACAGATGTTGATATTAGTTTCAGCACTCCTACATCAGATTTTAAAAACTTTCTTGCTGTTATTCCTGAAGCATATGCAAAGAACTTAGATGGCGTACAAACGACAGGAGAGTTTTCAATCAATGGAATGATCAAAGGAAAATCCGATGATACTTACATCCCTAAAATGGATATTAAAATTGCTTCCAACAATGCATCTTTCAAATATCCAGATCTTCCAAAAAGTGTTCAAAATATCACTATTGATACTCAAATAAAAAATGACACTGGTTTAGCCGACGACATGTATGTTAATATAAACAATCTTACTTTCAGAATTGACCAAGATACTTTTGCTGCTAATGGTAGTCTAAAAAAAATAACTTCCAATATGATTGTGGATATGGCTGTAAAAGGAACGCTAAACCTTGCTAACCTAGACAAGGCGTATCCAATGGAGCTAGAACAACAACTAAACGGAATATTGAAGGCAAATGTAAATACCAATTTTGATATGGAGTCTTTAGAAAAGGAGCAATATCAAAATGTTAAAAGTTCTGGAACTATAAGTTTAGACAAATTCACCTATGCTTCAGCTGAATTATCTAGTGAAATAAAAATAGAAAACGCCAATGTCAACTTTCAACCAGGAAAAATTACCTTAGAAAAAATGAATGTTACTACTGGCAAATCTGACCTAGCTGCAGCAGGTACGATACAAAATTTAATGGGGTTTTTATTTTCAAAGCAAGACCTGAAGGGAAATTTCGATGTTAGTTCGGAGATATTCGCAGTAAATGATTTTATGGTTGCGGAATCAGAAACAACAGAACAAGAGACCACTGAAAATTCCACTAATGACGCCCTGAAAATACCATCCTTTATAGATGCAACTTTAAATTTTGACGCGAAGAAGGTACTATATGACAATCTTGAATTAAAAAACACCAAAGGAAGTGTAAAAATAAATGACGAGACAGCCTATTTACAGAATGTAACATCCAATCTCTTTGATGGAGGTCTTGCATTTAATGGACAAGTATCTACTAAAACAGATACTCCGAATTTTGGAATGAACCTGGATTTAAGTAAAATCAATATCGCTAAATCTTTTGCAAGCTTAGAACTATTGCAAGGATTAGCTCCTATTGCCAAAGCTCTCACCGGAGCATTAACCACCCAAATAAAACTTAATGGAAATCTTAATGACGATCTTACACCAGTATTGAATTCGTTAAAAGGAAATGCGTTAGCAGAAATTCTAAATGCGAAAGTAAATACTTCGCAAACACCGTTATTATCTAATTTAGATAACCAATTAAACTTTTTAGACCTCAACAAACTAAATCTAAAGGATATCAAGACATCTTTAAACTTTGACGACGGTAAAATAAACGTAAAACCTTTCGATTTTGATATCGAAGGCATTAAAATTACAGCTGGAGGAAGTCATAGTTTTGACATGAATATGGATTACAATGTATCTTTAGATGTACCTGCAAAATACCTTGGTAATGAAGTTGGTGGACTGATCTCACAATTAAGCGCTCAAGAAACCAATGAAATGAAGGTAGCACTTCCGGTTGGAATATCAGGAAACTTTTCTAATCCAAAAATCAGTCTTAATACAGGTCAAGCAGTAAAACAACTTACCCAACAGATTATAGACAAACAAAAAGACAAAGCTAAAGACAAAATTATAGGAGAAGGCTCTAAAGTACTTACAGATTTGCTCGGTGGTTCTAAGAAAAAAGATTCTACCACCTCTACTACATCAGATAAACCTGAAGACAAATTAAAAGATGCTGCAAAAGATATTTTAGGAGGTTTTTTAGGCAAAAAAAAGAAAAAAGACACAACAGGCACTAAAAACTAGATCTATAATAATTAATAGTTGTTAAGGTTTTTTATTATTTTCTTAATCAAGACATTACTGTATTTCGTTTTGTTTAAAAATTAATTGCAGATGGTAGCTTATACAATAATTAATTTTTTTTACGTTTATTTCTTAGTACTTTAGTACTGGGATATACAAAAAAAAGGTAAAGGTTATAGTTGGGATAACTCATTTATAAACCTTTTAAAAAAACGTCTTATTAGAACTTCACAAATAACACCCGTCACTGTTACAGTTTATTTTTTTAGTCAATTCATTGTAAACTAAACAATAATTTTTTAACACTTAGATTAACTATTTAGTAAAGTTACATTTTGACTAACTTATGCTTATAGTTATAATTTTACATTAAAAATAATCCCCACGTATAAATTATGAAACTAGCAATTTTCCCCATTGTATTTCTTTTATTTATTTCATCATTATCATATTCTCAAAACGCGATGAATGATAGTTCGATGAGCTGGATGAAAGGATGGACAAATTTTGACCCTAATCACGAAGCATATCCTGAAGCCGATCGTGATGTTCCTAATATTATTGATGAAGACACTTATCTGTCTAATGAATTCACGTATCTTCTTTCTGGAAATGTTTATGTAATCAATGGCGCCACATTAACCATAGAGGAAGGAACCATTTTACGATGTGACACAGAAACTCCAACAAGTTTGGTAATCACTAGTGGATCCAGGTTAATCGCTAGAGGTTTAAAAGGACAGCCAATCGTTTTCACTTCCGACAAATCGCCTAAAGCTAGAAAAAGTGGTGATTGGGGCGGAATTGTAATCGCTGGTTCAGCTACTATAAACTCTCCAGCGCCATCAGGAGTAATAGAAGGAAACTTTTTACCGCAATACTCATTATATGGCGGTAATGATGATGATGAAATGACTGCGATCATGACCTATATTAGAATTGAATACGCAGGAAAAAAAATCAACCAATCTAAAGAACTAAATGGTCTTTCGTTATACGCTGTAGGAAAAAAATCAATTTTAAATAACATTATGATCAGTCATTCTGCTGACGATTCATTTGAATTCTTTGGAGGAACACTAGATATAAATAATTTAGTTTCTTATAAAGCTAAAGATGACGATTATGATTTTACTTTGGGATACAGAGGTGAATTGTATAACATTGTTGCCATAAGACATCCATATATTTCGGATATAAGCGGTTCTTACGCAATTGAAATTGACGGATATGACAAAAAATCTGGGCTAACTGCTAAACAGTTATCCACAGTACGAATAAAAGAAGCAACACTCATTAACCTATCAGACAATAGTAATTACCAGCATACATCGGCCGCTATTTCTTCTAAAAATTTAGCGCAACTAAATTTTTCAGACTCGAGAATATCGGGTTTTGCTAATGTTGTAAAATTTGATAATTCTTATACATCTTATAGCAACCTGCAACAATCTTTCTCTTTAGAAAATAGCATCTTTAATGTTCATGATCAGAATGTTGTTTCACGTCTAGCAGGAACAACAGATGTTCAAAAACTATTAAAATATAATATGTTCACGACTCAGTTTAAAAGTGCAGCGGACCTTTTCGAAAATCCTTTGGACAAAAAAAATCCTAAATTTACTTTAAAACAATCCCGTGATAGTTATACAGTTATGCAGTAAATTTTTAAATTTACCATAATTAAACTAATACTCTTATAATGAAATCGATTACCATCCTATTTTTCACCTTATTTATAACTGCCGTAAGTTTTGCTCAAACCAAAAGCAATATTTTATTTGACCAAAGAACACTCATAAAAAAGTTTCATACTATTGATCAGTTAGAAGGACTGAAAAAGGGAGAACTCGTAAAGCTTTATATAGAAAGAGTTAACGAAGTTATAACTGTATTGCCTTATATCGCATTATCCAACGAAGCAAACGTAAGTTTATCTGATATTGGAATCAAAGAAAACTCTGATAATCTTAAGCTTTTAAAAAAGCATCATGAAACTACAACGGAAGCTTTTGAAAGTACCAGTAATCTTATTACAGAATTTATTCCGTACGCCGATACTGAAAAAATAATATGGTCTATACTTTATTACGAAGAAATGATTAAAAAAATTCGAATTGGAGTCAATGGGAATTTTTAAAAAAACAAGGATTATTTATAAAAGCAGCCTAAAAAGGCTGCTTTTTTTGATTTATACTATACATTTTCTAACAAACACTAACCTTACTTCTAAAAGCTAAAACTTAAAATATTTCATACCAGTTCTAAATTATCACAATCATATTACCTCCCTTTAAACAAGGTATCCCAAAACCATAACCTTCTGAAAAACAACAACAAAAATTGATTTTCTTACGTTAGAAAATATCCTAAAAAGTGTTAATAAATCATTTTTCTTGTAATCTTTCTCTTATAAATCCGAACTAAACGATATCACAAATTTATAAAGCACGATTTATAAAAAACAAATCATCACTAACGGTTTAATGAAAGTAGAACTTAAAAGATAGCGTTATGAAAACAAGAGATTTACTAAGTTTATTTTTATTTATTGCAATTTCGGTTTCCGGATTTACTCAAAATAATTTCAATACAAATAATGTAAAATGGATGAAAGATTGGACTAATTTTTCTCCTAATAAAACTAATTATGCTGATTACGAAGAACAACTACCTAATATTATAGATAGAGACACTTATCTAAGAAGTGATATTATTTATTTTATTTCCGGAAATGTTTATGTAACCAATGATGCTACTTTAACAATTCAAGAAGGAACTTTAATTAAAGCAGATACAGATCAAACTACTAACCTCATTATTACTAGAGGATCTAAACTAATAGCAGATGGCACAAAATCAGCTCCTATAGTATTTACTTCTAACAAATCGAGCAACTCCAGAAAAAGTGGAGATTGGGGCGGAATTACAATCATCGGCTCTGGAAAAGCAAATACAATTGAAGGAGAAGGAATCATAAAAGGGAAATTCAATCCTTTATACACCATTTTTGGAGGAAATAATATTGATGAAGAAACAACCGTTTTACGTTACATAAGAATAGAATATGCTGGCAAATCCACCAATGGGTTATCATTATATGCCTTAGGCAACTCATCTGTAGTTGAAAATATAATGGTTAGTTATTCTGCAGATGACTCTTTCGAATGGCATGGTGGATCTTCAACTTCCAAAAACCTAATCTCTTACAAAGCGAATGATGACGATTTTGACTTTACCCAAGGATATCGAGGAGAACTTATTAATATAGTCGCTGTTAAACATCCGTACATAACTAGTAATAATGGCTCTTATGCAATAGAGGTAGATGGGTACAATAAAAAAATAGGTTTTGATAATACTAAAATATTGTCTAGCATAGACATAACAGGAGCAACTCTAATTAGTCTTGTAGATGAAAGCAATTACACACACACCAGAGCAGCAATATCTATAAACAATCTTGGCGAATTATACATAAACAATTCAAGCATCTCAGGTTTTTCAGACGTTGTACAATTAGATAAAACATTTTCTACGCTTGGCATGATAGAAACTGCTTTCAAATTAGATAACAGTTTTTTTAATGTACACAAAGAGGGCGTAATCACACATAACGATATTAAAAATAGCACTTTTAACCTATTGAAATACAACAGATTTACCAAATCATTTAAGCAGCCAGAAGAGATTTTTAGTGCTCCCTTAGACAAAACAAACCCTGATTTTTCACTAAAAAACTCATTAAACAATTATATGGTAGTTCAATAACACTAAAGACATTTAAAACTAACAAAAATGAAAAAAGCAATCCTAACAATAACAGTATTTCTAGTATTAATAAGCTCTCTAAACGCCCAAGTAAAAAGAAAAGGAGTTTTATTCGATAACAGTAAGCTAATTACTAGATTCCATACAATCGATGAGTTACAAGACCTAAATAAAGGAGAATTAATAGAATTATATTTAGAACGTACCAGAGAAATATTTGTAGTACTACCCTACTTATCATTATCTAACAGACCAGGAACAAGTTTAAGCGACATAGGAATAAAAGAAGATTCTGATAATTTAAAAGTCGTAGAGAAAAATAACGAAATAGCTGATAGAGCATTTGAATATACTACTAACACCATCAAAGAATTAGTTCCTTATTCAGATACAGACAAAATCATTTGGTCAATTTTATACTTTGAAGAAATGATCAAAAAAATGCGATTAGGAAAAGACGGAAATATTTAACCGTAAGAAACATCGACAAAAACCACAAAATAATCGACAAATAATATTTGTGTAAGATTTTTTATTGTCCTACAAACCATAAATCATTTCAAAATTCCCCAAAAAAATCAATTTTTATACAAATTTCATAAACACTGTTAAATTAATGATAATCAATTGTTTATTTGAAAAAATAAAAATTAATACAAAAAATAATTTTTCAAAAAACTTATTTCTTCAAATTTTTATCCCAAAAAAACAAACAAATCATAAAAACCTGATTATCAACTATTTTTATTCAAAAAAGTAAGAAAATTACTCCTAATATTTTCATAAAATACATAAAAATAACGATGAACGTACAAATATTACGGTAAACACGTAACCAACTTTTCAAAAAGTGTTTTAATTTAGTATCGCTAATAAAGAAGAAAGAATTTTCTTCTAAATCGATAACCCCAAAATAAAACTTTTATGAAACTAAGATGCGCTTTAATTACATCTATTTTATGTTCTTTCTTATTTTTTAATACCACAGCTCAAGATTTTAATACCAATGATGGTAAATGGATTAAAGGTTGGGCTAACTTTACACCAAATTCTACAGAATACCCAGAAGCAGACGAAATATTACCTAATATTATTACAGAAGACACACACTTAAGTAATAGTTCTGTATACCTATTATCGGGTGATGTCTATGTTACTGCGAACGCTATTTTGAGTATACAAGAAGGAACAGTCATAAGAGGAGATCACGAAAATCCTGGTAAACTTATTATTACGAAGGGATCAAAACTTATAGCAGTAGGCTCTGAGGCTTACCCAATTGTATTTACATCCAATAAAGCTTCCAAGTCTAGAGCTAGTGGAGACTGGGGTGGTATTATTATTGCTGGATCTGGTAAAGTTAATTCTGTTTCCGGAAATTCAGTAATCCAAGGTAAAATCAACCCACAATATGCCGTATATGGTGGAAATAAACATGAAGAGCAAACTACAGTTTTAAAATATGTTAGAATAGAATTCCCAGGAAACAAATCAACGGGGTCAGAAAATAATAATGGCTTATCTCTTTATGGCATAGGGCAAGCCTCTATAGTTGATCACATCATGGTAAGCTACTCTGGTCAGGATTCTTTCAGTTTTGCTGGAGGGCAAAATAATATCACCAATGTACTTTCTTACAAAGCAGAAGATGATGACTTCCAAATTTCTGAAGGTTTTAAGGGAGATTTAGATCATCTAATGGCAATTAGACATCCATATATAAATAGTCCTAAAGGATCTTATGCAATAGAAATTGATGGTTATAACAAAGATCAAGGCTTTCTTAAGCCAAATGCGGTATCTGATGTAGCTATTACTAATTCGACATTTGTGAATCTTTCTGATAATTCGAACTATATCCATACAGCTTCTGCAATATCAGCAACAAATTCAGCATTAGTATATTTACACAACTCTAAAATATCAGGATTTTCAAACGTAGTAAAGTTTGATGAATCTTATACTTCCTTAGCTGTATTAGAAAGAGCTTTCAAAATGGACAATAGCTTCTTTAATATCCACGGAGAAGGTGTAGAAGTAAGCTATAAACCAAATACTGGTGTATTAAATATTTTGAAATACAATAGATTTACTAAAGACTTCGTAAGCGTTGACAAGTTATTTGAAGATCCAAATAGTAAAACCGCACCAAAATTCCAATTAAAAAAAGCTATGAACAATTATATGGTAATGCAATAAATCACATACCATTTATACCTTTTTTGTACCCTAATCAGCGCCCCAAATCTGATACTTGAATAAATACGATCATTTACATTATGCTTAAATCAAATATTTTAATAGGTTTCATCTTTTTTCTATTCATCCAAAACACACATGGCCAGAAAAAAGATGAAGCCATTTTTTTTCAGAAAAAACATCAAATCACTAAATTTCACACCATAAGCGATCTTGAAAATCTAAAAAAAGGAGAGCTTATTAAGCTGTATCAAGATAGAATAAAAGAAATCGTAACCGTTCTTCCTTTTTTATCGTTAACGAACGAACCGGATGTTAGATTAGCGGATTTAGGGATCAAAGAAGATTCTGGTCATATAAAATCACTTAAAAAAAGTACAGAAACCGCAGAAGAAGCTGTCAACGTTTTCCAAACATCTATAGAAGAACTAGTTCCCTACGCAGATACCGAAAAGATCATTTTAACTATTCTTTACTTTGAAGACATCATTAAAAAGATGAGAATAGGGGTTACGAGAAGCTTTTAAATTTTTCGAATCTTTTTTACCAAAAATTAGCACTCTTTTTCTTACACAAATTAACAGACAACTCTGTAAGGGAATTTTAAAAATCTCTACTAATGGGATATGATCACATTTTATCTCGTTCTCGGAATTTTAATTTCCACCATTGGAGCATTACCACTTGGAGCAGTTAATATTGCTGTTATCAATACTACCATCAAGGAAGATACTCAAAAAGCTTTTCGAATAGCTTTAGCTGCAGGAATAGGTGAAGTTTTATTGGCGTTTTTTGCATTGCATTGCAGCATGGAACTTACTGGTTTTTTCGAAAACAATCAGTGGATACAGATAATAACCATCATAGCATTTTCAATTGTAGGCGTTTACTTTTTGTTGCACAAGAAAAGCTCAAATCATCAAAGAAAATCAAAAAGAATACAATTTGGCACATCTAAATTTCTTACGGGATTTTCGTTAGCTTTCTTAAACCCTCCCGTTGTACTCTATTGGATTGTCGCTATTTCTTTAATCAACAAACATTTCTTTGAACTTTCTCTTCAAACATCTTTGGCAGCTTTATCTTTATTCTTTATAGGTATATACATGGGAAAAATCAGCACTCTCTATTTGTATAGTAAATGGGGGAATAGAATGGCAAATAAACCAGGAGATTCAAAAACTAAATTATTTCGTATTATCGGTATTGCATTAATCTGTATTTCGCTTGTTCAAGGAATAAAACTGCTCATCATCTAATATCCTATAGTAATTACTCTTTTTCTACCGAATTTTACTAATACAAATCATTAAAAACCCTCTACATTTGCATCAGATTTCTATAAAAGACACTTATGAACGAACAGGATCTGAACGCAAAGTTACAGTTATCTAAAGAAGACATGAAAAAGTATGGTTATGCTATTATAGACCATATTGTTTCACATTTTGAAACTCAAGATTCCAAAAAACCAGTTGCCATTGCTTCCAGAGAAGAAATGGATGAACTACTTACAGAAGACATTCCTAGCAGCCCGACCAATGCACATGATGTATTGAATTTTGTAATGGATCAAGTAATTCCTCAAAGCACCATTGTAACACATCCTAAATCCTTCTCATTTGTTCCAGGGCCTAGCAATTATATCAGTGCTATGGCAGATACGATAGCTACAGGTTTTAATATTTTTTCCGGAGGATGGGCCGCTTCTCCAGGTGCAGCAGAGCTAGAAATATTAACAATGAACTGGTTATTAGAAATTTTTGGTTTTGGAAAGAAAAGAGGTGGAGGCATCTTTACCAGCGGAGGATCTATGGCTAATTTAACTGCATTAGTTACTGCAAGAAGAATTAAATGCGGAGATGATTTCTCCAAGGCAGTTATTTATTTATCTGACCAAGCCCACTCTTCTAACATTAAAGCGATTAAAGTAATTGGTTTTAAGAAAAGTCAAATTAGAATTATCCCCACTGACTTAGAATTTAAAATATCACTTAATAAATTAAAAAACGCCATTGCAAAAGATCGTCTTCAGGGACTAGATCCTTTTTGTATTATAGCCTCGGCAGGAACCACCAATACAGGTACTGTAGATCCATTAAACGAAATTGCAAAAATCTGTAAAGAGGAGAAACTGTGGTTTCATATTGATGGCGCTTATGGTGGCGCTGCAATTCTTGCAAATAATGGTAAAAAATTACTCAAAGGCATTGAAAAAGCAGACTCGTTGACGGTTGACCCTCACAAATGGTTTTTCCAGCCGTATGAAATGGGTTGTTTACTTGTTAAAAATCATTATTGGTTAAGCGGAACTTTTAGAGAACAACCGGAATACCTAAGAGATGTAGAAGGAAATCAATCAGAAATTAACTTCTATGATCATGGAATTCAGCTAACCAGACGTTTTAGAGCCTTAAAATTCTATATGTCCCTTAAGACTTTTGGTCTAAACGCTTTTAAAAAAGCGATTCAATATAACATAGAACTTGCCGAACAAACAGAAACTATATTAAGAAAAAGTTCTACCTGGGAAGTTGTTTCTCCTGCAACGTTGGCCGTTATCAATTTTAGATTCAACCCTATAGACAGAGACTTATCAGAAAAAGAAATTGATCTAATCAATCAAAAAATTTCTGAAAGAATAATGCATTCCAGAGAAGCATTATTAGTGACCACTGTTTTGGTAGGTCAAGTAGTATTAAGAATGTGTCTTATAAACCCTAGAACTACTTTAGATCATATAAAAGAAACAATTATACAATGTGAAGTATATGGAGAAGAATTATTAGCAAAAGAATTTACTAATTAAGCATTGTTAATTGAACCACATAACCTTCATTGTTTCTAACATTAAAAACCGTACTATCTTCAAAGATTAAATACTGACCTTTGATACCTTTAAGAACACCAGTGTATTCTGGTGTTTTTTCTAGATTTAAGCTCTTTAATTTCGTTGGATATTCTAATACAGGAAAGCTTAGTTCAGTTTCCGTATTATTTTCAATAAAATAATCTTTTACCTCATCAGGAATATATGCTCTTAATTGATCTCTATAGGTTACCAAATTCTCATCATCAATCTCATTTTTGAGCATTTTTCTCCAATTGGTTTTATCAGCTACATGCTCTTTTAGCGCAACCTCTGTAATACCTGCTAGATACCTATTTGGTACTTCTACAATTTCTATAGCTTCATGTGCACCTTGATCAATCCATCTGGTTGGTACTTGCGATTTTCTGGTAACTCCTACTTTTACATTACTAGAATTAGCCAAATACACAATATGCGGCTGCAACTGAACTTTCTTTTCAAATTCGAGATCTCTATCCTCAACTCCCAGGTGCGCTTTGCTCAATTCTGGACGCATTACCCAATCACCTACCTGTGGCTGATTGTAAAAATCATCATAACAATATCCTTGTCTGTATATTTTTTTGTTTTTACCACATGCTAAACACTGATATCCAACAAAACTTATTTTTAATGTTTTACCTAACAACTGATTCACATGAATAAAATCAGAATCAAACACTAAATAATACTGTATTGGATCGCCAATCTCGGTTTGCATCTTTGTCAAAACTCCTTGATATTGCATGAAAAGTTTAGTTATAAAGTTAAATCAGTAAAAAAAATGTAATTATTTTTATTATTTTAGTTTCCTACGAATAATAATTACACAATCATATTTATAATAATTAAAGCTCAAAGATACGTCAAAAAATGCCAATCCCTATAGTCAATTCTATCGCTAGCTGGTTTCTTAAAAAGCGTTTTCACCAGATGGAGCTTTTTCTGAAATACCCAAACGAGGTACAACTAGAACTACTTCATGTTTTATTGGAAACCGCTAGAAATACTGAGTTTGGTAAACAGTACGATTTTTCTTCTATACATAATTACGAAACTTTCAAAGAGCGAATTCCTATAAGATCTTATGAAGATTATGAAGAAATGATCGAGCGAAGCCGATTGGGGCAACACAATATATTCTGGCCTACTCCCATAAAGTGGTTTGCAAAATCCAGCGGAACTACAAATGCAAAAAGCAAGTTTATCCCTGTAAGCCAAGAATCATTAGAAGATTGTCATTATGCAGCTGGAAAGGATCTACTTTGCATGTATCTGAACAATAACGAAAACTCAAAATTATTTACAGGAAAAAGTCTTCGTTTAGGTGGAAGCAAAGAATTATATAAAGAAAATGGTACTTCATTTGGTGATTTATCAGCCATTATAATTGATAATATGCCATTTTGGGCAGAATATAGCTCTACACCGAGCAATGAAGTTTCTTTAATGAGTGATTGGGAAACTAAAATGATTGCCATTGTTAACGAAACTATACAAGAAAATGTAACGAGTCTTGCCGGTGTACCTTCATGGATGCTAGTACTATTAAATCAAGTTTTAGAAACTACCGGAAATGATCATATCTACCAGATTTGGAATAATATAGAAGTATATTTTCATGGCGGTGTTAGCTTCGAACCCTATAAAGATCAATATCAAAAAATATTTCCTGGTGACTCCTTTAGATATTATGAAATTTACAATGCTTCTGAAGGTTTTTTCGCCATTCAAGATCGAAACGAATCTTCTGAGTTATTACTGATGTTAGACTATGGGATTTTTTATGAATTCATTCCTATGAACACTTATGGAACAAATGATGAAAAAGTTATTCCATTAAGCGAAGTAGAAATAGGAGTAAATTATGCTGTTATTATCACTACCAATGCTGGTCTGTGGAGATACAAAATTGGTGATACGGTTAGATTTACATCTACCAACCCCTATAGAATAAAGGTTTCTGGAAGAACCAAACACCATATCAATGTGTTTGGGGAAGAACTAATTATTGAAAATGCAGAAGAAGCATTAAGAAAAACTACAAAAGAAACTAATAGCGAAATAGTAGATTATACAGTTGCCCCTATTTTTATGCAAGGAAGGGAAAAGGGTGCTCATGAATGGATGATAGAATTCAACAAATTACCTGATGACCTAGAACTATTCGCAAACTTATTAGACCAAAATCTCCAGAACATTAATAGTGATTATGAAGCTAAGCGATATAACGACACTACCTTAAATATTTTAAAAATCAATAAAGCAAGACCTCATCTATTCTATGACTGGCTCAAAAAGAATGACAAATTAGGCGGACAACACAAAATACCTCGTCTTTCTAACTCCAGAAAGTATATGGACGAGTTACTGGTCTTAAATAAAATTAACTCGTTTACACTATAATTGTTTTAGGTATTATTTGGATTTTTTCTACCAGTTTTATTAAAAATTAATAAAAAAATACGGTTTTAACGTAAAATACTTACGTAATAGTTTTTGTTTTTTCGTCGAAAATGAGTACTTCATCGATTAAAAAAAACGATTTATCTAAAACTTTTAAATTCTCTTTTTCTGAGGAAATTTTCATATTAAATTTGTTACCAGATAGTTACAACTTCAAATGTCCCAAAATATGAAAAAGTTTATACTAAGCATTGTTTTTATTTCTTGTTTTGTTTCAATTTCTGCACAAGAAAATGACAAAACTATTAACACTACCACCAACAACAATTCAACATTAGAAGTTTCTACAACTAAACTTAAAACATTAGATATTTCTGCAAATGATATCCTTACCGACAACAAGAAAGTTTGTTATGGTGAAACTTCTAAAACTGCTTTTTATGAAGTTTTAATATCTAAAAATGGATTTAATATAGATCTTAAAAATAGTTCAGATTTGGTAATCAAAAACACAGAAGAAATAATTTCTAAGAAAAGAGATGAAGTTTTATATTCTGAAAAGGAAGAGTAAAACTATTTTTACAAATCACTACTTTTTTAGCATTAGCTCTAAAAATAAAAAGCTCATTAGTATATTACTAATGAGCTTTTTACATTATTTATATTTCGTTCCTTTTAAGAAACTGCTTTTAGTTTATTTATTGTAGACTTATTCAATTTCTTCTCGGCATAGTCCTTAGTAACTCTTAATTCTTTTTCTTCACTTTCTGGCAATTCGTACATAGCATCTGTTAAAATTGCTTCACATAAAGATCTCAATCCTCTAGCTCCTAGTTTATACTCTACCGCTCTTTCTACTATATAGTCTAATGCTCCTGGTGTTATCGTAAACTCGATATTATCCATTTCAAACAACTTTTTATATTGTTTGATAATAGCATTTTTAGGCTCTGTTAAAATAGCTCTTAAGGTATGATTATCCAGTGGATTCATATGCGATAATACAGGAAGACGACCTATTATTTCCGGAATTAAACCAAAATCCTTTAGATCTTTTGGTATAATATACTGCAACAAATTATCTTTTTCAATAGTATCCTCTGTTTTAGAAGCACTAAAGCCCATTGCCTGCATATTCAATCTTTTCTGTATTGAACTTTCGATACCATCAAAAGCCCCTCCAGCGATAAAAAGAATATTCTCAGTATTTACCTCGATGAATTTTTGATCTGGGTGCTTACGCCCACCTTTTGGTGGAACATTTACTATAGTTCCTTCCAATAACTTAAGTAAAGCTTGCTGCACTCCCTCTCCAGAAACATCACGTGTAATACTTGGGTTATCACTCTTTCTAGCGATCTTATCGATTTCATCAATAAACACAATACCTCGTTGCGCCTTTTCTAAATTGTAATCTGCCGCCTGTAACAAACGTGTTAAAATACTCTCTACATCTTCCCCTACATATCCCGCTTCAGTAAGAACTGTTGCATCCACAATAGCCAAAGGCACATTAAGCATCTTAGCAATCGTTTTAGCTATTAGTGTTTTTCCAGTTCCGGTTTGACCAACCATAATGATATTACTCTTCTGTATTTCAATATCATCATCGGTACTAGGTTGCAGTAGTCTTTTGTAATGATTATATACAGCGACAGACATTACTTTTTTAGTAAACTCCTGACCTATTACATACTCATCAAGAAACTTCTTAATCGCCATAGGCTTACGAAGCATCAATTCGGAGCTTAACTCTCCTGTCTCTTCATCTCTTGCTTCTTCAACCACAATTCCATGAGCCTGAACTATACAACGATCACAAATATGAGCATCCAGACCTGCTATAAGCAAATTAGTCTCCGGCTTCTTTCTTCCACAAAACGAGCATTCTAATTCTTCTTTCGGCATAATTATCTATTTCAAAAATTTGTCCGTTACAATCTAACAACAGACAATACTAGGGGTGCAAATTTACAATTTGCTTATTATTATTAAATTATAATCTATTCTCTTGTCAAAATTTCATCAATCATTCCATACTCAAGAGCCTTATCTGCTTTCATCCAATAATCTCTATCACTATCTTCATATACCTTATCATATGATTGCCCAGAGTGTTTCGCAATAATCTTATACAACTCCTCTTTTAATATAAGAATTTCTCTAGCTGTAATTTCAATATCACTAGCTTGTCCTTGGGCTCCTCCAAGAGGCTGATGAATCATCACTCTACTATGTGGTAATCCAGAACGCTTACCTTTTTCTCCAGCACATAATAAAACCGCTCCCATAGACGCAGCCATTCCTGTACATATAGTAGCCACATCTGGCTTAATAAACTGCATAGTATCATAGATACCTAAACCAGCATATACACTCCCACCTGGTGAATTAATATAAATCTGAATATCTTTTGAAGAATCAACACTCTCCAAAAACAAAAGTTGTGCTTGTATAATATTAGCTACTTGATCATTAATACCTGTTCCCAAAAAGATGATGCGATCCATCATTAGACGAGAGAATACATCAAAAATTGCAACATTCATCTGACGTTCTTCAATGATATTCGGTGTCATCCCTACAGGATACATACTACTAATGATTTTATCATAGTAATTACTACTGATACCATGATGCTGAGTAGCGTATTTTTCGAATTCTTTTCCGTAATTCATATGTTCTTCTTCTGAAATTTTATTTTTATAAAAAAAGGCGTTAACCAAAACTTGGTTTAACGCCCTAAATATAAGTATAAATTCCTTATTAGTTTGTCTTGATTATTTGTAAACTTCTTTTACAAAATCGTCAAAACTTACTTCTTTTTCTTTCAATTTAACATTCTCCTTGTAGTATCCAAGTAATTTCTGACTCATTAACTGTTCAGAAATTCTTTTCACTTCATCTTGGTTGGATAAAATTCTTGCTGCAATGTCCTCTAACTCTTTATCTTCTGGAGATGTTTGTCCAAATTGTGCCATTTGTCCTTTGATCAAATCTTTAGCAAATTCTTTTAACTCTTCAAAAGTCACCTGAAGGTTATTATCATTAATAATTTTACCTTCGATCAATTGAAAACGCAATCCTTTTTCACTTTTCTCATACTCATCTTTTGCCTCATCTTCGGTCAATGGTTGCTCTCCAGTAGCCTGAATCCATTTTTGTAAAAACTCAGCTGGTAAGTCGAACTTAGTGTTTTCTAAAACACTCTCGGTAACGTCATTAAGCAATTGCTGATCAGATTGCTGCACAAATTGACGGTCAGCATCTTGCTTTATTCTTTCCTTAAGCTCGGTAACTGTTTTTACAGCATCTTTTCCGTATAACTTATCAAACAACTCCTGATCTAAATCAGCTAATTCTTGAGTATTTATTTCGGAAATCGTAAAAGTCACCTCTATTTCCAAACCATTAGCTTCTTCCTCGCTAATTTTTAAAGCACTTTGTAAATCACGATCTTCAGAAAACAATCCTTTAGTTTTTAAAGTAAGTACATCTCCTACTTTAGCACCTATAAATTTATCTAAATTTCTTTTACCTTTTATCTTATCTAAAGAGATTGTAGTTTGATTATCTATCTCTTTTTCCTCATTCACAAAAGTTCCATTGATCAAATCATCTTTTTCAGCAGTTTCTTTAGCAACTAACTTACCATACTGCTTCTGAATAGTTTTGATTTGGTTGTCAATCATTTCATCACTTGCTACAATCTTGTAATGAGTAATTGCCTTTTTACCATTAAGTTTTACATCAAACTTTGGAGCAAGACCTAATTCAAATTCAAAAGAATAATTATCTGCATCCCAATCAAAATTATCTTGCTCCTTTGGAAGTGGATTTCCAAGAACATCTAACTTTTCTTCAGTCAAATATTTATTCAGAGCCTCTTGCAATAATTTATTTACTTCATCTACCAAAACGGCTTTACCATATTGCTTTTTTACCAATCCCATTGGCACGTGACCTTTTCTAAATCCAGGTATATTGGCGTTTTTACGATAATCTTTAAGAATACTATCTACTTTATCGCTATAATCTTCTTTTGCAATATCTACTGTTACTACAGCATTTAAATCATCTAATTGCTCTTTTGAAATATTCATTATCTCTACTTTTTTGTACTAAAAATCGGGATGCAAAAGTAATACTTTTTTACAACCCAACAAAGTTTTAACTCCTTGAAAAACAGTTAACTTTTATCTTTCTTCAAAATAGAATATAATATAGATTGAAATATAGAGAGTAAAACACTAAAAATTAACGCCCACAACCAACCATTTACTCCAAAACCAGACACAAAATGGTCTGCGATTAATATGATTGCTGCATTAATAACTAATAAAAACAACCCCAAAGTAACTATGGTAACGGGCAATGTAAGTATTACCAATATCGGTTTTAGCACAGCATTTAAAATTGCTAAAAGCACTGCAACAATGAGTGCACTTACATAACTATCTACCTTTACACCTGGTAATATCTCAGCAAGTACCAATACAGCAATGGCGCTAAGTATCATTTTAATTAAAAACTTCATTATAATTAGATTAGATTGACCTCAAGTTACCAAAAACAAAACAATAAAAAAACCTGCTATTATTTAAAATAGCAGGTTTCTAATAAATATATTGGAAAAACCTTAGTTCACATCATTACTAAGTGTAACCGTTCCGAAATCTCCAGGATTTACGGAAGGTAAGCTTGCTCCATACGTATCTTCTATTGCTTCCATTACTGCATTTGCCACAATGGCATGCGCTCTTGGAGATGGGTGCACTCCATCTAAAGAAAATCCTCCACCTGTTACAAATGTAGATGTTACTACACCTGAATCAAATGGTATACCACTCCCAGCTGCTTGTTGTAAAAGAGACTTCACATCTACAAATGCAAGACCATTGGCAGTCGCTAAGGCTCTTATCGCTGCATTATACGCATCCTGAGCATTCGCTACTGCTGCTTGCTCCGCAACAGTCAACACATCAGCATCTCCTAATGGCACAGAAACACCACTAATTAACGTTCCATCACCTGCAAGATCTACTCCTATGTTACCAGCAGAAGTTAACGGAATTAAATCTGACGATGTTGCTTGTCTTAATTGCCCTAACAACCCAGCAGTCTGTGGATCTAAATTAAAAGGAGGTCCTTGTATTATTGCTGAGATATCTGTTAATGATTCGTCTACGATAGTTACAAAATTCTGACCAGCTACAAAATTAATTTGTCTACTTCCAGCCTCTTCAGCAGAAATTAAACCAAGTCCTGCTAATCCTGGAAGTATTTGTGTATTGTAAGCAGCAAATTGCGAATTTAAAAATGCTGCAGTTTGCGCATCTAAAGGTACTGCATTTGTAGGTACCGTCGTAAAGAATGGCAACGAAGTAACACTTGGTAAATTAAGTACTACACCCTTAGCGCCACCAGCTGTAAGTGCTGCTAATAAATCATTGTACACTGAAGCAAAAACATTACTATTCGTAATATCTGTACTACCATAAGTAGCGGGATCTATATTACCTGTTACGTTATGGTCTTCTCCTACTCCACCAGAAGTAGCAAAACTAAGAATATCATTATTTCCTATCCATAAACTGAAAAAAGTTGGACTCTGAGCAACAGCATCTCCAATCACGGTAGCATCTGCTGCAGAAGCAAATCTAGCAAAATAAGGATTCGCTAAACCTGCAGCTACACCTGCAACATTTCCATATCCTGGAGCCGCTAAATGATAACTTTTTGCACCAGGAACTCCCATATTATTAAAAGAGCTTCCTAAATTATTAGATATTTCTGTAGTAGGCATTCCTCCTGTGTAAGTCACAGGACCAGGATTTCCTTCAGCATCCACAGCTAAGACTAATCTATTTCCTAAAATTTGAGTACCACCCAACAATGCACCTCCAGTATTATCTGCCATAAGAGGTTGTGTAAATTCTCCCCCTCCTGCTAGTTCAAACTGTCCAGCTAAGATATTAGGATATGAATTCTCTTGCCCTGTTATGTATAATGCATTATCCGCAAATCCTGCAGTTAATGAATTACCTAATGCAACATAATTAGAAAAATCTGCTTCACCACTAGTAAACACACCTGGTTCATCAATCGGATTATCAAACTCTGGCTCACAAGCAACTAATCCTAATGCCAGAACTGCTAAATATTTTATATTGTTTTTCATCTGTATTTATTATTTTTTTAATTGTCAGATGGAATCGCCAAAAATCAATCAGGTTGGTTTCAACCTACTGAAATGACTTATTTCATCTTTGAATTATAATTTATAAGTTAAACCAAGTCCTGGCGCGAAAGCGCTTGATTTATATGTTCCACTAAATGGAACGTTCTGACCATTTTCTTGATAGAAATCATATGACGCATCTACTTCTTCGAATCTTAAGTAAAAGAAAGAAGCATCTATAGCTAACTTAGGGGTGATTGCAAAACTAACACCTCCAGAAAACCCTTGAGAATCATTACGTGGTGTTTCTGGTGCAAAAAATCCTGATTGTACTGGAGACTCATCGATATAATAACCAGCTCTAAGCGAGATCTTAGAAGTTGCATCATATTGCAGACCAAAACGATATACTGAAGAATTCTGGTAATTACGTGGATTTAAAGAAGTTGATCCGTTACCGAACTGAATATCTAAAGATTCGTACACATCCCAGAATTGTCTATTGTAATCAAATGCAAATAACCACTTCTCGTGGAACTGATACGAAAGACCAATTGTTAATTCTGCAGGCAACGGTAACTCAGCATCAAAAGTTGTTGTTTCATTAGATGGAGTTAACGGAGAGTTTGGGAAGTTTGCAAAAGTTGCTTCTCCTCCTTCTGCTTCCAAAATGATTTCGCTTCGGTAACTAAATCCTAATCTAAAATTATCAGTAGGATTAAACATTGCACTTACACTCCATCCCCAGTTACTCACTCCAGAATCATCTACGGTTATATTAGATCTATTACCTTCAATATCCGATAATGTCCTGTTAGCATTTCTATTAAAATTAACGGAACCTGTTACAAAAATAGGCCCTCCACCAATACTGAATTTATCAGACAATTTAATAGACACTACAGGCTGGATGTATATTGCTGCTAACTCTATATTATTTACCAAATGTGATCCTGCCCAGTCCGTTGGCCAAGTCACCTCACTACCATAAGGTGTGTATACACCAAGACCCATTGCTAACCAATCATTTACTTTATAAGAACCATATAGGTTAAGTGGTGTTCCTACAGAACTATCGGTTTCAGAAGAAATTCCAAGATCAGCGTTTTGATAAATTACATCTGTAAAAATACCACTAGCACCGGCACTTACATTCAATTTATTTTCCAAATACACCAGACCTGCTGGGTTAAAGAATACTAGCTCCGCACTATTTACTACAGCAACACCTGTGTGCCCCATAGCTATAGCTCTCTGCCCTTGCACACTAACTCTATATCCACCTGCGTAGGTGACAAATGTCACTAGGGCGAATAGAACTAATAATAGTAGTTTTTTCATAATAAATTAAAATTGTTTTTGTTTTTATTAGAATTTTGTAAAAAGAAAGCATCAAATTTAGCAGAAAATAACAATTATCCAACTAAATCATTAAAATATTATGCATACATAACATTTTTTATTCAATTTTTAATAAATTCTAATAAATTAGAATAAAATTCCACAGGGTTTTCTGCATGCAACCAATGACCAGAGTTGGAAATTTCCCGAATTTGAGCAAGAGGAAACTGCGCCTTAATCCGATGTTCATCTTCCTCTAAAATGTAATTAGATTTATCTCCTTTCATAAAAAGAGTATCTCCAAGGTATTGAAAATTATCCGTAAGTTCAATACCAATTTCAGAAGAATTTTGCACCAAACTTTCTAAATTCATTCGTAACCCTAGTTTTCCCTTTTCTTTCCAGAATAAATTTTTCATCAAAAACATTCTCACTCCAGGATCTTTTACATAATCACTTAGTGCATTATCCACTTCTGACCGACTTTTCAAAATATCAAAATCTAAAGAACTCAACCCATCTAAAATATCTTGATGGTGTAGTGGATAATATTTAGGACCTATGTCTGCGATTACCAGTTTATGAATCACTTCTGGATGATTTACTGCAAATAACATCGCTGTCTTACCACCCATGGAGTGACCAAGAAGAATAATATCTTTAAGATGATGATCATTACAATATTCTAATAGATCAGAAGCCATAAATTCATAGCTAAAATCATCACTATGAGGGCTACGCCCATGATTTCTTTGATCTATCAAATGCATTTGATACCCCTGCTCTGAAATTTTCTTTGCTAAGGTTTTCCAATTATCGCCCATCCCCAAAAAACCATGTAATACAATAAAAGGTATACCTTCTCCAAAAATATTTGAATGTAATTTCATATTTGCAATCACTTTAATTTATGTAAATACATATTTACTACATTTTCCAATCCAAGGTATATAGATTCACTAATTAATGCGTGTCCAATGGACACCTCTAATAATCCAGGAATATTCTCTTTAAAAAACTTAATATTATCCAGCGAAAGATCATGACCTGCATTCACCCCAATACTTAACTCGTTTGCCAATTGGGCACATTGTGCATATGGCTTCACTGCTTCTAGATTACCTTTTGCATACTCTGAGGCAAAAGCTTCTGTATATAACTCAATTCGATCCGCACCCGTTTCTTTTGCTCCTTCAATCATTTTTTCTAATGGGTCTACAAAAATCGAAGTCCTAATATCATTTCTATTAAATTCCGATATCACCTCTTGCAAAAACTCTTTATTTTTCAAAGTATCCCAACCAGAATTACTGGTAATAGCATCTACTGCATCCGGAACTAAGGTAACCTGTGTAGGCTTTATATTAAGTACTAATTCTATAAATTTAGGAATTGGATTACCTTCTATATTGTATTCGGTATGCACCACAGATTTCAAATCATATGCATCTTGGTATCTAATATGGCGTTCATCGGGTCTTGGATGAATTGTAATTCCTTCGCCACCGAAATCCTGAACATCTGAAGCCACCTTCAATAAATTTGGAGTGTTTCCGCCTCGAGAATTACGCAAAGTTGCAATTTTGTTGATATTTACACTTAACTTTGTCATAGTTTTTGATATAACTTTTAATAAATAACAAAAATACAAACTTGAGAGCCCCTCGGTTACATATTTTTGATTAATTTGCACAAAAAGCCCCGGGAATTATGAAGACAAGTTTATACATAATAAATGAAATACAGCCCCTTGCTACCTCAGCAAAGGTTGGAGATGCACAATTGTTATTTAACGAATTAACATACACCCATTTCCCTGTTTTTAATGGCAAGACTTATGTAGGTTGCATTGCAGAAGCAGATGCAAGATGTTTTGATACCGAAAAATCACTTGAGTCCTATTTATACGCTTTAGAAGGATTTTTTGTACGAGCAGATGCCAACTGGTTAGATATATTAGAATCTTTTGCCCAAAATCATTCTAATATTATGCCTGTACTTGATGATCAAAATAATTATCAAGGATATTTTGAACTAAGAGATATCATGAACCTCTTTAATGAAACTCCTTTTCTTAGTGAACCTGGGAATATATTGATAGTAGAGAAAGGAGTTTTGGATTACTCATTTAGCGAAGTGTCTCAGATAGTAGAATCTAACAATGCAAAACTACTCGGTCTTTTCATTTCCAATATGGAAAATGATGTCACTCAAATTACTTTAAAAATTAATGATAGTGATATCAATAATATCGTACAAACTTTTAGAAGATATAGTTACAACATAGTTTCTAAACATCACGAAGATTCTTTCTTAAATAACCTTAAGGAACGATCTCAATATTTAGAAAAGTACCTCAATATTTAGCTTACTATACAGAAATAATTTAAAGAAATGACATCATAATGAAGATAGGTATTTACGGCCAGTTCTATCATGAAAATTCTGGAACATACATTCAGCAGTTGTTAGAAGCACTGGACAAGAATAATATCGAAGTTGTAATTGAAAAGAATTTTCTTGAGCTAATAGAACTTCATGAAGATATTGACAAGAGTTACTCTCACTTTAGCACTTTCGAAGAATTAGATGACTCTTACGATCTTTTTTTCAGTATTGGAGGAGATGGCACAATATTAAGAACAATAACTTATGTCCGAGATTTAGGAATTCCTATTGCTGGAATCAATACGGGTAGATTAGGCTTCTTAGCGACAATCCAAAAGGAAGAAATCAAGGATACAATTGATTTGATCTTAGACCAAAAATATTACATTTCACCAAGAACTATAGTGACGATAGATACAGTTCCTCCTTCCAAAGAATTTGGAGTATTAAATTTTGCCATGAACGAGATTGCGGTTAGTCGTAGAAATTCTACTTCTATGATTACTGTACATACAAGTTTAAATGATGAGTTTCTTACTTCATATTGGGCTGACGGGTTAATTGTTTCATCACCAACCGGTTCTACCGGATATTCTCTAAGTTGTGGAGGTCCTGTAATGATGCCTG
The DNA here is from genome assembly GCF_947492115.1 of uncultured Aquimarina sp. Classification (NCBI taxonomy): domain Bacteria; kingdom Pseudomonadati; phylum Bacteroidota; class Flavobacteriia; order Flavobacteriales; family Flavobacteriaceae; genus Aquimarina; species uncultured Aquimarina sp. Next base: position 371,258 of record NZ_CANLMM010000002.1, read on the forward strand.
ATGCAGAAAGCATGGTACTAACACCAATTGCTCCACATAACCTTAATGCCAGACCCTTAGTAATTCCAGACAATAAAGAAATTACTTTACAAGTATCTGGAAGAGAAGATTCTTATCTAGTGTCTCTTGACTCAAGAGTACACACCTTACCCAACGAAACTACCGTTGTTATTAAAAAAGCACCTTTCAAAATTAATATGGTAGTTTTGGAAGGAGACAGCTTCTTAAAAACATTGAGAAAAAAGATGCTTTGGGGTGAAGATAAACGTAATTAAACAATAAAAACTGCTAAAAAGTGTTTTTTAATTCATACTATTTCACTCAAATTCTTGTGTAGTAAAGTTAATTGTTATATTTGCAAACTTTTGAAAATCTATGAGATACTTAGCATCCTTTGTAGTAATTTTGTTTTTTGGGCAATTTATGAACTCCCAGACCTATGAGGTTGGACTAATGCTCGGTGGTTCTAATTATATTGGTGATGTGGGATCTACCTACTACATCGCTCCTAACGCATTAGCAGTAGGTGCCATTGGGAAATGGAATAGAAGTAAACGACATGCCTTTAGGGCTTCGTTCTTGTACGCTAATCTTAAATCTAATGATTTAAATGGCGATGACCGAAGAGTTCAGAGAGGTTTTAGCTTCAACAATTCTGTAAAGGAATTATCATTGGGATTAGAATTTAATTTCTGGGAATGGTATTTATATGATGGGCAACCGCAATTTACACCATACCTTTATACTGGTTTAACTGGATTTAACTATAGTGCCAAGGCAGTAGATCCAAATAATGGTAATCAAATTAGCTCGTATAGTGAGCGATGGAGTGTAGCTATACCAATGGTAGTTGGTATAAAGAAGACTATAGGAAGACATTGGGTATTAGGTGCAGAAATTGGTGCTCGATACACATTTACAGATAATCTGGACGGAAGTGATCCGGACAGTGCATTTGGAACAGGATTTGGTAATTTAAACAATAATGACTGGTATGTATTTACTGGTATAACATTATCTTACACATGGGGGCGCATTCCATGTTATTGTGCATTTTAAAAAAATGATTGATAAAGAACAACTAAACTCTAACATTCCGGAACATGTAGCCATCATAATGGATGGAAATGGAAGATGGGCCAAAAAGAAAGGGCTCTTTAGAGCTGTTGGTCACGAAAACGGAACAAAAGCAGTACGAGAAGCAGTAGAAGCTTCTGCCGAAATTGGAATAAAATATCTTACATTATACGCTTTTTCTACGGAAAATTGGAACAGACCTAAGCTAGAAGTTGAAACTTTAATGAAGCTTTTGGTAAATTCTCTGAAAAAAGAAATTAGCACTCTTCAAAAAAATAACATTCGATTAAATGCTATAGGAAATCTACAAGCATTACCGAAAAAAGCAAGAAAAGAATTACTCGAAGTCATTGAAAAGACTAAGGATAACACGCATATGACACTTTCCTTAGCGCTAAGCTATGGTAGTCGAGAAGAGCTTATAAAAACTATTCAAGAAATCAGTAATAAAGTTAAAAATGATGTACTTTCGCCACATCTTATAAATGAAGCAGTCATTAATGAGCATTTGTATACTAAAAATCTGCCTGATGTAGATTTATTAATACGAACCAGTGGTGAACAACGTATTAGTAATTTTTTGTTATGGCAGATTGCGTATGCTGAATTATATTTTACTGAAATATTATGGCCAGATTTTAAAAAAGGAGATTTATTTGAGGCCATTTTAAATTATCAACAAAGAGAGAGAAGATTTGGAAAAACTAGTGAGCAGCTTAGTTAAAGAGATGACAAAAAAATTACCTATTACATATTTTGCGTTCCTTGCATTTTTGTTAAATACAGCATTACTTTCAGCACAAAATTTACCTGGTACTTCTGGAAAAGAATATATTATTGGGGATATTAAAGTTACAGGGATATCTACCTATAATGAAAACACCATTATTACTTTTACAGGATTAAAAAATGGAGAGCGAATTGCACTACCAGGAGATCGTATTAGTCAGATCATAAAAAAATTATGGGATCTTGAATTATTTAGTGATATTAATTTTTACATCACTAAGGTAGAGGGAGAAAAAGCGTTTTTAGAAATAAACATTCAGGAAGTACCAGAATTAAATCAAGCTAGAGTTGAAGGTGTACGTAAACGTAAAGCAGAAGATCTCATCAAAGATAACAGTCTTAATCCAGGAACAAAGGTTACAGAAAACCTTATAACCACTACACGAAATTTTATTACCAACAAATACCGTAAAGATGGTTTCCTTAATACTAAGGTAATTATCAACACTACTCCTGTAAAAGACACCGTTCCTACCAATAAGGTAAATATGTTAGTGCGTATTGACAAGGGAGATCGTGTAAAAGTTGATAAAATTAGAATCAATGGTAATGAGCAGTTTACCGACAGCAAGGTAAGAGCCGCTATGAAGAATACGAAACAGAAGAAATTCTGGAGATTCTGGAAACGCTCTAAGTATATTAAAAGTGATTATCAAGATGATAAAGAAAGTATCATCAGTAAATACAAAGAAAAAGGTTATAGAGACGCTAGAATCACCTCTGATTCTTTAATAGTAGAAGATGACAACAGTGTTTCGCTCAACCTCTCTATTGAAGAAGGAAACAAATACTATTTTGGGGATATCAACTTCTTAGGAAACAGTGTGTATTCTGACAGCCAATTAGCACAACAATTGGTTATAAAGAAAGGAGATGTTTACAATGGTGTTCTTTTAGAAAAACAAATCGCAGACAACACCAAACCTGATGCAAACGACTTGACTAACCTATATCAGAATAATGGATACTTATTTTCTAATATAGATGCTGTAGAAACTGATGTTAAAAATGATACTATAGATTTTGAAATAAGAATCCGAGAAGGAAAGTTAGTGCGTTTTGATCATATTACAGTTACTGGAAATGACAAAACAAATGATCATGTAGTTTATAGAATACTAAGAACTAAACCTGGTCAGATTTATAGTAAAGATCTTGTGGTAAGAACGGTGAGAGAAATAGGACAATTAGGTTTCTTTGATCCAGAACAACTAGAACCACAGTTTAAAAACGCTGATCCACAAGCTGGAACTATTGATATTAATTATCCTGTAGTAGAGAAAGGAGCGAGCCAAATAGAACTCCAAGGTGGTTTTGGAGGAGGTGGTTTTGTTGGAACCCTTGGTTTAGCGTTTAGTAACTTCTCTATTAGAAACATTTTTAAGAAAGAAGCGTATAGCCCACTTCCGATGGGAGATGGACAAACATTAAGAATTCGTGCGCAAGCAAGTCAGTTCTTTCAAACATACAGTCTTTCTTTTGTAGAACCATGGCTTGGAGGAAAAAGACCTTTCCAACTTTCAACTTCTTTTTCGCATACTATTCAATTTTTATTTAATCAAAGAACACGTGATGTAGACAGAGATAGTAAGTTCTTAATTACTGGTGGTTCTATTGGAATTGCAAAAAGATTAAACTGGCCAGATAACTACTTTACCTTATCACAAGCAGTAAGCATACAGCATTATAACCTTAAAAACTATAACACAAGACTGTTTACCTTTGGTGATGGGTCATCTAACAACTTGGCATATACAATAGGTATTAACAGAAACAACACCGCAGTAAACCCGATTTTCCCAACATCCGGTTCTGAATTCAATCTTGTTGCAAAATTATCATTGCCGTATTCTTTATGGGACGGAACCGATTATGGTGCTTTAGCAGATGAAAGAGCTAGTTTACTAGAAGAGCAAGAAGATCTAGTAAATACAGACCCGACTAATGACAGGATTGGAGAGATAAATACAGAAATTGGAGAAATTGATCAGGAACGTTTCGATTGGTTAGAATATTACAAAATAAAATTTGATGCTACCTGGTACACAACACTAACTAAAATAGGAAAACAACCTTTGGTATTACGAACCAGAGGAGAGTATGGTTTTCTTGGTGCCTATAATAACAACAGAGGAAATATTCCATTCGAAAGATTTTTCGTAGGAGGAGATGGATTGGGAGCAACTGCTCTGGATGGAAGAGAGGTTGTTGCTCTTCGTGGATACCCTAATCAGTCTATAATTCCTTTAAGTAGAGCAAATGATCCAGATTTTGTTGAGGATGGGGCAACAATTTATAATAAATATTCGTTAGAACTTCGTTATCCAATTACTCTAAAACCATCTGCATCTATATATATGCTGGCGTTTTTAGAAGGAGGAGCTTCTTATGATAGCTTCAGAGGATTCAATCCTTTTCAATTAAATCGTTCTGCTGGAGCAGGTTTACGTATCTTTATGCCAGCCTTTGGATTGCTGGGTATTGATTTTGGGTATGGTTTTGACCCAATTCCAGGAACGACAGGAAATAATGGATGGGAGACTCACTTTATCATTGGACAACAATTTTAATTTTGGCACGATTATTTCTATAAACAACACAGGATCATGAAAACAAAAGTTCTTTTAGTATTAGCAGCTATTCTTTGGACATCTTTTTCCACTACAGCTGAAGCTCAAAAAGGTATTAGAATTGGATACATTGATATGGATTATATCCTAGAAAATGTACCAGAATACAATGAAGCTTCTGCTGATTTAGAAAAAAAAGTACAAAAATGGAAAGTAGAAATCGAGGCTGAATTAAAGGAAGTTGAAGAAATGAGAAAAGACCTCAACAACGAACGTGTTCTGCTAACTAAAGAATTGATTGAAGAAAGAGAAGAAGATATTTTTTTCAAAGAAAAAGAGATTCTAGAATATCAACAAAAAAGATTTGGACCTAATGGAGACCTATTTATCCAGAAAAAGCGCTTAGTTCAGCCGGTACAAGATCAAGTTTTTGTTGCTGTTCAAGAAGTTGCTAAGAATAAAAAATATGATTTTATATTTGATAAGTCTGCAGATTTAGTAATGTTGTTTTCGGCAGACAGGCATGATATTAGTGATCAAATATTATTAAGAATCAATAGAGCTTCTAAAAGAAAACAAGTAAATAGCAAAAGAGAAAAGAAAGCACTAGAAAGAGCTGAAAAAAGAAATGTAGAACAAGAAAAAGAAGTAACTGACAGAGAAAAAGCAGCAGCTAAAAAACAATCGGAAAGAGAACGATTATTAGCCGAAAGAAAAGCAGAAAGAGATTCTATTAGAGCAGCTAAGAAAAAAGAATTTGAAGAGCGAAGAGCAAAACTTTTAGCGGCGCAAAAAAGAAAAAAAGACTCAATAAAAGCCTTAAAAGAACAATTAAAGAATGACACTCAGTCTGATGACAATAAAGAAGGAGAGACTGAAGAAAACGATAATAACTAGAGAAATTAATTTTTAAATTTATAACACATTAATATTATTAGAATGAAAAAGTTTAGAACCCTATTAGTAGCTTGTGCATTAGTTTTAGGAGCGTCAAGTTTCGTAAATGCGCAATCCAAAGTTGCTCATATCGCGTCCCAAGAGCTAGTAGAAGCAATGCCTGCTTTTAAAGCTGCAAAAAGCGAAATTGAGAAGCTAAACAAGACCTATGAAGCTGAAATTAGAAATATGGTATTAGAATTACAAAATACCATGAAAAAATATCAAGCAGAAGCACCTTCTAAAACTGAAGAGGAAAATGCTAAAAGAGCACAAGAAGTGCAGGCTACTGAAAAAAGTATCGCTGATTATAGACAAAATGCTTTACAAGATCTTCAGAAAAAAGAAGTTGAATTGTTAAAGCCTATTTATGAAAGTGCTCGTGTATCTATTCAAAAGGTAGCAAAAGCGCAAGGATTCCAGTACGTATTAGACTCTACTACAGGATTAGGAGTAATCTTAGCTGAAGGTAAAGATTTAATGGCTGATGTTAAAAAAGATTTAGGTATCTAAAAAATTACCTTTTAAAATAAAAAAAGCAGTGAGCAACTTGAGTTTCTCACTGTTTTTTTATTTTTGAACCATTCTATTTTAGTTTTAATGAGTAACAAAGCTATAGGTATTTTTGATTCTGGTATTGGAGGAACTTCTATTTGGAAAGAAATTACCACTATGCTTCCCAATGAAAATACGATTTATTTAGCGGATAGTAAATATGCCCCTTACGGAAAACGTAGTAAGAACGAAATCTTATCCTTAAGCATAAAAAACACCAAAAAACTTCTAGAACTACAGTGCAAAATTATTGTTGTCGCATGTAATACGGCTACAACCAACGCAATAAAGGAATTGAGGCAACAATTTGATATTCCTTTTATTGGGATTGAACCTGCTATAAAACCCGCAGCTCTACAAACAAAAACCAAAAGAGTTGGAGTATTAGCAACTAAAGGAACTTTAACCAGCAAACTTTTTGCAAAAACTTCGGACCTTTATGCTCACAATATAGAAGTTATTGAGGTTGTAGGTACTGGATTAGTCGAACTTATAGAAGAAGGTAAAATTCACACTCCGGAGATGCACGCACTACTTACCTCCTATCTTCAACCTATGATAGAAAAAGATATTGATTATCTTGTTCTAGGCTGCACGCACTATCCCTATCTTATTCCAATATTAAGAAAAATACTCCCAAACCATATTGTTATTATAGATTCTGGTGAAGCAGTTGCCAGACAGACAAAGTCTATTTTATTAAAGAACAGTTTACTTTCTAAAAGTACCCAAAAAGGTGAACACCATTTCTTTACTAATGGTACACTATCCGTTCTGGAAGACATCCTTTTTAACCACAAAATTTCTACAACAGCTTCTTATTTAGAATTTTAAACTTGTAGGAAAAAGATTCTATAACATTAAAGTTTGTTAATATGAGATACGCTTCAGCGACTTTTAACATTCTTTTATCTTCACTACAATTAATTTTTCCTTTAATTTGGTAACGGATTGATTTTAAAACAATTAGAGTCGCCCATACTAATAACCTTAAGTACCCCTAAAATTATGACGATAAACAAAAGCTTTATGTTGCTTTTTGGAATATTCTCCATGGGATTTGGTTTTGCCCAGAATAACGTTAAAATCGACGGTAGATTAAAGCCTCATCTCGATACATTTTTTGAATATTGTAAGCAATACAATATCGAATATCATGACAAACTTTTTGAACTTAAAAATATTGATATTGTAGACACATTAACTATTTCTCAAAAAGGATCAACTCTGGGTATGCTTACACGAGATAATAATAACAAAGTAGAAAATATTATCATTAATTGGATTACATTACTGGATGATGAAATTTTAAAAGTAGTTGCCTTTCATGAATTTGCGCATTACTTTCTAGATTATAAAAAACATATTTGTCATGATTGCGGACAGATCATGGCTGCTGTAAATAGTAGTTATTTTACAATTATCAAAGACTGGGATGAACAAGTAAAAACCTTATTCGTTGACTCTCCAGCATACAAGCGTCGCAAAGGAATTTCTTATAGCAGTTATAATTGGAATTCACCCAATTTCACTTGGTAATCATATTATTTAAAATAGTCTAACAAGGTACCTTTTTTGGATGAAGAAACCATCAATTCTTTTCCTGATGATAGTTGTACACTACCCCCTTTTCCTTTTTTATATCTTACTATCATATTTACATTTACCAAATAACTCTTATGTATTCTAACAAAGCCTTGATCTTTTAACGTATCTTCAAAATACTTTAAAGTCTTACTTACCAATTTCTGGCCATTGTTCAGAAAGATCTTGGTATAGTTATCATCTGCTTGGCAATATAAAATGTCTGATATTTTTAACACTTCAAAGCCATCTTGCTGAGGTATTGTAATTTTCCCGTCTACTGTTGCCGAAATTTTAGGAGTAAGTACTTTGTCCTGGAGTTCTTTTTCCCGCTCTTTAATATGAGTAACATGATCCACTGCTTTGATCAGATTATCAATAGCAATCGGCTTTAAAAGATAATATGTAGCTTGTGCGTTTAACGCATCTACAGCATAATGATCATAAGCAGTAACAAAAACGGTTTCAAAAGTTCTATCAGGAACTTGTTCCAACAAATCAAAAGCATTCCCATAAGGCATTTCTACATCCAAAAACAGCAGATCAGGATTCTCCGTATCCAAGATCTTTAAAGTTTCCTGAACACTCGCAGCTTCTCCCAATACTTGCACTGTTGGACAATATTTTTGTAAATAATTTTTTAGAATTGCTCGGCTATTTGCCTCATCATCTACTACAATTGCAGTTAATTTCACAGTCTTTGATTTATTAAATTATATTTTGTTTACTACAGTACTTACTTATCTTTTTTAAGAATCAACCTTACCTGAGTTCCTGTCCCTTCTTCGTCATTAGTTAAATCCGAAATAAAAACATCTACTTTATCCTTATACATAGTATTAAGTATCTGTATTCTTTTCTTAATATTACTCATTCCTTGGGACTTCTGTTTTTTCTGGTTTAATGTTTTTAGGGATTTTGATTTTTCTCTTCCAATACCATTATCCGCAATTACTATCTCGATAGTGCCATCTATTGTTTTTTGAAAATTAATGGAAAGAAAACCTTTATCCGATTTATAACGTAGTCCATGCCAAACCGCATTCTCTACATACGGCTGAAGCAGCATCGGAGGAATCATATATTGTTTTATATCTATTTCAGGATCTACGTTTATTTTATACTCAAATTTATCTTGAAACCTAAAATGTTCCAACTGCACATAAAGTTCCAAAAGTTCTATTTCCTTCTCTAAAGGAATAAAATCTTCTTCGCTATTTTCTAAAACTGCTCTCATGAGCAACGAAAAATCCGTAAGATATCGATTCGCAGCCCTTTCATCACTTGTAGCTATAAAAGTATTTACCGAATTCAGAGCATTAAAAATAAAGTGAGGATTCATCTGAGAACGAAGAGATTTTAACGCTAGTAAATTATTAGCAAACTTTTGTTGCTTTATATTTCGAAACATTAGATAAGCTGCCAAAAGCAATAATATGGACAAACCGATTAAAGAATAAATAATAATCTTCTGTTGACCTGCTAATTCCTGAGAAGCAAAGGCTAATTTATATCTACTCTCATTCAGTTCTCGATCTTTTTCGAGTGAAGCTATCCGATTCGCTCTTTGTGCTAATTCTCTATTAAATCTCGTTGCCTGAGAAATTTCTTGCTCTTTTTGAATATAGAGTTTATCAATGATCACTTCGTATTCTTCAAAAGCTTCAGAAGCTTTTTCTAATTCTCCTTTTTCTCGATATACTTCTCCTAATTTTCGAGTAGCATCTTTCTGGACTACTAAATCATTCTCTGATGCTGCTTTTTTAATACTTTCCTCTAAATATGGAATTGCTTCATCATACTCTGATTGTGCCGCGAAAGCATTAGCGATTTTATAATTTTGTACTTGAGAAGTAATAGCTCTGTCCTCTAAACTGATACTATTTAGAGCACTTATACTATCCAATACTATTGGACTTGGACTCTCCGCTTCTGTCTCCTCCATCTCCTGGATATCTTCTAGTGCTTCTTTTCTTAATTGTATCTCTTTTGCAAAACTATTATTCTTATTGTAGAAGTCCGCAGCCTTAGCCCGTTGTCTTGCCGAAGACTTTTTACTTCTTCTACTTGCTAACTGTACTGAATTATCGAGATACTCTTCGGCATCATTAATATTCCCTTGAATTTGAAACACTTCTGCCAGTTTAGAATTCAACTCGATTACGATATCCTCCGAATTGTTTTTCTCAGCAAATGACAATGCTATATTATAATTCTTACTTGCATTTTCATAATCATTCTGACCCTTATAACTATCACCTAAACCTTCATATACTTTTATTCTTTGAACAGAATTTAGCTTAGCTTTTTTAAGTTGATCAAAAGTTACCAATGAAGATTGATAATCGCTATTCTGTAATTGTGCATTTCCAAGCTTAATTTTTACGTCTATACTATACTTGTTACTTATACTAGTTTTATAATTACTTTCTGCTAGATCTGGTTGCTTCCAATACGCATAGATATCTCCGAGAGTTTCAAAAAGCTCTGCCTTTTTTTCATCTCCAAAAACGTCATCATCTTCAATAGTTTCCAGCGCTTTGGTCACATAATCAATACTTATTGCAGCATCTTTTGTCATCGTGTTTCTCGCAGCTTTAAGATTAGAACCATAAGCTGCAGAAAGTTTTTTTCGCTTTATTTCCTTTTTTGAAACAAATCCATCTGGATCTTCCTGAACCTTAACATCTATCCGTTCACTACTTGTTATTGTATGATATACAGTATTGAAGTTATCATGGCTAATAATAATTTCATCTCCTATTCTAGCTTTTATCTTAAAATCACCCTGATTATCTGTATGATACGTTTGCCCTCCAACAACTCTAATTTCTACGTTCTTTAGAGGTTCAAGAGTATTGTCTTCTTTTACGGTTCCCCTAATTTCCAGGAACTGACTACGCTTGTCAGCTTTATTATTTTCAAAAGTCTTTGCATTATGCTGCCCAAACATGGTATTAGACAACAACCACATTACTACTAAAACAAAATAATATTTACTCATTATATACTTCATAAGTCTAGGTAAACTTAATCCATTTATATGGGATTATAAAATCGGAATATTCGGTTACACCAAGTTTTAAAGCTTTTCCGTAGCACCAAATGCAATTTCACTAAATAACTAGACACGTTTACTCATTCATATGTGTATGTTCCTCATTCTAAGTTTTTATCAAAAAAAGTTCAGCATAATTTTATACAGAATTTAAAAATTGTTAAACCTATGAAAACACTATATACATGGATGCTTGCAGGATGTTTGCTTACTATTCCTATATCATGCCAAGCAAAAAATGAAAAAAATACCGAGTTAGCCATCCAAACCGAGCAAGCTTTAGAAATTTACACTTCCAAAACAGATCCAGACACCAAAAATATTCAGGTAGCTTTATTACTGGATACGAGTAATAGTATGGATGGACTCATCGACCAGGCAAAAGCTCAGTTGTGGGAAATAGTAAATGAATTATCGTATGCCAAGTGTGGTCATTATGAAATAAAATTGCAAATCGCCTTATATGAATATGGTAATGATCGACTACCATCTCAAGAAGGATACATCAGACAGGTTCTTCCATTTTCGGATGATTTAGATGAAATTTCAAAAGAGCTATTTGCGCTTACCACTAATGGTGGAAATGAATACTGTGGTAAAGTAATTAATACCTCTATCAATCAATTGGATTGGAAAAAAAATAATGATCATCTAAAACTAATTTTTATCGCAGGTAATGAACCTTTTACACAAGGACCGTTAGACTATAAAGATGCCGCTATCGATGCTAAGGAGAAAGACATAACAGTAAATACTATTTTCTGTGGTAATTATGCTCAAGGTATCAACACCAAATGGAAAGACGGAGCAGATTTAACCAATGGAGAATATAGCGCAATTGATCATAATAGAGAAACAATTCATATAGCTACACCTTATGATGATATCATATTACAACTAAATAGAAAACTAAATAACACCTATATCTATTATGGTAACGAAGGTTCTAAAAAAATTAGTTTACAAGCTGAACAAGATCGTAATGCGAGATCCTACAGCGAAGCCAATGCTGTAAGCAGAGCAATCAGTAAAAGTTCTGGTTTTTACAAAAACAAAAGTTGGGATCTTGTGGACGCCGTAGAAGAGGAAAGTTTTGAAATAGAAGAAGTAGTAAAAGAAGAATTACCTATAGAATTAAAAGAAAAATCTAGTAAAGAGTTGAAACAATATATAGCTGAAAAGAGTAAGGAAAGAAAGGAAATTCAGGATGAAATTCAAAATTTAAATAAAAAGCGTTTAGCGTATATCAAAAAAAACAGTAAAAAGGATGAAGCTAATCTAGAAGCAGCGTTGATCAAAGCCATAAAGACTCAAGGACAAAAAAAGTCTTTTAGCTGGGAAAAGTAATATCTAATTCGTGATTTAATTTATAATTATCATACAATGAAAACATATTTAATTCTAATATTATTGCCGCTAGCAATGACTGCACAATCAAACAAAGAATTACCAAAATCTAAAATCGACTATAATGCATTTGCAGAGATCACTGAAGAAGTCTTGGTATACAGACAGCCAAGACTTATTCCTTTAGAAACGTTTTTAGAATTTGCAGAGGATCCTAATACTATACTGTTAGATACCAGATCAAAATCAGCATATGACAAGAAACACCTAAAAGGCGCAGTAAATCTGAATTTTTCTGATTTTACTGAAAAGAAATTAGCCAAATTAATCCCAAACAAAAAAACTAAAATTTTAATTTATTGTAATAACAATATTGATGGAGACGCTATCAACTTCCCAACCAAGAGTCTTCCTTTGGCATTAAATATTCCAACTTTTATAAATTTATATGGATACGGATACAAAAATGTATACGAACTAGCATCTCTTGTAAGGATAAAAGATAAACGTATTACATTTTCGGGAACAACAGTAAAGTAATCAAAAATGGCAAGCTTTTTAGAGCTTGCCATTACTTATATGAAAATATATTTTTAATTATTAACGGCTGGGCAGTGACAATTCCAACGTTCTTTTCGTTTTCCAAAATCATACCCCACTGTTAACTGATGAAATCCACCATTACTCAACACTACGGAGTTGGACTGGTAACTGTAAGTGTAGCCAACCATCCATTTTTTATAATTGATTCCTAGAAAAGGAGTTATATATTGTAGTTTCTGACTTTCTATTTCTATCCCTGTCTGGGAAAACTCAGCACCATCAAAACTTCTTCTATATGATAAGCCTCCCCATAAAGTGGCTAATTCTCCAAAACGTCTATACACTTTTAGATTAGCATCAATAGTACTTTCTTTTGTCTGATCTGTAGCTTGATATAAAACAGAAGGTTCAAGACTCCAAGCGCTATTTCCTAATCCGAATACATATCCCACTGAGAAGATATATCTTCTTTGGTTATTAGAATCTCTAATAGTAGCACCAATATCAGTATTATCAAAAATATCTCTTGCGGTCGGCAATACATTCTTAACCGTAAAATGCGCATACCAATCGAGATAATGATAAGACATTCCTATATCCACATTAAAATAAGCATCCTTTTGGAGATTACCTCTTAACACAGGATCAGGATCTGCTGGATCATCCAAACCCCGTTCATCTACATTGGATTGGATAAAAGCTCCACTCATACCAAAAGAAAGCATATTAAGATCGGTTCGATCACGTGAAAACAATAAATGATACGCAAAAGTCAAAAAAGCACCTGTTTGTGTAAAACGTCCATTCTCATCTCTATACACTATAGCGCCCAAACCAACTTTATCATTAGTTCTAAAATTGATGTTAGCAGATTGCGTACTTGGTGCATTATCCACATCAAACCATTGTTTTCGCGCTGTAAGCCTGATTTTATTAGCATTGGATGCTCCTGCCATAGACGGATGTACCAAGTATAGATTATCAGAAAGATAATCTGCATAAACCGGAATTCCTTCCTGAGAAAAAATAAATTGTGAGGTTAAAATAGCAAGCAACAAATAATATTTCTTCAAATTCATTAGAGGCTTTATGTTAAAAAAAGGAAAAACTAGGTTAATTATTTCAATATAAACTATTTAATCAAGCTTATATTGTAGGGGCTTTCATATTTCTTTCCCAAACTAAAATATTACTTCGTGCCAGCTTCAAATATATAAATTTTTATAAAAACATAGGTTTTATCTTACGTATTAAAACATTCTTAATCTTAAAGCGTAAAGGGCAAGTTGGATTTAGTTTTTAGTAAATTTGCATAAAATTTGATTATGGAAAAGAAATTTGAGATAAAAATAGAAGCTACTTCTAATCCCAGTATACTAAAATTTGAAGCAAACTTTTTTTTGACAAAGCATACAAGTTATGAATTTGAGAATATTGACCATGCTAAAAACTTTCCTTTAGCCCAACAATTATTCTATCTTCCTTTTGTAAAAAGAGTATTTATAGCCCAAAACTTTATTGCCATTGACAAGTTCGAAATTGTAGAATGGAATGATGTGCAAGATGAAGTAGCAGAACAGATAGAAAATTACCTGAATAGTGGTCAACCTGTAATTAATGAAACAACTGCACCAAAAAAGACAGCTATAACCGTTTATGCAGAGAGTACACCGAATCCTTCTGTATTAAAATTTGTTGCCAATAAAAAGCTAGTGACAGCTGGTCATGAATTTAAAAGTATCGATGATACCAAAGAAGCACCTATAGCAGAAAAGTTGTTCAATTTCCCTTTTGTAAAAGAGATCTACATCGATGAAAACTATATTTCTATCCATAAGTATGACATTGCGGACTGGCAGGATATTACATTAGAATTAAGAGAATTTCTTCGAGAATATTTAGAACAAGGTAAAGAGGTTTTATCAGCTAATGCCACTGTCTCCAAAAGTCAGGTAGAAAAACAAGCAGATACCGATTTTGAAAAATTAGATGACACATCAAAAGATATTGTCAACATTATTGAAGAATATATCAAACCTGCCGTGGCAAGTGATGGAGGAAATATTATGTTTGATTCCTATGACCCTGAAAGCAAAGGAGTAAAAGTAATTTTGCAAGGTGCTTGTAGTGGATGCCCTTCTTCTACATTTACCCTCAAAAATGGAATCGAGAATATGCTTAAAGAAATGCTTAAAGATAAAGTTGCCTACGTAGAGGCGATAAACGGGTAGTTCATCGAATATTCGTTAATCATATCGAAAAACCACGAAAATAATAGCGGTTACTAGTAAAATTTAACCTAAGTATCTCGTATCTTAGAGAATATAATAAAATATTAACCAAAAAATTATTGAAATGGCAATAGTAAAAGTTATAGAAGTAATAGCAGCTTCTGAGAAGGGATGGGAAGATGCAGCTAAAAATGGAGTAAAAGAAGCAGCTAAAACATTAAAGAACATTAAGTCAGCATGGATTTCTGATCAAAAGTTGATCATTGATGATGGTGAGATCAAAGAATATAGAGTTATTCTTAAAATTTCTTTCGAGATTAGTTAGAACCGTATCACTTTATAAAGAAACATCTCATTATTAATTGAGATGTTTCTTTGTTGACAATGGTTTTTACTTAACAAACTGATTTCTAGAAGAAAAAACAAAAAAATATCAAAAAATATAAGTTTTTTCTTACAAATTACAACGTTTTCGAAATCAATATTATGGTTTTACCGTAATTAAACAGTGTCAATCTTTCAATAAAATTGATTTTTTGTAATTAAAAAATTGAAAAAAAACACCAAACATTGAGGTATTGATAAAAATTTGATATTAAAAAGCTATTTTTTGCATTAAATTTTACGTTTTATTAATTTTATTTCACCTAAATCTAACAATCGTGAAAAAACTATTACTATTTCCATTATTATTAATTTCACCTTTTTTATTTGCTCAGCTTCCGCAGTCTTTAATCCAACCTGCCAAAGAAGTAACTATGTTTGATGACTATGACGGCTCTATGTATAAAAGTATTAAATATAAGGATGCTAGTGTGATAGATGAAAAGTCAGGAACATTTGATGCAAAACTTCGTTATAATGCGTATACAGATGCATTAGAGTTTAAAAAAGGATCAGAATTATATGAATTAATAAAGAAGCCTACCTCACATGCAAGAATAGATGGAGACTATTTTTATTATTGCAATTTTAAAACACAACGAGGTCACAAAAAATCAGGATATTATGTGTTGGTAGAGTTAAATGAGAAATATAAAATCTATAAAAAGTTTGATTTAAAAATTAAGAAACCTAATGAAGGTGGTGCTGCCAATGGTAATAATGTTGCGGGAAAATTAAAAATGCAAACCACTTATTTTCTCGAAGAACGTGGTATCATTATGGAGCTTCCTATGAACAAAAAGGAGCTATTAACTGCGCTTAGTGATAAGGAAGAAGAACTAAAAAAATACATCAAAAAGGAGCGTATTAAAGTAAGAAAAGAAGAAGATTTAATCCGTCTTGTATCCAGGTATAATGCATTAAAAAGTACAGATGGAAGTAGGTCAAGGAGTTTACTCACTAGAAGAAATTAATTTATGTACTAGTTTCTTTTAAGGTCATTTATAAATAAAAAAACATCTCTGAATTTGATTCCTAGATGTTTTTTTATGCTTATCAACTAACTTTTGACTCTATAAAGTATCTATAACAGAAAAGAGATTCAGGCACGCCATAAAAACAAGTTTAAAAGTTTAAAAATTCCCTTTCAAAATAGATAATTCCTAGGAAGCGTTTTACGATCGGAAAATCAAACTTTTAGCAAACAAAATGAAGTAATTTCCTACAAACTAAAACGTTTTCGAGACAAACTTTACAGTATTCCCGTAAAAAATAGATGTTATATTTTCAACAAAATATGTTATTTCTCATTAATAAATTGCCAATAATTTAAAAGTATTGAATAATCAATAAAAATAAAGTATTAAAACTGTAATTTTTGTATTTAAACCTACGTTTTATTAAATTTAATACACCTAAATCAATAGATCGTGAGAAAAATACTACACTTATTATTTTTATTAATATCGCCTTTATTGTTTGCGCAACTTCCGCAATCTTTACTAAAACCAACCAAAAGAGTAACTACTTTTGATGAGTATGATGGTTCTATACACAAAACCTTAAAATATAAGGATGCAAGTGTCATTGATGAAAAGTCAGGAACCTTTGATACCAAACTAAGATATAATGCTTACACAGATGCATTAGAATTCAAAAAAGGCGGTGATTTATTCGAACTTTTAAAGAGTCCTACATCACATGCACGAATAGACGGAGATTACTATTACTATTGTAATTTTAAAACTCAGCGTGGGTTAAAAAAACCGGGGTATTATGTCTTGGTAGAGCTAAATGAAAAGTATAGAATCTATAAAAAGTATTCTGTGAAGATAACTAAACCTGATCCAAAAGGTTCGGTAAGTGGTACTGCAACACCAGGAAAGGTGCGTATCAAAACCAAATATTTCTTAGAAGAACGTGGGATTATAATGGAACTTCCAATGAATAAGAAAGAGATTTTAGCTGCTTTAAGTGATAAAGAAGAAGAGTTAAAGAAATACATGAAAAAGAATCGTATTAAGGTAAGAAAGGAAGAAGATCTTATTCGATTAGTATCAAGATATAATGCTTTAAAAAGTACGGACGGCAATAGATCTAGAAGTTTACTTAGCGATAGAAGTAGAAGAGATTAAATTATATTTAAAATCAAAACAAAAGAGGTCATCTTATTCTGAGATGACCTCTTTTGTTGTATAAAATAACTTCTGTGAATTGATATTGTATTACTTCCTTAAGCCTAACCCGCTACAAAATCTTTTAAATAATAAGGTTCAAAATAACTAACATCTTCAAAATCCTTATTTACATATTTCTGATAACTCAAGATTGCCATTTCTTTAGAAGACGGTAATTTTTCTGGAAAAAACTTGGCGTTTTTATGCTCACAAATTTCCGAAAACTTGGATACACCATTACCGATAAAACATACTTCATTATTCTGCAAATAAGATTGATACGAATCTTCTACCAAAATTTCAGCTTCTATGGATCTTTCTTTCTTATAATCTTTTGAAAATATAGCTGAATATACTTCCATTCTACGAGCATCAATCATTGGCACAATATATCCCTTATCGCATTGTATTTGCATCGCTAATGAATGTAAGGTACTTATAGATATTAATGGTATTTGTAGACCATAACAAAGTCCTTTTGCAGAGGACACTCCAATTCTTAGACCTGTGTAGGAACCAGGCCCTTTACTTACTGCTATTGCATTAAGCTCTTTAAACTCTATTGATGCCTCCTCCAGTACAATCTTTATGAATTGATGCAAGCGTTCTGCATGAGAATATTTGGTGTCGTAATCCTCTTTAAAGCCAATTACTTTACCATCTTTACATAGTGATACAGAACAATTAGTTGTAGAAGTCTCTAAACAAAGAATATAGGCCATCTTAAAAAATTTATGCAAAGATACCTTTAATAATCTTATTCTTCTTTGGCTTTGCTTTGCTTTTTAGAAGTTACTTTATCTCCTGTTTTTAATGTCTTTGTAACAACATTATAAGGCCCCACAATAACATTTTCTCCAACATTTAAGCCTTCTGTAATTTCTATATTGCTATCATCCTGAATTCCTGTTTTGATAACTCTTAGTTTAGCAGATCCTCCATCATTAACAAAAACACATTCAAATTTCTCGTCAGACTCTTTTATTTTTTCCTTCGTATATTTCCTTTTAGCACTACTAGAAGTATCCGTTTTTATTACTATTGCACTAATTGGAACTCCAATTACACTCTCTCTTTTATTGGTAATAACATCTACTGTTGCTGTCATTCCAGGTCTGAATGGTGAGTAACTTTCTGGTTTACCCTCTGTCAAATCCTTATAAGACTCTTCTAGAATACGAACTTTTACCTTAAAGTTAGTTACTTGATCAGCACTTAATGTGCTTTCTGCAGAATTAGCAATTTCGGTAACTAACCCTTTAAATTGTTTTTTTAAATACGCATCTACTTCAACAATAGTAGAATCACCAAGAGAAACTTTTACAATATCATTTTCATTAACATCAACTTCTACTTCCATATTACTCAAGTTAGCAACTCTAACTATTTCTGTACCTGCCATTTGTTGTGTACCTACTACTCTTTCTCCGAGTTCTACCGATAATTTAGAGATCGTACCACTCATTGGCGCGTAGATCGTTGTTCTACTTAAATTATCCTTTGCTTCATTCACAGTTGCCTGAGCACTTTTTACGTTATAAAAAGCAGATTGTTTAGCTGCTTGTGCCACTTCATAAGCCGACACTGAAGTATCCCACTCTGCCTTGGAAATTACGCCTTTGTCGAACAATTCTTTATTACGTTCGTAACTTAACTTAGCTTCTTTTAAACTAGCTTCAGCTTGTTGTAATCCTGCTCTAACATTTTCCAATGCCGCCTGAGATCTATTCAATCCTGATTGGATAATATCAGGATTAATTCTAACTAAGAGATCTCCTTTTTGTACTTGCTGACCTTCTTTTATAGGTAAGTCAATGATCTCTCCAGAAACCTCAGAAGAAAGCTTCACTTCTACCTCTGGTTGAATTTTTCCTGTAGCAGAAACGGTTTCCACAATATCTAGCTTTTGGATTTCTGAAATCTCTACTTCTTTTAGGTTTCCATCTTTACCAAACCATCCTGCTTTTTTGCCCAAGACAAGTCCAATAACTAAAACAATAACAAAAATTAAAATGATTAGTAAAGTTTTTCTACTCATGACTTAGTTTAAATTAATTCTATAAAATGAAATTACAATCTTTAGTTAAGTAGCCCAAATTTAATGGACTATTTAAATTATAATTTTATGTCTGCTATTTTGATTCCAAAATAAAGTTCTAGAACTTTAATCTTGAATATGTAATCGAATTTTGCTTGCACCTCATTACTCTGTGCATTTTCTAATCTGAATTTTGACTGACTAAAATCAAATGCGTTGGTTCTTCCAACATCATATCTATCCTTCGCGTACTCATAAGCTCTTTCTTGCGCCTTTACAGCAACTAAAGAAGCCTCATAAGCTTCAGCAGATCCTTTAGCATCCAAATAGGCCTGATATACATTACTATCTAAATCTAGCTCCGCTTGTTCTAGCTGAAACTGTGTACGCTTAACATTAATCTTACTTCTTTTTACATTATTCCTAGTTGCGAAACCATTAAAAATTGGCACAGAAAGGGATAATCCATAAGAAAGTGCATCATTATTATACAATTGTTCTATAAATGGTGTAGGTCCCGCTTCTTGTATTAAGAAGTTTGGCTGAGTTTGAAATACTTCCTCTCCAGTATTTCCAACAAATCCAATTGGTAAATCTACTGTTGGGTTGTCTGGATCAATTGATCTACTGAATGTATCATTTCCAACTTCACTAGTATTATATCCAAACGAACCACTTAATGTAGGATAATAAGCACCTCTTGCTATTTCTAAATCTTTTTCTGCAATTAGCTTATTTTGTTCTGCAATTTGCACTTCATATCTAGCTTCTCTAGCGCTAGACCTAATCTCATCAACAGACTTATTCAAAATCGAAGAAGACGGAACTAGATAATCTTGCTCTGCAATATCAAACTTTTCATAATCCTTTATTAATAGTGTTTGTGCAAGTCCTACTCTAGCGATTAACACAGCATTTTCCGCTTGTACAATTCGGGTAAGCTCATCTGCAGAGGTCGCTTCTATTTCCAAAAGATCTCCTTGCGGCAAAACACCTGCATCTACCAAATCCTTTGTTCTTTTTAACTGTTCTAAGGTAATTTCATGTTGCTTTTCTATTACCTTTAAAGATTCCTTGTTCAATAGAACTTGTAAGTAACTATTAGCTACAAACAACGCAATATCGTCTTTAGATTTTCCAAGATTATACTGACTTAAAAGTTTATTCAATTTTGCTCTTTGAAACTGTTTCACGTTTCTTAACCCATCAAATAAAGTAATCCCAACATTAATACCATATGATGAACTTCTAAAAGTTGCCGTACTGTTCGTATTTGTAATCGGATCTGTTGCTAAACCTGATCTCCAAAAGTTAGATGCCTGTGCATTTAGAGATGGTAAAAAATTACCCAAAGCATCTTTTTTATCTATTGCTGCATTTTCTACATTAAGTGCTGATTGTTTAATAGTAATATTATTTTCCAAAGCATACTCCACACACTCTCTTAATGTCCATTTTTTATCTTGTGCTTGTACAGTAAGCATCCCGAAAAGGACACAGCAAATAATTGAAATTTTAACTTTCATCGGTTTCTCTTTATTTAAAAGGTCGCTCAGAAACATCTTCTTATACTTAAATTTATATTTCTGATACCTATTTGTATACTATTGATTATTGTTGTTACACTTTTTTTGAAAAAAATTAATTTCCAAACTCTGGTTTCTTAATTTGATTCCAAACTTTGATTTTATCTTCTTTCGTGATTCCGCTTTTAATTTCTACATGAATTCCATCACTTACTCCTAACTCAACATCTCTATTTTCAAATTGTTGATCTCCTGTAGCCACTTCTACGAAAGGCTTTTGTGTTTTCGAATCATACTGGATAAGAGATTCTTTCAATGCCATTACACTATCAACTTTTGCTAAAATAATAGATGCATTTGCGCTTAGTCCTGCTCTAATAAATGTGGTATCCTTTTTATTCAGTGTACCTTTAATTTCAAACTGAATGGCTCCATTTTCTTCTTTTCCTTTCGGTGCAATATAATCCAAAACGGCATCAAATTTCTTATTTTCTATCGCTCCTACCGTTATTTCCAATGGTAAATCTTCTTTAATCTTTCCTACTTCACTTTCATCTACGTTTCCTTCAAAAATCATTTGTCCTACATCTGCTACAGCAGCGATAGTGGTACCATCATTAAAATTATTTGATTCAATCACCTGATTCCCCTCTTTTACCGGAACTTCTAAAACCATCCCAGAAACTGTGGAGCGGATTAATGTATTCGCAGCGCTTCCTAATCCTCGTGTAGTTCCTGTTTTAACAATTTGATAATTTTGCTGTGCTGCTTCATAGTTTTGTTTTGATTGTTTGTAAGTTACATCCGAACCATCAAATTCATTTGCAGAAATAACTCCTTTATCAAACAACTCTTTTTGTCTTTTGAAAACTTTTTCCTGATTATCCAAATCTATTTTTGCCGTTTGCACCGCATTTTTAGCACTTTGCAATGAAGACACATTGGGTATCACTCTAATTTTAGCAATTAGATCACCGGACTTAATCTGATCTCCAGCTTCGATATATATTTCTTCAATGATTCCAGAAATGTTTGGTTTTATTAACACTTCTTCTTTCGGCACAATACTTCCTGTTGCTACGGTTTTTTTAATAATCGTTTCTACAGTACTTTGTTCTGTTTTATAAGTTACAGGATCTTCCTGATTTTTTTGATACAAATAATATAATGCGCCTCCGAATACAACTACTATAAGAAGTAAGATAATAACTGTTATTGTTTTTTTCATTTTCCGTGTTTATTGATTTGTTTACTGTTGCAACAGTAAAACTTTGATTGATTTATTTTTATTCTGCTCTTAAAGCATCTATTGGTTTTGTTTTGATAGCAACTTGTGCTGGTATTAAACCCGCTAAAAGTCCGCTTGTTATTAATATGAGTAAAGCCACAAAAACGACTGTGAGATCTACACTAGGATTTGCAAACATCGTTTCATTAGTAGCGGGTATCCCATCTAAGATTTTATTTACTAAAAATATAACTCCTGTAGATACTGCAATGCCTGTCATACCAGAAATAATAGTTAGAAAAATAGACTCTAATAAAATTTGCCCTCTTATAGACCAAGGGGAAGCGCCAAGGGCACGTCTAATTCCAATTTCTTTAGTTCGTTCTTTCACAACTATCAGCATAATATTACTAATACCAATAATACCCGATAATAATACCAGAACTCCCACAAAATAAGCTACTCCTCTAAGGGCAATAAAAAGTCCATTAATCTTACTAAACTCTTGATACAGATCAAAATTTCCAATTGCCCTGTTATCTTCAGGATGTATGGTATGATTAGTTTTCATTACATCGATTATATTCTTCTTCAACTTGGTAATTGAGTGATCATCTTGTGCTGTAATCGCCATCCATCCAACGTTATCTGCCCTATTAAAAGCTTGCGAAAAAGAAGTAAAAGGAACAAAAATTTCATTTTGGCCTTGTTCTCGATCTCCATTATTAGATTTCTTCATATAAGTTCCAATCACCATAAAACTAACCCCCTTAATTTTTATATATTCACCAATGGGATCTTCACCTATTTTAAACAACTCTTTTTTTACTCCTTCACCAATTACAGCTACTTTTCTATTATTATCGATATCCCCATAATTGACAAATCTTCCGGAAGTTATAGTAATTGGATCTTGATTAATGATCTCAGGATAATCACCATAAACATTAAAAGCTCCGGTATTTAAACCTCTTACAACATTATTAGTCCCTCCAAAGCCTCCAAGTTGATTACGAGGAGAAATATATAGTAATCCAGGTACTTTTTCTCTAATTGAAGCTACATCTCCTATTTTAAAATTAAATCTTCTTCCTTTGGGTAGACCTTTATAAGGTTTGGTTGCAATCTGTGTCCACATAAACATGGTATTCGTAGCAATATCTCCAAAGCCTCGTTTTACACCATTTTCCAACCCTTTTCCCGCTGCCAGCAGTATTACTAAAATGAATATCCCCCAACAAACTCCAAATGCAGTTAACAAGGTTCTAAACCAATTAGCCGTTAGGGCTTCTATTATTTCATTCCATTTATCTCTATTAAACATATTACTCGTCTCTAAGTGCTACAATGGGTTTGATCTTTGCTGCTCTCCATGCTGGAAAAAATCCTGCGAGTGCTCCTGCAATAATTAATATGAATACGGTGGTAATGGCAATATTGAAATTTACAGAAGGATTGGATATGAAATCTGTTTTGACCATAGGTCCTACTATTTCTAATAGAATCAATCCAAAAATTAATCCAGTAAAACCTGCTATAGCAGTCACAAATATAGCTTCGTGCAAAATCATTCCAATAATGGAAGAAGGTAATGCCCCTATTGCTTTCCGAATACCTATTTCTTTTGTTCGTTCCTTAACAATGATAAGCATAATGTTACTTACCCCCACTACACCTGCTATAATCGTACACACTCCTACCCACCAGAAAAAGGCTTTGATCATAAAAATCAAGCTATAAAATCTTTTAGCCTGCTCTAAAGAATTCCCGATTCCAATAGCTCGATCGTCTGTTGGAGCGATAACGTGTTTGTTTTTTAAATATCTGGTAATTGAAGCCACAAATTCTTCAGATTTTGCTACTGCAGTTTCAAAATCTTTTTCTGGCTTAAGAGTATAAGATAGATTATTAATATTTTGACCACGATTAAAAACCTGTTGTGCTGTAGTGGAAGGAATAGAAACCTGCTCCTCTTCCCGTTCTCCACCTTTATCCGTGTATACTCCAACAACTTTGAAAGGAATATCATTAAGTTTAACATATTTTCCTATTGGATCTTCCCCATTTTTAAACAAGGCTTCCTTCACTTTTCTTCCCAGTGTTACAATCTTACCCTTTTCGTCGATATCATTCTGATTGATAAACCTACCCGATACCATGGACTGATTTTCAATAAATTGAAAACCTGGAAAAACACCTTCAATTCTATAACTTCCAGATTCCTTTTTATATGATATTGTAGCATTCCAAATTCTCACTCTAGATGATTCGTATTCTATTACATCTTCATTGGTCTTATGAATAAAATCAAAATCTTCGTTGGTCATGCTAAAGAACCTTCCTGGGTTCATTCCTTTATATTCTACAGATGTTGGTCTTGTCCAAACCCATATACTATTAGAGGCATCGCCTTCAAATTCTTCTGCAATTCCATTTTGCATTCCTTGTCCCACACCAAGAAGTATTACCAAAATAAATATTCCTGAAGCAACAGACAGTCCGGTTAGAAAGGTTCTTAATTTGTTTTTACGAATTGTCTCAAATATTTCCTGCCAGCGTTCGATATTAAACATATGAATTTGCTCTTACTTGTTCTACAATACCGTCATCTATAATAAGACCATCTTTAAGGTTAACAATACGTTTGGTCATATGCGCTATATCCTCTTCGTGAGTAACAATAAGGATTGTTTTACCTTCATCGTTTATTCCCTGAATCAGATCCATTACTTCATAAGAGGTTTTAGTATCCAATGCTCCTGTTGGCTCATCTGCAAGCAGTACTTTAGGCTCAGATGCTAATGCCCTCGCAATCGCTACCCGCTGTTTTTGTCCTCCAGATAATTCGTTCGGTAAGTGTGTTGCCCAATCTGCTAATCCAACCTTTTCCAGATAATGAAGTGCTTTGTCCGTTCTTTCCTTCCTTTTAATCCCTTGATAGTATAATGGCATAGCGACATTATCCAAGGCATTTTTATAATTAATTAAATTAAAAGACTGGAATATAAACCCTAGAAATTTATTCCGATATCTAGCGGCGATTTTTTCGTTAAGGTTTTTAATAGGAATATTATCCAAAAAGTAACTTCCAGAATCAGCTTCATCGAGCATTCCTAAAATATTTAGCAACGTAGATTTTCCAGAGCCCGATGACCCCATGATAGAAACAAGTTCCCCTTCATTAACATTAAAATTGATTCCTTTTAAAACGTGCAGAGAATTACTCCCCATCTGGTAAGATTTATGCAAGTCTTTAATTTCAATCATAATACTTAGATTAAGATTATGAGGCACAATATGATACCTTCACTAATATAAACTAAGACTTACACCTTGGTACTAAAAATAGTATGTTTTATATGCTGTTTCTGGTTTCCCCTCCAGAAATACAAAAGATTGGTTAGTGTAGTCTTATTAGATAAGACTAATCCTACATCAATTTCGTTACAGTAGCATGTGTTATTAAAATGTTAAACATTTATATTGAGTAAAAAGCTATTAAATCTCCTAGGAAGCTTTTTTCTTATTTCTGTAAATAAAATATCCTACAGTGCCAATCAAAATATATGGGATAATCATAAGGTATACGATCCCATTATTAATTCCTTTAGCAGTTTGCTGACCTTCTTCACTTTCTAACACAGCACGACACATAGCGCATTGTGCATCCATTGGAAGTGTAAAAAACAACATCAACACTAAAATCAATATATATTTTAATCTCATCATCTAAGGATCCCTATTTAGAAGTTATAAATTAATAGTAAGGAGATATCATCAGATAAACAATAACACCCGTAATTGCAACATACAACCATATTGGAAATGTAATTCTAGCAATTTTTTTATGCCTTTCGAAACTCTTAGCTAATGCCCTCACATAAGTAATCAAAACAAAAGGAATAACAACTATTGATAACAGTATGTGAGTAAGAAGAATAAACAAATACACATAACGGATTATTCCCTCTCCACCAAACTTAGTAGATTCACTAGTCATGTGGTATGCGACGTACATTACTAAAAAAAGAACAGAACACACAATAGCAGTCTTCATGAGATTCTCATGCAATTTTACTTTCTTATTTTTTATTGCCCAAAATGCAATCACAAGAATTACTGCTGTTAATCCATTTATCGTAGCGTAAATTGGTGGTAAAAAAGTTAACGGTTCTACATCGAAACCTAATTTTTTAAGATTTATAAAAAACAATCCAGCGACTGCTACTGGAATAGCAATAGATAACACAACGATCCATTTATTATACTTGCTTTCGGTTTCTGAAATACTTTTACTCATCCTCTTCTAATAATTTCTTTATATCTTCTAACAAGATTGTAATTTGCTCTTCCTCTCCACTTTCATCCTTTTTTTCTTCTACACCAATAGTACCTCTATAATAAATAATAGGATTACCAGAAGCATCATAACGAGATCGGATATACCCATCTTTATCTATTAATGCAAAGTGACCATTATGTTCAAAACCTCCAGGCACCTCAGGGTTTTCAGCGGCATATATATTAAATCCAGCATTCGCTAAATCAAATATATCTTCTCGTTCTCCGGTGAGTAAATGCCAATCAGGGTTTGATATACCATAGTTTTCTGCGTACTTTTTTAGGATACTTGGAGTATCGCGTCTTGGATTAATGGTAAATGAAGCTACACCAAAATCCTTATAATCTTTTAATTTATCCTGTAAATACACCAAATTCTTAGACATTTTTGGACAAATCGTAGGGCAACTGGTAAAAAAGAAATCTACGACAAAAACCTTTCCTCTAAAGTCATGATTAGTTATAAGCATACTATCTTGATTCAGAAACGCAAACTCAGGAACTTTTCTTGGCTTTCCGTTAATTTTAATATAAGAAAGCTTTTGATTGACTATTGGATTGCTCGCACTCATCCTATCATTTTCCACAATAGAAGACTTCTTTACTCTATTTACTATTCTAGGAATAAAAATGATTCCAAAAACTAGGATAATAAAAGATATACCAACATATGAATATTTTTTCATAGCTACTTTTCTTTACGATCTGCTTTATATTTTTTTAATGCCAAACGATACTCCGCTAATATCACCTTCACATCATCTACCATAACGTTATTAAGATCAGCTACAGAGCTAGTATCATATCCATATACATCTATCTCATTCTTTTCTCTGTTCTCCTCTCGCCCTCTTAGATTCATTTTTTTGTCTATGATAAAGACAAAATCTGTTGCACTCTTCTCATCTAAAGAATACGGTGTTTTTAACCCTTTAAAAAAACTTTCTATGCGCTCAGGAGTACCAAAAACAAAATTCCAACCAGATACATCAGTTAACTTACTTAATTCTTTAATAAGCTCCTTGGATTGATTTTCGCTACCATAAGGGCAAACCATTACGAATTGAAAATCTCTGAATTCATAATTCTTTTTATATATTTTCTGATTAAGATTGAAAGCGTTACCTCGTTTACTAAGGATGTCATCTCCTAAAAAACCTAAAATTGTAATTTTATCCTGTAATGTTATGTCTTTTTTTTCAAGGCTTTCGAAGTTATTAAGATCGCCAACGGACTCTACTAAAACCGGGAGTTTGGAGAAATTATCTACAGCTGAAGCAAAAAATAAATATGCTACTATTGGCAGAATAAATAATGTACCTAGAACTAAAAATTTTTTCATTAAATCAACAACTTAACTTATCTGCAAAAATAAAAAAGACGGCTGAAACCAACCGTCTTTTACTATCTTTTATTACGTTTTTAACGTCTGTATATCTTAATTAAAAGTCCCAGCTTTTATGACCAGCTTTGAAAACTTCATAAATATAATCTCCTTCGGTTAACAAGATAAAAATCAAATAACTGATTAGAAATACTGCTGTCCAAACAACTGATCTACGAAGTCCCTTTGTCTCTCCTTCCATATGCATAAAAGCCCATGTAATGTAATATGCCTTGTAAATCGTTAAGATAATAAAGATCCAGTTTAGCAATTTCATACTAATAACTGTAGTCTCTATTAAAAATGCAGGTTTGATAATACCTAAAATCACTTCTACTATCGTCACTACTGATAATAAAACGAACACATACCATATTCTTTTGGTATTTGATTCGTGGTGTGCTGTATCGTGTCCCATATCTATTTTAAAATCTTTTTAATAATTAAACCAGGTAGAAGAATGTAAATACAAATACCCAAACTAAATCTACGAAGTGCCAATAAAGTCCTACTTTCTCCACCATTTCGTAATTCTTTCTTCTCTCGTATGTCCCTAATATCACATTAAAAAATATGATAATATTGATCACAACTCCAGATAATACGTGAAATCCGTGGAATCCTGTGATAAAGAAAAAGAAATTAGCAAACAACGGTGTTCCATATTCATTATGAATCAAATTCGCTCCTTCTACAATACCAATAGCATCCGTATTTAATCTTTTTAAGGACTCTTCTCTAGATAAGATTGTCTTTTCACCTTTCTCCGTTAAAATCTGAGTTCTTACCAATAAGTCACTTTTTTTAGCAAAACCGTCTCTTATCTCCTGAATTGTATACGTAGGCAGCTCTTTTTCTGACTCGTACCAAATTCCGTTTTTGCTTTGGTGTTGCTCTCTATCCTTATTAGCATTTACAATAGCTATATCGTGTAATGCGACTCTGTGACCTTCTTTATCTACAAACTGCAGGATCTGACCTCCTTTAGTTTCTACCGCTCCGTACTCTCCTTTGATGAAATTTTTCCATTCCCAAGCCTGAGAACCAACGAAAACTGCTCCACCAATAATCGTTAAGAACATATAAAGAATTACTTTCTTCTGTTTCATTTGGTGCCCTGCATCTACCGCAAGTACCATTGTTACTGAAGAAAATATTAATATAAACGTCATTAATGCCACATAATACATCGGAGCATCTACTCCATGAAGGAATGGAAAGTGATTAAACACTTCATCCGCGATTGGCCATGAATCTATGAATTTGAATCTTGAAAAACCGTAAGCAGCAAGAAACCCAGAGAATGTAAGTGCATCAGACAGGATAAAAAACCACATCATCATCTTACCATAACTCACTTTCAGTGGTTTGTTACCTCCACCCCAAGTTTTACCTTCTGTACCTGTATTAGTAACAGTTGTTTCCATATAAAGAATTTGGTATTGTTAAATTTTCCACAAAAGTAATCAATTTTATTATCTAACGAAATATAAAAATAAAAAGAGATAAACCCATAAAACATCTACGAAATGCCAATACATAGCACCCAGTTCTAAACCAAGGGTTTGCCCTGTTTTATACTTTTGTTTAAAATGATTATAAATTACGACTAAAAGTACGATTAGCCCAACAATTACGTGGACTATATGTAATACGACTATGATATACAAAAACGTTGGGACAATATTTGCCGATGGACCTGTAAAATAATACCCTTGATCCATAATATCCGCAAAACCTTGAAATTGCATAAAAACAAAAAACGTTCCCAATACTAAAGTTAACAATAATAACAAAGTTGCTAAACTTCTATTCTCTTTTTCAATTGCTTTTTTTACCATGTAAAAAGAAATACTACTCCCAATAATGATAAATAAGCTAATTAAAAAAGCATTCGGAAAAACCAAATCAGTCAACCAGTCTTCCCTAGTTTTACTTACTACATAAGCACTTGTTAAACCAGCAAATGTCATGGTCATACTTATCATAGCAAACCACATCATAGTTTTTTTGGCTCTTTTCTGTTTTTCGATTGTCGTTCCTTGTGTTAAATCCATACACGAATAAATTTATCAGCCACATAAATGATTTGCAATAAAGTAATGTAAGAAACACTTGCAAGCATTAATTGTTTCGCAGTTTTAGCATCTTTAACCTTGTACAAACGTATTGCATATCTTAATAGAAAAACACCTAGTATAAGAATTAAGATTCCTGATACTGGTGTAATATACAGTCGTCCAGTAACACCAAAAACAGGTACTAATGATGTAACAACTGTCCATACTGTATAAATCACTACCTGGGTTGCAGTACCTTTATCTCTTTTTCCCGTAGGAAGCATAAAAAAGCCTCCTTTTTTATAATCATCGAATAAAAACCATCCAATAGCCCAAAAATGAGGAAATTGCCAAAAAAACTGAATCATAAACAGTGTTCCCGGTTCTATACCGAAGTTATCTGTCGCTGCTACCCAACCTAACATAAAAGGAATTGCTCCTGGAATTGCCCCCACAAAAACTGACAGAGGTGTCTTCGTTTTAAGTGGTGTATAAAGACTTACATAAATAAAAATTGAAATCGCACCGAACATAGCTGTTTGTGGATTGATCACAAACAATACTGAAATTCCTAATATTGTAAATATACTTGCTATTATAAAAGCAGTACTTACAGACATTCTTCCTGAGGGAATAGGTCTGTTCTTTGTACGATCCATTAGCACATCCAGATCTCTCTCTATGATCTGATTAAAAGCATTAGATGCACCCACCATAAAATATCCACCTATAGATAGAAGACCCAATGTGGTCCAAGATATGCTTTCTACTCCCAAAAGGTAACCTGCAACAGAAGAAAAGACTACACTCAACGCAAGACGCATTTTAGTAATCTCTTTAAAATCCTGAATAACAGAAACTTTGGCAGTATCTACTTGGGTTATACTCAAATTTTGCACGTTATCTAAATTGCTTTTAAAAAAAGTTGTGCAAAGATATGCCTTAAAAGCATTATAGACAACTTATAACTATTTATAATTCACCTTTTAACAACTGTTCCACAAATTAAGCGTCATTTAGCTCAATCAAAGACACTTCTAAACACTTACAAATCATACCGAAAAAATATTAAAAAAGTCTATCCACTTATGAGGATAGACTTTTATCACTATTTATAGCAACTATTCTTCTATTTTAAATTTAATTGGCAAGTAATATTTCACATTTACAGCATCTTTACCAATCTTTCCTGGTGTCATCCTAGAAAATTTTCTTACCACTCGTCTGGTTTCTTTTTCTAAAGCTGGATGTGGTGCTCTTACCCTAATATTATTTATAGATCCATCTTTACTTACCTGAAACTGAACATGGATTCTTTGCATTCCTTTAAGACCATACTCAGCACCTAAATCAGTATTGAATTTATAAGAAACTATTTTCTTAATCTTACTGGATAAACAAGCAATTCTTTCATCATTACTGGACAACCCTTCACATCCTGGATAAATTGGCGCCACAGTAACTTTAGTGATATCGTAAGTAATATTTTTGGTTTCAACAATGTCTAAAATTGAATCCACGGAAACAGCTTTAGTTTTCCCTTTTTCGTTTATTATACCAAGTTGTTTTGTAAGTTTATCGACAACCGACTTTTCTTCGGTTTTATTTAGCTCCACCAACTCCTGTTTCTTTACTTTTTTCGCCTCAACCAATTGCTTTTCAATTTTTGGTTTCTCTACCCTAAAAACATCCATCGTGAAGCTAACATCCTCTATGTTATCAACTTCATCGTCTGGTGGTGCGATTACCGAAACAGAACTATATGTTTCGAACATCGTAAAAACGAATAAAAGGCTTGCTATAAGCCCAATCTGAAAGTTCACCAACATACTTTTTCGTACATTAGCATCATGCTTGTTACTCATATTATTTAGTTTTAACGTTACAATTAAAATTGAAATCAACAAGCATACCAAAAAGGAATCCCGTTTACGATATTCGTAACGGGATTCTCATATTTTAAAAAATAGCTGTTCTTAATCCTGAACTTTGAAAACGATCGGAAGCTGGTACTTTACCGTTACAGGAGTTTTGCGTTGCTTCCCAGGTGTCATAGTAGGAAACAAACGAATAACTCTTTCTGCTTCCTTTTTCAACTTTGGATGAGGAGCTCGCACCTGTATATTCTGGATAGTTCCATCAGCAGCTACATCGAATAAGGTATAAATCCTTTGCACACCGCTTAAACCATAATTTCCTCCAATACTAGTATCGAATTTTCTGGAAATAATTTTACCAATCTTTTCAGAAAAGCAAGCTGCCCTTTCTTTATTGGTTTTCAATTTTTCGCAACCTGGAAAAATAGGAACATCTTCCACTACCGAAAAAGGAACATTTTCCGGAATCTCTTCCTCTTCTTCACTAGAAATAGCATCTGGATTAAAAGGGGCACTTACCTCTGTTGGTTCCTTGCTTTCGTACTCATCAGTAGGATCATCTAAAGCGACATCATCTTCCACCACTTCGAAATCAGTAGGATCAGGAATAGGCACGGGTTGTTTTTGCGCCACTACTTTTTGCTCTGGCTCTTGATAAACCTCAAAAGCACCATCCCAAACCAAGTGTTCATCGTCAATGACCACAGGTTTATCCGCAATCTTTTTAATTGGTTCTGAAGTATACACTTCGAACATCACATAGGTGAATAGTAGACTTGCAATAAGTCCAATCTGAAAGTTTACTAATGATCCTTTTCGAACATTAGCTTCATGCTTGTTACTCATATTACTTAGTTTTAACGTTACGTCTAACTACGCACAACAAGCATACCAAAAAAAATCCCGCTGAACAATACAGCGGGATTTCTAGTATATTTTTAAAAAATTGTAATTAATCTTGTACCTGGAACACGATAGGTAAAGAATATAGTACACCTACAGCTTTTCCTCTTTGCTTTCCTGGCGTCATTTTAGGTAACATCTTTACTACTCTTTGAGCTTCTTTTTCTAATCTTGGGTGTGGCCCTCTCGCCTGTACACCAACAATCTTTCCTGTTCTATCAATCTTAAATCGAACATAAATTCTGTTTACTCCAGAAAGACCAAGTTCGCTTCCCAATTCTGTATTAAATTTACGGTTAACAAACTTCTTAACCTTATCACTCATACATTTCTTTTTAGCAGCGTTTCCAGCTTCTTTCTCACATCCTGGAAAAACTGGTACATTTTCAATAACTGCAAATGGTACATCTGCTATCTCTTCCTCTTCCTCTACGTCTTCTACTTCTTCTACTTCTACAATCTCTTCTTCTTGGTTTGTTTCGGTAGACTCGATAATTGTTTCTTCAACTTCTTCTTCATCCTCAACAACATCAATAATTTCTGGTGCTGGAGGTGGAGGTGGTGGAGGTGGTGGAGTATTTAAATTTTGAGTAATTGGAACTTCTTCCTCTTCTAACTCATCAAGATTTACCTGACCAATATCGATATTACTTCGATCATAAGTTTTATACTCAATCGCTTGCCATGTAATTAAAAGCACTAAAATTAACCCCAATTGCAAAAACAACGAACTTTTTTTGGTTAAATCGGCTTTCGGATTTTTCTTTGGTTCCATACTACAATGTTATTATATGAATGCTAAAATAGCTAATTTCTTTTGTATTTTCCAAGTAAACATGGAAATGTAAAACAAAAAATACAATTTTTAACTTTTACAATGACCTCTTAAATATGTCGCTAAAACACAAAAGCCATTCTACTTTATTCAATTTTATAAATTAGTTTTATAGGTAACTATCTTATTCTTAAGTATTATAAGCAAAAATACTGCCAAAACAATACCGCTGGTATTTGCTATTACGTCCTTCCAATCTGGACTTCGATAGCTAGTTAGTGTCGCTTGCAATATTTCCATAAGTATTCCATACGCAAATCCAAACAAAGCTGCCCAAATAAAACTTGTTGTAAATTTTCTAGACTGTCTTTTTGAAAAAAAGAAAAACAAAAACCAAACAATTGCAAAAACAAAATATGCTAACAAATGTCCAATCTTATCGCTTCCCTCAACTCGTACATTAATCGGAATAAATACTTTGGCTAATGAAAGCCAAGTAATGATACCTGTATAGAGTATCGCTAGCGAAAAAAGGAATTTATGCCCCAATAAGTGCTTTATAATCATCTGCAGATAAAAGTCCTTCTATTTGAGAATCATCTGTAATCTTGATTTTCACCATCCATCCTTCTCCATAAGGATCACTATTTACAAGTTCAGGATCTCCTTCTAATGTTTCATTAAATTCTGTAATCTCTCCAGTTAGTGGTAAGAATAAATCCGAAACCGTCTTTACAGCTTCAACTGTCCCAAAAACCTCTTCTTGTTCTAGTTCTTCACCAACTGTTTCAACTTCTACATAAACGATATCACCCAATTCGCTTTGCGCAAAATCAGTAATCCCTACTGTAGCTATATCGCCATCTATTTTAATCCACTCGTGATCTTTTGTATATTTTAATTCTGAAGGAATATTCATTCGAAAGAGTATTTATAAGTTCTTATTATTTTGAAGACGAAAATAAATTTATTTTATCAAACTTTAGAAAAAGAGCGGTAAAATTTATCAAAAATTAATTCTGCTCCTGTTGATATCAAAAAACTTTGATATATCCATTAATAATTCAAATTAGTTTCCAAAATTATAACGTAACGTAAACCCTCCTCGAATAGTTGTTTGCGGAAAAGCGGTAGAAATAGAATACTGAGAAAATGTATGATCATAAAACAACAAGGCTGTTAAATTCTTACTTAAAGCATAATCCGTTGTAAATTTAATACCGTATATATCTTGCCCTGCAGTAACCTGTGTATTATCAATATCTAAATATCTTATAATTGTTTCATTTTGGCGCAAAGAAAGATCTGCTCTAAAATTTAGATCACTCTTAAGAGTTGTTTTCTTACCCGCAATTCGTGTAACAAATGTTAAATCCTGTATTCTATAGCCTAATCCTATAATATATTCGTTTCCTTGAATTTCTGTGAGTAGATTATTATCGAAACTTAAAGACAACGCACGGTCTTTTTTCCATTCTGCCAAAATTTTAATGGAATTCTTCATTTCCATATCTAATCTAATCAAAGGACTGAACTGCTCTGTAAGATTTACATTTGCATACAATTCTGGATTTTTAAAATTATCTCCCTCATCCAATTCGTCCGGATTATTAGGATTAAACTCTAAGTTTGTTTGGAATTGATTAATGGTATAATTAGCACGATAACCATGTGCCATTGAGAACCTTTTAAAACGTTTTTTAAACCATTTCAAATTCATTAAACCTGTATACTTAATATCCCAATTTGGCAAAGGAACATCTCTAAACGCACCTTTTTGCACATTTTGAGGATCAGCTCCAGTGTATGCAGCTAGAAAAGCAGGTAAAAGTACAGCTTGATTTGTAGGACCTAGACCCACTGGAAAATTATCACCTGTACCAGGATCAATCCCACGTTCTAATGCAAGACGTCTTGCTATGACAAGCCTATTTTCTCGGAATTTATCAAAAGTCTCAGATGCAAACTCATCACTTTTCTTAAAAGCAGTTTTAATCAACAAGGTAGAGATTGTATAATTACCAAACGTATTTGGTGATAAAGAATAATACGGTTGATCTATATTAACACCAAACTCGTTAAGATCTGCATCAGCACCTTCTCTATTTACTCTAAAGTTTTCTGTATACGTTTCAGAATAGTTTCGGTTAGCACTAATATCTATTTTGAGATCTTTTAATAATCCTACAGAAGCCTGCACATTTAATTGTCTTCCTTCTACTTCTCTATACTGCTGATTAAAATCCTGATATAATGTCAACCAACCATTCCTAGCGGCAATATCTCTAATCTCTGCCTGACTACCAAAAGTAAAACCTACCGTTGGTTTTAGTGTACCAACAAATCCAGGCTCTCTAACATATCCAGGTAAAAATATACCATTATCTTGCTGATAATTGATATTCACTTTTTTTACAGCAGTCACTAAACCTATTGCAGTATTTAAAATCTTATCTCCAACAGTTAGCTTACTGGATCTCTTTTTAGTTTTCTTCTTAGCATTGGCCACTTCAGATTTATCATCTTCTTTCCCTTCTCCAGCTTTAGCATTTTTCTTTTTAGAAGCTTTTCTTCTTCCAGGTTTCTTCTTTGTTAATCCAATATATTTATATAAAGTGCTCATATCCAAAGAACCATTTACTGTATGTACATTGGCGTTTTGAACAGTGTTTCCTAAGTCTGGAATACCATCTAAATTCTTTAATGCCTCACTACCTTTTGTCCATTGGAAATCTGCCGAATAAGAATAGGTCGCTCTCATAAATTTAAATAATGGAACCTTATTAAAAGGAATCTCATAATTTACCTGTAGTTGTTGACTATGAAAGTTAGGATCTCCAACATCAAAAAGCCCACTCCAAACACCTATAGATTCATCCACAACACCTTCATCATCAATAAAGTTCTTTACAATTCGATTATTAGCAGTATTAAAACTAAAATTAAGGGATTTAGTTAGATTATAGTTGATACCAAACTGCCAATCAAATAGAAAATTACGTTGCGTAAGTGCTGGCAATCTAAGATCATTTGGTCCTAATGTGATATCTCTAAAAACTTGCTCATTGAACTGTCTTGTAATGTTAGAATTCACCGATATACTAGTAGGAAGCAAGTTGAAATTAAAATCCTTCAATAAGTCAAAGTATTTACTCTTTCCTAAGAATTTAATTTTCTTAAAAGGCTCAATTTCCTTAGGCTGAAAACTAAAGTCATAGGTTCCTCCTAAACGAACATTCTGCTCTAAAGACTTTTCTATTTCAAAATCTCGATGATCTGTTTGATTGTATGTTCCCGAAAAAGCGAAGTTCTCTACATCATATGGCATTGGCTTAGCATCGCCCGTTCTGTCTTTTCGCAATCCGATAACATTAAAACTTTGTCTTTTGGTATAATCCGTAGATTGCTTTTCTATCCTTTCTTTTTCTTCCGCATTTGTCTCTCGATCTAATCGATCTTGCAACTCAATATCCTGAAACTCCGGATCATATTGCGGAGTGATCAACTCTTCTCCTCTACTGTAATTAAACGGCACCTGAATACCCCATTTTTTAGGCAGTAGTTGTCCTAAGTTTACATTTGTTGTTAAATCATATTGTTTAACATCTTCAATACTTCTTTCATTCGGACCTTGCTCAATTCCTCCAAAACCAATAGTACTAACTCTACCAGAAGCACTAATGGTCGCAAAATCTGCAATATTAGCATCCATACTACCTACAGCAGCCCAACCACCTTGGTTTTTAAGATCACTTAATCTCATTTCATTAAACCAAACGGTACCTGATTCATTTGATCCGCTTGCATTCTTCACTCCAACCATCATAATTTTTACATCTCCAAAATTAGGATTCCCTTTAATCCCTACTCTAAGATTATTAGGACCATCAAAGAAATTAAGATCTGTACTATTCAATCCAGAATTTCCAATAACGTTTGCTTTTATCTCCTGAAGAAAAGACAATGGCAGGTTCAATCTATTTGCATCTGGCCAAACCGCATCAGCATTTGAATTATTGTTCGGTGAAACGGCTAACGGTAATTCAATCTGATAAAAATTATTCGTAAAGTCATTCCCCATTCTTACAAACGCAACAAGCTCACCATCTGACAATGTGGACTGTCCGGGAAGATTTTCTGCATGCAAAAACATCTCCAGATTTTCATATTGCCGCATGTCTACATTAAGGTTCTTATACACCCCTCTACCATCATCGGGTTGAAGATCATTCACTGTTAATGCTAGTGACCTTTCATCTTCTCTAATAGCCGTATTGTTATTAATCAACTCTTCTCTTACAACTCCTGGTGGTGTTACGTAATTTGGTGTCTCTTCTTCACTTACAGATGTTACGATTACTTCATTTCCGTTTATATTTAATCCACTTGTAGGATCATTAGTAGTATTACCTTCTTGTACGTATCTTCTGTAATCTCCTCTTACCAAATCCAATGTAGCAAATCGTAATACTACGGGTTGATCAAAACCAGTAACGATCATTCTCATAAAACGAATAGACCTAAAATCATTTTCCCCAATATTCTGCCTTCCTGTTGGTTCATAAATAGGTATCTTGAATCGAAGCCAACGAGTACTTCTAGTCACCCCATTTAATATAATTGCATCCTGTGGTCCTGGAGAATCCGATATATATCCTGTACCACCATCATTTCCAAAGCCCATACCCGGAAAAATAGGTATTTCGTATTCATAATAACTATCTATTGTATTCATGGTGTTATCACGATTCACATCCTCTGCCGTAGGAAACGTAGTATTACCTCTATCATCATCTGCTACACTTGTCGGTGAATTTCCCTGAGTACCATTATAATCACGGTAGCGTTCTACAATACTACCTTCACCTTGTAAAAAGTAACGGTAATTATCATTTGCAGGATCTTCGGTACCAAAATCTGCAGAAAATGCGGCAACTTCTTGTTCATCATTTAAACCATCATATCCAGCATCCTGATTGATCCTGGCTTGCCCTTCAGAATCAAAGGCATAAATTAACGATTGATTTACCGGAACTCTTGCATCTCCATAAGTTGTAGTAACAGTACCTTCATCAGTACCATCTGCAGGAAGTCCATTTTCATACTGTTTTCTTCCATCCTTAAGGACATCCTCACTAATATTCCCTAAATGAAAAATAATGGTTCCGCTAGTCGCATTCGTTAAAGGCTCTTGCCCATCTCCTGGATCAAAAAACGGATCCATTAACCAGAATTCTATAAACTCTACATTAGCTTGTTCAAAATTAGTGGACGTTAATTGCCTTGTAATACCAGCGAAGTTATCTTCTGGTTGGGAAGGAGTTGCGCCTCCAGCATATTCTGGGTTAAAATTATAAGGACCACGTTCATTTGGTCTGTAATGTAAATCCAGTGGAAACAATGATAAAGTCTGACCTGGTGGTATATCTGTCTCTGGGAAAATTTCATCAAGAAATACTCTTCTTGATTCATTAAAATTAATATCTTCATCTGTTACACCACTTGGTCTACCATTGCTATAGAATATTGGATCTACGGTATACCATGATAAATCCGCTCTTCTATACCCTGATTCTATTCCTGCCTGTACGGATGTCTCATCATCATTTGTGGATCCAAAACCAATAGGCACACTGGATAATTCCCAAGATAATGGTGAACTTACATCAATTTGCGTTTGCGCTCCTTCAAAATCATCAATATATGTGGTTACTTCTCCACCAAAATCCGCACCTCTTGGCGCTCCAGCAATTAAATAAGCACCTTCAGCTCTTACAGAAACATTTGATGGTACATCAGTATCTATATTAGGTAACTTGTTTACCATTCTAGTAAGAAATGGAACTTCTGTTGAATAGTTTAAATTAAACCCTAAAAGTGTATTATTTATAGGCTCAAAATCATAACTCGATTTTTGAGTTATTGGCCTTTCATTTAGATTTAAATAGGTTCCTCCAATAATAAAATCGTCACTAAACTTATGCTCTATATTCAACCCTGTGAAACGCTTAGTTTGCTGTCCAAAAACAGCATTATTTTCAGTAGAAACCTGAATTGGTGTATTAGACGCTAACAAAGCTTCATCTAAAATATTCACTCTACCTAATGAATAATTCACTGTATAATCAACTCCTTCTTGCAATGTACGCCCACCAGCAGTCACAGTTACTGATCCTTGTGGAACATTAAACGCCC
Organism: uncultured Aquimarina sp.; assembly: GCF_947492115.1. Lineage (NCBI taxonomy): Bacteria > Pseudomonadati > Bacteroidota > Flavobacteriia > Flavobacteriales > Flavobacteriaceae > Aquimarina > uncultured Aquimarina sp. The sequence goes on from NZ_CANLMM010000002.1 coordinate 410,836, forward strand.
CTAACGGAATACCATCTTGCCCAGAAGATTTATAACGACCTCTTAATTGAAAAAATTGATTTTCTGCTGCTTGTTGTTCTGCAATAACCTTTGTTTGTGTATAGAGTTCCCTAAAAACATAACGACTTTGATTACCGTTATAATTTAGAGGATTTGTATAATCGTTTGGATTTGTTATGGCATCATTATCTAATTTATTAAATAAATGTTGTCCAAAAGGCTCTACTGTTGTAAAAATAATCCTTCCATTTTCTGGATCAATAGTAAGCCCAGGAACATAATCGAAAAAACCATCTCCTGCACCATCTGCTCCTTGTACTGGATCGTTATTTGGATTTAATCGATCCATATTAAATACGGTAAGAAGTCTTGTTTGCTCTACATCATCTGGCAGTGGTGTAGTACTACCTTCTGCTTGTGTAATATAATTCACTGGAGAAGGATTCGTATAGACAATATTTAATCTAAAATCTTCTGAGTTTAGTCTAAAAGCACCTGTATTATAGATGTTTTTCATCATCAGATCCCAAATAGGAAGCTCCACATTAATAATTGGACTTTTTAGCATTTTCACTACTAAACTATTACTAGATCCAACCTCTACACCAGTACCTGTATTATCACCAACAGTAGCATTTACACCATCATTAGCAAATTCACCAACCTGAAACACCTCTCCTCCTACAGTATACTGATATGCAACTGCAAGCACCTCATCATTATTTAATTTTTGATTTAAAGAAATGTATCCTAATTGTGTATTTAACGTATACTCATTAGGATTTAATTGTCTTGCATTCTCGAGAATCGCGTAATCAAAACCTTCATTAAAACCTGATATTGCTCCAGTAAATCCTTGCTGTACAGTAGCAATTTGTCTCACTGCATCTGTAATAGGACCAGCAGGACCAATAGCACTTGGATCTAAATCATTATTCCTATTGTCAGGAAAAGATCCTGCAGGTTGATTAAAAAGTGATGTTGGAATTGTAAAATTACCTGCTACTGGAGATTCCCCTAGATCTTGTAAAGCTACAATATTTCTAGCATCTGTTAAAGTTTGCGCACTTGTAGCTCTATTTGTTAACCAAACCTCGATTCTTGTGATTTGAATATTATTATTTATGAACGGATAATTGGTCAAAGCTTCATCATATGTATCTCTAAAGTAGTGTGATAAGAAGTAGTGCCTATTGTCATCATAATTTACTGCATCAATCTCAAAGTCTTCAACGGTTCCTCCTCCTTGTACATTTACTGATCTTGTTTCAGACCTTTGTTCGGAATATACAGCAGTAACACTGGTACGACCAAATTGCAATCCTAGCTTCGCTCCAAAAAGACTTTGTGAACCTTGTATCAAAGAGTTATTAATAGGCATCGTTACATTACCAATCTCAATACTTCGTATAATATCATCCTCTGTAGGCGTATATTCTAATTTGATTTGATTTTGAAAATCGAAAGTAGACTCCGTATCGTAGTTAGCTGTAATTTGTAACCTTTTCCCAACTTTTCCTAACAAACTTAGGCTGATCCTCTGGTCAAAATCAAAGGTGAAATTACTTCTGTTTCGAGGAGAAAATGCTGGATTATCCTGTTTTGTATACAAAATACCTAAATCCATTTCTACCGACCCTTGAGGAATTATTTCAATCTCGTTACCTCCGAAAATAGTTTCAAAAAAACTAGAATTCACATAGAAGATTGGCAACAAGTTTTTTCTTTTTTCTTCACTACCATCAGTTTTACCACTAAAAGCACTAATTTTTTCTTTAAAATAATCTCTTCTCTGCTCTTCCTCCACTAACGCTTCAAATTCTTCAGGAGTCAGAAACAGTGGATACCTAACATTAAAAGATCCTAACATTTCTCGATAAATATATCGATTTGTAACTGGATCATATTCATATTTAGCAACAATACTGTTTGGATCTGGTAAGGAAATTTCCCCTAAAGTAAAAGTAGTACTGGTAGAATCTCGTACGGTCTCGTTTTCCTGACCATATAGCACACCACTACAAAGTACAATTAAACAAACTAGTCTTTTTAAAAATTTAAAATATAAGGAATGTAATGAACTCAATGTTTTTATAAATTTTTTAGTGCTTGCTTGATAATATTTTCTACAGTTTCTGTCGGATTCGCTTTTACGATTTTATCCACAACCTTTTCTGCTTGTTTTCTATTAAATCCAAGGGTTTCTAAAGCAGATAACGCTTCATCCTTATTAGTATTGTTTTGGGATACAGAAAGTTCATCAATATTATAAACTTTAAGAATTTTATCTTTTAAATCTATGATAACACGCTGAGCCGTTTTTGCTCCAATTCCTTTTATAGATTGTATCGTTGCCACATCATTAGAAGCAATTGCTTCTTTAATCTGGTCTGGATGTAAAGAAGACAGCATTGTTCTAGCAGTACTAGCACCAATTCCTGATACAGAAATTAGAAGTCTAAAAATCTCACGTTCGGATTTTTCTGCAAAACCAAATAAGGTATGTGAATCTTCTTTTACCTGAAGATGTGTGTACAACTGTAAAACCTCTTGATCTGGTATGAGAGAAAATGTATGTAAAGAAACATGTAATTGATACCCTACTCCATTACAATCTATTACTACATCCGTTGGATTTTTTTCTATGAGACGCCCTTTGATTTGTGTAATCATTCTATAGATGAGTGTTAAGCATCCAAAAGTAAGAAAATTATCCTACAAAATCTGCTAAAAAAATAAGCTTCAAAAAGATAACTTTTTGAAGCTTATTATACTAGTAAAATATTATAAATATTTCGAATTATGCCTCACTAGTAACTAGTGAAAACATCTCTTTTTCTCTTTTTTCTTTTTCCTGAGCATCAATAACCGCCACAGCAGCAACATTAATTATCTCTTCTACGCTAGCCCCTAATTGCAAAATATGAACTGGTTTTTTCATTCCCATCATAATAGGACCTATGGATTCAAAATTATTTAATTCCTTAAGCATTTTATAGGTACTATTTGCAGAATCCAAACTTGGAAAAACCAATGTATTCACCTTACGACCGTTGAGTTTAGAAAATGGGAATTTATCCTTACGCATATCTCGATTCAAAGCAAAGTCCATCTGCAATTCTCCATCAACAATTAAGTTTGGATAATATCTATGTAAATAAGAAACAGCATCTTTCACCTTAGACGCATTTGGATGCTTTGAAGACCCAAAATTCGCATAAGAGATCATTGCAATCACTGGATCTACTCCAAACATTTCTACAGTTCTAGCTGTCATTTGAGCAATCTTTGCCAATTCTTTTGATGTTGGATCTATATTAATAGAAGTATCGCTGATAAACAAAGGTCCTTTATTAGTCATCATAACATTCATGGTAGCAACTCTCGTAGCTCCTTTAGCTAAACCAATAAGCTCTAACATTGGTTTTAATACTGTTGGATAACTTCGGGAATATCCAGATAAGAGTGCATCAGCATCTCCTTCATTTACCATCATAGCAGCAAAATAATTACGCTCTCGCATTAATCTCTGTGCTCCGTATAAGGTAATTCCTTTTCTACTATTCTCTTGCCAGTACTTTTGTGCGTATCTATTTTTGCGATCAATTTCTTCGTCTGCTTTTGGATCGATAATTGTTACTCCTGCGGCATCAAAATCAATCTCTTTCATAAGTTCGATGATGATATCCTTTCTTCCTAGTAAAATTGGAAAAGCAATTCCTTCTTCTTTCACTGTTTGAGCAGCTTTAAGAACATCTAAATGATCTCCTTCGGCAAAAACAACTCGTTTAGGGCTTAATTTAGCGCGATCCATCAATAATCTCACTAATTTATTATCATTCCCCATTCGCTCTAAAAGTTCGCTTTCATATTTATCCCAATCCTCAATTGGTGCTGTCGCGATACCGCTATCTATTGCTGCTTTGGCGACTGCTGGTGGTACTTTAGCGATTAGACGAGGATCAAAAGGCTTCGGAATGATATAATCTCTACCAAAATTAAGTCTTGTTTCTCCGTATGCTATATTCACTTGCTCAGGAACTGGTTCTTTAGCTAATTCGGCAAGTGCTTTTACAGCAGCCATTTTCATTTCTTCATTAATCCCAGTTGCTCTTACATCTAATGCTCCTCTAAATATAAATGGAAACCCTAGAACATTATTTACCTGATTAGGATGGTCACTTCTTCCGGTTGCCATGATGATATCTTTACGAGTATCAATTGCTAAATCATACTGTATTTCAGGATCCGGATTAGCCATAGCAAAAACAATAGGATTTTCTGCCATAGACAACAACATTTCAGGATCAACTAAATTAGCCATTGAAAGTCCTATAAAAACATCAGCATCCTCCATAGCATCTGCCAATGTATTTAGATCTCGATTGGTTGCAAATTCAGCTTTTTCTTTAGTCAGATTATCCCGATCACTTCTTATAACTCCTTTACTATCGGTCATTACAATATTCTCAGCTTTGGCTCCAAAAGCTTTGTATAATCTTGTACAAGACACTGCGGCAGCTCCTGCTCCACTAACTACTATTTTTACTTTATCAATATCTTTCTCTGCAATTTCCAGAGCATTTAAGAGAGCTGCAGCAGAAATAATAGCAGTTCCATGCTGATCGTCATGCATTACTGGGATATCCAATTCCTCTTTAAGACGTCTTTCAATTTCAAAAGCTTCAGGGGCTTTAATATCTTCTAAATTAATTCCTCCAAAGGTAGGTGCAATATTTTTTACGGTTTCGATAAATGCGTCTACATCTTTCGTATCCACCTCGATATCAAACACATCAATATCTGCAAAGATTTTGAATAACAGTCCCTTTCCTTCCATCACTGGTTTTGATGCTTCTGGTCCGATATCACCAAGACCTAAAACAGCGGTTCCGTTAGAGATGACGGCCACCAAGTTTCCTTTAGCAGTATATTTATATACGTTTGCTGTATCTTTTTCGATTTCTAAACAAGGTTCTGCTACTCCAGGAGAATATGCTAAAGATAAATCTCTTTGTGTAGCATATTTTTTGGTAGGTACAACCTTGATTTTACCAGGAGAAGGTTTTGCGTGATAAATTAATGCTTCTCTTCGTTTACTTTCGATACTCATACTAAATCAATAAAAATTGTGTGCTATACAAAGGTACAAGTCTGAACGAGATGCAAAAGGCAAATCCAAGTTATCTTTAAAAAAATAAATACTTAAGAGAAGTTGATGTTTTTTTATGAAATAAATTACGAAATTATTAATTACAACTACCTTTTATTAAAAATTTCATTAGGATCTACCAAATCATCTAACTGCGACTTTAATTTTTCATTTAAAATGCTTAATCCTAATTGATATGAGGCATTCATCCATCCAAATCCACTTGGAGTGATATAATCGAATTCAGTACCTACATTGCCATACTCTGCATATACCTTGTGTGTGCATTGGACAACATCATACTTTTCTGGGATGGTTCCGTTATAATTAACCGCATTTTTAGTAATCATCCATAACCAACGATATACCAATTCCTGAGCTTCTTTTTCATAACCGTAATTCATTAATCCTCTCCATATCATCATCTGATGTGGAGCCCAACCATTAGGATAGTCCCATTGGCGTTGTGGAGCATTTGGATCCTCTTTGTTTGCAATATCTGTAGTTGCAGCTACTCCGCCTTTCTGCACTAGCTCTTGAAATAAATTCTTAACTAAAGATTCTGCTTGCTCCTTAGAAGATAATCCAGCCCATAGCGGATAATAATTTGTGGCAGATTCAATTTTTTGTTTGGTTTTAGTAATAAAATTGTAGTCGTAATATGCTTCTTTCTCAGCATCCCAAAGCAAATCATTCATCAACTTTTTTCTTTCTTCAGCTTTAGACAACCAATATGAGGATGTATAGTCCTTATCATTTACTATAAACTTATCATCATAGACTTCTTTGATTAAATAGGCAATATCTTGCTCATACTTATACAATAAACTATTAATACCCACAGTATTTAAATGAATACAAACATCATCCAGTCGGTTAGATGTATCATGACCACTCTCTCTCATAGAGCGATCATGTGTAAAATACAGGTCTAATTCCTTGTCTACAATCTCTCCGGAATCATACTTAGCTGTAAATTCTTCTAATGTTAAACTATGCTTCTTAGCAAATTTATTTAATATGAAATCAAAATGACCTTCCTCGGTTTCTGGAGGGATTCCAATTCCTTCTCCATAAAAACGACTCAAACCCGTATCGGTTAGACGTATTCCTTTCGCCATCCATATAGTCTCATATTCTTTGATAATCATTTTTAGATTATCTGACAACCATTCTCTAGACACTGAAGGGTTTTGCTGATAAATTTCTTTTACTAAAGAACTGAAAAATGGTGGTTGTGTTCGTGTTAGATAATAACTTCTATTTGCATTTAAAATCTTACCATAATGTTCTATCTGGTATCCAAAATTATCTGCCATCGACATTGCCAAATCAGAACGACCATCAATCAGCAGACCAATAGATTCGAAATAACTATCCCATCCATACATCTCATTAAATCTTCCACCAGGAACTACAAAAGGTTTTGCATTATAATTCCCTTTTTCATCAGTATAATGATCTAGATTAAGAATACCTGACGCATTATTTAAGGTTTTTACATACGCTGGTGTTATTTTTTCTGGTAAGGTGATTACTTTTAACTTAGGAATTTCTGTTTTTATAGACTCAAAATACGCGATAGCCTCCTTATCATTAAATGGAACATATAATCGGAACGTATCGGTTTCAGACTTTGTATCTTCTAATACTACTGCCAGTCCTTTTTTATCAACCGATCTGGTTAGATTATCCCAATATCGTGTTTTGATTAATCTTGAAATTCGATCACTTGGGGATTCTGTAACTTTATCCAAGGATATCGTATCATTCTTTTCTGCAATTGCCAGTTCCTGAAGCAAATTAGACAAATGATAAGTTCCTTCTACGACATTAGTCTCTCCATTAGCATTTATAAATTCAAACTTTTTAGGCCCCTTATCATCTACTGTAATCTTTTTATCTCCATCCGTATCCTCCTGAAAAATAAGTTGATCCAATAATATATCATGACCTAGATATTCGACCTTCTCTTTATCCTTGCAGTTAACCAACACTAATGAAACCACTACGATTATCAAATGTTTTAATCTAAACTTTAGCATACCAATTATTTATGTTACCAGAAAAAACCAACTACTACGGCAGTAATTACCAGAAGAATTACAGACAATATTCTATAATTTTTGTACCAAGGTAATCCAACAAGTTCTTTAGATTCCTCAATAAACATTTCACGTTTATATGTATATTCTTCTATTTGAGCCTCCGATTGCGGTTTAGTAATTAAACTTACTACTACATGTAAAAATATGCATATAATAAATAACCAAGTAGCTTTTGCTAAAAAGTGTAATTCATTTACTTCGGGAACCCAATCAAAAGTTTGAGATAAAATCATTAATACTGCTAATAAGAAACCAGTAAGTAAGCTTACTATAGAACCATTTCCATTGGCTCGTTTCCAAAAGAGACCTAATACAAAAGTTGATACTGCTGGTGGACATGTATACGCAATAACCAATTGCAAATAAGTCCATAAAGAATCACTAACACTTTCTATAAATGGCACCCAGGAAATCGCCAAAACCACAAGAATGATTGTTGTGATTTGTCCTACTCGTACTAATTGTTGACTCGTAAGATCTGGTTTTATTTGTTTTACAAAATCCATTGTCACTAACGTAGAAGCAGAATTAAATGTTGCTGATACCGAAGACATCATTGCTGCCATCAAACCTGCCACGACCAACCCTAACACCCCAACAGGTAATAACTGAAATAACAGAACAGGATACGTAAGATTCGGACAATCAGCAAGATTATCACAGATGGAGCCATCTGTCAAAGCGTAATTCAAACTGGTAATATCCAACGTACTAAATAATAGCAACGCTAATACTCCTGGAACTACCATGATAAAAATCACAGGTAATTTTAGTAATCCTGCAAACAGAGCTCCCCAACGTCCATGATTTAGATCTTTCGCCCCTAAAACTCGTTGTACCATAAACTGGTTATTTGCCCAAAAATAGAATCCTAGTAGTGGCACACCGGTGAGTAATCCCCACCAAGGCATGAACTCGTCGTTATCTGGTCGTACTAAACTAAAAACTTCACCAGAATTTGAAGGTATATATTTACCTTCTGCCAACCGATTTCCAAAATCTACCTCTCCTGCAGACAACATACTATCTAATTTAGCCATCATTCCGGACCAACCGCCTCCCAATTGATCAAAAGCAAAATAGGTAAGCAAACAAGAACCGATGATCAAGAGGACTGCTTGTATAACCTCAGTCTGTATTACCGAGTTTAATCCTCCTGGAATTGTATAGGCAGCAGCAGCAACTGCTAATATGACAAGAATTAACGTAGAATCCATTGATGGAAACAACAAGGTTAATACTATCTTACCTACATACAATCCAGCTGCGGTATCCACCAAAATATTACCTACAACCGTAATAAATGAAAAATAATATCTGGATCTTTTATCATACCGCCGTTCCAAAAACTCTGGCATAGTATATACTCCCGATCGGAGATAAAATGGTAAAAAGAAAATTGCAAAAAAGATCAACACTACTACCGCGTACCATTCGTAATTGTACACGTTAATATTTGTTTGATATGCATCTGATGCTAAACCTACTAATGTAGAACTGGAAATATTTGCAGAGAACAATGCAATTCCAACAATAGGCCAAGTCATTGTTCTACCTCCTAAAAAATAGTCCTCGGAACTTCCTCGTTTTGATTTTGAAATTCCATAAATAATAATTCCGATAAGATATACTACAATTACTGTAATATCAATATAAGATAATTCATTCATGTGTGAAATGTTTAATGCCTTTCCTAACTTCTAGTCTAAAGAGCTTCCAATTTTCAAACACTTAGAATATGGAAATCTCATGATTTTTAGACAAACCCTGATGAAGATACAAGTTTCTGTTAAAAATATTGATTTTTTAGCACTAAAAACAGTTAATATGATATATACAACCGTTTGTATTATGAATTTTTCAGCAAAAAACGAACTAGTCCTTCAAAAATTGAATATTCCTATTAAGACCGGAAAATTTAGTTCTTTTTACAGCAGACTTCTGAAAAACTTTTGAAAACACCTCTTGCGTGATCTCTTCCCAATCTTTTTTGGTCATTTCCAGTAATTCTGGTTTAGGATTAAAAAGAGGTTCATTATGAGGTTTAGAAAAGCGATTCCATGGACATACATCCTGACATACATCACAACCAAACATCCAATTATCGAATTGCCCTTTGTACTCTGTAGGGATCTCTTCTTTTAGCTCAATTGTAAAATAAGAAATACACTTGCTACCATCTACCACATATGGGTCAACAATAGCTTGCGTGGGACATGCGTCGATACAAGCTGTACACGTGCCACAATGATCAGTAACAGGAGTATCGTAATCTAATTCGAGATCAATGATTAGCTCTGCGATAAAATAAAATGAACCTACTTTTTGAGTTAAAAGATTACTATTCTTACCAATCCAACCTAAACCGCTTTTTGCTGCCCAAGCCTTATCGAGAACGGGAGCTGAATCCACAAATGCTCTTCCATGAACTTCTCCAATTTCTTCGGAAATATACTCTTGAAGTTCCTTTAATTTCTTTTTAATCACATGATGGTAATCCTGCCCATATGCATACTTGGAGATTTTAGGTGCATTCTCATCTTTTTGATAATCTGACGGAAAATAATTAAGTAGTAGTGATATTACACTTTTAGAATCTGGAACTAGCAATGTAGGATCTAATCGTTTATCAAAATGATTTTCCATATAGGACATTTGTCCGTGCATATTTTGATTGAGCCATTTTTCTAATCGAGGAGCTTCTTCTTCTAAAAATTCAGCTTTACTAATACCACATGATAAAAACCCAAGACGTTTGGCCTCATCCTTAATCAAACGGGTATGTTGGGCTCTACTTTTCAAGAAATTTATCTTTCTTCAAATTTTAAAATCGCATTTACCGGCTTCAATGTAATCAGTGGTTTAATTTCTATTTCAGAGATAGTGGTCGTTATTTTATATTTCCTCACTAATTCACTAACTGCATATATCATTTCATACATTGCAAAATTGCTTCCTACACACATCCTTGGTCCTGCTCCAAACGGAAAGTACCAATCTGAATATTTCTTTTTATTATCTGAATGAAATCGATCTGGATTAAAAGCGAGAGGATCTTCCCAAAAATCTTTATGCCTATGTATTTCGAAAAATGAAATTAATACGGTAGTTCCCTTAGGAAGATTGATATTTTCATACTGATCATCTTCAATACTCACACGATCTGAAAAATATGCTGGAGGATATAATCGCATAGATTCTTCAATACACTGAGCTGTGTATTTACTCTTTTCGAATTGTTCCATTAACGATAACTCTTCCCCTTCTGAAACACTAATTTCGTTGTGTACGTTTTTCTGAATTTGTGGATGCAGCGCCAACAAACTTAGACAAAAAGATAAGGCATTGGAGGTAGTTTCATGTCCCGCTACAAATAATATTAATATCTCATCTATCAACCTTTCATTATCCATATAGCTACCATCTTCATATGTAGAGTTTAGTAGCATATCCAATAAATCATCATAGGTTTCTTTAGATTTTCGCCTATCTTCGATAATCTTATGAAGTATATCTCTTGCTTCTTGCGTTAAGCTCAGCGTACTTCTAATTTGACCACTTAAATGAAACCACCATCGTTTATAAGGCTGTCTTATTTCTCTTATTAAAGATTGCTGAGCAGCTTCAGTAATATGTTGCAATCTAGCCATAGTGTTACCCGTATCTGTATAACTAAATAACGACTTTGCAACTACTTTAAATGCCAAATCATTCATTAAAGGGTATACATCCATTGCTTTATCTGGAACAATTCTGGCAAGCTCTTCATCAATGGTTTGCCTAATTGTCTTAGCAATGATATCAATCTTTTTCTTGTAAAAAGCAGGCTGTATGAGTCTTCTCTGTTTTAACCAATGTTCTCCATTAGAAGTTAAGAGACCAATACCTATATACTTTCCTAAATCTTTTGTCTGAAGCGGCGATTTATAATATTTGCGATGTTGATTTTGTAACATATGCTTAGCAAAACCAGCATCTCTAGTAAATATAACGGAGTTTCCAAATCCTAAACTTACCTGAAAAACATTTCCGAATTTTTTAAAGTTCCTACGATGAAATGGTAACGGATTACTTAAAATCTGTTTTGCATTTCTAAGTACCTTAAAAAAAGAAACTTTAGGAATTGATGTAGTTATGCTCTTCATGGAAGGATTAATTTATTCAAAATGCTTTACGCCTATAACGTTGTATAACTTCTTAGGGTAATACAATTTTCCATCTTTAATAGTAAGCTCCACTTTTCTAATATCACTGATATTTTCTACAGGATTTCCATCAACAAGAATTAAATCTGCTAAGTAACCTTCTTTTACTGCACCCAACTTCTCATCAAAACCACATACTTTAGCTGAGATAGCTGTTGTTATTTTCAAAACTTCAGAAGATGGTATACCTGCTTTTACATAGTTCTCCATTTCGGTATGTAGTCCAAATCCAGCTAATGCATCTGTTCCTGCCACTATAGACACCTCGTTATCATATAATTGTTTAACTAGTGCTAATAACTTATCATAAGAAGCTTTATATTCTTCCTCCCTTCCTTCTGGAATTGGTAGTCCTCCAGAATAATAACCCCTCTGTATATTTAGCGGCAATCTGTTTAATATTTTCTTGAAAGAAGGGTTTGGATCTCCTGCTTTGGAAACAAACATTCCTTCAAAAATAGAGACGGTAGGGTCAATAACTATATTTTTGTCTTTCAACAATTGAATAAAGTTTTTGAATTCTTGAGAGTCAAAATCTAACTTATAATTATGTTCAGCAACCATTGAAAATCTAAGAGGGGTTCTGGTATCGATAGTATCAGAAAGAAAATTAAGAGCTAACATATTAGCATGTTGAATCTCGTTATAACCATCTTGTACCGCTTGTTCTGCAATCATGAACGAAGGTATATGACCACTAACTCTCATCCCTAATTCATGAGATTTATCTGCAAGTGGCTTCACCCATTCTGGCTCTATAGAGCTGTACAGTTTAATTTGTTTGTATCCTTTACTATGATAATCTTCGATAGCCTTAAAACCTTCTTCAAGATTATTAATAATACTCCCTGTTGGCCCTGCATATGGTCCTGCTTTGTCTATAAACCCACTCATCACCAAAATTCTTGGACCAATAAGCTTATTCGTATCAAAATTTTCCTTTAGCTTAGGAAGATCGAAAGAGTTCCCTAAATCCCTCACTGAAGTAACACCCGCAGCAAGATGTAAAATTCCATCGGTCTCATCAATATGAGTATGCATATCGAATAAGCCTGGAAGTAATGTTTTATCCGTCCCATCAATCACCTCATACGCTTTAGTGTCAGAAGGTGAAGTTTTGCTAACGGTTTCAATTACATTGTCATTTAAAACAACAAACATATTAGGAATTAAATTCCCATTTTCCGAATCAAATAAAGTCACATTATTGAGCAATATTTTCTTGCTGGAGTTACGAGTTAATGTAGAACTAATTTTCTTTAAATATTGTTCTTCTTTCTGTTTTTGTATTGGAAGTAACTGCTTAACTATACTATCATATCCTTTTTGAATACAAGTGATCCATGAAGAGGTATACCCAAAAAATCGATCTTGTTCATCGATCCAAGAATAAGAAGGAGTAAAAGATTGACCTGTTAACTCGACCAATCTTAGTTGAATAGAGTCATTTATAGTATGATGGTCAATAGCAGTAATTTTAATATTTCCTCCTGGTAATAAATCTACTTCATTATCTTCTGCCGAGAGTAATTTCTTGATCAAAATATCTGTAGTTCCAAAAGAACTGTTTATTGCCGAAAAGAATGAATTATTATCAAATTTGATCTCGCCTTGTTCTGAGCTGCTTTTCCAACTTGCTAGACCATTTTCAACCTTAAAAACCTCACTAACTGTATCCTTCAAATAATTATGCCCATTTATTTCATGATATACAATTGTATGGTTTTCATTTACCAAAACTTTTTCTTCGGTATGTGGACCTCTACCTCTATCATTGAATTCATAAATATATCTGTAAGCACCATCACTGTCTCTTGAGCTTTTCTGATAGCCTGCAAGTTTTCCTCCCATGTAGATATTATAATCTCTACTCTCATACACAGGAATTTTTCCTTTCTCCTTTTTAGCGCAGGAAGCAAAAGTAAATATAACAGCGACTGTTACCAGTTTTAAACTTATTTTCATGAATACTATTTATGTCATTGAATCAAAATAAACCACCTTGAACACCTCCTTTTATCCTACCTAAATGTTTATAGGCTGCTGCGGTAACTTCTCTACCTCTTGGAGTTCTCATAATAAAACCTTGCTGAATCAAAAAAGGTTCGTATACTTCTTCTATGGTTTCTGCACTTTCACTTACTGCCGTAGCCAAGGTTGTAATTCCAACAGGACCTCCTTTAAACTTATCTATAAGTGTGGTAAGAATTTTATTGTCCATTTCATCCAAACCGTGAGCGTCTACATTAAGCGCTTTTAAGGCAAATTTTGAAATTTCTATATCTATTTTACCATTCCCTTTAATTTGTGCAAAATCACGCACCCTACGAAGCAGTGCATTGGCAATTCTTGGTGTTCCTCTACTCCGTCCAGCTATTTCTATCGCGGCTTCCAAGGAAATAGGAACATTAAGTATATGAGCACTTCTTTCTACTATAGTAGCTAATAACTCTGTAGTATAATATTGCAATCTCGACTGGATTCCAAAACGTGCACGCATGGGAGCCGTTAGTAGACCCGATCTTGTCGTGGCGCCAACTAAAGTAAATGGGTTCAGGTTAATTTGCACTGTACGAGCATTAGGACCACTTTCGATCATAATATCAATCTTATAATCTTCCATCGCCGAGTATAGATATTCCTCGACAATAGGACTTAAACGATGAATTTCATCTATAAATAAGACATCACGATCATCTAAATTAGTTAATAAACCTGCTAAATCTCCTGGTTTATCCAATACTGGACCTGACGTAACCTTAATACCTACTCCGAGCTCATTTGCCAAAATATGCGCCAAGGTAGTTTTACCCAAACCTGGAGGACCATGAAATAAGGTATGATCCAAAGCTTCATTCCTAAGATTGGCTGCCTGAACGAAAATTTTAAGATTCTCTAAAACCTGATCCTGACCAGAAAAGTCTTCAAAGGCCAATGGACGTAACGCTCTTTCTATATCTAAATCTTCATTAGAATAATTTTCGTTTGATGGATTAAGGTTTTCATTCATTCGTACGATACATTTTAGCTACATTCTAAATCATTATTTGATTTCCATACAACTTCAACAAATATAATAGAAAAAGAAAGAGCCTTTTCATAAAACTGAAAAGGCTCTATATATTATTGAAGTTATATATCCATTAATGATGTAACTCCTCTTCATCATCTTGCATTGGCGTAATCTGCGATACCCAATCTTGTCCTGGTATTACATACTCCCCATCTTCTCTCGTCTTACTGTAATCATAAGGCCATCTATATACGTGAGGAATAGCTCCAGGCCAGTTACCGTGTATGTGCTCTACTGGCGTAGTCCATTCCATCGTATTTGATTTCCATGGATTCTGAGTTGCTTTCTTTCCATAGAAAATAGAATGTATAAAATTATATAAGAATACTAACTGTGCCGCTGCTGTAATTAAAGCAAAAACAGTAATTAGAACATTTGTATCTGCTAAATCATCAAAATATGGGAATGCACTATTTGTATAATAACGACGTGGTAAACCTGCCATACCGATAAAGTGCATTGGGAAGAATACTCCATATGCTCCAATTGCTGTTACCCAGAAATGTACATATCCAAGATTCTTATTCATCATTTTACCATACATTTTAGGGAACCAATGATATACCCCAGCAAATAACCCATATAAAGCAGAGATACCCATTACTAAGTGGAAGTGTGCCACTACGAAATATGTATCATGTACGTTGATATCCAAAGTACTATCTCCTAAAATAATTCCAGTTAGACCTCCAGTAATAAACGTAGATACTAATCCTATCGAGAACAACATAGCCGGATTAAACTGCAAATTACCTTTCCACAGCGTGGTAATATAGTTAAAAGCTTTTACCGCAGATGGAATTGCAATTAATAAGGTTGTGAATGTAAATACGGATCCCAAAAATGGATTCATTCCCGAAATAAACATATGGTGACCCCAAACAATTGTTGATAAAAATGCAATTGCCAATATAGAAGCAACCATCGCTCTGTAACCAAATATAGGCTTACGAGCATTAGTCGCAATAATCTCGGAAGTAATACCTAAAGCAGGTAATAATACGATGTATACTTCAGGATGCCCTAAGAACCAAAATAAATGTTCAAATAAAACCGGAGAACCACCTTGATTGTGCAATACCTCTCCTGCTATATAAATATCACTTAAATAGAATGAAGTTCCGAAACCTCTATCCATAATTAGTAATAAAGCAGCTGATAATAACACTGGGAATGACACAATACCAATAATTGCAGTTACAAAGAATGCCCAAATGGTAAGAGGCATACGTGTCATTGACATTCCTTTAGTACGTAAGTTTATAACTGTTACAACATAATTCAATGATCCCAACAATGAAGAAGCGATGAATATAGCCATCGATACTAACCATAACGTCATACCTGTACCAGAACCACCAATCGCTTGCGGAAGTGCACTTAAAGGCGGATAGATTGTCCAACCTGCAGAAGCAGGACCTGCCTCAGCAAAAAGAGACAATACCATAATAACACTACTAAGGAAGAACAACCAATAAGACACCATATTTAAGAATCCCGATGCCATATCTCTTGCACCGATCTGCAATGGAATTAAAAGGTTACTAAACGTACCACTTAAACCCGCAGTAAGGACAAAGAATACCATGATCGTACCGTGGATTGTTACCAAAGCCAAATACATACTTGGATCCATTACTCCATCTTCTCCAAACTTACCAAGTAAAACTTCAAAAACAGTAAACTTGTGATCAGGCCAAGCCAATTGCATTCTAAACAATAAAGACATTGCGATCCCTATGATACCCATTATCAACCCAGTAATCAAATACTGCTTTGAGATCATCTTGTGATCTTGACTAAAAATATATTTAGTTATAAAGGTCTCTTTATGGTGATGTCCGTGATCGTGATCTTCTGCATGACCATCTACGTGTGCTATTGCTGACATACGATTATACTTTTAATAAAAATTTATAATTTCTCTTTTTCTTTCTTCTTAATTACTTGCCTGAGCGGATATCTGTTCTTTAAACGTCTTCTGCTCTTTTAGCCAAGTATTGTAATCCTCTTCGGACTCAACAACAATTTTCATTTGCATATTGTAATGAGAAGCTCCACAGATCTTATTACATAACAAGTAATAATCAAATTCATAATTCTCCAAAGCCTCATCACCTGCTGCAACTAATTTCTTGCTTTTCTCTCTTCTGATTTTGTTAATTGTTGCAACTTTTTCAACCATAAACTCACTATTACGCATCTCTTCAGACGTCATTATTGGAGTATACGAAAACTCAGTAATCATTCCTGGAACAACATTCATCTGAGCTCTAAAGAAAGGCATATAAGCAGAATGTAAAACATCCTGAGAACGCATTTTAAATATTACCTTTCTATTCACCGGAAGGTGTAACTCATTTACAATTTTATCATCCATCCCGTAAGAATCCGAAGCATCTAACCCTAACGTATTTACTCCTTCGATAAAACGAACATTAGCCTTACCAAGTACATTATCTTCACCCGAATATCTTGCTCTCCAATCAAACTGGTAAGCATATAACTCAATAATTAATGGATCACCTTCTTCTTCATCAATATTCATAATATCAGTCCAAGTAAACAATCCGTATATAATTAAACCTGCTAATACAATTACTGGAATAATTGTCCAGATAAACTCTAATTTATCATTGTCTGCAAAAAATAATGCTTTGTTATTTTTGTTTCCTCTATACTTGTATGAGAAAAAATGTAAAAGTCCTTGTGTGATAATCTGAACAAACATTATCAACACCATTGAAATCAACATCAATCTATCATACTCTATACCGTGCTCTGATGCTGACTCTGGCAAGAAAAAACTGTTATATTGTACAAAACAAAAGATTGTTAGGACGTATATAAATATAACAAAAGCAAGCATTAATTTACCCTGAAGGTTATTATCCTTATCATTTGCTACTTGAGAATTATCAGCACCTTTTACTTGCGATAACTTTAATATTTTAGACATCTGCCATAAGGAGATTCCAATTAGTGCTATAACTACTATGGTTAAGAATACAGTCATTTTTATCTATCTTCTTTTTTACAATCTAATTTTTAATAATGAAAGTGTTTACTTTCTTCAATATAAGGGTTACCCTTAGCTAATAATGGTGCTTTAGTAAGTGCTTTAAATACTACGAATAGGAACAAACCTAAAAACAATAACACAGCACTGATCTCTGAGATCCCAATAAACCAAGACTCTCCTACTGATGCTGGCATCACCATATTAAATACGTCTATATAATGTCCGCATAAAATTATAATTCCAGCCATAACTACAAACCAATTAATACGTTTGTAATCACTATTCATTAAGACTAATAATGGGAATATAAAATTCATTACCAACATACCAAAGAAAGGTAATTTATAATCCTCTATACGTGTAATGAAATAAGTAACCTCTTCTGGAATATTTGAATACCATATTAACATGAACTGAGAGAACCATAGGTAAGTCCAAAATATACTAACTCCAAACATGAACTTAGCCAAATCATGAATATGACTATTATTTACAAACTCTAAATAACCTTTTGATTTCAAATAAATAGTGATCAAAGCGATTGTAGTAATTCCTGAAACGAATAGTCCAGCAAAAACATACCATCCAAATAATGTACTAAACCAGTGTGGATCAAAACTCATTATCCAATCCCATGAAGCCATTGATTCTGTGTAAATAAAGAACACAAGGAAACCTGCTGATATTTTAAAACTTTTCTTGTACCATTTGTTACCAGTACTATCTTCGTCTTGCTTTCTAGAATACTTCACAGCAAAATGGCGATATAAAAACCATCCTCCTAAGAAAATTGCTGCTCTAATTAAGAAGAAAGGAACATTCAACCATCCTTTTTTACCGTCAATTAAAGCGTCATACTTTTCATTTGAAGGATCTAATAAATCAGCATCCATCCAGTGGAAAATATGATTCATATGAAATCCTGATAATGCCAAGATCACAAATAATATAATACCACCTGGAACAAGATAGGCGGTAATAGCTTCCATTACTCTAAATAGAACTGGTGACCATCCCGCTTGCGCTGCAAACTGAATAGCGTAAAAAGCTAAAACACCTAAAGCTATCATGAAAAAGAAGAACGCTGCCACATATAATGCCGCCCATGGCTTATTTTGTAATTGATGTAATGTATGCTCATAGTGAGCATCTCCACCATGTGCATCTTCATTTCCATGCCCATTAGAAGAGTGAGCATCAGCTGTTGCGTGCGTATCACCATGACCACCACCGTGTGCATCGTGTCCTGCCATCATTTCTTTAACGTCTTCGATAGTTTTTGGTGTGCTTAAAAACCCAGTTGTTAATCCCACTAATCCAACAACCATCAAAATGATAGAAAATAATCTTAATTTACTTGATAGCGTATACATATTTATATAATATCGTTATTCTTAACTTTTAAAAATTGCACCAAATTAATGTGCGTTATCTTGCTGTTCTTCTGTTGACTGTTCTGCAGTTTCTACAATCTTTGGAGCTACCACATCAGTATCTATGCGAACTGGTTTACCTTCTAAATCTGCTTTTAACTTCTGCACATACTGAACAATTTGCCAACGCTCGTGCTCACTTGTTTGAGAAGCATACGATCCCATAGAATTAATACCATAATACATTACATGATAAATACTTCCTTCAGTAATTGCTCTTCCAGCATCATCATAACTAGGTACACCTAAAATCTTTTCTCTTTTTACCAAAGTTCCTTTTCCATCACCTTTAGCTCCATGACATATTGCACAATAAATATCATACAAAGACTTTCCTTCCTCTTCATTCTCTTTAGTGTATCGTATAGGATTCTTTAATGAATCTTTAGCCATCTGATAACCTTCAGGAGCATTTTTAAAATCATAAGGCATCCAACCTCTAGGAATAGATCCTTCTACTGGTAACATAGCCTCTTGACCTCCTGGAAAAACCTCATACTGACCATAGGTTTCATAACCTATAGGCGCATACATATTAGGCATATACTGATAATTAGGCTTTGAATCCTTTTTACAAGAAACAATACTAATCATCATTATTGCGACTACTATTATATTTAAACTATTCTTCATTATAACTAATGGTTATCTTCTTGCTTATCTATTACTTTAATTTCTACAGCACCTGTGTTGCTTAAAAAGTTAGTCATCTTATCTACATCGTGATGACTAGCATCTATTTCCATTAAGAAATGATCGTCTGTAGTTCTTACATCAGGATTTTCAGCTTCCTTAAAAGGCCACAATTTACTTCTCATATAAAAAGTAATTACCATTAAGTGTGCCGCAAAAAACACAGTAAGCTCAAACATAATTGGAACGAAAGCTGGCATGTTTTCGATGTAACTAAAACTTGGTTTCCCACCAATGTTTTGAGGCCAATCTTCGATCATGATATAGTTCATCATTGTGATTGCAACTGTAAGACCAACACATCCATACATAAACGATGTAATTGCTAATCTTGTCGGAGCTAATCCCATAGCTTTATCTAAGCCGTGAACTGGAAAAGGAGTATAAACCTCTTCTATATGATAATGCTCGGAACGAACCTGCTTTACAGCGTCCATTAGGACATCATCATCTGTATATAATGCATGTATAACTTTAGATGCCATACTTCTAATTGTTTTTTAATTTTTCAGCTTGTCCAGCCCAATCATCGCGTTGCGCTCTTCCTGGGAAAGAACCTGTAAT
This sequence comes from uncultured Aquimarina sp., assembly GCF_947492115.1. Classification (NCBI taxonomy): domain Bacteria; kingdom Pseudomonadati; phylum Bacteroidota; class Flavobacteriia; order Flavobacteriales; family Flavobacteriaceae; genus Aquimarina; species uncultured Aquimarina sp. The sequence continues at coordinate 431,086 of NZ_CANLMM010000002.1, forward strand.
ACTATCTAATAAATTGTATTCTTTTTCGGTCATTTTACTTACTTGATCAAAAGTAAATATCCCTATTTCATTCAGTTTCTTTTCCATTACTGGACCGATACCATTCACCTTCTTTAGGTCATCAGCAGTTTGAGTACTAGCGTCAAAAGTTCCCAGATTACCAAGCAAACTATCTATATCTTCCTGACTAGCTTCTTTTACTTGCTCTACTTTCTCTTCAACTTCTTCTGCAGTGATTTTAGCTTCTACCTTAGGAAGTTCATCTCTATGATCAATCCCAGCCTCTCTAAGTTTTTTGTACTTCTCTCCAGAAGATTTTAATATTGTTTTCACCTCTGCTTGCGCAATTACAGGGAATGTACGAGCATATAACAAGAACAACACAAAGAAGAATCCAATCGTACCGATAAATATTCCTATATCTACAAATGTAGGAGAGAACATTGTCCAAGATGATGGTAAGTAGTCCCTATGAAGAGAAGTAACAATAATTACGAAACGCTCAAACCACATTCCTATATTTACCACTATAGAAATTATGAAAGAGAACATAATACTTCTTCTTAGTTTAGGGAACCACATAAACTGTGGTGAGAACACATTACATGTCATCATCGCCCAATATGCCCACCAGTAAGGTCCTGTTGCTCTGTTTAAGAATGCATATTGTTCATACTCAACTCCAGAATACCATGCAACAAATAACTCTGTTATATAGGCCACCCCAACTATAGAACCAGTAATCATAATTACGATGTTCATTAATTCTATATGTTGAATGGTGATATAGTTTTCTAAATTAGACACTTTTCTCATAATGATCAAAAGTGTATTTACCATTGCAAATCCTGAGAATATAGCTCCCGCAACGAAATAAGGAGGGAAGATTGTAGTATGCCATCCAGGTATTACTGATGTTGCAAAGTCAAAAGATACAATGGTATGTACAGAAAGTACTAATGGTGTTGCTAGACCTGCAAGTACCAAAGACACTTCCTCAAAACGTTGCCAATCCTTAGCTCTACCACTCCATCCGAAGGATAGGATACCGTATATTTTCTTGTTAAAAGGAGTAATCGCTCTATCTCGGATCATCGCAAAATCAGGTAATAATCCAGTCCACCAGAAAACTAATGAAACCGAAAGATATGTTGATATCGCAAATACATCCCAAAGTAGTGGCGAGTTAAAGTTTACCCATAAGGATCCAAACTGATTTGGAATCGGCAATACCCAATATGCTAACCATGGACGTCCCATGTGAATAATTGGGAATAACCCTGCCTGAATAACCGAGAAAATAGTCATCGCCTCAGCAGATCGGTTAATCGCCATTCTCCATTTCTGACGGAATAATAATAGTACAGCTGAAATCAGTGTTCCTGCGTGACCGATACCTACCCACCAAACAAAGTTAGTGATATCCCAGGCCCATCCAACTGTTTTATTTAATCCCCAGGTTCCGATACCTGTGGAAATTGTATAAATTATACAACCTATTCCCCAAAGGAAAGCAACAAGGGCAATTGAAAACACAATCCACCAAGATTTGTTTGCTTTACCTTCAACTGGCGCAGCAACATCCACTGTTACATCGTGGTAGGTTTTATCACCAGTTACTAAAGGTTTTCTTATAGGTGCTTCGTAATGAGACATAATCCTTTATAATTGAATTGATTCTTTATTTAGTTAATTAGGCTTCTGTTGTATTTCTTACTTTTGTCTGATACATCACGTTTGGTTTTGTACCTACATGCTCAAGTAAGTGATACATTCTATTATCCTCTTTTAATTTGGCTACTTTACTATCCTTATCGTTGATATCACCAAAAGTCATTGCTCCCGAAGAACAAGCAGCCGAACAAGCCGTCTGGAATTCTCCATCTTTAATCACTCTACCATCTCTCTTTGCATCTAGAATAGTTTTTTGTGTCATTTGGATACACATAGAGCATTTTTCCATAACACCTCTTGATCGAACAGTAACGTCTGGATTTATTACCATACGTCCCAGATCATTGTTCATATGATAATCAAACTCATCGTTTTCATTATATAAGAACCAGTTAAATCTTCTTACCTTGTAAGGACAGTTGTTTGCACAATATCTGGTACCTACACAACGGTTATAAGCCATATGGTTTTGTCCTTGTCTACCATGAGAAGTCGCCGCAACTGGACAAACTGTTTCACAAGGAGCATGATTACAATGCTGACACATTACTGGTTGGAATGCTACTTCAGGATTATCAGAAGGAACTTCCATTTCACCAAATTCTGATAACGAACTTCCTAATCCAGAGATTGCATCTTTTTTAGCATTATCACCTTCAAAACTTTCTTGAGAAGAATAATAACGATCTATGCGTAACCAGTGCATATCACGTGATCTACGCATTTCTGATTTTCCAACAACAGGAACATTGTTTTCTGCATGACAAGCAATCACACAAGCACCACATCCTGTACAAGCATTTAAATCTATAGAAAGATTAAAATGATGTCCTACAGAACGATCAAATTCATCCCAAAGATCTACTTCTGGAGAAGTAACCTCGTATTCGATATGATTTTTACTTACTTCAGGAACAGCATTCCAAACATGCTTATCTTTTGTATTAAAGATCTCTAACGTAGTTTCTTTTATAATATCACCACGTCCCATTAGGGTGTTGTGCAACTGCACACAAGCAAACTCATGAGTACCCTCAGCTTTCGCTAAAGTTACTGGCTGTACTGTATTCTGATTTTGATACAAAGCAAAAGCATTAACTCCTACCTGCATTTCTTCTTTAAGTCCAGCAGTCTTTCCATATCCTAATGCCAAACCAACAGAACCTTTGGCTTGACCTGGTTGGATTATTACTGGCGCGGTAACCTTTGATCCATTAACTTCTACCGTAACGTAACTACCGTTTAAAGCGCCATTTGCAACATTTTCATTAAAAATACCTAAATCAGACATTTCCTCCGCATCTGCTCTCGATATCGTTAGGTAGTTATCCCAAGAAGCTCTGGTAATTGGATCAGGCATTTCTTGTAACCAAGGGTTATTTGCCTGTTGACCATCACCTAAAGCTGTTTTTGTATATAAAGTAAGCTCTAATCCATTCGATTTGGCTGTCGCTAATCTTCTGGCTGCAGCCCCTACATTTGGACCTGCTGGCTTTTCTTCTGTAACTTCTCCTTCTGGAGTATTTATAGCTTCTTCTAAAGATTCTTTTGGCAATATTGGTTTTACCAGCACTCCATCATGCAATGCTTGACTCCATGAAGTTCCACCTAGAACTCCTGTCCACGCATTTTTAATATAATCATTATAAGAAGCAGAATTTCCAGTCCACTTTAATAAAGTTTCCTGAAATTGTCTTGTATCAAACAAAGGACGGATAGTTGGTTGCATTAAACTATAACTTCCTTTCTTTAACTCCACATCACCCCATGACTCTAAATAATGCGGTGTTGTAGCTATATAACTACACGCTGAAGCAGTTTCATCATTATGCATACTGAAAGCCACAGAAAGATCCACTTTCTTAAGACCTTCTTTAAATTCCTGTGCATTCGGTAATGAATATGCTGGATTAACTCCAGCAATTAGTAACGCTCCAACACGTCCTGCGTTCATATCTTTTACCAACTGCGCTACTGCTTTCGAATTACCTTGACGGATTTTTCGAGGTGTATTTTCGTTAAAAGCCTTACTATTAATATGCTTGTTTATCGCTAATACTAATAATTGAGCATCCACATCCTGGATTCCAGAAACAACAACAGCATTACTGCCAGCTTTCTGAATATGTTTAGCAGCTTTCACTACTTCTGCATCCAATGTAGCATCCAACGCTCCTTTAGAACCAGCTCCAGTTACATATTTGTATAATGCCGCAAGCACATGCTTTTGCTGTGTAGGCGTTGCTTGAATTCTATTATCTGCATTTGCTCCAGAAAGAGACATATTTGCCTCAAACTGAATATGCTTTGACATCTTACCATTTTTCGGAACACGACCTTGCGCATACCCTCCATCATATCCTCCACCTTGCCAATCACCAAGAAAATCAGCTGCAATACTAACTACAGTATTTACTTTTGAGAAATCATAATCTGCTAATGCTCTTTCTCCATACATCATTTCATAAGCATCCAATGCTTCACTGTAAGAAACCGAATCGTAAACGACCTGAGAAACGTTAGCATATTTCGCTTTAAATTCTGCAATTAGCTTAGAAGTAGAAGGACTTGCAAAAGTTTGCGTTAACAAAACAATCTTCTTACCTCCAAGACCATTTAATTTAGCTCCAACTTCTTTATCAAGTTCACTCCAGCTAATATCCTCTGCACCTTTCTTTGGACCTTGCAATCTAGAGCTGTCATATAATGACAATACAGAAGCATGCACTCTAGCATTTGCTTCTCCATTAGAAGTAGCAAGATTATTATTTTCAACTTTAATTGGACGACCTTCTCTAGTTTTAATCAAAACACTAGCAAAATCAAAACCATCCGCAATAGTAGTTGCATAATAGTTAGCAACACCAGGAACAATTCTATCTGGTTGCACTACGTATGGTATTGACTTAATCACTGGGCCTTCACACGCTGCTAATGATGCAGCTGCTGTACTAAAACCTACATATTTAAGAAAATCACGACGAGTAGTCGAAGAATTCTCCAGAGATGATTTATCTCCTAAAAACTCATCCGTAGGAATTTCCTGTACGAACTCATTTTGTTGTAGCGTCTCAACAATAGAGCTATTTTCACTTAGCTCTTCAACACTTTTCCAGTATTTCTTGTTTGATGACATATAATTGATATTAGCTTCTTACTTATTTTTTCGTTTAAACGAATAAATCATTTATTAATAGTGGCACTTTCCACATTCTAAACCACCCATCTGAGCAGCAGTTAGTTTATCCACTCCGTACTTCTTAGACAACTCTGCATGTATCTTCTCATAGTACTCATTACCTTCTACCTTCACATTGGTCTCTCTATGACAGTTGATACACCATCCCATTGTTAATGGAGCATGCTGATACATAATTTCCATTTCTTCTACAGGACCATGACACGTCTGACATTCGATACCTGCAACACTTACGTGCTGAGAATGATTAAAGTATGCAAAATCAGGTAGATTATGAATACGAACCCATTTCACTGGCTCAGTCTTTCCTGTATACGCTTGTTCAGCTTCATCCCAACCAACAGCTTTATAAAGCTTTTTAATCTCACCGTCATAAAACTCTTTAGAATATTCATCGGTAGCAGTGCTTTCCGCAACTTCAGCTATAGATTTATGACAGTTCATACAAACATTTAAAGAAGGAATTCCTGAATGTTTAGAAACTCTAGCAGAAGAGTGACAGTACTTACACTCAATCTTGTTATCACCAGCATGAATCTTATGAGAATAGTGTATTGGTTGAATTGGCATATACCCTTGATCAACACCTACCTGCATTAGGTAGCCATATACAAAGTAACCACTTGCAAGCAACACAAATATCGCTGACACTAATACTAAGAATTGATTCTGCACAAAAGCTTTCCAAATTGGAGTTCTTGCTTCTTCTTCAGCAAACTCAACACCATTAGCTTCCGCGAAACTTCTTAATGTTTTATTTACTAAGAATAATACGACTACCAACATTAAGAAGACTAATACCAACGCTCCTAAAATAAGAGTAGTAGAAGCTCCTGAGTTATCAACAACCGTCGGCGTAGTACCAGTTACACCTGTAGGACCTGAAGGGCCTTTAGGAACCATCACATAAGCCAAGATATTATCTATATCGGTATTGGTCAATTGTGGAAATGCATTCATCGGAGTTCTTTTGTACTCCTCATAAATAGCAACCGCTCTTGCATCTCCAGATGCGATCATCGCTGCACTATTTTTTACCCAAGAATAAATCCATTCTCTCTCATACTTATCAGCAACTCCAAAAAGTGCTGGACCTGTCATTTTCTTATATCTTTTGTGACAAGCAGCACAAAGCGATTTAAACAACGCTTCTCCTTTTGCTACATCTCCACCAGTGGCAGATTCAGCAGTAGCCGCTTCAGTTGTTGCTGCTTCTTCCTGAGCAAAAACTGGATTCATTAAAGAGAATAAAAAAACAGTTCCTAGAAGTAGGAGTTTTGAGGCTGAATTTCGGTATTTCACCTGTTTCATATTATAAAGTAGAATTATCGTCTAAATTTTGGTATGGTTTTTTCATTATTCTTAAAAAAACGATGCAAAAACCACGTCCATTTAATTCGACAGCAAAAGTACTACAATAAGTCGATTTTAGAAATGTTAGCGAACTGTTAAGTGCTAATTTATAATAATTCTAAATAATATTTTTAAAGGATTTTGAGTTATTAAACTTTACCTTTGCGTCAAATCTATTTGTAATGAGAATTTTAAACAAAAAAAACAGCATTTTCGTATTAGGATTTTGTTTTGTTGGGATGAACTTTTTGAATGCGCAGGATTCTGCAAATTCTGACAATCCTACTGTTTTTACCACAGTAGAAATAGCTCCTCCTGCAGAACCAACCGTAACCATAAATCAAGACCCAAGAATACAACAACTTCTGAATATCAAAACAAAAATGGATAAAGAAGGTGTTTTAAGCGAAAATTACCGAGTGCAATTATTTACTGGCGATCTTAAAGAAGCAAATGAAGTTCAAAAGAAAGCAGAAACTGCTTTTCCTCAATGGAGTTCAGAGATAGTTTACGAAACCCCTAACCACAAAGTATGGATAGGTAATTACAGAAGTAAATTAGAAATGGACAGAGCCCTAAAAGAAATTAAAAAAGAATTCCCAACAGCTTTCCCTTTCAAATTAGGAAGAGATTAATCACAATAACGATTTAACAAATAAAAAGCCCGATCAAAATGATCGGGCTTTTTACTTATATGGTTCTTAAGTTCTATAACTTTTTCTTCACCGCAACTTCTTGGAATGATTCGATGATATCTCCAATTTTAATATCGTTATAATTTTTGATTTGCAACCCACAATCATAACCTTTAGAAACTTCTTTTACATCATCTTTAAATCGTTTCAACGAAGCTAATTCACCAGTATACACAACAACACCTTCACGTATTAATCGTATTCCTGCATTTCGAATAATTTTTCCAGTCTGTACCATACAACCTGCAATAGTACCAACTTTAGAAATCTTAAATGTTTCTCTTATTTCTGCAGTACCCGTTATCTCTTCCTTCATTACTGGAGAAAGCATTCCCTCCATCGCATCCTTAAGATCATTGATAGCATCATAAATAATAGAATATGTTCTGATATCAATTTCTTCCTTATCTGCAACCTGACGAGCATTTCCTGCTGGTCGTACATTAAATCCAATAATAATCGCATCAGAAGCAGAAGCTAACAACACATCACTTTCTGTAATTGCACCAACCGCTTTATGAATAATATTTACATGAATTTCTTCAGTAGACAATTTCTGGAAAGAGTCTGTCAGTGCTTCTACAGAACCATCCACATCTCCTTTAAGGATAATATTCAATTCTTTAAAATCACCTAAAGCAATACGACGTCCTATTTCATCTAATGTAATATGTCGTTGTGTACGAACAGACTGTTCTCTATGTAATTGCGCTCTTTTAGCTGCAATATCTTTAGCTTCTCTTTCGTCTTCAAGAACACTAAATTTATCACCCGCCTGAGGTGCACCATCTAATCCTAATATAGAAACAGGTGTAGAAGGTCCAGCTTCTTTCACATTCTTACCTCGTTCATCCTGCATCGCTTTTACCTTACCACTGTTCTTACCTGCTAATACATAATCTCCCACACGCAGTGTTCCAGTTTGAACAAGAATTGTAGAAACATACCCTCTACCTTTATCCAAGAATGCTTCAACAACGGTTCCTGATGCCAATCTATCTGGATTCGCCTTCAGTTCTAATATTTCCGCTTCTAATAAAACTTTCTCTAAAAGTTCTTTAACTCCTTGACCAGTTTTAGCAGAAATATCATGGGATTGTATTTTTCCACCCCAGTCTTCTACTAATAAATTCATGGAAGCTAATCGCTCTTTAATCTTGTCAGGATTCGCCTCTGGTCTATCCACTTTATTGATTGCAAATACAATTGGTACACCAGCAGCCTGAGCATGACTGATCGCCTCTTTTGTTTGTGGCATCACATCATCATCAGCAGCAATTACTATAATTGCCAAATCCGTAACCTGAGCACCACGAGCACGCATCGCTGTAAAGGCTTCGTGACCAGGAGTATCTAAGAAAGCAATTTTCTGCCCATTTTCTAACTGAACTCCATAAGCACCAATGTGCTGTGTAATCCCTCCACTTTCACCTGCGATTACATTTTCTTCACGAATATAATCCAGTAATGATGTTTTACCATGATCTACATGACCCATAACTGTTACTATAGGAGCTCTTAAAACAAGATCCTCTGGAGCGTCTATGATTTCTTCGATTGCGTCTTCTACGTCAGAAGTAACAAAATCTACTTCATATCCAAATTCATCTGCTACTATAGAAAGAGTTTCCGCATCCAGACGCTGATTCATAGTCACCATAATACCCAGCGACATACATGCAGATATTACTTGCGTCGTAGGAACATCCATCATTGTAGCAACCTCAGAAACCGTTACAAATTCAGTAACCTTAAGAACTTTACTTTCCTGTTCTTGTTGTGCTACATCATCCTCTGCTTTCTGACGGTGTTGATCTCTCTTATCTCTACGATATTTTGCCGCTTTAGATTTTTTAGATTTCCCTTGAAGTTTTTCAAGAGTCTCTCTTACCTGCTTTTGTACTTCTTCTTCGCTTGGCTCTTCTTTTACTATAGCAGGACGCTTTCCTTTATTATTTCTATTACCTGGACCGCGATTACCTTGTCTATTACCTGATCCTCGGTTTCCTCCTTGTCTATTTCCAGGACCTCCAGATTTTGCACCGCCATCTTTACTAATTCTTCTACGGCGCTTTTTCGCATCTCCATCTGAAGATTTATCAGATTTATCTTCTTTCTTTTTTGCTGGTTTTTGAAACTTGGTTAAATCAATCTTCTGCCCTGTAAAATTAGGACCATCTAATTTTTTATACTGTGTTTCTACCTTAACTGGTTCTACTGGAACTTCAGCATCCTTTGCTGCAGGTGTCTCTTTCTTCTGATTTTGTTGCTTTACAGGTTTAGATGCTTTCTTTTGCTCTAAATCTATTGAAGCTACCTTGGCAATCTTTATACCTTTTTTCTCAGGTCGATTTGACACAACCTCAGGCTGTTTAGGTTTTTCTACTACCTTCTCTTCTTTTGGAGGCTCAACTACTGCTTTTTCTTCGGGCTGTTCAGCAGTTTTCTCCTTCTTATCCAATTCAATCTTACCTACTTGCTTAGGTCCACTTAATTGGGCTTTAGCTTTCACAACTTCGCGAGCCTCAGCACGCTTACGTCGCTCTTCTTGCTCTGTTTCGATCTGTACTCGAAGTGCCTCCTTCTCTTTCCTTTTTTCCTCACCAACCTCTTTTGAAGCTACCTTTTTACTTTTGTCTGTTTGAAACTCATCAAACAAAAGCTGATAGATCTCCGAAGAAATCTTAGTGGTAGGACGCGAGTCTATCTCATGACCTTTTGAACTCAAAAAGTCAACAGCCCGATCAAGCGAGATATTGAATTCGCGTAATACCTTATTTAATCTCATTGTTTTTGCTTCAGCCATAAATGCCCTTTATTTTATGCTCAAATATAAATTAATTGAAGTTATTAATCTTCAAATTCTGATTTTAATATTCTAATAACTTCACCAACAGTCTCTTCTTCGAGGTCTGTTCGCTTTACTAAATCTTTAATATCTTGTTCTAAAATACTCTTAGCTGTATCTAATCCTATTTTAGCAAACTCTTCTATAATCCAAGAATCAATTTCATCCGAGAATTCAGACAACTCTACATCTTCTTCCACACCTTCCCTAAACACATCTATCTCAAAACCAGTTAATTGACCAGCAAGCCTAATATTATGACCACCACGTCCAATTGCTTTAGAAACCTCTTCTGGCTTTAACATAACCTCAGCTCTAGAACCTTCTTCATCCAATTTAATGGAAGTTACTCTTGCTGGACTTAATGCTCTTGTAATAAAGAGCTGTAAATTATTTGTGTAGTTTATTACATCAATGTTTTCATTACCCAATTCCCTAACAATTCCATGGATACGAGAACCTTTCATACCTACACAAGCTCCAACCGGATCAATTCTATCATCATAAGAATCCACAGCCACTTTTGCTTTTTCACCAGGAATCCTAACAACTTTCTTCACCGTTATAAGACCATCAAACACCTCTGGTATTTCTGACTCAAACAACTTCTCAAGGAATAAAGGAGAAGTTCTAGACATTATAATTGCAGGTTTGTTACCTTTTAATTCTACAGATTCAATTACTCCTCTTACATTCTCTCCTTTTCTAAAAAAGTCAGAAGGTATTTGTCTGTCTTTAGGTAAAATTATTTCATTTCCTTCATCATCTAACAAAATAATAGCTCTGTGTCGGATATGATGAACTTCTGCTGTATATATCTCTCCTTCTAATTCTTTAAACTGCTTGTAGATATTAGTATTATCGTGTTCATGAATCTTCGAAATCAGATTTTGACGTAATGCCAAAATAGACCTTCTTCCTAAGTCAATTAACTTAACTTCCTGAGATACATCTTCACCGATTTCAAAATCTGGCTCAATCTTTTGTGCTTCCGAAAGTGAAATCTCCTGGTTTCCATCTTCTACCTCTCCATCTGCAACTACCACACGATTTCTCCAAATCTCTAAATCCCCTTTATCGGGATTTATAATGATATCGAAATTATCATCACTACCAAATTTCTTTTTTAGTGCATTTCTAAACACATCTTCCAAGATCGCCATTAGCGTAACACGATCGATTAACTTATCATCCTTAAATTCTGAAAATGATTCTATTAATGCGATATTTTCCATATCAATTTATAATTAAAATGTTATCATAACTTTAGCTTCCTTTATCTCTGAATACGCAAAAGAAACTTCTTTGGTTACCGTTATTTTTCCTTTTCCTACTGGTTTTGGCTCTCTAGTTTTCCAAACCAATGTTATATGATCTTCTGTTACCGAGGTTAACTCTCCTTCTACAGTATTATCTTCCGTTTTTACTTTCAGTTTTCTTCCAATATTCTTTTTGTATTGGCGTTGATTTACCAAACCTTCAGAAACTCCAGCAGACATTACTTGCAATGAAAAGTCCTCTTCTTCTCTATCCAAATTATGTTCTATAGCTCTGCTTATTGCGATACAATCTTCCACCTTCACTCCATCATCACCATCTATAATAATTTCGATACTATTATCTGGATGTATTTTTTGATTTATTAAAAAAAGAGAAGGTCTTTCACTAAGCGCTTCTTCTAATAAGTTTTGAACTTTATCTTTTAATGACATAAGTAGATAAAAAGAGGGGACTTTTCGTCCCCTCATCCTGGTTTTTTAATTTCAACGGTGCAAAGATAATAATAATATCTTAGATTCAAAACCCACACAACAATGAATTTATTCGTAAATTTAATTGACTGTTAAGCTTTTACCGAAATCGTTATCCAAATGATATAATTACAAAAGCATAAACCACAGTTAAATGTTTTCATTACGGAAAGAGCTAAAACATAACACATTTAACAATATCTACTTACATTAACACCTAACTAACAATGATAAAAAACATTCTCGTACCCACTGATTTTTCTTCACAAGCAGAAAGTGCACTGAAGGTAGCAGCGCAATTAGCAAAAAAAAACAATGCAAAAATATACCTATTACATATTCTCGAAATGCCAGTACATCTTGTAGACCTAATGTCTTCTGGAAGCTCAGCTCCTGCACCAGAAGCTGTCTTTTTCATGAAGCAAACTCATAAAAAATTCGAAGAAGTCCTGGAAAGCAGTTATTTAGAAGGCTTAGATGTTATTGAAACCGTAAGCTTCGAAGATGTATTAAACGGCATCATGGATTCTTGCAACAAGAATGATGTTGACATGATCGTAATGGGGTCTCACGGCTCTTCAGGCTTCGAAGAGTTATTCATTGGATCCAATGCTGAAAAAGTAGTTAGAACATCTGAAAAACCTGTGTTAGTTATCAAAGAAGACTGTAACATTTTTGAAGTTAAAGACTTTGTATACGCTACAAATTTTGACGATGAAGACAAACCTTCTTTGGTTGCTGCGGATCAATTTGCTAAACAATTAGAAGCTAAACTTCATTTAGTTTGGATTAATACCGCAAACAGTTTTAAAACCACTAGTGAAACGGAAGAAAAAATGAACCTGATGATCTCTGATCTTCCTATAGACAACTACAGTCTAAATATTTATAACGATATCAACGTGGAAAAAGGAATCTTAAATTTTGCAAAATCAGTTAATGCCGGATTAATTGGAATTAGCACCCATGGAAGAAAAGGACTATCTCATTTTATCAATGGAAGTCTCGGAGAAGATGTTGTGAATCATGCCAAAAGACCTGTATTAACTTTTAAAATTTGAAATTCACATAAATTTAACGCTCTCACCCCTGAAAACCGTGAAATAAAACCTTCCTTAAAATAATAGTTTTGGATCTAACAAAAACAATATTTATTATGCAAAATTCAATTTTATCAATCGAAGGTGTACAAGTTCTTTCTAAGAAAGGACAAAAAGCGATTAAAGGAGCCGCTTCAGAAGATCCATCTCTTTGCGGATGTTCTTGTAGCGGATCTGTAACAGGTCCTGCATACTGCAGAAAATATGTTTATTGCCCTCAGATATACACTTGCGAAGAAACTTTTTAAACCTTTATTTATCTGAGTTCTAAATCTAAAAAAAATCCGAATTCTGAAGAATACCTGTCAGAATTCGGATTTTATTATTCTATAAGTTCTCTTTATCTTCTTATCATTAGATCTTAAAACAAAATATTCACCAAACTACATTTATTATGTGCTATAAAACAAAAAAGGAACCGATAAAAATCAGTTCCTTTTTAAGTTGGTCTACTAGGGCTCGAACCTAGACTCTTCTGGACCAAAACCAGACGTGTTGCCAGTTACACCATAGACCAATGCGTCATTGCGGGTGCAAATTTAAAACATTCTTTCGGCTCTACAAACATTTTTTTAAAAAAATTGCACTTACCACAATTTTTAACGGAAAATAAATTGAATTTACCTTGAGTATCATCAAAATATAAACTTCTGTTAAGCGTTTGCTAAAAAAACTAATAGAGAAGTATTTTTATTACTAAATTCGCCACACGTTATATAACAGTTATCTTATGAATGCATTCAACTTTCAAAAGTGGAATAAAATTTTAGGATGGGTAGTTTTTGCCATATCCCTACTTGTTTATTATTTAACCGTAGAACCAACAGCTAGTTTTTGGGATGCAGGTGAATATATTGCCACTTCATCTAAATTACAAGTTGGACACCCACCAGGAGCTCCTTTATTTCAGATGATTGGCGCTTTTGCTTCTATATTCGCATCAGACCCTACACAAATAGCATTTGTAGTAAATATGACTTCTGCATTTGCAAGTGCATTTGCGATTCTATTTATGTTTTGGTCCATAACTATTTTAGTAAAAAAACTAATTATTACCGATGAGAATTTCACTGATGCAAAAGCATTTGCTACATTAGGAAGTGGACTAGTTGGATCTTTAGCATTTACCTTTACCGATAGCTTTTGGTTTAATGCAGTGGAAGCAGAAGTTTATGCTATGGCCACATGCATCTTATCCGTTATGTTTTATCTAGGATTACTATGGGAAAGAGACATGCACAAACCTAGAGGAAACCGATGGTTAATTCTCATTGCATTTATCACTGGATTATCATTCGGTGTGCACTTTATGGGATTACTTTCCATACCGGCGATTGGATTGCTTTATTATTTCAAAAACTACAAGGTTACCATAAAGAACTTTGTGATTGCAAATGTTTTTGTTGTAGCCATATTACTTTTCATTTTTAAACTACTTCTACCATCAACGTTAAAACTATTTGGATGGTTCGAGGTAACTTTTGTGAACAGTTTTGGAATGCCTTTCAATTCGGGAACTATATTTTTAGGTCTCATTATTGCTACTGCATTTTACTTTATCCTAAAATATACCAACAAAAAGAAATTCCCTCTGGTGAACACATCTGTTCTATGTGTTTTGTTCATTTTCATAGGTTTCTCTTGTTGGATTATGTTACCTATTAGAGCAAATGCAGGAACTGTTATCAACGAAAACAACCCAAATAATGCGAGAGAGTTATTAGCGTATTATAATCTTGAGCAGTATCCAGAAACTCATCTATTCTATGGTCCTCAGTTTACAGAGATCTACGCTGGACTCGACGAGGATAACCCTTATGAGGATGATAAACCTAAATATGAAAAGAATTTAAAAACAGGTAAATATGATATCGTTAATGACTGGAAGAATGCCAGACAAAATATTGATGATGATCATAAGGCGTTTTTACCAAGAATGTGGAGTACGGAACACATCGCAAACTACATGGATTTTACAGGTCCAATAAGTTTTACTATAAAACCTGAGTACCAGGATGAATCAGAATTACTCGAAGCCGTTACTCAATTCAGAAGAGAATATGCAGTTGGTAAACTTGATAATGATGATTACAACAAATTTTTACGTTCTTTTGGAGACTATCTAAATGTCGAAAAACCTTCTTTTGCTTCTAACATTATGTATATGCTAGAATACCAGGTTGGATATATGTATTGGAGATATTTTATGTGGAATTTTGTTGGAAGACAAGATGATAATCAAGGTAAATATGGCAATCTTGAAGGTAATTGGTTAAGTGGCATCAATTTTATTGACGAATTACATTTAGGTTCACAAGACAATTTACCAACTGATGCCCTTAAAAACAAAGCCAGAAACACCTACTACTTCTTACCATTATTGTTAGGATTGATAGGCTTTATCTTTCAAGCGCAAAAGGACAAGAAAAATTTCTGGATCTTACTTGTATTTTTCCTTTTTACTGGTTTAGCCCTAAAGGTATATCTTAACGAAAGACCTTTTGAGCCAAGAGAACGAGACTATGCCTTAGTAGGTTCTTTTTATGTCTTTGCCATTTGGATAGGTTTTGGAGTTTACGCTTTGTTCGATATTCTGAAAAATGCGCTAAAACCAAAATTACTAGCTCCAATTGTGACAACTGTATGTTTACTAGCCGTACCTGTATTACTTGCTGCGCAGAATTGGGATGACCATGATCGATCTAATAGATATACTGCTCAAGCAATGGCCAAAATGTACTTACAATCTTGCCAAAAAGATGCCATTCTATTTACTATAGGTGATAACGATACTTTTGCGCTATGGTATGCACAAGACATAGAAGAATATCGAACAGATGTAAGAACTGTAAACACAAGTTTATTTGCTACAGATTGGTACATAGATCAGATGAAAAGAGCTGCCTATGATGGCAAACCAATTCCTTCACAGTTGACTCACGATTTTTATCGTTTCGGTAATAATGATGCTATTTATTACAAACCAGTTACGAATGACACCATGCTTATTAAAAACTGGATGCGCTGGATAGAAACCGACGACCCAAGAACCAAAGGAGATTTGCAAAATGGAAAACAAGTAAACACCTTCCCTACAAAGCACATTAGAATACCAGTGGATAAAGAAGCCGTTCTTAGAAACGGAATTGTATCACAAAAGGATGCTGATTTGATAGTTCCTTATATAGACATTCATCTTAAAGGAGATTTATTATTTAAGAATCGCCTATTGATGCTAGATATTATCGCTAATAACAATTGGGAAAGACCTATTTATTTTACTGGTGGTAGTTTTGGAGATGATGATTATTTATGGATGAAAGATTACCTACAATTAGATGGTGTGACCTATAAATTAGTTCCTATCAGAACTCCTGTAGATAAGAGAAATCCTTACGATTTAGGCAGAATAGATACCGATGTTATGTATAAAAACGTAACCAGTTGGGATTGGGGTAACAGTGAGAATCCAGATATTTATCATGATCCGGAAACCAGAAAGAATGCAATTACCTATAGAAGTAACCTAGCTCGTTTGGTTGAAGCTTTAATCAACGAAGGAAAAAATGATAAGGCAAAAGAAATTCTTGATTTAGGAATGGAAAAGATGCCTATTGAGTTTTACGAATATTATACATTATTAGAGCCGTATGTAAGTGGTTATTATGAAGTAGGAGAAAAAGAAAAAGCCCGTGAACTATGGAACAAAATTGCCAAAAAGTACCAAGAGCAACTAACTTATTTTGGAAGTCTTACCTTAGAAAACCAATACCAATATGCAAGCGAAATCGTAAGTAATGTAGAACGATATCGTAGTGTGGTTGATCTTTTACTGATTAATCAGGATAGAGAAATGATTGAAGAAAAAGCTGAGGAATTCAACAGGTATTTACGCCTATTTACTAAACTGTATTCAGAAGATGAGGAATATGACAATCAAGATCTGTTAGAAACGGAAGAAAGAGAAATGCAGAAGGAACTTCAGGATAGTCAAAAAGTATTAGATACCCTAGAAGAAACACCTAATTCATAACAACATGGAGCCTTTTTTAAAGGCTCTTTTTTTAGACAAATTTTGGATATTATACCTAGCAAAACACCTAATAGTATCAAACTACTATTTCCTAATTACGTTTGGGATTTTTATGCCAAAAATGAAAAGAAAATATACCTAACTTTCGATGACGGTCCAATTCCTGAAATAACGGAATTTGTGCTAGAGCAATTAAATATATTTAAAGCAAAAGCTACATTTTTTTGCATTGGTGATAATATCAGAAAACATCCTGAAATCTTTAACAAAATAATTCAAGATGATCACAGCATTGGAAATCATACTATGCATCATGTAAAAGCAAGAAAAACCAGTTTCTCTAATTATATTGATGACACATTACGTTGCGAGAGTGAGATTTCTAAACACATCTCCCTAAAAAATAAGTTATTTAGACCACCCTACGGACAATTAAATAAGTCAAAATTATCAGAATTAAAAAGATTGGGTTATGAAATTATACTATGGGATGTTTTAGCAAAAGACTGGATGCATAGCATAACGCCTGAAGAATGTACAAAAACCGTAATTAAAAACACTAGAAATGGAAGCATTATAATTTTTCACGACAGTGTAAAAGCTTCGAAAAACCTTATTGCAACTTTACCAAAAATATTGCAATATTTTACCGAACAAGGATTTGTATTTGATAAAATATAAAAAGAGAGAAAGATCCTCTTTTACACATATTCCTTGATCAATCCAATGAGTGTATTCGCATCCTGCTCTCCACTCTGCCTCCAAACCATCTCACCCGCTTTATAAATCATTAACGTAGGAAGACCTTTTATTCTAAGTGCTGTTGCTAATTCTTCGTTTTTGTCAACATCTATTTTGATTACTTTAGCTTTATCACCAAGAGCAGCAGCTACGTCTTTTAAAACAGGGTGCATGGAAACCGATGGTTCATTCCATTCTGTATAAAAGTCCAATAAAACCGGAACCTCAATACCTATTAAATCACCAAACTTTGACATGCTTTATAAATTTTATGATCTCACTTTTTACTATTAACGCATAAAGTAGATATCTAATTGTAAATATAACATTTTCTATGAATTAAGAGGATTTTGCTCCTTTTCTCAATTCTATCACCGTAATTTCTGGCCAAATTCCTACTCTACCAGGAAAAGCATGAAAACCAAAACCTCTATTTACATTAAGATATCGTCCCATTTCATTATACATACCAGCCCATTGCTTATACACATATTGTACTGGACTCCATCTTAAAAAACCAGGAATTTCGATACCAAATTGAAATCCATGAGTATGCCCACTTAACGTAAGATGATAATGATCCTCATGTTTTTTAACCTCATATTCCCAATGAGAAGGATCATGACTTAATAATATTTTGAAGTCCTCTTTCGCCACTCCATCTGATGCTTTCGTTAGATCACCAGCTTTCTTAAAATTATGACCCCAGTTTTCTACACCGACAATAGCGATACGCTCTCCATCCTTTTCTACAAAAGCATTATCATTTAACAATAGATTAAAATCGATCTTAGAATGTATTCGTTTAATAGCCTCAAAATTTGCCTTTTTATCTTCTTCAGAATCCCAAGTAACGTATTCTCCATAATCATGATTTCCTAAAACCGAATACTTACCATACTCAGGAGTCTTCAACTTCTTGAAAGTATCAATCCAATCATCCATTTCACTCGCCATTGTATTTACAATATCCCCAGTAAAAACCAATAAATCAGTTTGTTGTTCATTTATTAAATCTACAGCATATTCTATTTTCTCAACCTCATCAAAACTTCCAGAATGTATATCAGAAATTTGGGTTAAACGAAAGCCATCAAAGGCTGTTGGCAAATCTTCAAAATGAAGTACATGATTTATAACTTTAAAGTTATATTTACCTCTAAAAATTCCATGCACTAAACCAGCAAAAGGAATAGCAGCCACTCCAAGCGCAATTTGACTAACAAATTTTCTTCTACTTGGCAAGTATTGAGTAGCATTACCGTCAAAAAACGTATTGGTGAGATAGATATAACCTGCTATACACAATCTAATAATATCCTCTCCAAACATAAACAATACCAAAATCAGCTTTGGCACTAATGTTACCAACAATAATCCACTTGCCCTAAGAGAATATTTATTAGGCCCAACGCTTCTATCATAATTGGCAAAGACATAAATAACATACCCAATAACCAATAATGACAACAACAGGTATACAATTTGAATCCATTGGCTTTTAGAAAGTGTGCGAATCACCTGATAAGCGTATAATTCTATTAAACCAAAAAAAATAAGGGGTATTATCCAACGCATATACACAAAATAAATTACAAAAAACAAAACTATCTTACCTTTTAACAAACTCAGTTATATTTAAGTAAAAATTAACTGTTTAGAACCAAATCATAATAGAATAACGGGTTCACCAATGATGCCTAATTCTTAACGTTAGAAATCTTACATTTTTCTTTCATATGTATAATTTTTATTCGTACCTTCGTTTCACAGGAAGAACATGGGGATGTACAAAAAAAATCTACTTTATTTATAGAAAATTACTATCGTATTTATAGCAATTGATAACATTGTTATCAATTTTATTTTGGGGCGAAATGCCGTCATTTATTGGCGGCATTTCTTATTTAATATGATTTAAACCCATTTTCATTAATCTTATTTTTATCTTGCATTTTTAAAAATAGAATTCAAAACATGTCACAAAAACGTCTTTTCCTACTGGATGCCTATGCACTAATTTTTCGTGGATATTACGCCTTAATCAAAAACCCAAGAATTAATTCTAAAGGGCAAGATACCTCTGCGATTATGGGTTTTGTAAACTCCCTTTTTGATGTTATTAAAAGAGAAAAACCAGATCACCTGGCGGTTGCGTTTGATAAAGCAGGGAGTAAAGACCGATTGGAAATATTTCCTGAATATAAAGCCAATAGAGACGAAACTCCAGAAGCCATAAAAATTGCAGTCCCAATTATCCAGGAAATTTTAAAAGCGATGCATATTCCTATTATAGAAAAAGCAGGAGTAGAAGCAGATGATCTTATAGGAACTATAGCAAAACAGGCTGAAAAAGAAGGATACAAAACCTATATGGTTACGCCTGACAAAGATTATGCACAACTTGTTTCCGAAAATATATTTATGTATCGCCCTGCTCGCATGGGAAATGGTATCGAAATATGGGGAATTCCTGAAGTCCAGAAAAAATTTGAAGTAGAACGACCAGAACAAGTTATTGATTATCTAGGTATGATGGGTGATGCCGTAGATAACATACCTGGCTTACCAGGTGTTGGAGACAAAACTGCAAAAAAGTTTATTGCAGCCTATGGATCGATGGAAGGATTGTTTGAAAACATCGATCAGTTAAAAGGGAAAATGAAAGAAAAGGTAGAAGCTAATAAAGAATTAGGGCTTCTGTCAAAAAAATTGGCCACCATAATTTTAGATTGTGATGTTACGTTTGATGCAAAAGATTATGAGATTTCTACGCCTGATGAGAAAAAGGTAAAAGAAATATTTGGAGAGTTAGAATTTAGAAGATTAACAGATCAATTCACCAAAATCTTTTTTCCATCAGAAGAGAACACTACCGCAACAGCGACTAAGAAATCTACTGGTACTGCAGGAGCTGGTCAGTTTTCATTATTTGGAGGCAATGAAGAATCGTCTTCTACAGATTCTTTATCATCGAGAAAAAACATATCTAATACCGAGCATTTTTACCAGAGTGTTGCACCTGGCATGGCGATGAAATTATTTCTACAAAATTTATTGAAACAAAATAATGTTTGTTTTGATACAGAAACTACCGGTTTAGACCCTCTAACTGCTGAATTAGTTGGTATTGCTTTTTCTTGGGAAGCTGGAAAAGGGTTTTATATTCCGTTTCCTGAAGATAAAAATGAAGCACAAGAATTAATCGAGCTTCTCAGACCTTTCTTCGAAGCTGAAGATATTGTAAAAATTGGTCAAAACTTAAAATACGACATCAAAGTTTTAGCTAAATACAACTTAGAAGTAAAAGGTAAACTCTTTGACACTATGTTAGCTCATTATCTAATCAATCCAGATATGAGACATAATATGGATGTTCTTTCCGAAACATACTTAAACTATACTCCAGTGTCGATCACAGAGTTAATTGGAAAAAAAGGAAAGAATCAATTATCTTTTAGACAAGTTCCACAGGAGAAACAAACAGAGTACGCTGTTGAAGATGCAGACATTACATATCAACTAAAAGAGCATTTCACTCCAGAACTTAACGCAGCAAACATATTATCACTTTTCGAAGATATCGAAGTACCTTTATTACGAGTACTTGCAGATATGGAAATTGAAGGTATTAATTTAGACAAAGAGTTTTTACAATCGTTATCTGAAGAGCTAGACAAAGATATTAAAACCTTAGAATCAAACATCTATACCGAAGCTGGTGAAGAATTTAATATTGCTTCTCCCAAACAACTGGGAATTGTTCTGTTTGAAAAAATGAAGCTAGTAGACAAACCGAAAAAAACGAAGACGGGTCAATATTCTACTGCAGAAGATGTACTTTCTTATTTAGCAAAAGATCATAAAATTATCCAAAACATATTAGATTACAGAGGCTTATCTAAACTAAAAAGCACTTATGTAGATGCACTACCGAATCAGGTAAATGAAAATACTGGTAGAGTTCATACAGACTATATGCAGACCGTCGCTGCTACTGGGCGTTTAAGCTCCAACAATCCTAATCTTCAGAATATTCCGATAAGAACCGAACGTGGAAGACAAGTAAGAAAAGCATTTGTTCCACGTAGTGAAGATTACACCTTGTTAGCTGCGGATTATTCGCAAATAGAATTAAGAATTATAGCTGCTTTGAGTGAAGAAGAGACTATGATCAGTGCGTTTAAAAATGGAGAAGATATTCATGCTTCTACTGCCGCTAAGGTTTTTAATGTTCCAATTTCTGAGGTTACTAGAGAACAACGTAGTAATGCAAAAACAGTAAACTTTGGTATTATTTATGGAGTTTCAGCTTTTGGTCTAAGCAACCAAACCAACCTTTCCAGAAGCGAAGCAAAAGAACTCATAGACACCTATTATAAGACATATCCGAAACTGCGCAATTACATGAGTGAACAAGTAGATTTTGCTAGAGAAAACGGATATGTACAAACGGTATTAGGAAGACGTCGTTACCTAAAAGATATTAACTCGGCTAATGCAGTAGTGAGAGGAGCAGCAGAACGAAATGCAGTTAATGCACCTATACAGGGAAGTGCTGCTGATATTATTAAAATAGCAATGATTAATATTCATAAAAAGCTAAAAGAAAGTAATTATAAAACCAAAATGCTACTTCAGGTACATGATGAATTGGTTTTTGATGTATTTAAATCCGAATTAGAAGAAATCAAATCTCTGATTCAATCTGAAATGGAGAATGCTTATAAACTAGCCGTTCCATTAGATGTAGATTTAGGTTTAGGGACTAATTGGCTCGAAGCGCATTAATATTGTAACTACTTTTAATAATTTTATACCAATAGATTAAAACAACAAACCAATCAAAACATTTTCATGGAACAACTTTTTACCGTAGAAAGCCTTGTAACCCTTTTAATGCTAGTATTACTACAAGCAGTCTT
This sequence comes from uncultured Aquimarina sp., assembly GCF_947492115.1. Lineage (NCBI taxonomy): Bacteria > Pseudomonadati > Bacteroidota > Flavobacteriia > Flavobacteriales > Flavobacteriaceae > Aquimarina > uncultured Aquimarina sp. The sequence goes on from NZ_CANLMM010000002.1 coordinate 453,405, forward strand.
AGGATTTGATAACCTATTATACATTTCTTTAGAATCCAAAAAAGCACCACCAGAAAAACAAAGTTTTGTTAGAAAAATGGGAGTTGGCCTAGCCATTATATTAAGAATAGTTTTACTTTTTGTTTTGATGTCGCTTATTCAATATTTTCAGGAACCTTTTTTAAGTCTCCATGATAATGGTATTCTTGAATTCAATCTTAACGTTCATAGCCTTATTGTACTTGCGGGAGGTGTATTCATTATATATACCGCCATAAAGGAGATTTGGCATATGATGTTATTAAAAGAACATGAAGAAACCGATAAGGAAGACAAAAAAGGCTCTATTAATAAAGTCATTTTATGGATTGTTATCATGAATTTGGTTTTTTCATTTGATTCTATACTTAGCGCAATGGCCTTAACCAGCGATATGGATTATGTTCCTCAACTAGTTTTAATGTCAATTGCTATCATATTAGGTGGCGTTCTAATGATTGTCTTGGCTGATAAAGTATCTAATTTCCTTCAAAAAAATAGAATGTATGAGGTACTTGGGTTGTTTATATTATTCATAGTAGGAATTATGCTGCTATCTGAAGGAGGTCACCTTGCGCATTTATACATTTTTAACAATGAGGTTACCCAAATGAGTAAAGCTACCTTTTATTTTGTAATTGTAGTATTGGTTATTGTAGACATCGTACAAGGACGTTATCAGAAAAAACTATTAGCAGAAAAGGAACACCAGGAAGCTCTTGCAGAAAAAGAATCTAAAGACCTACTAGCTGACCAACGAGAAAAGTAACTTAAGAATACAAATAAAATAAAAAGAGCTTCCTTATCGAGAAGCTCTTTTTATTTTATGTATACGCAACGTATTACTGTCTAGTAAAGATTAAGTCGATTTCTCCTAAATCATCCAAAGTATCTGTAAAAGAAAGTGTTGTTTGTGTTAACGTAATTGTTACCGTTGTTGGATCCATTCCTGTAGGAGTAAAAGTTAATTGATCCCCATCCAAACTCCACGAACCAGTTTCCATAAGGGTATTCCCTGTACAACTTGCTGTCACTACTGGTGGTATACCTGGCTCTACATTAACGGTTATTTCTGTAACATCCTGATTATAGGTGTCATCTTCATTAACCGTAATTACATCTTCGAAACAAGAAAGTTCTTCCAAAAGGTTTGTGGATGCATTTCCATCCATATCTAAATCAACCGGTAATCCACCAGTCGCGGAAGTAAGCTCCCAAGTACCTACTAAAGAAACCATATCCGAAACATCTCCATCATCATCATTACTACAAGAAGTAAAAATTAGTGCGCTGCAAATTGCAAAAAGAAAAAAATTGGTTTTCATTGTTTTTGAGTTTTAATTATTAATAAAGATTCATTGCTCATTCTTATAACAAAAGAAGCTCATATTTATTTTAAACACCACTCAATAAACCCTAATTACCCATTGTTGCAGTAAAAAAATCATAGTAATTCAAAAATGTAGGTATCACAGGCCCATTAAACGGATTTGGACCATTAAATAGAACACAAACACCAATTCCATTTTCCGGATCAATCATTAACTGCGTTTTGTATTGGTTTACATTTCCACCATGGTATACAATTCTCCTATTTCGATAATCCAAAATTCGCCAACCTTTAGCATAATATGAATCCGTAACTCCATCCCATAAATTCACATAGGTGTCATTATCACTCGTACAAATCATAGGATTAAAAATTTCAGATAAGCTTTCTTTAGAAATAATATCCGGGCGATACCCCAACAATACTTTTAGATACGCTCCCATATCCGATATAGATGCATTAATACCACCTGCCGCAGCTACATTGTAATAGTTTTTATGAAGATTTGTTAGAGAATATTTCTTAGAATAATGATTCCATTTATGAGGCAAAGCTACATTACCATTATTTTTAATCCCCAAGTAACTACTAGAAGCATTAGTCATCCCAGCAGGTCCAAACAATCGTTCTTCCAGTAATGTATCAAATGACTTTTGAGTATTACTTTCCATTACCTTTTCGACTACAGAAAAAACTGCATTTTGATAATCGTATGTCGTTCCTTCCTTAGCCACGACACCATTATATCTAAAATTAGATATAATACTCTGCAAAGACATCCCTTTATGAATCAATTTAGAATTAGTGTATTTGTACAACCCAGTAGTATGGGAAAGTAGATGATTAACGGTAAGTCTTTCTGCCTGAGCTTTATCTTTTAAGCTAAAATTTTTAACGGTTTGCTTTACGTTTTGCTTCCACTGCAGTTCGTTTCGATCTGCTAAATTACCCGCTAAAACAGATGTTACTCCTTTAGATAAACTTGCGATTCTAAAAACCGTATTAACATCAACAGAGTCAGTAGTATGAATCTCTTTAACCCCAAAACCTTTTTGATATATAACTGTTGAATCCTTTACGATTACAACCGCTGCACCAGGACATTCGGAAATATTAAAATTTGTCGCAAAAAACTTTTCGTAATGTTCTAGAAAAAAGGACAAAGAATCCGTCTTTTCTACCGGCTTTGACTCAATCTGAAACTCTTCTTTTTGTTCTTTTTGGGCCGTACAACCAATAGCAAAAAGAGCAATCGCAATTTTAAAAAAACATTTCATAAAGCAACAATCTTAATTATTGCAATAATACAGGTAAAAAACTTCGATATAAAAACTTTCTTGAAACCTTTTTTAAATTTTTATAAAACAAACCGGTAAGTAGCTTTGATCAAAAAAGTATTCTCTGGTTGCTGTCCAAAAATTTGATTATCTAAACTTCTAAACAAATGATCTCCCGGATTCCCTGAACCTGTAATCCCTTGTGACCAAACCAGAAAAATTTCAGATCCTGGAATATACTCCCAACGTAGTACCAAATTAGATCTGAACTGAACAAAAGCAAAATCAGGATCTCCAAATGAATAATCAACCCCTCCTCCATCTTCATCAACCGAATACGTTCCATCTGCTAACGAAATTTGATTATTATTATACAGTGTTACTCGTTCGTTCAAATCAGAAGCAATCGGATTATTTACATAGTTAAAATCTGTATAAGTCCCTCTGGAAATAAAAGGCTGTCCGTAATACTGAATTGTGAGGTTCGGATTTATATTATAATTAAGACGTATACTAGCACTTAATGTTTGCTGATCAATTCTAGCGGTAATATATCTCGGTGTTCCATTAAAGTCAACCTCAGTTACATACTGCGTCTTATTAGGGTTCCTTTCAAATTCTGGATTCAGAGAAACGCTTAAAGCATTAAAAGGTTGATATCGCATTCTTAAAACATATCGATGAAAAGTAAAGTTATTTTGTCTCGCTCCAGAGTTAACGTACCCCATGGTAAAATTAAATTTCTTTCTACTATCCGAACCAAAGAACAAAAACGCAAAATTCTCTTCAGAAAAACGCCATCTCGGACCTCCTCTTAATATAGTATTAGTAAAAATTCTTGGTTTATGAGCTGCCCCTACTTCTGTCCACCAATTATTTTTATAATTAATAAATCCATTAAATTCATACTGAATCCTATTAAAATTTCCTTCAAAATCAAAAGCTGAAGTTTGTTCAAAACTTACATTAGCTCTTCTATAAAATTTTGTAGGTTTTAGAAATAAATAGCGCACATTGGCAAATTGCCTAATATCGTCGGCCTGTCTTAAAAAACCAATGTCATTTAACTCTAACTCCGGAGATCTCCAGAAAACTCCGGCGGTGTATCGCCAATTTCCACCGCCAGATTTTCCTCCAATTAATTTCCCTCCTGTTCCTGTTAAAGATGTTCTATTTGGATCTACCTCTACATGATCCGCATCTACTCGTTGAAAAAGATGTGTGAGTTCGTTTTGTGTTGCTTCAATAGCCTCTTTAGATCCTTCTACATGGCTCGTCACAAAATTTCCTTCTATAAAATACTTTCTATCTTTCCAATTATGTCTAAAATCTAACCCTCCAGAGTACGCAGCCTTTCTTAAAAAGTTCAGGTTATTTTCTCGCAATCCAGTTAATTCAGAAGTTTCATCTGTATCCGGATTATCATAATCAATATTTAAAATATCACCAAGATTACGATTTGTAGCGGTAAAAATTCCGCCGATATAGGTATTCCGATCATTAAAATCTTTCTGAGCTCGACCCACAAAATAATTAGTAAGTGGCTCTACAATTGTTTCTCTCCTATTACCATCAGCATCCTCTATTTTAGCAATTTCACGTTGTGTTACACTTTCTAATATACCTATCGACCATCCGTCTTTCGTTTTTCCACTAAATTTTGCTGCTCCTAAAATTGTAGTATTATTAGGTCTATCTACGAATTCTGTGTTTACAGGACTAGACCCAATAGAACCTTGAGGGCTTCTACCTATCCTCCTAGAGTAAAAGACATTATCAAAACCATTTGCAAATTGATAATCGAAAATATTCTTATTCTCTACAAAAAATGGCCGTTGTTCTCTAAAAAATATCTGGAACCCATCTAAGGCTATCGCAGCAGGATCGGCTTCAACTTGACCAAAATCAGGATTTACTGTTAAATCCATAGTTAGGTCGTTGGTAATACCAATTTTAGCATCCAAACCACCATTTAATTTAAAATCATCTCCATCTCTAAACGGATTTCCATCTTCAGCTGGAAAGGTATCATACTGAGTCACTGCAAAAGGTTGTATCTCTAACTGCTTTTGCGGTTCTATATCTATTAGACCATGCAACTCTCCGAATTCACTTACCCATCCAGGTGCATCTTGTGGTATTCTTTGCCAAACAGATCTTTCTTCTTTTCTAAAAAACCTGCGATTTACCTGAAGCCCCCATATTTGTTCTTTGCTTTTTCCGAACTTTAATTGACTTAATGGAATTTTTACTTCAGCGGTCCATCCTTCCTCGTCAATATTCGTAGCGGTATACCAAATCGGATTCCAACTACCATCCCAATTATTCCCATTATCAGAGATAAATTCATCTCCCTTTACTCCTGCTGCAGTAATAGTAAATGAAAAACCAGTTCTTTTATCGTGATAACTATCTAAATTAATCTCTACCCAATCTCCCGCAAAACCGTCTCTTCTAGACAGCCTTTTTTCTATTTTATCTGGCTCTGTATCATAACACCTATATGCTATATAAAGGTATTTTTGGTCATATAATATTTTAAACTTTGTTTGCTGACTAGGAGGAGTGTTTTCATCAGGTTCATTTTCAATAAAATCTCCTGACCATTCTACTAGATCCCAACTTGACTCATCGATTAATCCATTTATGGTTGGTGCCTCAGAACCCTGAAGAGGTTTAGTAGTATATATTCTTTTTTTTACTTTCGTAGAATCTTGAGCATTCGCTGATAAAGCAAAAAGAAGTAATACTAACACTTGGATAGTGCACTTCATGTTGATTGGTTTTGTTGATTGATGTTTACACAAGGACTTAAATAATTATTTTTTGTCACAGTTTATTTTATTATTTAATAAAATATTAACATCGATTTCTTTCTTACAGAGAAATAAAACTTTGAAAAAACAATAGAATAATTGATCTATCTGAAAACCAAGCAATCATCCTTTCAAAATAATATCAACTACCTGTTTGCTATCTAAATATATAATCGTACATTTGCACCCCTATTTTATATAGGAAAGGAATGTTTAATTAGTAAAATTAGTTAGTGTGGACACATTAAGTTACAAAACAGCATCTGCCAACAAGGCAACCGTTTCAAAGGAATGGATACATATCGATGCTGAAGGACAGACTTTAGGACGCCTATCTTCAGTAGTTGCAATACTATTAAGAGGAAAGCACAAACCTAGCTTTACCCCACATGTTGATTGCGGTGATAATGTTATCATTACAAACGCTGAAAAAATCAACTTAACAGGAAAAAAGTGGACTGATAAATCTTATATCCGTCACACAGGATATCCTGGAGGGCAAAGAAGTCTTACTGCTCAGGAATTATTTGACAAAAACCCAGAGCGTTTAATCGAAAAAGCGGTAAAAGGAATGTTACCTAAAAACAAATTAGGAGCAGCTTTATTCCGTAATTTAAAGGTATATGCTGGAGCAGAACACAATCAGGAAGCTCAGCAACCTAAAACTATTAACTTAAAAGAATTTAAGTAATGGAAGTTATTCACAAAATTGGTCGTAGAAAAACGGCTGTAGCTCGAATTTACCTAAAAGAAGGTTCAGGAAAAGTTACGATCAACAAAAAAGATCTTAACGTTTATTTTCCTACTGCTACATTACAATACAAAGTGAACCAACCTTTTGCCTTAACTGGTAATGAGGACAAGTACGATGTAAATGTAAATGTATACGGTGGTGGTATTACTGGACAAGCTGAAGCTGTTAGACTTGCTATATCAAGAGCAGTATGTGAGCTAGATCAGGAAAACAGAGCTATTCTTAAACCAGAAGGTTTATTGACAAGAGATCCAAGAATGGTAGAGCGTAAGAAATTCGGTCAGAAGAAAGCTCGTAAGAAATTCCAGTTCTCTAAACGTTAATTTATTAAAAATGTATTTGTTGTTATCCCACAAATGGGAGTTAGTTTAGCATCTAAATATTCAAGGCCTTATCAGCAGAACGATAGCCACTTGAATATTGCTAATTCAACAGAACGTAAACTATTACAAAAATGGCAAACAATATCGAAGTAAAAGACTTACTTGATGCAGGTGTACATTTCGGTCACCTGACAAGAAGATGGGATCCAAACATGGCACCATATATTTATATGGAGCGCAACGGAATCCACATCATCAACCTATACAAAACTGCTGCTAAGATTGACGAAGCTAGTGAAGCTTTAAAGAAAATCGCAGCTTCTGGTAGAAAAATTCTTTTTGTAGCTACCAAAAAACAAGCAAAAGAAATCGTTGCTGAAAAAGCATCTAAAGCTAATCAACCTTACATCACTGAAAGATGGCCTGGTGGAATGCTAACTAACTTTGTTACTATTCGTAAAGCAGTTAAGAAGATGGCTGCTATCGATAGAATGAAGAAAGATGGTACTTTTAACACATTATCTAAAAAAGAGCGTTTACAAGTAGATCGTTTAAGAGCTAAATTAGAAAAGAATTTAGGTTCCATTTCTGATATGACTCGTCTACCTGGAGCATTGTTCGTAGTAGACATCACTCGTGAGCACATCGCAGTAAAAGAAGCACAAAAATTAAACATTCCTATTTTTGCAATGGTAGATACAAATTCTGATCCTCGTCAGGTTCAGTATGTAATCCCTGCAAATGATGATGCTTCTAAATCAATTGATAAGGTTATGACTTATGTAAGTGATGCGATTATCGAAGGATTAAACGAAAGAAAAGCTTCTAAAGAAGCACCAAAAGCAGCTGCACCAGCTGAAAAAGCGCCAGCTCCGGCAGCAGAAGCTGCACCAAAAGCTGAGGAAGCACCTGTGGTTGCTGAAGCTGCTAAGCAAGAAGAAGAATAAACATTCATTGATTGCTTTTAATCATTAAAAATTATAAATATTAAAGTTAATCTTGTAAAACTTAACTTTAATATAAAATTAATGAGTCGTTTAGTTCTTTACTTTCGTAGTAATTACAACTAAACGACTTGTTTTTTACACAAACACATTAAATACTAAAACGTTATGGCAAAAATAACAGCCGCAGAAGTAAGTAAATTACGTAAAGCTACAGGTGCCGGAATGATGGATTGCAAGAAAGCACTTGTTGAAGCTGATGGAGATTTTGACAAAGCAATAAAAATCCTTAGAGAAAAAGGACAAAAAATAGCAGATAAAAGAGCTGACAGAGAATCTTCTGAAGGAGCAGTTATCGCAAAAGTTAATAATGCTAAAAATAAAGGTGTAATCGTTTCTCTTAACTGCGAAACTGATTTCGTAGGAAAAAATGAATCTTTCGTTTCTTTAGCAAAAGAATTAGCTGAGTTAGCATTAAACAGCTCAACTAAAGATGAATTGTTAGCTGCAGATTTTAACGGAATGACTGTTCAGGAGAAGCTTATTGAGCAAACTGGAGTTATCGGTGAGAAAATAGAAATTGGAGATTTCAAAGTATTAGAAGCTCCTTTCGTTGGATCATACATCCATGGTAATAAAATCGGTGCTCTTACAGGCTTATCTACAAGTATAGATGAAGCTGAAGCACTAGCAAAAGACATTTCTATGCAAGTTGCCTCTATGGGAGCAACAACTTTATCTTATAAAGATTTTGACCCAGAATATGTAGCTTCTGAGACGCAAGCTAGAATTGCAGCCATTGAAAAAGAAAACGAAGAACTTGTAAGATTAGGAAAAACCTTAAAAAATGTTCCTCAGTTTATCTCAAGATCTCAGTTAACTGATGCTGTAATTGCTGAAGCTGAAGAAAGATTAAAAGCTGAATTAAAAGCTGAAGGTAAACCAGAACAAATCTGGGACAGAATTCTTCCAGGTAAATTAGAGAGATTTATTTCTGATAATACAACCTTAGATCAAGAACAATGTCTTCTTGACCAGAATTTCATCAAAGATGAAAAGAAAACTGTTGGAGAATACGTTGGATCATTGGGTGATGTTTCTGTAGTAGGATTCGAGAGAATTTCTTTATAAAAATCAGCAAAGTAACGGAAATGTTACTTTAGTTTATAAAATCAAAAACCGCTTCAAATGAAGCGGTTTTTTTCGTCATTTTTCGAAGCATTTTCTAATAACTTCTAAAACATCTCCTTTAAACATTTTGGACCCCTCCAAAATGCTACCCCATAAAAGACTAACTCCCCAATTAGTCTAGATTACAAATCACACCGAAGTGAATTTGTAAACTCTAAAAATGTTTTATCATTATTTCAAAAACGCCTCTCATCTCCCCCTATTTTGTTTTCCCTTTGGCAAACCTAAAACATTATCAAACACCAATCAATAGAGGTGTTAGGGGAAAAGAACCCTTTTTTAAATCAAACCATTATTTTTAACATTTTTTCTGGTTTTATTAGGAATTACCTTTAGCTATCAAAGTATTTTCTTAATTAAGAATATCATTATATTTGCAGCACACTATAAACAAATGATGAAATACAAAAGAATATTACTAAAACTATCCGGTGAAGCTCTTATGGGAGAACGCCAATACGGTATTGACCCAAAAAGATTAGCAGAATATGCTCATGAGATCAAACAAATAACAGAAAAAGGTGTTGAAGTTGCTATAGTAATAGGTGGTGGTAATATTTTTAGAGGTGTTGCTGGAGCCAGCAAAGGTATGGATAGAGTCCAAGCTGATCACATGGGGATGCTTGCTACAGTAATCAACGGTTTGGCCCTTCAGAGCGCATTGGAAGACGCTGATATTCCTACGAGATTACAATCTGCCATAAAAGTCAATGAAGTTGCTGAACCTTTTATAAAAAGGCGAGCTCTTAGACATCTCGAAAAAGGAAGAGTTGTAATTTTTGGTGGCGGAACTGGAAATCCATATTTCACTACAGATTCTGCAGCGGTATTAAGAGCTATTGAAATCAACGCTGATGTTATTCTAAAAGGAACAAGAGTAGATGGAATCTACACAGATGATCCAGAAAAAAATGCAGATGCCACTAAATTTGATTTTATTACATTTGATGATGTTTTAAGCAAAGGTCTTAAAGTTATGGATACAACAGCCTTTACTCTAAGCCAAGAAAACGAATTACCTATTATAGTTTTCGATATGAACAAAGCTGGAAATTTACTTAAAGTAGTTTCCGGAGAATCTATTGGAACCAAAGTAAATCTTTAGTAATCATAAAATGGCTCATTTTTTGATTCATACATTAATAAAGAAAAGAATTATACACAAATGAACGAAGAAGTAGATTTTATTCTTGATTCAACCAAAGAATCTATGCAGGGCGCTATCGCTCATTTAGAAAAACAATTAACTGTAATACGAGCAGGAAAAGCATCTCCAGCTATGCTGAGTGGTGTTATGGTAGAATATTACGGGAGTCCTACACCTTTAAATCAAGTAGGAAACGTAAATACACCCGACGCAAGAACTATTACCATACAACCATTTGAAAAATCCCTTATTCAAGAAATTGAAAAAGCGATTATGGTAGCCAACCTTGGGTTCAATCCTATGAATAATGGAGAAAGTGTAATTATAAGCGTTCCTCCGTTAACAGAAGAGCGCCGTAGAGATCTTGTAAAACAGGCCAAAGCTGAAGCAGAAGATTCTAAAGTTGGTGTTAGAAATGATAGAAAAAATGCCAATAACGAAATCAAAAAACTAGAAAAAGATGGACTATCTGAAGATATGGCAAAAAATGCCGAAACAGATATCCAACAGTTAACGGATAATTTCATTAAGAAAATTGATGAAATGTTAGCTGTCAAAGAAAAAGAAATTATGACAGTATAATTTCTTTACAATTCTATACAAAAGTGTTTTTTTTGATCAAAAGAACACTTTTGTACATTTTTAATTCAATTATTATGATTCGCGGATAATGCAAAACAAACTTTTCTGTTTATTATTTTTTATTCATTTTGTTGTTCTATCACAAATTAGCATTACCGGAAAAGTAATTGATCAAAGCACCAACAATCCCTTACCCTTTGCCACTGTTAAAACAGATCACAATGCGTACGCATTAACATCTTCTACAGGAGAGTTTGTAATACGATGTGATAGCTACCCAGTAAATCTTACAATAAGCTATGTAGGATATCATACCAAAAAGTTCTCCATTAAATCTGAAGATGTTGTAAAAGTAGAAATACAACTGTCTCCAAAACTGGAAGATCTCGAAACTGTAACATTAGATATTCCAGGAAGCATTGCTTCAAATATCATTAAGCAAGCAATTTCCAACAAGGACAAGAATAACCCCAATAAAGCTTTATCCAACTATAGCTACAAAACTTACAACAAGTTTAAGATTACAGAAGATAATCAAGCTAGATTTGAGACTCCAGATACTACTGGTGCTGATATGGAAAGAATTTTTAATGACGCCCACTCCTTCCTATCAGAAAAAATTAGCCTTCATCAATTCAATAAAGGGCGAGATGAAAAAGAAACCGTTTTAGCGTCACGAATGACCGGTTTCAATAAACCTGTTTATAATGTATTAGGAATTAAAATACAATCTAACTCTTTATACAAAGAAAACTATGTTATTTTCAATAATCGATATGCCGGCCCTCTATCCAATAGAGCACTAAAAAACTATTATTACAAGGTTTTAGACACTACCCAAGGAAAAAGACCTGCGTATGTGATTTTATTCCAACCCAGAAGATCAAAGAGAATAGCAAGTCTGGAAGGCGTTTTATATTTGGATATGGAAACCTTAGCAATTCAAAAAGCAGTTGCGGAATTGCGAGGAGAACTGAACGTATTAGTAAATCATAATTTCGAATATAATTCAGAAGAGAAATTATGGTTGCCCCTAGACCAAGAAGTAACAATTCGACCAGGAATAGGAAAACAGAAGGTCACTTTATTCGGAGGGCAAATATCAGTAGGAAGACTAGGAAATGATAAGAAAAGTTTTACTGGAAATAATGATTTTTTAATATCCAAAACAGACTTTTTTGATTATAACACAAAACCAGATACCAAGATAAAAATACAGCAATCGGCTATTGAAATTGATCCGGATGCAACTAATAGAAGTGAAGAATACTGGAACGAATACCGTACCAGCGCTATAACCGAAAAAGATCTAAAATCCTTTACAGTCGTAGACAGTATTGTACAAGCACAAAATATTGAACGAAGAATCGATGTTATTCAGAGTTTTAATATAGGATATTACCCTGTTGGTTTTTTCGATTTTGATCTTACCTACCCTATTAAATACAACAATTTCGAAGGGTTGCGTTTGGGATTAGGAGGTTTAACCAATGAGAAGTTTTCAAAACGTTTTCGTGCAGAAGGATACTTAGTTTATGGTTTTAGGGATGCCAAATTTAAATTTGGTATTGGAGGAGGAGTTTTATTAAACAAAGATTCAGGATCCTGGCTAAATGTAAATTACACAGACGATTTAAGAGAAGTAGGAAGCTTTTTCTATTTAACCGACAGAAGAGTATACTCCCTTTTCGAACCACGTTTAGTAAATATAGACTTCTATTACAAACACCGAACTTGGAGTTCTAGCTTACAACATAGAATTTTACCTAAATTATTATCTGAAGCACAGTTTTCGGTGAGTAATATTGATCAAACTGGGGGCTATACATTCATAAACAACGGCGAAACTTTTTCTCAATATAAAACTGCAGAATCTACAATTGCACTGAGATGGAGTCCTTTTAGCAAGTTTCTAAAAACCCCCAATGGTTTTAAAGAAATACAAGATGGATATCCTAAAATAACTGCACAGTATACTCAAGGTTATAAAGGAATATTTGATAGCAACTTCAATTACAGTAAGATTGGGATTAAAGCCGAATATATTATTAACCGCCTTAATCAATCAAGCACTAGCTTATTACTAGAAGCTGACATAGCAAGTGGTGATGTTCCATTAACACATCTATATCATGCGTATCCCAACGCGCCTACCAAAGAAACTGTTTTTCAAAGGTTCTCAGTAGCGGGCAGAAGAAGTTTTGAAACCATGTTTTTTAGTGAATTTTTCAGTGATCGTTTAGCTACATTACAAATAAGACATCGATTAAGACCATTTAAGTTAGCCAGTTGGTTTAAGCCCGAAATGGTTCTTATAACAAGATATGCTATTGGAGATGTAAGTAATAGAGACAATCATCAGGGAGTTGATTTTAATTCATTGCAGAGAGGTTATCAAGAATCTGGTTTCGAAATCAATAAACTTTTTGCTGGTTTTGGGCTTAGTTTTGCGTATAGATATGGTGCATATCACCTACCCAAATTTGAAGACAATATTGCTTTTAAATTTACATTTTACCTAAAGCTATAATCCCCTTTTATTTATTCGTTTTTCTTTTCAAAATTCTTAAAGATTAAGTTCTCAAATCCTTACATTTGCACAAGGAAAATTGAGAATGGCAAAGTTACTAACTTTCGGGTTTTGGAATACATTAGCTGGGATTATACTCCGCAATAGAGCAGCAATATTTATCGTGATTATTGGTATCACCGTTTTTCTTGGTTTCCAATGGAAAAATATGCGTTTCTCCTTTACAGAAGCAAATCTACTTCCGGATGATCATGAAGTTAACTTAAAATATCAGGAATTTCTTGATAAGTTTGGAGACGAAGGTAACCTTATTGTAATGGCTATAAACGATAGTACGTTATTTACACCAACCAAACTAAAAGCCTGGAATGACTTCAATGATTCGTTTAAAAAGTATAGCGAAATTGATCTTGTAATTTCTGTCAGCGACTTAAAAACGCTTAAAAAAGAGAATAACCCTCCTAGATTTGAACTTATACCTTTTATAAAAGATAGCATCTATACGGAAAAACAGGTTTCTGAGTATGAGCATGAACTATTTAATAAGTTACCATTTTACGAAGGACTCATCTACAGCAACAAATCCAAGACAATTCAAAGTGCGATCTATCTAAACAAAGAAATTGTAAATACAATTGTTCGAAAAAAATTCATTGAAGATGTTCTAAATCCTAGAATAGAAGCTTTTGAAGAAAAATACGGAATGGATGTAAAAGTATCCGGAATGCCATATATCCGAACTATGAATTCTCAAAACATTATGGATGAGATTCAGATTTTTATTTTGGCTGCATTATTAGTTACATCCTTGATTTTCTTCTTCTTTTTTAGGTCTTTCAGAGCCACATTTATATCAATGACAGCCGTGATTATTGGAGTAATGTGGGCTTTTGGATTACTTGGATTACTAGAATACGAAATTACAGTACTAACCGCAATTATACCTCCTTTGGTGATTGTTATTGGAATACCAAATTGTATTTTCTTAATAAACAAATACCAACAGGAAATAAAAAAACACGGTAATAAAGCTAAATCACTACAAAGGGTTATTACCAAAGTGGGTAACGCCACATTAATGACCAATGTAACTACAGCGGCAGGTTTTGCTACTTTCGCTTTAACAGAGAGTAAGTTGTTGAAAGAATTTGGTATTGTAGCTGCGATTAATATCGTAGCACTCTTTATCCTATGCTTACTGGTAATTACTATTATTTATAGCTATATGCCTCAGCCAAAAGAAAGACACCTAAAACACCTAGGAAAGAGATGGGTTGAGCGATTAGTAAACTGGATGGAGCATGCAGTAAAAAATAGACGAATCACCATATACACTACTTCATTAATTATTCTTATTGCCAGTATCATTGGAATCTATACAATTAAAGTTTCGGGAAGTTTGTTAGAGGACATGCCCAAATCTGCTGGTTTTTTCCAAGATATTCAGTTCTTCGAGGACGAGTTTGATGGCATCATGCCTTTAGAAATCTTAATCGACACCAAACGTAAGCAAGGAGTTCTTAAACTACCTACACTGCGCAGAATGGAACAGTTAGAAGAATTATTGGAAGAAACTCCAGAATTATCAAAACCCATTTCTATTGTAAACTTAGTAAAGTATGCTAAACAGACCTACTACAATGGAAATCCTAAGTACTATCAACTACCTACAAGTCAGGAGCGTAATTTTATTTTGCCCTATGCCAAAAGTTTTGAGTCTGAAGCGGGAGCAATGAACAGTTATGTAGACTCTACTGGACAGTACGCCAGAATCACAACATTTATGAAAGATGTTGGCACTGAAGAAATGGAAAGAATAGAAGCTAATCTTGCTCCAAAATTAGAGAAACTGTTTCCAAAAGATCGTTATGAAATTTCATTTACTGGTAAGGCTCTGATCTTTCAAAAAGGAACCACGTATCTAGTCTGGAATCTTATATTTTCTTTAGGGTTAGCTATTATATTGATAGCTCTTTTTATGGCATGGATGTTTAGATCTTTTAAAATGATCATTATTTCATTAATTCCTAATTTATTACCGCTTTTAATGACAGCAGGACTTATGGGATTTTTAGGAGTACCTATAAAACCTTCTACTATTTTAGTATTTAGTATTGCCTTTGGTATTTCTGTAGATGATACCATCCACTTTTTAGCAAAATATAGACAAGAACTTAAATCAAACCACTGGAGAATTAGAAAATCAGTATTTGCCGCTTTAAGAGAAACGGGAGTTAGTATGTTTTATACATCTACCGTCTTATTTTTTGGTTTTTCTGTATTCATGATTTCTAGTTTTGGAGGAACCAAAGCTTTAGGAGGTCTTGTATCTGCAACCTTGTTATTTGCGATGCTAGCCAATCTATTGTTATTACCATCTCTATTACTTTCTTTAGAACGCAGCATTGCTAATAAAAAGACTTTAAAAGAACCTTCTTTAAAGATCATTGCTAGCGATGAGGAACTTCCAGAAGAAGAAAAAGAATCGATAAATTAAGCATTAATTTTATCAAAATAATTCTACTAAAAAAAGAAGCCTCACTAGTAAACTAGTGAGACTCCGTGTAAGATAGATTACCCCAAAACCTATCGAACTAAACTTAACGTAAACACAATCGTCATAATTGCATATGCAAGATACGCTCCCTTTTTGTATTTTGAAACACATTTTAGGGGGGAATTTCCCCCTTTCGATAAAAAAAATATATATTTAACTTTTTTTTTGTAGTCCTTAAAAGATTTGGTAAAAATCAAAATTCACATTATCAATTATTTACAAAAAATAATCGTGTAAGAATTTTTATATACAATTATTAAAAAAACTTCAAAAAAAGCGATTTTTTCCCCAAAAACCTCTATTTTTACGGTTTTTACATCAAATTCTTCTAGAAAAAACCGCTAAATCCTGTTCTACAAGAAAAAAGCATCAATTTGCCCTTAAAAAAAGAATTAAAACATTTAAGAACATAATTCGTTTATTTTTTGAGTAAGATTCTAATGCCCTAATTAGATTAAAAAATTATCTTTGCTAACTTAAAATTTATACTATTTATTTGGTATAACGTATAAACAAAAATAGGTGCCATATTGATTGAAGAATAGAAATTCAGAAATCGATCAGCCTGTTATCATACAAATGAACTAAATAGATATAAATAACCTTATGTATGACATTCATTTTGAATAAACTTAAAATGTATTATGGTTATTTATAACTAACAATTAAAAAGAATAAAAACAAAGATGAAACATACGAAAGTAATAGAAGTACTAGCAAGTGACAAACTATTGCAACCTGTATCTGTAAAAGGATGGGTTCGTTCTTTTAGAAATGATCGATTTATTGCGATTAACGATGGGTCAACTATTAAGAACATTCAGTGTGTAATTGAAGATAATACGATCGATAGTGAAATTACTTCCAAAATTAATGTTGGTGCAGCACTTTCTATAGAAGGAACACTTACTGAAAGTGAAGGTAAAGGACAACGCGTAGAAATAAAAGTTTCGAATATTGTTATTGAAGGGGAAGCAGATCCAGAAGAATTGAAACTTACCATTTTGTCTCCAAAGCGTCATACTTTGGAAAAGTTAAGAGAACAAGCTCACTTACGTGTTCGAACTAATACGTTTGGAGCAATTATGCGTATGAGATCTAAATTATCTTTTGCCATTCATGAATACTTTCAAAAAAATGACTTTTACTACGTACACACGCCAGTAATAACTAAAAGTGATGCTGAAGGAGCCGGAGAAGCATTCAAAGTAACTAACTTAGACTTCAACAGTATTCCAAAAGACGAAAATGGAAATGTAGATTACAAACAAGATTTTTTTGGAGGAGAAACTAACTTAACCGTTTCCGGACAATTAGAAGCTGAAACCTATGCAATGGGATTAGGTCAGGTATATACCTTTGGACCTACTTTTAGAGCAGAAAACTCTAATACTTCTCGTCACCTTGCCGAGTTTTGGATGGTAGAACCAGAAGTTGCTTTTTGTGACCTAGATGGAAATATGGATTTGGCTGAAGATTTTATCAAATATGTAATTCAATATGTGTTAGATAATTGCCAGGATGATCTAGAATTTTTAGAAAACAGATTAGTGCAGGAGGACAAACAAAAACCTCAAGCCGAAAGAGCGGAGATGCTACTTAGAGATAAGCTGAAGTTTGTCTTAGAGAACAACTTTAAAAGAGTAAGTTATACAGAAGCAATTGAGATTCTTAAAAATTCTAAACCTAATAAAAAGAAAAAATTTAAATTTCCTATCGATGATTGGGGAGCGGATTTACAAAGTGAACATGAGCGTTTCTTAGTAGAAAAACATTTTAAATGTCCTGTTATCTTATTTGACTATCCAGCAGACATTAAATCTTTTTACATGAGACTTAATGAGGATGGAAAAACGGTAAGAGCAATGGATATTTTATTCCCTGGAATTGGTGAAATCGTAGGAGGTTCTCAGAGAGAAGAGCGCTTAGATGTATTAAAAGAAAAAATGGCTGCTCTAAATATCCCTGAAGAAGAATTATGGTGGTATTTAGATACTCGTCGTTTTGGAACTTGTACACATAGTGGTTTTGGATTAGGTTTCGAACGACTAGTATTATTCGTAACAGGAATGGGTAATATTAGAGATGTAATACCTTACCCTAGAACTCCTTTAAACGCAGAATTCTAACACATAGATATTTAGTTTTTTCTATGTTTCTTAAGTAAAATCTCAGAGATTAGATCGCAAATTATTTTTTGATTTCCATCTAACTTCTGGGATTTATTTTTTGCTCTTTGAATTCTATCATAGTGTGGCACTTTACCCGTCTCAGCCAAAAACGCCATTGCATCTTCAAAAAAACTATTCAAAGCAGGCATGATGTATCTGCTTTGAGAATTATTATTTCTTAGATGAATAAATTTCTTTGCATACGCCAAGAATAGTTGCGGATATTGTGCAAAAGTAATTATAGTCTCTGTGAAATTTTTCCGAACTTCTTCAGAACTAAGAGAGTTCTTAAATCTTAATTTCGAAGCATCTACAAGCTTCATAGTATGCAATAATGCAGTTTCTTTTATAAAATGACTATGATCATTCTTAGCGTAGTAATAGATTTCCATACCTACGTTGGTATTAATAATCAATATTTCAGTTCCAATATGATCTTGAAGATATTTCGTAAGAGTGCCTACAGCAGTAGGAGACATTAATAACCGTCTTTTAATATTTGTAGAACGTATATTAACCGATTTTATATCTGTTATATGAGAATCTAAACTCACTCTGTTTCATTCAATAATTCAGCAAAATCAATTCCATGACTTTGAGCATGCATTTCAGCTGTTCGACCGGTATTATCTTTGATGGAAACATCTGCACCTTTAGAAATCAATAATCTAATTATTTCTTTTTGACCAAAAGTAGCTGCAAAAATTAATGCCGTGGCATCATTATAACTTTTAATATCCACATCTGCACCATTAGAAATTAATAGTTCTGCAATTTCATAATGCCCTTTAAAACAAACTCCCATCAAAGCGGTATTTCCAGAAGCATCCTGTTGATTAATATCCGCTCCTCGACTTATAATCAATTTGGCTATATCCAAAAAACCATAATAAGTAGAAAGTAAAAGAGGTGTAGATCCTCTTTGATCTTTTGTATGTACTAAACTTGGATCCTTTTTTAGAAAGCTATCTACAGCTTCTAAATTCTGAGAACGGATCGCATCAAAAATTGTATTCATCAAAATGGAGTTGCAATATTTATATTGGAATTTACGCTAATGTCTTTATTCACCAATGGAAGATATCAAAAAAATATTGAGCAACGCCCTAATTAGGAGAATTTTATAATTTACAATGGAAAACAGATAAATACGCATCTTTTAATGATACGCTTACTACAAAAAAGAGGAGCCGTTGCACCTCTTTTTAAAATTACGCTGCTTTTGATGATAAGTTTTATCTCAATTTTTCTTTCATTCTTAATAGCTCTTGTTCTATCATTTGTAATTTATCTTCCATTCCATCCGCAAACTCAGGAATACGTTTACAAAACACATAACGTACCCGCCACATTTCCTTAATTTCAGAAATTGGATATTCTTCGTCTTCTATATTTTTATGATCCGCTCTCAAAACAACATTGTTGTTTGTTATATACAATCTTCTAAAGATTAATTTAGCATCTGTTAACGCTACTACCAAGGTCCCATTATTCAATTTCTTAATGACATTAGAAGGCACTTCTTCTCCTATAACGATATCCTTTGGATAAAAACCTTGATCATGATTTGTCATTTCTAAATTCAGTACCGTATAGCCTCTAAACTTTTTAGCAGGATTTACTGGTAATTGAATTGTAGGTAACTCTTTTATAAAGTTGTCTTTAGTATATAAGGAGATATATTCTCCAGCTGTACTTTCTGTTATACAAGGTATCACAGCAAATTGTTCTCTCTTTATATCCTCTGCATAGGTAGTGAGATCTCCTTTAAACTTTAAAAGTTCATTTACCGTCAGTTCATCAGTTAGCAACTTATCAACAGATATGCTAAAATAATTAGCTATTTTTATTATCGTATCTATTTTAGGCTCACTCCTACCTTCCTCATACGCCCCCAAAGTCCCTCTTTTTAAGTCAAATAGCTCCGCAAAAGCTTGTTGACTCAAACTCTTTACACTTCTAATTTTTTTAATATTTTTTCCAAAAAATGACATTTTTGCTAATTTTATTTGCAATTATAAAAAATTATTGTACTTTTACACTAACAATATTAGCTAATATATTTAATAAATGCTAATTTTAGTAGAAATACTTTTTAAAAGTATAATGATTTTGGGCAAAATCATAGGACATACTAAAAATTTTAGCATCATAACTAAATTCATTAATCATAAAACAACAACATACCCATGATATCCGTAGTACAATACATTGTCAATTTAGCCGTCGATATAGTAGAAAAGTTATCTTACTTTTTGTAATATTGATACTAAGTCATAAACAGCGAATAAATTACTAATTGTCAATCAAAACAACCATCATATGCAAGATCACTTCCAACTGGTGAAAGAATATTTACTAACCCTTAATTTCAACATCATTCATGAAAATATCGGTGATGGAATTATAATGATTAGTAAAGAAAACGAAGGGATTAAAAACTTGATTCTAGGTGTTGCACCACCTATTTTGATCATTGAACAGCACATTTTTAATATAAAAAATAAGAATGAACTAGTGTATCGTAGTTTGCTTCAAAAGAACAGAGATATTGTTCATGGAGCATTTGTCCTAGATGAAACTGGTGAAAAGGTAATCTTCAGAGATACATTACAAATAGAAAACTTAGATCTTAATGAATTAGAAGGGACATTAAACTCACTAGGATTATTATTAAGTGAATACTCAGAACAAATTATAAATTTTTCAAAATATTAAATTATGAACTTTTTCAAAAGACTATTTAAAATAGGTGAAGCTGAAGCGCATTCTGCGATCGATAAAATGGAAGATCCTATTAAGATGACAGAGCAGGGAATTAGAGATATGAAAGTTGATCTAGAAAAAAGCCTGGAAGCTTTAGCACAGGTAAAAGCTTTAGCAATTCGATCTAAAAATGATACAGAAGAATTTGCTGCTAAAGCAGAAGATTACCAACAAAAAGCCATGCTAATTCTAAAAAAAGCACAAAGCGGAGATCTAGATACTGCAGAGGCTGATAGATTAGCTAAAGAAGCTTTAATTAAAAAGGAAGAATCACTACAGCATGTTACTCGTGGTAAGGGTGAAACAGAAAAGTTTGATAAATCCGTATCTCAGTTAGAAAAAAATGTTGACGAAATCAAACAAAACATTAGCAAGTGGGAAAACGAGCTAAAAACTTTAAAAGCAAGAGTAAAAGTTTCTGCTGCTACCAAAAATGTGAATAAGCAAATGGCAGAAATAGATAGTTCTAGTACTGTTTCTATGTTGGAAAGAATGAAGGACAAAGTAAATCAGGAAGAAGCTTTAGCAGAAGCTTATGGTGATATTGCAAACGCTTCTAAATCTATAGACGAAGAATTAGACAAAGCTGTTGATGTAACGCGAACGAATGCAGAAGACGATTTAGCTAAGCTAAAAGAACAGCTTGGAATGAAAGACTCGTAATTCAAAAAACCCCAGAAAAGGGGTAACATTTTAAAGCTTTAAGGCACTAACTTGCAACCTTAACTGGTAACTTAAAAATAAAGTATTGACTATTCTTTTTGAAGGTCAAAGACAGGTTAATGACATTTTCTATGTTTCCTACAAAAAACAAAGAAACAATAGACTATTATAAGATCTTATCGAATCCAATCAAGTAATTGATTATCAGATGCTTTTGGTCTACTCAAAAAATAATAACAAAAAAACTAATAAATCATGGTAACATCTACGACAGAAAAGATACCTAATAAGGAAGTTATTGAAATTTTAGGAATTGCAAGAGGAAGTACAGTGAGAGCCAGAAATATTGGTAGAGATGTTTTTGCAGGGCTAAAAAATATTGTAGGAGGAGAAATAGAAGAATACACCAAACTACAGGCACAGTCCAGAGAACAAGCTTTACAAAGAATGCATCAGGATGCGCAACGATTAGGAGCAGATGCGGTTATTAATGTAAGATTGACTACTTCTATGGTTATGCAAGGAGCTTCAGAAATCCTTGCGTATGGAACCGCAGTAAAACTTAAATAATAAGAAGATGGGAGCATTATTTATAGGTATTTTTTGGACAAGTATCTTCGTTGCTCTGATTTATCTAGCAATATGAAGAATAAAAATCTATCAAACCGAAGATTTTGAAAAGAGGGATAATTAATGAGATAACAATTAACTTACTAAACAACTGAAACATTGAAAGAATTAGTAGAGATAGCATTTTCACCGGTAAACGCATTTTTCTCCATTATGTGTTTAGCTCTTTTGTTGTACTGGATTTTAACCATACTTACAGGATTGGATTTGGACTTCTTTGATGTTGAGTTTGATGCTTCGACAGACATAGATCTTGATGTAGATATGGACGCCGATCTGGATAATTACAATCCCGATGTGGACTTACCACCAAAAAATATCAATTCTGAAGTTCAGACCGAAAGTGCAGGCATACAATTTTTAAGGTATTTCAACTTTGATGAGTTGCCCTTAATGTTTATGCTTACAATTCTCTTTTTTTCAATTTGGTTCATATCTATAAATATCACCTATTCATTTGGATGGCAATCTAATTGGATTGGTTTTCTGATGCTAGTTCCCAATCTAATAGTGAGCTTGTTTATTACAAAATTGTTAACCAAGCCTATTGCTAAACTTTATCGAATGATAGATCATAAAGGAGAAGAAGAAATTGACTTTTTAGGAAGAAGATGTATTGTAAAATCCCCAGTATCCGGAGATAAGCTAGGACAAATAGAAGTCGTGGTAAAAGGTGATCCTATAAGAGTTCAAGCTAAAGGTTTTAAAGGAGCATCTATTTCATCTGGAGAAGAAGCTTTAATTGTCAACGAATCAAAAGACAAGAAATATTATTTAATAGAAAAATTTCAATCATAAATAACCGACAAATTCAAATTAATATGTTAGAGAAATCATCAATAATAGTCTTAATAGCTATCGTAATTGTAGCTTTTGGATTAATTGTATGGATTATATCCATGTACAAAAAAATAATCCAAGGTAAAGTCCTAGTGCGAACAGGAGCTGGCGGAACCAAAGTTTATTTTAATGCAGGATTAGTAGTTCCAGTACTTCATAAAATGGAGATTATGGATATCGCTGTAAAGAAGCTAGAAATTGAAAGAACAGGAACCAATGGATTAATCTGTAAAGATAACATTCGAGCAGACATTAAAGTAGCGTTTTTTGTACGTGTAAATAAATCAAAAGCAGATATTATCAATGTAGCACAAACTATCGGATGTGCCAGAGCCTCAGAAATCGATGTTCTTCGTAATTTATTCGATGCTAAGTTCTCTGAAGCCTTAAAAACCGTAGGAAAAAAGTTTGAATTTGTAGAGTTATATGAAGCGCGTAGAGAATTCAGAGATGAAATTGTAAATATCATTGGTACAGATCTAAATGGATACGTGTTAGATGATTGCGCAATCGATGACTTAGAACAAACTTCACTAAGCGTTATGAAACCAGATAATATTCTGGATGCTGAAGGTATTAAGAAAATCACTGAGTTAACTGCTGCACAGAATGTAAAATCCAATCTGATCAAGCGGGATGAGGAAAAAGTTATTCGCAAGCAAGATGTAGAGGCACGAGAAGCTATCCTAGAACTTGATAAGCAATTGGCAGAAAAAGAAGAACAGCAAAGAAGAGAAATTGCTAATATCAAAGCGCGTGAAGAAGCTGAAATATTAAAAGTAGGAGAAGAAGAAAGACTTAAATCTGAAACAGCACGTATTGCTACCGAAGAGAAAGTAAAAGTTGCCGAAGAAAATATGCAACGTCAAATTATTGTTGCTGAGAAAAACAAGCAACGTACTAATGCTGTTGAAACAGAAAGAGTAGAAAAAGATAGAATGCTAGAAGCAACAGAGCGTGAGCGAATTGTAACCTTAGCACAAATAGAAAAAGAAAAAGTAGTTGAAGTAGAGAAAAAGAACATTCAGGATGTGATTCGTGATCGCGTGATGCTAGAAAAAGGCGTGGTCGAAGAGCAAGAAAACATGAAAGATATCGAAGCATTCAAAACTGCAAATCGTGAGAAGCAAGTAAAAATTACCATTGCTGAAGCAAATGCAGAAGAAGCGTTGATCTCTACAATCAAAGCTGCGGAAGCGCAAAAAGAAGCTGCTAAGCAAAAAGCTGAAGAAATCAATATCGAAGCACAAGCGCAAAAAGAAGCTAGTGAAAAAGAAGCGGAAGCTCGTAAAACATTGGCAGAAGCACAAGCTAAAGAAGAAGCTACTATTGGAATGTCTGAAGCACAAGTAATGCATGCCAAAGCAGATGCTAACGAGCGTCAGGGATTAGTGGAAGCGAATATCATCGAGAAAAAAGCAAAAGCAGAAGCTGCAGGTATTCTTGCAAAAGCAGAAGCTGTTAAAGAAGAAGGAATCGCAGAAGCTGAAGTGATTAAAGAAAAAGCACTTGCACAAGCTATAGGTGATAAAGAAATTGCATTAGCAGAAGCTGCGGGAATCGAAGAGAAAGCGGAAGCAATGAAGAAGCTGGATGGTGTTGGTAAAGAACACGAAGAATTCAAGTTGAAATTAGATAAGGAATTACAAGTGGATCTTGCACAGATCAATATTCAGAAAGAGATTGCCTTTGCACAAGCAGATGTTATCGGAGCTGCATTAAAAGCTGCTAATATTGATATTGTAGGTGGTGAAACTATGTTCTTCGAGCAAATTATTGGTCAAATTACCAAAGCCAAAGGATACGATAGATTGGTACAACATTCTAGTACGGTACAAGAAGTAAAAGATGCTATTCTAGGAAGTGATGATGTAAAAGGAAACCTTTTGGAAAAAGTAAGAGATTTTGCTACCAAATACGGAATCTCTTCTGAAGACATCAAAAATCTAACGATTGCCAATATCCTAATGGATTTAAAACAGAAATCTACTAACGAAGAAGAAAACACCTTGTTTAGTAACCTGTTTAATCTAGCTAAAGGATTAGGAATTTCAGACAAGAAATTGAAATAATATAAACTTCTCTCTGTGCAGAGAAAACAAAAAGAAAAGGGTATCACCTACCCTTTTCTTTTCATGAAATATATGCATACTAACACATATACATTTTTAGACCCATAAAAGTCAATCCCTGAAAGTCTTGAACTCTCTTTGGGGTAGCGAGTGATTGACTAGATGGGATTTGTTTAACTTTTAATACTGGTTTAATTATGAGTATAGCTGCAATGATTGCTTCGATTAAGTTTAATGATCGAAGAAATAAAAGAGATGCTTTTAGCCATATAAATGGAAATACGGATACCCAAAGTAGAGGTATCAAAGTAGAACCCATTTCGGAAGAAACTTTACAAAAGATACGAGATAAGCTAAAAAGGCAAAGGCAAGTACTTTATAGAAAACAAGTTGTTGTCTTTGGGATGATAATAGTTCTGATAACATCTATTCTGATATACATAGCGTAGTGATGGGAGGATATGGTCATAATTTAAGTAATCTTCTTAAAAATAGTAGAAGAAAAGAACGAAAAGCCTATGATGGATGGACAGAAACTGACAGTGAAAGTAAAGGCATTGAAACCGTACCCGTTTCTGAAGAGCTATTGCAAGAGATTAGGGATAAACTAAAAAAACAACGAAAACAAACTCGTAGAAAACACATACTAACAATTATACTAAGTGTCGCTGTTTTTATTTTGCTTTTCTGGTTTGTTCTTTATCAATAGTATTACGATCCAGGTGTAAGTTTTGGATCGTTTAGATAATAAAAAAACGAAATCATGAGTAGAAAATTTTTAGGACTAATCGCAGTATTATTTATATGCATTGGCGTATTAGCATTTAATACCTATTACAAAAAAGAAGGTTTAGCAAAAAATGGAGTCCAAACATCCGCGGTGATAACTAAAATCACTACCAACAAATTAGATAGTGATATTGGTTTGGACATTGACAACTTTCATGTAACATATGAATACGAGGTAAATGGAAAGAGTTATCAAAAGATCCAAGAAATAGTACGACAAGAGCATGATTTGTATTTTGAAAAACCAGGAAAAGTTGGAGATTCTTTAAAAATTGTCTATGATTCAGAAAAACCAACGAATTCAAGGATTGAGAAGATTAAAGAATAGATTTTGAACAGTAATTAATAGTTTATTCTAATGCAATATGATTATCAAACTAGGATGTCACACTGAGCTTGTCGAAGTGTCATTGAAACCTTTATGGAAATGTACTAATGAAACAATACTATGTGTATATAATTAAGTGTAAAGATAATTCCTTTTATGTAGGAATAACAAATAATTTAGAAAGAAGGACATACGAACATAACAAAGGTCTAAACCAGGATTGTTACACTTTTAATCGTAAACCTGTAGAATTAAAATGGTTTGAAACTTTTATTGACCCTAATCAAGCTATTAAAATAGAAAAACAGTTAAAAGGATGGAGTCGAAGGAAAAAAATAGCATTGATAGAAAAAGATTGGGATAAATTAATTGAATTTTCGAAAAACTATACTGAATTTGGAAATCAAATAGAATAGTAATTTTATCTAGCGAGCGCTTCGACAAGCTCAACGTGACATCGGAAGTAATAACTAAAATTGATTGTCAGACTGAGCCTGTCGAAGACTTTATAAAACGAAAGTATTTTCGATTTTAAAAACTATGGAAGAAACCAACACAAATAACATACAATTAGACGGTGGAACCTATGAGATCATCCAAAATCGTTTGCAAAAACAAAAAGGTGAACTCCAGAATCGTCTTACCCAACTAAATGATGCAAGAAAAGAAGTTTTTGGTAGTGTAGAAACTAAACTAATTGCCAATAATCGCATCAATACCGAAAATAATTGTATCGCCAGAGACATCGTAACCATTGGTAAATATTGTCTCTTTGGTTACAATGTACATTTTGGTTTAAGAACAGAGATCAAGTTAGAAGATGTTTTTAGTATTTATACTTACACCGATGATCACTTTGTAAATAAAAAATTAGACCTCATCGAGGACGATATTTTTATTAATGATTTCACGAATTTATATAAGTATTATAGAAACACCATTTTTTCGAAGTTTGCTATTGTAGGCAACTATCTTCATATGGTTTTTCAGTTAAGCGAAAGCGTATCCGATATTAAAACCTTTAAATGGTTAATCAATGAAGGAACACTTACCTATGTTGATAACCGAAGTGAGCACGAATTTAAATTTCCGAATCAGTATGATTTCGAGTGGACAGAAGTAACTCGAGA
Organism: uncultured Aquimarina sp.; assembly: GCF_947492115.1. NCBI lineage: Bacteria > Pseudomonadati > Bacteroidota > Flavobacteriia > Flavobacteriales > Flavobacteriaceae > Aquimarina > uncultured Aquimarina sp. Next base: position 480,263 of record NZ_CANLMM010000002.1, read on the forward strand.
TATGCATAGATACGGAACCCATCCGCATATCTCTATTTTAGATAAAGTATTTGTAGAAACCGTTGGTGGAGATCTCACCATTAAAATCGAAGACAACACAGATGATGGAAAAGGAATCTACAATGAAGCGGTAGCGCAAGTAGATCAAACCTTAGATGATGGTCAATATCGTTATGCAGATTTAGGCAACCTCATCGCCTTAGAAATAAAACCATTTCAGGAAACTCCTAGATACTTTGTATACAATCATAAAGTACAAGAAGTAAAAAAAATCGAGTGTATAAAAGACGCTTGTGTGCTTTTGCCTGATGATCAAGGAATCATCTATCCTAATGGTTATTATCTACAATCTGGAGAAGTAAAACTGTTCACCAATGAAGTTTCTGATGTTCAATTTCAAGAAAAAATAAGCTCTCCTAATGGTGAAGATTTTCTATATGTTTTCTATGAAAGCGAAAAAGGACTTTATACTTTGATGTCATATAATGTAATAGAGCAAGAGGTAAAAACTCCTATCGTTTGTAATGGGTTTACCATTTTAGAAGATGGAGAGTTGTGCTATTTCAAAACTGAAGATGAGCAAACGAAACATCATGTTATTCAAATTTGGCAAACTCCTTTCTTAACTGGAAACGAAATTCCTTCTCAGCATACAGACACTTTAATTTACAAAATAGGAAATAAAGATATCGTAAAAGCAATGGCAGAATGCCATGCACTCATTACACTTCTGAATAAAGAAGATAGTTATGATGGTTTGTATGATGATCTGGCTAAATCTTCGGGAGAAATTGTAGACAGCTATTATTGGATTAGAGAAGATGATACCTTCCGTTTAGATATTCCGTTAGGAGAAATAAGTAATGCAGCAAATGCAGCTATCGATGAATTTGAAAAAGTTGTCCAACTAAGAAGAACTGCTGCCAATGTAACCAAAGAAACCAAAGCAAAAGCAGAAGAAATCTTTGGGAAGATAAAAAGTAGCTCCTTCCGATCTATAGATGATTTTGTGCAAGTTTTATCACAACTAAGAACCCTGCGCGGTGAAGTAATTGGTTTACAAGACATTCGTTATGTAGATAAAACCTTTATCACTGAGCTTGAAACAGAAATTGCAGAGCAAACGGATAAAATTTCTCAGCGCTGTGTGCAATTCTTACTAGATGACAAGGCACTACTACCCTATCACGAGAGAGTAGAAGAAAAAAAGCAATCGCTGGATAACATCAAAAAAGTAATCGATGCTAAAAAGTTAGAAGACGAAGTAAATCAGATTGCAACGGACTTGGAAATGCTTATTGATATTGTTTCCAACCTTCAGATTGAAGACACATCTCATTCTACTAAGATTATCGATAATATTTCTTTGATTTTTGCTACTATTAATCAATTAAAGGCTGGAATAAAGAACACGATAAAATCGCTTGGCAGCAAAGAAGCCAATGCAGAGTTTGCAGCCCAATTAAAACTAGTAGATCAGAGTATTATCAATTATCTGGATATCGCAAACACTCCAGAAAAAACAGATGAGTTGTTAAACAAAGTATCTGTTCAACTAGAAGATTTAGAAGGTCGATTTGCAGATTTTGAAGAATTCATCACTCAGATTATAGAAAAGCGAGAAGAAGTATACAATGCTTTTGAAGCTAGAAAAAATAGTCTGATCGAGGCAAGAAACAAAAAGGCAGTTGCCTTAGAAAATGCTGCAAACAGAATACTCAAAGGAGTTACTAAAAAGGCATTAAGTTTTGATACTGTTGCAGATATTAATGGATATTTTGCTTCGGATTTGATGATCAATAAACTGCGTGATATCATCTCCAATTTAATGGAATTAAATGATGCTGGTAAAGCGGAAACCATTGAAACGGCATTAAAAGTTGCCAAGGAAGATGCTACTCGTAAACTAAAAGACAAACAAGACCTATATGAAGATGGTGAAAATATCATCAAATTAGGAAAACACAAGTTTGGTGTCAACAAGCAACCACTAGACCTTACCATTGTTTACAAAGATAAGACCTTACAATATCATCTTACAGGGACCGATTTTTATCAGGAGATTGAAAATGAGACCTTATTAGTTTCTAAAAAATACTGGGATCAAGAACTTATTTCCGAAAATCAAGATATGTATCGTGCTGCTTATCTAGCTTACAAGATTTTCAAAAACTCAAAAGAAGACCTTTCTAGTATATCTGAAAAAGATCTACTAGAAATTATAAAATCAGAAAGTAGCAAGAACTATGCAGAAGGTTATGTAAAAGGCGTACATGATGTAGACGCTGCAAAAATTCTAAAAGTTTTAGTTCAGAAAGATCATGATCTCGGCTTATTAAGATACGATTCCAAATCAAGGTCGTATTCACAATATTTTTGGAATAGTTTGGATGATGACAAAAAAGAGTATTGGAACAATACTATTAAAGCTTCAGGTGAAGTATTAGCTATATTCTCGGATAGTACTGAGTACAAAACCGTACTTACTGATTTAGCAAAAGAAGTGATTTCATTCTCAGAAGAACATCAACTTTTTACCTCAGATCATGCAGAGGTCATTAGTAATTATCTTTTTGAGGAATTACAAAGCGATAATGTTTTTTGTATTAGTCAAACGGCAAACGAGCTACACGAGTCCTTTTTAACCGAATTAAAAAAGAAAAAGGTACTTGATAGATTCAAAAAATCATTGGAAGCAACGGGAGATAAATATCAAAAAGATCTCATCCGTTTAGCATTGCAATGGGTAACCGCCTATTTAAAAACACATCATCCAAAACAAATTGATTATGCACATGAGATTGTTTGTTGTCTGTTGTACAAAAAAGAATCCATAGCAGAAATTATTCATGTAAGTCCATCACAAATTATTGATGGTTTACAAGGAAGTCATTCAACAATACAAGAAGGAAATTTTGAATTTAATTATCATAAGTTTATTGCCGATGTAACCAACTTTGTACAGATTGATGTTCCTGCCTATGAAGCATATAGAGATGCAAAGCATCAGGTAACAGAAATGCTAAAAGAAGACTTGAAACTTTCTGAGTTTAAACCAAGAGTTTTATCCTCTTTCGTTAGAAACAAACTAATTGATCAAGTATATCTTCCTTTATTTGGAGACAACTTAGCCAAGCAATTAGGAAGTGTTGGAGATAACAAACGTACGGATAGAATGGGAATGTTATTACTCATTTCTCCACCAGGATACGGTAAAACTACCCTGATGGAATATATGGCAAATCGTTTGGGATTGGTATTTATGAAAATAAATGGGCCTGCAATTGGTCATGAAGTAACTTCTGTGGATCCTATGGCAGCCAATAATGCCGCCGCTCGTGAAGAATTGAAAAAACTAAACCTTGCATTCGAAATGGGTAATAATGTGATGCTATATCTAGATGATATTCAACACTGTAATCCAGAGTTTTTACAGAAATTTATTTCTCTGGCTGATGGTACTCGTAAAATTGAAGGAGTGTACAAAGGAAATCCTAAAACCTATGATTTACGCAGTAAGAAATTCTGCGTAATCATGGCCGGAAATCCATATACAGAAAGTGGTGAAAAATTTCAGATTCCAGATATGTTAGCCAACAGAGCTGACATCTATAACTTGGGAGATATTATTGGTGATACAGCTGATTTATTCAAATTGAGTTTGATTGAAAACGCACTTACTTCTAATCCTATATTGCATCAACTAAGCAGTAAATATTTCGAAGATATCTATGGATTAATCGAAATGGTAGCATCAGGAACCCAAGAAGGTATTGAGCTTAAAGGAAATCATACAAAACAAGAAGTACAAGATTACTTATCTATATTAGAAAAAGTAGTTACGATTCGTGATACGGTCATGCAAGTAAATGCGACGTATATACAGTCTGCTGCAATGGAAGATTCGTACCGCACAGAACCGTCATTTAAACTACAAGGTTCGTATCGTGATATGAGTAAATTAGTGGCAAAAGTAGTTCCTATTATGAATGAAAAGGAATTGCAGACACTTTTGTTATCACATTATGAAAATGAATCTCAAACTTTAACAAGTGCTGCAGAAGCCAATCTTCTGAAGTACAAAGAGCTAACAAACAACATTTCAAAGGAGGAAAAAAACCGCTGGGAAGTTATCAAAGAAACCTTTGTAAAAAACAATAAATTAAAAGGGTTTGGCGATAAAAACGAAATGGCACAAGTGCTTGCACAGATGATGCAATTTAGCGATCACCTATCTGGAATTCAGGAAGTATTAAAAAAAGGGTTAGAGAAATAACTCACTAAAAGGAGTTAAAAATGAAAATCAAAAATTTTGTCAATAGAACGTAATAGCATATGCACTACATATTTTTCTATCACCACAGCTTTGGTTGAGTTCCATATTTATTTAAAATTTAAGAAAAAATAATACCATTCCAATCCTTTCATTTGATGCTATTACAAGGTTTGATTATATTTCATCAAAAGTTCTTGAAAGCGTTCGTCATCCTTATATTCTTTTTTTATATCATCATCTAACCATTCTGCTTTTGCTTTTTTCTTAAAAGCTAACTCTAAAAATTCATAAAATTTAATTCTCTCTCCTAAAGCTGAATAAATAGCCGCCTTATTACCATAACTTGGTCCAGGATCTGTGTCTTTTTCAATCGCAATATCAACTGTTTTCATAGCATCAGACAAAAGGTTCATTCTCCTTAAAGTATTTGATTTTGAAGCGTAATAAGCTCCACAACCTGGGTCCATACTAATAGCTTTATTGTGATCAGTCAGTGCTTCTTCATAGCATTTTAAAGAAGTCCAAATAATCCCTCTGTAATTATAAAAATGAGATTTTTTAGGATCCAAGTTTATGGCCTTATTACAATCTTCTAAAGCTTTTTGATAATTTCTTAATAAACCTATCGAAGTACTTCTATTAAAATAATAAGAAGAGTTTTTCGGGTCAAGTTTTATTGCTTTATTATAGTCCTCTATAGCTTCGCTATACTTTTTTAATTCATCCTTAGCTAAACCTCTATTGAAATAGTAAGAAGAGTTTTGGGAATTTATCTCTATTGCTTTATCATAATCTTTTATAGCTTCAACATATTTCTTTAAAGCGTCTTTAGTGATACCTCTTTCGTTATAATACAAAGCCCTTTTAGAATTAATTGCTATAGCTCTATCATAATACTCAATAGCTTTCATATATTTTTTTTTGTAGAAATATATCGCCCCTATTCTCTCAAAATTTTCACTTTCATTTGGACTTAAGCTTTCAATTTTCTTTCTTATTTCAAGAGACTTATCAATTCTCTTTTTTGTATTCATATAGCAATCTGCAATATTTGACAAGGCATTCAAATCATCCGATTTAATTTTAAGTAATTGTTCATAATTTACTATCGCTTGTCCCCAGTTTTCTTCTAACATAAAATGCCTAGCTATAGCCCTATAACGTTCTATACTATTTAGTAAATGTTTTTTGAGCCCTTTCCCTTCTATATTTATTATATTAAAATTTTGTTCTAAACCTTTCGCTATTACCCCTTTTGGAGAGTTCTTATAAAAAGAAAGTAATTCATTAATATTATTTATATAAGTTCCATGCTTTTTATGGACCCTATACATTAGCGAAATAAAAAACTTTTCTTCCTTATTTATAATTCTTTTCTCCGATGATGCACTTGAACTATTACAAAACAAATACTTGACTGCACTTGGTAATGGAGAACTATAAAGAAAATCAACAAAATCTTCCACATCTTCTATATCTTGTTTCTCGTAAATTTTATTTATCGATGAATTCCCCTCATAAAATGGCAGAAAATAATTAAAGGTGTTGTTTTTAAAATAATCATTTTCAAAAATCTGTGAACTTAATGGAGATATTTCAAAAAGTCTTAACTGCATTATGTAAACAATCTCTTTTAAAGCTTCTTGAATTACTAAGTTTTTTTTAAGTCTTTGAATTTTTACAACTAATGGATTAAACCGCATCCATCGGTTTCCTAAATAATTTAAAACCAAAAACAAATGCGTTATTGCCTTTTGCCAAACTTTATTTTCTGAGTCATTCGTAAAATCTATCAATAAATCCATCTTCGAATAATCAACATCTTTGTGATTAATTAAACTACAAGATAACGCACTTACAACAACACTCCTATGATACCATTTATATTCCGAGTTTTGATCTTTTATATAATCAATTTTTATTTTAATATCATTTGAAAGTTTTTCTTCCCTAAAAATAGTATCAAAAACATACTCCAATTCCTGTTCTTTATGGTTTGGTATTTTTCTTTGAAAATCAAAATTTAGTTTTTCTTCAGTCAATCTAAGTATTTTATTTTTCAAGGCTGATAACTCTCTAAACAACTCTTTATTTTTACCCTTAATATTATCGACTTCTTTAATCTTTTCCTGATAAATACTTTCCAGAATAATAACATCTTCAATTTCATCTATATTTATCTCTTCTAAATTACTATCATTATCTTGATAGATTGTATTTGTTAATTCATTTTTATATTCGACTAGTTCGCCTAAAAATTTATCAAAACTTTCATTCCAATTTTCAACGTTAATAACCTGTATATTTTTCTCTCTAAAATCCTTTGTTTGATTTGAAACTATATAATGTGTAGTTGAATGCCCTTTGAATATTTCGTTCAAAAAATCAATTTGTTTATTAATAAATGGATCTTCCAGACTAAAACCCACAAAAAGAATTGTTTTGTTCAATAAAAAGTTTCTTAAACTTTGAGTATTTGAATTTTCTTCAATATAAAGCTTTTCATAGTCACTTCTAAACAAAACACATTTCGTTGGATCAGAAATATCTCCATGGATTTTATATAAAAAGGGAGTTCCACTTAAACTTTGTTTTTGCTGAAACACATTTTCTTGTGTAAATGTGTGCACTCCTTTAGGTATTACATTCTCAAGAGCCTTATCATAATTAGTAGTTATAATCTTATCACTAATACTCCAAAGGTTTTTATGCCTTTCTAAATTCTTTTCTTCTAAGGAAACTTTACCTATAATTTCGTACAAAATTTTTTCAGTTTCTGATTTATAATGCTCTTCTTCTAACCTAGTTAAAATATCAAATAAATCAGTAGAACCGGAATCCATGGTTTCTATATAATATCGAAAATTTAGCGGTGAATTTTGTTTATATTTTTCTTCTAACTTTTTTAAAATAGTTTTGACAAGATTATTCCAATTTGGAACTCCAAGAGGTATGGACATACCTGCTCCAACAAATAATACCAAAGAATCTTTGGCAATGGCTTCTTTTACCTTTTCAATCATATATGAAATATTAACTATTTGATTAACTGAACAGCAATAAAAATAAAAAAAATAACGTAATTCTCCCCTAAAACTATAACCGACAGCATCTCAATTCACTTGATCAAATGCTTTTAAAATTAGGTCAAAACGATATAAGAAATAAAGTCTAAAAAATAATTACAATAATGATTAACAATTTTTAACAAGTGCTGCGGAAGCCAATCTTCTGAAATACAAAGAACTAACAAACAACATTTCAAAGGAGGAAAAAAATCGCTGGGAAACTATCCAAGAAACCTTTGTAAAAAATAACAAATTAAAAGGGTTTGGCGATAAAAACGAAATGGCACAAGTGCTTGCACAGATGATGCAATTTAGCGATCACCTCTCCGAAATTCAGGAAGTATTAAAAAAGGGATTGGAAAAGTAAAATCTAACATAAAAAAGGATTGGATAATGATACCCAATCCTTTTTACAAATAGTTAGATAGTTAGTTACACTATTGTTTGATAAACTTTAAAGTATTTTGATTTTTTCCATCTCTAACAACCATAAAATATACTCCAGAAGGAATACTAGAAATATCTATCGAAGAATTATTATCAGATTCAGAAATTTCTATAGCAGAAATCACTTTTCTACCCGTCATATCATATACAGATACTTTGCCTTTAGTTAATCCTGCTACATTTACTAGATTATTAGCAGGATTTGGATATACCTTAAATTGGGCCTTATCAAATTCATCAACAGACAATTGACAATCTGACAATACTACATCAGGACCAGTACCCGTCGGTTTTGTATATGCTTTAGAAAGAACAAACTTATCGATTTCTGTTCCATCTTCTCTCATAGACAATGAGATTGTATGTACTCCCGCACTAGGAACATCTATATAAATAAGTTGCTCTTCACCACAGTGATTTGCATTTGTTCGTTGTTTACTTTCCCAAGTCCATTGATTTTTACCAGCACACCATTGCATACGTTGTCCAGAAGCTGGCCAAGTACCATTGATCCCTACATGTAACCCATTATCTTCAGAACCTGTAGAATACAAACGTACCCAAACAAAATATTTTCCTGGAGAATTGAACTTTACATTATAGTCTAAAACCCCTACTACTCCAGGTGTATTAGAAAAGCTTTCTCCATTAACCAATGGATCATCATGAGTTACTCTGGTATCAGGTAAAATTTCTAAGTATCCACCACCACTGGCAGAAGCATGATGACTAGGATCTGGATCTGGAGTTGGTGTAGAAACTGTTCCATCTTGGAAATACCATTGTCTTTTTTCTGTCTTTGTTTGGCTTACGAAGTCTTCTGCTTCTATTGCTACCACACCATTCTCTTCTGTAGGCACACATGAAGAACCATCTCCGTCTCCTCCACCATCTCCATCACCACCATCGTTACAATCCGTTAAGGATACAATGATTTTTGGAGCCACAGCTCCTTCTTTAGAATGAAACGAAACATCATTAGAACCTGTATGTTTTAGTATTAATGAAATTGTTTCTCCTTGTGAAACATCAGATAAGGTCCATTCATATGATTGCCCAGCAGAAAATGCACCATTAATAGAGCCTATTTTATCACCTTCTGATGGCTTATTAGCATCGGATAAGTTTCCTTCTGTCCAATTGTTAGCGTTTCCTTTATAAACATCTATAGTACCCTGACCAGGATCATCGTTTACTGTTAATCTCAGTTTAATAGCACTCACTGCATCTTCTGTTGATGGTACATCAAACTGCAAATAAGAAACTCTATTTCCTTGCTCTACTCTAAGTTCATCCGTGTTAAACCTAGTAGTTCCTTGTAAATAGGCATCTTGTGTTGCTATACTTTCTAAATCATCACATGTTGGCTCTCCGTCTGATTCACCTTTTATCAAAGCTACCCAATCATTAGTATCTGGGGCAGATAAAGAATTGGTAACTCCTTGTGGAGAAGACAATGCGCCTCCTGACCTTGGATTAAACCATTGTACCTGCCAAGTTCCTGAAGGTAAACTGATATTGGTTGATCCACCATCTGGAAGATACACCACATATACCTCATTTGGTTTTGCTAGTACATAATCGTCAGCGGAGGTAAGACCATCAGAAGAAACCATATCCACTAAATAAGAATCCAAATACGTTTCAAAAAAGTGCAATGCATAACTAGCGTGTGTATATTTTACATCTCTGGACCTATGATCCTGAGCTGTTAAATCGGTTTCTCCTGTTTGGTAACCATAGTAATACTCTACTCCAGTACCACCAGCCATAAATGTTCCCCAAAGTACTTGATCACGAACCAATTTATCTTCAGTACCATCCTGATCTACTCCTATATTTGCGCTTCCTTGTTCATCATTAGCAACTACCCATTTCTTTCCAGCATTTCTAGATTTCTCAAGCCACCTTCTTACATCATTATGCACATTGTTTTTTCCTGTTTGAATAGACGCTCCGGTAAGTTCAGAATTAGCACCTAATAAAGGATCATATCTTTGGTCCTGCTGATTTGGATATGTATGCAACACAATATGATGATCATAAGGATCTACATCTTTAATATAAGATGCAATACTTTTCACCACATTATCTGGAATTGTTGTCTCTTCTGTAATATTCCAGTTTAGTGCCAAGTGATGTCCGAATCTTGCAATCAGTTCTCTGTAATACAATTTTCTTTCTCTACCATTGGTATTATTATCCATCATATTATCATTCTCCGTCTCCATAGTTTTAAAATGCATAAACACCCCTTTTTTATCAGCATATTCAAAGATCTTTTCCCATTGAGCCATTTTTGAAACATCAAAACGATCTTTATGTACACCCTGATTCCATTGTTGACTATCATTATACCCATTATACACACTTTCGGTGACCTTCAGTAAATGGGGGAATACATTTTCATCGTCTCCATGTAGGCTAAGCGTTAAAAAAGAAAACGCATTCAACCCTTTGGTAGAAAGATAATTAACCACTCCTAATAGTTCAGACCCTTTTCCTCCATCCCAAGTATATGCTGAAGCATCAGATGCGACATAATCTTGTTGGTGGGGATTCCAATTTTTTCGTCGGTTTCCTCGGTTTGGTGTATTATCAAAATCTTCGTAAGCCAAGGTATTCTCTGGAGCATCTGCACCTGCCTTAACAAACCAGTTACCGTTAGGGTTTTCAGGATCTGTACCAGAATGTCTTAGATAATGTTCTCCTACGTATTGCAATCTCCCTTTATCCATGGCTCTATGATCACGTCCTGTTTTATCAGATTCTGTGATATTAAAAGAACCAGTATCTCCATCCATAAATCCAGCTGAAGCTCCTCCAGTTGTAATTGCAATATCATCTCCAGTTTTAAAAGAAGCTGTCCAGTTCCATGTACCTGTTTTTCCAGGTGCAAAATGAACTTTCCAGATCGCTCCAGAATCACAACTAGATTCTGCTGGATCTTCACATCCGGCATAATAGCCAGGAACTGTGTAAGAATAAGAACCATTCGTAAATGTAACATCCAGACGATAATCTGAGAATGGATTCGGATTTGCCGTCTCAGAGGTGTTTGGCCCTGTAAATGAAAGAGTAACTTTATGCCATCTTTTTAATTCGCCTTGAGGATTTTGGGCACTCATTGCAAAAGAAAAGAATGCAAATAGTGCAAATAGTTTTAGTCGAGTTGAAATAATCATTGTGTGGTTAATTTTGTTGATTGTTATATCCGGGTTTATTATTGAAAATCAAAGATTAAAAACAGAAATATCCCTGAAAACCATAATCTACTGATAACGAAACTATTAAACGAAAATTACCGAAAATCTATGACGAATAGTATTAGTAGTAATTAGAGTAGTATTCGTTATCATCTAGAAAGAATTCGAAAATGAAATTCCTATAAAAATCTACTAAAAAAAAACCTACCATGGATAATTCATATTTCAGCACATTCCTGATTTAGAATACATGATATAGAATCAACATTCTTCTTGTATAGAATTTCTAAATTTTATATTTTTACATAAGTACTTATATAATTACTTATTAATTAATGAGAGATTCTTTACAAGAGTTTGGAGAATTAGGATTGGGGTCAAGATTTAAACGTCTTAGTGACTATTTGATGAAAGAAACTCAAATTGTTTATAATACGCTTCAAATACAATTCGATCCGTACCTATTTCCTATATTCAAGATTATTGCTGATCAAAACATAGTAACCACTTCAGAAATTCAGGAGCAACTACATTATACGCAGCCTGCGATTACTCAAGGCTTACAAAAACTATCAAAAAAAGGTTTGATACGATATAAAACGGATACCAAGGATAAACGTAAAAAACTATATCAATTATCCTCTAAAGGAAAAAAAACACATGATCAACTAGTTCCTGTTTGGCAAACTATAGACAAGCAAGTCAAATGGGTTACTGAAGGTTCATCGACTAGTTTAACGCGCCACTTAACCTATATGGAGAATCAGTTTAAAGAGAAATCTCTTAGCAAACGTATATTAGAAAACATTAGACAACAACCATAAACGCTATGAAAGAAGTTACAATTATCCCATTTGACCCAAAGTATGCCAAAGATTTCGCTGATCTTAATGTCGCTTGGTTAGAAAAATACTTTGTTGTAGAACCTCACGATGTAGAACTTTTAGAAAAATGTGAAGAAACCATTATCAATACTGGAGGCCATATATTCTTTGCTAAAGTTGGCTCTGAAATTGCGGGAACCTTTTCATTAATTAAAAATCAAAAAGGTATCTATGAGTTAGGAAAAATGGCAGTGTCTCCAGAATTTCAAGGACAAAAAATAGGACAGCAACTTTTGACTTTTTGCATTGACTTTGCCAAAAAACAGCACTGGACCAAACTTATACTTTACTCCAATACGAAACTTGAAAATGCCATCTACATCTATAAAAAATATGGTTTTATGGAAATTGAACTTGAGAAAGATTCACCATATTTACGAAGCAACATCAAAATGGAGCTTGTACTATAAAAACAAAGCCCACCCAGCTAACACACATGCCAGGTGGACTTCCACACTTACAATAAATATGCTTATTTAATTGTAATCATTTATGGCTACTTTATAATTATTACCATAGTTATTATCCCAGTATTCGTTTCCGTTTACTCTATACACAACAGCGTACTCAACTTCATTAATTGAAGGATCTAATGCAGCATATCCTTGCCATCTTTCTATACCAAAATTATTCGGACTTTGCACTGTAAACAAAGGACCATTAGACCAAAACTGGCGATACGTTAGGGGTAAATACTCTTGCGTTTGCCAATTATCTGATGTATACACTACTCCCACTTCCTTATCTGGAGCTAAGTTCCGAACATCTACTGTAATATTGAAGGAGTTCGTATTACCATTTGGAAAATATGATAAGCTAGTATAATTAGTATCTACATTGACATTAAGTTCTGGATCTGCGAAGAACCAGCCTTCCATTCTAGACATAGCATAATTAGCACCATTATTATTGTCCCAATATACTGTTCCATTTACTTCATATCGAACTACAAACTCATCTGCGTATATTCTATCAATTGCAAATCCACCATGTGTATAGGTTGCAGTCCATAATTCTTTTTGTCCATCTTCAATACTTTGATCATAAGCTAAAGGAATCTCATCCCAGCTACCATCAACTCTCTGGTGGTAAATGCTAACATTCTTTGCATACGCTAGATTTTCAACTTCCACAGTAAAGTTTCTTGTATACGACTGAAATCCTCTGTAAGAACTGTAAACCGTCCAAGCTTTTACTAATTGTACAGGATCTGAATTTTTTGCTGAAACTTCTAATGAATTTATTGAAGCTTCTGAGTTTTCTATAAAATCATCTTGACTACAAGAGAGTACTACAAGACTGATTAATAGATAAAGGTACTTTTTCATTTTAAATGATTTGTTGGTTATTATTGGTTAATACGTGATTTTACTTAGGGTATAGTTATTTCCGTAGTTATTATCCCAGTATTCTTCGCCATTGACCTTATACACTACTGCAAACTCAATGGAATCTACTTCATCTGGGACTCTGATTAGGGTATCATAAATATCCACATCATGCTGATTAGGACTCATGATATAATGTGCATATCCTACTCTAAAATATCGTTGATAAGACATCTGTACAGTATTTTTTGTTGCCCAGTCATCTGTAGTATATACTACTTCTACTGTGGCATTATCACCATAATTTCGTCTCGCGTTTACATTGATAGCAAACGAAGTTCCTGCCCATCTAGTAAAGCTATCATTTACCTCTACATCTACATCTGGCGATAAAAAGCCTCCTACATTGACCAACATGCTATAGTTCTTGCCACTATTATTATCCCAATACGTTTCACCATCTACAGTATATTTTACCACAAAGTCTGTACTATAGATTTCGTTATCAGGTGTTACCTCTCCTACCCAAATCTCTTCGTTACTACCAATGCTTTGATCATACGTTAATGGAATATCGACCCAACCACCATTATTGGTTTCATGGTGTATAGCTACTTCTTTCTGGTAGGCTAAATTTTTAACCTTTACCTTAAATTTACGTTGGTAGTTGATCTGAACAGGACTACTCCTATTTGCGGTCCATGCGCTTATGAGTTTCACATTTTCCGAACTGTTTTTTGAAGATAGTTCGATTGTCATTTCTGAGTCTAAGGTTTCTATATCTGATGCACAGGAATACAAACCAAAGATTACACTAAGTACTAGATAAATTTTTCTCATGATTGCGGTTATTAGTTTTTGTTTAACATTGTGAGTTAGCAAAAGTTACTTTTCGAAAAGTTTAGTTCTTAGCTGTTCTAGCTACTATGAAGTAAGAAAAGAAAAGGCCGCTTGGCAATTTGAAAGTTAATTTTTAACAATTTATTTAACGAAAAACGTTTTCGCTAAAATCAAAAATTAACATTTTTTTAAATCCATTTTTTTGACATTATCAAGTCGCTCTATTTTCCCCGTTATTTACTAGAAGATTGACAATTCTATCGAAAAACTTTCGTGCTTGTTTTCGCAAAAATTTAGTAGAAAAATCCCCAAATATTATCGATTACGAAAACAAAACACCTCTTATAGCTAGACAATCGTTAATGATTTAATAAACTCGTACTACAAGTTCCTACAGTTTTTCTTACAATAAGATGATAATGGATAGAAATCTAATACAGATGCTTGGTAGATTACCGTACTTAGAAACATTGCCCTAAATCTCTTCCTCCTTAATAGACGGACAGGCTTTCAAAAAGGGACTTTATTAGCTCCTCTCCTTTTGAAGGAGAGGTTGGGAGAGGATACAATAAATCAACCGTTATTCCACTTTTTTTAAAAGGGGTGTTTACCCCTTTTGCCTATAACCTAATCTCATCTCTAATTTTCCAAAACGCTTGTAATTCAACAATTTCAGTGACAAAACATCTATTATTAGGTATTCCGAATTTTTTAAAACTATTTAAAATGGTATTTTTAAAACTGAAAACTTAACAAAAACTTAAGTTTTTTAACTAACTAACATTTTGGCTGTTGCCAGAATCACACAAATACTTATTAAACCTATCAAAAAATGAAACTACAAACTAACCTTATCAAACAGTATCTAATGATTGCATGTGCTTGCCTTTTATTAGGATCATGCAATAAATCTAATGAAGCCACAAATTGCGCTGAATTAGAAACTTATAAAAAGAAGATCGAAGCCTATGAGAAAGAAATTACAGCATTAAAATCTCAATTGGGCAATATCGATGACAAACGAAAACCTGAAAATATCATCCAATCTGGTTTTGCCAAAGAGATCTTCCACTTATATGATCAGCGAGAAGAATTAATCAACGAAGTAGTAGGGCAAGATGGAGAAGGAAATGAATTTAAAGCCACTAGATCCTTGTTTTATGATATTGATGAATTACAGAAGTATATCCGCTATGTAAGAGTACAATCACGTAGAGCAAAAGTAAAGCCATCTGGATTTAGATTTTATTTTGCCTTATATCCAGATAACTATTTAAGAGACAAAGAAGATAAAAGATACGCAAAAAGACAGACCTTCTTTATAGCACCAACACAAGAAGTAAAAGATGCTGCTGGTAATATAGAACATTTGGGATACACATTAGACAACAACTTTAAAGTCGAGTTATTAAGAGATAAAATAGGCCTAGACAGTAGAATCGATAAGAATGGAAATATCCAAAAAGCAGGATTTTTCAGCTTCAGTACAATGCAAGAAGATGAAGAAAATAGTTTAATCGCAAATGAATTAACAGGATCACCTCCAATGGGAAAACAACAGTAAAATAAAAATGAGTTTAAGTAATGAATTTTTAAATGTATTAATGAAAATCGGTATTGGAGTGGAAATACTTGCCGCTATTTTTGCTACAATCTATTACTACAAATACAAAAACACGATTTTCTTAAAATACTTTATTTATCTATTATGGTATGTTGTAATCAATGAATTATTAGGTTATTACATAAGATCTTTAGATCTTAAAAATGCGATTATTCATAATGTTTACAATGTCATCAATTTCACTTACTTATTGCTGTTATATAGATATAACTTTAAGAATAAAAGGAATAAAAAAGCGGCCTCATTTTTTATTACAGTATACATATTGGCTTTTTTAATTAATGGTTTTTTTGAAAATTACTTGATAGAACACCAAAGGCTACCATATATAATTTCGGCTTTATTTTTAGTAATAACAATTTTATTATACTTTTTTGAAATCTTAAATTCTGAGCAGGTTCTACATGCAAAAAAGAACCTGCTTATTTGGATCAGTTTTGGGCTCTTAATTTATTTTGTAGGTAATCTCCCTTTTAGAATTTTAAGAAATTACTATTTAGAGTTGACCGATGCTACTGTACACTTTTTAGTAATGTTTACATTAACAGTTATTATGAACTTCTGTTTTATTATTGGATTTATATGGAGCGACAAGAAACAGCAATATTAATAGCTACTATAGTTCTAATTGTTTTAGTTCTGCTAATTCTTACACTTTTTTGGGTGTTCCAAAGAAGAAAGAATAGCTTGTTATTGAAACAAAAAGAAGCCGAAAAGAAATTTGAAAGAGCTATTGCCGAAACGCAGATAGAAATACGTGAAGAAACCTTGCGCAATATTAGCTGGGAATTGCATGATAATATTGGTCAGTTGTTAACGCTTGCCAAAATACAGGTAGATGTTGCCAAAGAAGATCCAGAAAAGCTACCAGAGGTTACCGATACCATTACTAAGAGCTTAACCGAGCTAAGAGCTTTATCAAAACTGATAAATCCTGATGCGATTAAGAGTTTAAGTCTTACAGAAGCTATTGCACTAGAAGTGGAACGTTTTAATCGTTTGCAATTTATAGAAGCAACCTTAAGTAGTAATACAGAAGTACGCACCTTAGATGACAAAGCAGAAGTGATTATTTTTAGGATATTGCAGGAGTTTTTTAGTAATACCATTAAACATTCTAAGGCTTCTACATTAAGTGTAAACGTAAAATATAGCAATGAGAAGTTGGTGATTCATGCAAAGGATGATGGAGTTGGATTTGACATGAATGATGTTAGAAATAAAAAGCAAGTAGGTATTGGTTTATGTAATATGCAAAACAGAGCTAAATTGATCAATGCAGAAGTTAGCTTAGATGCCGCCAAAGGAAAGGGAACAGCCATTACACTAACCTATCATTATAAAAAACTGGAACAAGAAGAGGAAGAGGATTTATATTAGTTTGTTACACTGTTCTACCTCCAAAGACGGACAGATGTCGAAGTGTACAAAAATAAGAGAGTCTTCGACAGTCTCAGACTAACGTAAGAATCAAAATAAATAAGCGCATAATAAGTGCTATACACACAAAACATCAAAAAAAAATGAAATACTCAGTAGTTATTGTAGAAGATCATATCCTATTATCGCAGGCACTGGCAGGATTGGTGAATGGGTTTTCTAAGTTTAAAATATTATACCTGTGTAAAAACGGAAGAGAATTACTTACGCGATTTAAAGATCCTAAAAACATTCCAGATATTGTATTAATGGATATTAATATGCCCATTATGAATGGTATCGAAACTACTATTGCTCTTAAAGAAGAATATCCACAAGTAAATGTATTAGCACTTTCTGTAGAAGAAGATGAAAAAACCATTCTTAAAATGCTGAGAGCAGGTGCCAAAGGGTATTTACTAAAAGACACAGAGAAAAGCATCTTAGAAAATGCATTAATAGAAGTACAGGAAACCGGGTTTTACCATACCAAAGATGTGACCAATTTACTATTAGGTTCCTTAAATCCTAAGAAAGAAAACAAAGTAGTACTTAAGGATCGTGAGATGGAATTTATTAAACATGCATGCACCGAAAAAACGTATAAAGAAATTGCGAGCGATATGTGCTTGAGTCCTAAAACCATTGAAGGATATCGGGATTCTATATTCGAAAAACTACATCTTAAAAACCGAACAGGGTTGGTAATTTATGCGATTAAGAATAAAATTTTCATTCCTTGATCAGTATTTATTTGGCTTTTTTTTAACTAAAAAAAGCGTCTATCAATGTGTAATAAATCTATTTTGGCGCGTTTATTGATTAGTTGCATAAAATAGTTTTAAAAATTTATGCTTTTAAAACTATTTGAATGAGACCCCATACTACATATGGGATTGGTTCAACTATATTTTTTTAATTCATTGTTTTCAACAAATTTTAAAAAAAGTTTCACTAAACTAACCATCGAATACCTACAAAAATACGCTGTATTTTGTTTATTTTTGTGAGTATAAGAACATTGATATTTTTATGCTTAAGCAACAACTAAATTTTAAACTCTCTCAAAAACTTTCTCCACAGCAGATTCAATTAATGAAGTTAATACAACTTCCTACACAAGCTTTTGAACAACGTCTAAAGCAAGAAATGGAAGAGAATCCTGCACTAGATAGTGGTAAAGAAAAAATGGATGAGTATGAAGATGCTTATAGTAATGAGGGCAGTGTAGATGATGATTATGGCACTGAAAAAATAGAAACCGAAATCAATGTAGATGAATATCTTAGTGATGATGAAATACCTAGTTATCGCTTAAGTTCTAATAATTACAGCTCTGATGATGAAGAAAAAAATGTTCCGTATGCTTCGGGAACTTCTTTTCATCAACATCTTGTAAATCAACTGAATACGTATCGATTCAAACCAGAAGAAAGAGAGATTGCAGAATTTCTTGTGGGTAGTATTGATGAAAGTGGTTATATACGAAGATCTCTAACAGACATACTGGATGATCTTGCATTTACACAAAATGTATATACCACAGAAGAAAAAATTGAAAGCATCCTAAAAACAGTTCACCAACTGGATCCAGCAGGTGTTGGAGCTAGAAATCTTCAAGAATGTTTATTAATCCAATTAAACAGAAAAGAAACTACGCTTCCTATAAAATTAGCCACACAGATTTTAGAAAAGTCTTTTGATCACTTTAGCAAGAAACATTATGAAAAACTACTTGCTAAATTTGATATCACAGAAGATCTGTTGAAAGAAGCAATTGAAGAGATCGAAGGATTAAACCCAAAACCAGGCGGAGCTTATGCAGGAAACAACAAGCTAATAGAACACGTAGTTCCTGACTTTACCATAAGAATTGTTGATGGAGAATTGGAACTTACCCTAAATGGTCGAAACGCTCCAGAATTGCACGTTTCTAGAGAGTACAATAATATGCTTCAGGGCTATAAAGCCAGTAAACAAAAATCTAAATCTCAAAAAGATGCAGTATTATTTATAAAACAAAAATTAGATGCTGCCAAATGGTTTATAGAAGCTGTTAAACAAAGACAACAAACACTTTTTTTAACGATGAGTGCAATAATGCACTATCAGGAAAGTTATTTTTTAAGTGGAGACGAGCGTAGTCTAAAACCAATGATCCTAAAGGATATTGCTGATGAGATTGATATGGACGTAAGTACCGTATCTAGAGTTGCTAACAGCAAATATGTAGACACTCCTTACGGAACTAAATTGATCAAAGAATTCTTTTCTGAATCTATGACCAATGATCAAGGTGAAGAAGTATCCACAAGAGAAATTAAAAAGATACTGGAAATAACCATAGGAGAAGAGGATAAGAAAAAACCTCTTACAGATGAAAAGCTAGCTAAAATCCTTAAAGAAAAGGGATATCCTATAGCTAGAAGAACGGTAGCTAAATATAGGGAACAATTAGATATTCCTGTAGCCAGGCTGCGAAAGAAGATTTAATGAATTTTTTACTAAAAAGCATTTCATACATTTTTCACCCGTTACTGATGCCAATTGCTGGCGCGGTAATTTATTTCGTTACTGCTCCAAGGTTTATTCCTGAAAACATAGTACAAGCCAAAATTTTTGGATTAGTAGTCGTTACTATCTTGATTCCTATTGTCCTTTACTTTTTTCTAAAAACAATGGGTATTGTTTCTTCTATCCATTTAGAAGATGCAAAACAAAGAAAAATCCCTCTTCTTCTGCAATCATTAATTTTACTTCTAGTAATTAAAATGATTATAGATGTATATAATTATCCAGAACTATATTTTTTCTTTCTTGGAGTCTTATTATCCTCACTAAGCGCCATATTTATTGTCTTTTTTGATATTAAAGCAAGTTTACATATGCTTGGCTCAGGAGCAGTTACGATGTTTACCATTGCTTTAAGCATCCATTTTGAGATCAATCTTATATTATTGATTGCAGCAATGATATTTGCCAATGGTCTTGTAGCTACTTCCAGATTACACGAAAAAGCGCATACAAATTTAGAATTGACATTAGGATTTCTGATTGGAGTAATACCCCAACTTACTTTATTGAATTTCTGGTTATAATATGTAGAACATCAGGCCTATTTTAGCAGCATTTAAACCAACTCTTTCATTTCCTATTCTAGCATCTCCGTTGAACAAAGGATTAAGACTATAATAAAAATGAAAATTAAAGGTATTCCAACCAAATGTAAAGGTAGCTCCTACGCGCCAGCGATCTAACTCATCAATTTTAGTCTGTCTTACTTGGTTACCAGGTTGTTCAAACTTAGCATCGAAGTAGTACAAATAACCAATTCGAAGTCCTGTATAAATTCTCCAAAACTTATGTGTATTAGGAACCGATGTGCGCCACCTAAATTCCAAAGGCGCCTCTACCAAATGTGTGATAAATTTATTCTTGTCAAAATCTACTCCATCAAGGTTACTAAAAATACTTTTCCCTGTCTCTATATCCTCTCCTATGAAAAGATTCTGTCCATAAGTATTAATTGAATATCCCAAACCTAGACCTATAGCGACATTTCGCCTTTTATTAATAGGCATATCTCTAGTATACCCAAGATGTAATCCTCCAGAAAATCCAGATTGACTTATATCCGAAGGTGTGTTCCAAAGTAAATTAAACGTAAAACCCGCATAAAATTGATCTTCTCTGTAGAGCGAATCTAAGGCTGTTTTTTTTGCATTATCTACCTGAGTTTCACTTTGACTAAAACAAGACATTACAGCAAACATAACACCTATTAAAGTCAGTAATAATTTTATAGTTTTTGAATTTTTCAATATCCCTCCCATACAATTCACTAAAATAATTCTATTTCTTTAGAAAAGATAACGTTTTAGAAAAAGAATAAGAATTCCACGAATACTCATGGAATTCTTATAAATATTTAATAGGTTTTTATTTCAAATTATTTGTAGCTTCTCCACTTCTGGTAGTATAATTAATCTTAAGCATACGAATATTTCTCAGTTCTTTCTTAATATCTCCAACTAACCCCATTTTAGTATCTTTATCCACTTTTAAAGCAGTTGTTAAATAGGGCTGCAATTCCTTTGGTTTGGACTTTATCTCTTCCAATACAAAAGGTTGAATATCTTTAATGTTTGCAAACTTATCGTTTAGCTGAATTTTAGCTTCAGATCCTACATTTTTATACCGAGAACTTGGTTTTCCGGCATAGATATGTATGACCATATTTTTACGATCTAATTTCTCTATTTGATCCGCAAATGGCAATTCATTCTTAACTATTAATGTATCTTTTCTCATTACTGTTGCCACCATAAAGAAGAACAATAGCATAAACACGATATCGGGTAGTGATGCTGTAGATATAGCTGACATACCCTCTTTTTCTTTTTTCTTAAATATAGACATATGGATGTTTTTAATTATTTATAATTCTGCTGTTACTGGTTCCGCTTCTGAAAGCTTCTCTGGATACATACCTCTAACCTCTTCAATTTGTTTTTTAAGTCTATCTTTATCCCCAGAATAGTTAGGGTCTTTTAAATGATCTTTCATTAAGGTAAAAGTCATTCCATACAATCTTGTTGCTTCTCTATTTCTTAATTCGGTATAAGCAGCAACCAATTCATTTTGTACTGCGATATAGGCTTCGTAATTAGTTTCTCTACTATTAATAAGAGAAATAATCGCTTTATTAGGATTATCAGAGGACTTAGGGTCATGAGCTCCTTTACAATAGGAACAATATTGATCTGATTCTCCGCCTCCATTATCCAAAAAAGCAATTGCCGCTGCTCTTAAATCCTTTAGTTCTAATCGCTTTTTTTCAACAAACAACTCATTGAGTTGATTTAACTCTACCCTAAAAAGGTTTTTCTCCTTTACCATGACACTACCAGTTGTTGATTCTTCTGGAGGTGGTGGTAGCTTCCTGCTAATTCCATAATCTGTTTGGATAGTGGTACTCACTAAAAAAAAGATCAATAATAAAAAGGCAATATCTGCCATAGAACCTGCGTTCACTTCTGGTGCTAATCTTCTAGCCATAATAATTCATATTTAGTTAATAATTACCTACTAAATCAATTACTGCGAACTCGAAGTGATATGTATATCTGAAAACAAAATGGATAAACTTGATCTATACACTAAGTATATATAAAATCTTATGGTGATACTGAAATAGTATCCACCAACAATAAAACCGATAACTCCATTATTTCAATATCACGTGGCTTGGAAGGTTAGATATTGATGTAATTAGTAGATCACAGTCTTATTTATTTGCAACAATTGTTATGCCATAGTGGCAAGTCTATGTAGAAATTTTAAATATTGACTTCTCAGTATCATTAGCATGAAAATCTAAGGATAGAGTTTGTTGGATGAAAACAGTTTCTATATAAGAAACCTATGTAAACAAAAAATCCCGCTAAAAAGCGGGATTTTTTAATATAAAGTCTTTAACCTTTATTGAAAGTTTCCAGTTGCGGCACCTTCTCTTGTAGTATAATTTATTTTTAGCGCTTGAACTTCTCTAAGTTCTTTTTTAATATCACCTACAAGACCCATATTCGTATCACCGTCTACTTTTAAAGCAGTAATAAGGAATGGCACCTCTTCTTCCCTTTTAGCAGCTCTCTCAGCTAAAATAAAAGGTTTGATATCACTAACCTCAGCAAATTTGTCGTTTAACTGGATTCTAGCCTGAGTACCTGCACTTGCAGCGTATCTAGAACTAGGTTTACCAGCGTAAATATACATTACTAGGTTTTTCTTATCTAATTTTTCAGTCTGGTCTGCTTGAGGAAGTCTATTCTCGATTTTTAGATTATTCTCTCTCATTACCGTAGCAACCATAAAAAAGAATAATAACATAAATACGATATCTGGTAACGATGCTGTAGAAATAGCAGGTAGTTCACCACCTTTTTTCTTTTTAAATTTAGACATAATTTCGTTTTTACGTTTATACTATTATTTCTTTGGTTCTGCCTCAGAAAGTTTTTCTGGATACATTAACTGAATTTGCTTAATCTGATCCTTAAGTCTATCCTTACTACCAGAATAATTCACATCCTTAAGTTCTTCTTCCATTTGCTGGAAAGATTTACCATATAGACGTTCAGATTCTCTATTACGCAATTCAGTATATGCTGCTACCAACTCGTTCTGAACAGCAATATACGCTGCATAACTTGTTTCTCTGTTATTACGAAGTGAAATCACCGCTTTTTCAGGATTATCTGAAGAGCTTGGACTTCTTTCTCCTTTGCAATAGCTACAAGCTTCATCACCAGTTCCTCCTCCATTATCTAGAAAAGCAACAGCTGCAGCACGCAATTCACTCAACTGCATTGGCGCCTCCTCTACTAAAAGATCATTATTTTTATTTAATTCTACCACAAAAATATTTTTTTGCTTAAGAATTGGAGGTTCTACGGTCTCATCTAATGGCGGTGGTAACTTACGACTAATACCTCTATCTGTATCAATGGTTGTAGTAACCAGAAAGAATATAAGAAGTAAAAACGCAATATCCGCCATAGATCCCGCATTCACTTCTGGTGCTGATCTTCTTGCCATATTATTTACCTATTAATTTTTTAACTCCTGATAAAATCATTAAACCAACAGCAATTGCTGCTAGAAAGTAGAAAGCGTAAATACCCGTTCCTACCCATTTAGAACCGCTAGCAGAAAGAACTTCTCCATCTTTCATAGGCGTTTCTACACCTTTTGCCATTGCGTATCCAATACCAATTACTACTAAGAAAGCAACAATACCAATTCCTGCTTTCTTTAGACCAGCTGGATTCTTTGCTAAAGCTGAAAAAACTGCAATCAATGTAGCGATAATAATGATTACAAAAATTACTAGTGTAAGGTTGTACATAGGACTAACTAAAGAAGTAGCTTCTGCAAAAGCAGATGACGAAGTGTCTTTCACTAAATCTTTAGCTTCCGTGATACCATAGTTATCCATAAGTGTTGTAAAGTTACCATTCATTAGAAATAACAATACCGCACCTATTGCACCTACCGCTAGTACAACATATGATAATATTTTTGAAATTTTCATGTGACTTATGTTTTATAACGAGTCGTTTAAATACAACAACTCTATTTTTAAATAATAAATGTTTTAATTCTTTTGACTATGAAAGTCTTTTAAAACTCTTATTACTTCTTGTTTTTGTAAGCTACCAACATATCGATTAAAGTAATCGATGCATCTTCCATATCATTTACAATACTATCGATCTTAGCGATAATGTAGTTATAGAATACCTGTAGGATAATTGCAACAATAAGTCCAAATACTGTAGTAAGAAGTGCTACTTTAATACCTCCTGCTACTAATGATGGCTGCATGTCTCCTGCTGCTTCAATCTTATCGAATGCGTCAATCATACCGATTACCGTACCCATGAACCCAAGCATTGGAGCAAGAGCGATAAATAATGATACCCAAGAAACATTCTTTTCTAATTGTCCCATTTGAACACCACCGTAAGCAACAACTGCCTTTTCTGCAGCGTCTATGCTCTCATCAGCTCTGTCAAGACCTTGATAATAGATAGATGCAACTGGTCCTTTTGTATTTCTACAAACTTCTTTAGCTGCTTCTACTCCACCACTATTTAAAGCGTCTTCTACATTTTGTTGTAGTTTCTTACTATTAGTAGTAGATAAATTTAAAAAGATAATTCTCTCAATTGCGATCGCAAGACCTAAAATCAAACATAAAAGAACGATTCCCATGAAACTAGGACCTCCTTCTATAAAACGTTTTTTAAGATTTTGGTGAAAGGATTCTGGTTCTTCAGCAGCAGCTTCTTCTGCTTGAATAGTTGTTGTTATTGGAGCAATTAATAATTGCACGTTTGTCGTTAACTGGGCTGGAGCAGTAGCTGCTTGTATATTTCCGAAAGCCATTACTGTTGCGATTGCCAGAATAGAAAATAGTCTTTTCATTGCGCTGATTCTTAATTTTAATTAGTTAAAGGGTTAAAGATAAAAAAATATTATAATATCCATTATAATTTTAATAATAATGCAGAGAGGAAGGGATTCGAACCCTCGATACGCTTTTGACGTATACACACTTTCCAGGCGTGCGCCTTCGACCACTCGGCCACCTCTCTATAAATGTTTGCCCAAAATGGTTGAGCAAATAACAAAAAAAATGTTAACTACTAAAATTTGAGGCGTTAATTTTCTGACATTTCGCCGCGCAGAGAGGTTTCATAAATGGTTTTGAGCACTTTAAGCGGTAATTTTTCTCCCAATAAATACATCAGTTTTGCCAAAGCTGCTTCTGTAGTTATGTCTTTTCCTGAGATAACACCTGCTTTTTTCAAAGCTACGCTCGTATCGTATTTACCCATTTCTACACTTCCGCCAGCACACTGAGTTACATTTACAACCGGAATTCCCTTTTTAATTAGATCAGAAATAAGCTTCAAAAACCATGGTTTTGTAGTAGTATTACCAGATCCATAAGTTTCCAGAATAATTCCTTTTATAGTTTCTGAAGCAAATATACCCTTCAGAATAGCTTCATTAATACCTGGAAACATCTTTATCACCACTATATTATTATCAAAATGAGTATGATAAACCATTTTCTTTCTACGATTTACTTCTCGCAAAAAAGAAGTATGCACCTTTAAATGTACACCTGACTCCACTAAAGCGGGATAATTCAGTGATTGAAAAGCTTCAAAATGTTCAGCATTTATTTTGGTAGTTCTATTTGCTCGTAGTAACTTATATTCAAAATACAATCCTACTTCTGTAACAACTGGCTTACCTTTATTCTGTAAAGCAGCAATCTGAACTGCTGTAATTAAATTTTCCTTAGCATCTGTTCTTAAATCTCCAATTGGCAATTGGGATCCTGTAAATATGATAGGTTTCCCTAAATTTTCAAACATAAAACTGATAGCAGAAGCTGTATACGACATTGTATCACTCCCATGCAACACTACAAAACCATCATAAGAATTATAATGTTCATTGATTATATCCCCTAATTCTCTCCATCGGTCTACATCCATATCTGAAGAATCGATCGGTTCTTTAAAACTAACTGTTTCTATATTACAAGACAATTGTCTTAATTCGGGAATCCTTAACAGGAGTTCATCGAAGTTAAAAGCTACCAATGCACCCGTTTCAAAATTCTTCACCATACCAATGGTTCCACCCGTATAAATCAATAATATATTAGGAGAGTTCTTCATTGCTTACCTTTATTTATAAGACCTAACAAATGAACAAAATTTAAATTAAAAACATATTCTAGATTCCAAATATATCTTTTGAATTTTGTGTAGTAATTGCAGCTATCTCTTCTGCAGATATATTATAGATTTCAGATAATTTATCTACCACCTGAATCAAGTAAGAACTTTCATTCCTTTTTCCTCTGTAAGGCGTAGGCGCCAAATAAGGAGCATCTGTTTCTAAAACTATATGATCTAATGAAAATTCATGTAAGAACTTATCAATTTTTCCATTTTTGAAAGTAACCACACCTCCAATACCGAGTTTCATATTACAATCAATAGCTTTATGTGCTTGTTCGATTGTACCCGTAAAACAATGAAAAATTCCAAACAAATCTGGCCCTTTTTCTGATTCTAATACTTCAAAAACTTCATCAAAAGCCTCCCTACAATGAATCACAATAGGCAATTTATATTTTTTAGCTAACTGTATTTGATATCTAAATGCTTCCTGTTGTTGTACAAGAAAAGTTTTATCCCAATATAAATCTATCCCAATTTCTCCTACGGCGTAAAAATTTAGATCATTATCGTGATCTAATCGTTTACTTAGTTCCCCCTCTACATGTAGTAATTCTTCTTTATAGTTCTCTTTTACATGTGTAGGATGTAAACCCATCATTAGAAATACATTTTCTGGGTACTTCTCTTCTATCGCATACATAGATTTTGTATACTCAGAGTCAATCGCTGGAACAAAGAATCTTTTTACTCCAGCCGCCATTGCTCTTTGCATCATCTCCTCTTGATCTTCATCAAAAGACTCACTATAAATATGCGTATGTGTATCGGTAAGTATCATGCGGCAAAAGTAATTAAATTTTGCACGCACATTTTTAGCTTTTTAAAAGAAATAAGTAATTAGTTTATACTTATAATTCTCCTTAAGGGTATAATTGTAGATTGTTTTAGAATAACAGCCTTTTCTGTTACTCCCCATATAGTAGTTTCTACTTTTTTCGCTCCTTGATCATCCGCAAAAATTATTTTTACTTTTTCATGTTCTAAGTTTCCTAAGCGCATAGCTCTTTCTACATTTATTGATCGACAATATTTATCTTTTTTATCACGAAGCACTTCTTGATTAGGAAAACGCAAAAATTTAATATCTTCTTTCTCAACAGCTGGTACTGATCTATATCCATTCATAACTCACAATTATTAAAACATTCTATCATTTAGTGGTGATAGCGCATTAATAATTACACAAAAACTTAATTTTTATTGCATTATTAGCAACTAATTAACAATTTAAAGTGAACAATTCTGAATTATTTTACAATTCCTCAAGTAATTCTTGAGCTGTTTGATAATCTTCTGCTTCTTTGGGAATTAATTCCAATAGCACTTTACACTTATCTGTATTTTTTTGTTTTAATTGATTCAGAGCCTCAAACCAGATAGCTCTATACTTATAAATTGATGTTCCGTTTTGTAATGTTGTAAAAACTTCTGATGCTTTTTCAAACTCATCCAATTCTACCAAAGATATTCCGTAGTAAAAAAGATATTCAGAGTTCGACTTATCTTCTTCTAATAATTGATTAAGAAACACCTCAGCTTCTTTATAATTATTGGAATTAAAAGCCTCTTCAGCTTTTTTACCTATTTCATTGGTATCAGCTCTCTCACTTATTGACAACTCAGGTATCGAAACAAAATCATTATATATAGGTATAGTACTCTTGGTAAAGGTATAAACTCCAAGAAGAACTAATACACTGGCAGCTACCGCATATCCCCAAGAAGGCATCTTTATCACCTTAGACTTTGTTTTTTGAGTTTCTTTAGTAAAGAAGGTATCAGATATATTCTTTAGATTATTCGCAAGTTGTGCTTTCTCTGTATCTAAACCAAGGTTAGATGATAAATATGAATTCCATTCTTGATAGGTTTTAAATTCTTGGGCGATAGCCTGATCATCTTCAATTATCTGAGATAACAATTGGTCCTCCTCTCTAGAGATTTCATTACTAATTTTTCGTTCAAAAAGCTCGTATTTTTCTTCTGGGGTCATAGCAAGTTTTTTATTTGATTATACTTTGGAGAGCTCTGAACCATTTTGGTCAACTGACCAATACACAAAGACTTCTTTTTACGAACATATCCATAAGATTTTCCCAACTTTGAAGCAACATCTTCCATTGACTTTATGGTAAATGTAGCCTTCAATAATTCTTTACAAGCCTTTCCTAGTTGTTCAAAAACCTCTGAAAAAAGTTCATTCCTAGCTTCAAAAATCATGGTTTCATTTGCGTATTGCTCACTCTCGTCACCTTTAGATACGATCTCTTCATTAATTGTTACCTTTTGTTTGTTATTCTTTTTTAATTCATTCAACCATTTTCTTTTACACAACAAAAAAAAATAGGCGTCGAAAGGGCAAGTGAGCACCAATTTCTTTTCTTTGGCCTGAGCATAAATTGTCATCAATGTTTCTTGAATAATATCTTGAGCCTTAGATTCATCCCCACTATTCTTTTTAATATACCCAACTACTTTAGGAGCAAATTTTTCGTAGATCTCTTTCAATACTAGCGTATCATTCTTCAAAAGAGCTTCGATATATTTTTGATCTGCGTGAACCTTGTTATTTCCCATAAAAAAGATTGGTCTATGCATCTAATTTAAAAAAGTTTTTAAAAAAAGGGTAACAAAAAACAACAGGTATTGATATGAAGATGTAAACAACAAGTGCAATAATTAAAAAAGCACCATTAAAATTAGAAAAAAATGAAAAACAATAGTAGAACAATTGCATTGTCTAATAATAGTAAGCATGCAAACCTAAAGACGATACAAATTTTATTTTTAGGTTTCATAATACTGCTATTAGCAAGCTGCAGCAAAAATGATGATAATGACATTATCTTAGCTAGTCCTACTTTAGGAGGACTAGAATTAGAAACAGAGATTACAGAAAATCGAGAAGAAGCGTTACAAACATTTACACTAAATGGTGGTGGAACTGGAGAAATCTATGGATTGGAAGGTACGATCCTTTATTTTCCTCCAAATAGTATCGTAGATGATAGCGGAAGTCCCGTTACCGGAACCGTTACTATTGAATTGATTGAAATCTACGATAAAGCAAAAATGCTACTTACTAAAATGCCTACCAACGGAAAACGCCCTAATGGTGATATAGAAACATTGGTTTCTGGTGGAGAATTTTATGTAAACGCCACTCAAAACGGAGAACAACTGCAACTTGCTAACGATTTTATACTTTTTGCTCCAGCTGATGAATTTAATGATGATATGCGATTATTTAATGGGCAGGATAATGATTGTGATGGAGATGAAATGCAATGTGATATTGTATGGGAAGAAGATGAACAAGGAGGTTTGGAGCCCATGCAAAGAGAAGGACCTAATGGACAAGGTGTAAGTGGTTATGGAGGTTTTATAAGCAATTTTGGATGGACAAACATCGACCGTTGGTATAATGATCCAAGACCTAAAACCATGCTGCAAGTAGATGTTCCTGAAGGTTTTGACAATACTAACTGCAATGTGTACGTATCCTATGATGGAGAACCAACTGCATTAGCATTACTAGACATCTACGATCCAGAAACAGAACTGTTTTCTGAACATTATGGATTAATCCCAATAGGATTAGAAGTACACATCATCTTTGTATCCGTTCAGAACGATGAATACGTATATGCGATTCAAGGAACAACCATCGAAGAAGATCACTTAGAAACAATTGAAACAACAAGCACTACTACCGAAGCGGGATTAGTAGCTCTTATAAACGATCTCCCGTAAACAAATCTCACACTGGAATATGCGAATTAGGTAATGGGGGTTACAGCAAATTTCAGAAAAAATTCCGGAGGTTTACCTTCCGGAATTTTTATTGACTAATTACCGTCATATATCGCATATAACTTTTTGTTTATCTTTATTAACACTAACAAAAGAACATGAACAGATTTTCGGCTTTATTACTTCTGATACTATTACCCTATTTCTGTCCAGGACAAATCGCATTATATGATACGATTCCTAGAATCGCTCCAATATCATATGAAATTGAAGGTAATCAGGTTAGATATAATGCAACAATGCCGCCACTTAATCAAATAGCTGGTGCACCAAAAGCCTTCTATTCTTACTATTGGGAATTTGGTGATGGCAATTATAGTTTTAAAGAAAAGCCAACCAATTCTTTTACAAAAAAAGGTTCTTACGAAGTAAAGCTATGGGCCACTAATAATTACGACAACGGAAAACCTCCAACTAGTAGACCTAAATCAGTAACTATTACTGATGACTCAGATCAAACCGACGAAGCTTCCATAAACAACAACACTACATCTTTTTTAGAAGATGAAGATCTTATTTTAAAAAGAAACAGAGAACCTATTCCTGATCAGAAAATGGTATTCATCACGAGTTATAAAAACAACAATAATTATATATCGAGTGGAAAAATGTACCTGTTTT
Organism: uncultured Aquimarina sp.; assembly: GCF_947492115.1. Classification (NCBI taxonomy): domain Bacteria; kingdom Pseudomonadati; phylum Bacteroidota; class Flavobacteriia; order Flavobacteriales; family Flavobacteriaceae; genus Aquimarina; species uncultured Aquimarina sp. The sequence continues at coordinate 511,118 of NZ_CANLMM010000002.1, forward strand.
ACAATGACAGACAGTTCAAAAATGATAACTTTATTATTGAAGATACAAGATTACATCATGGTGAACGTATCATTCCGTTAGACGCCATTTCTATGAACCTTGAATCAAATAACGACCACACTTTATTAGCATCTAATAGTAATTACTCATCCTATCAGAAAACTCTTTTTGTACAGGATACTACAAAACGAAAAAATCTTCCACTTACGTTAGAAGAATCAAAAGCGCTATACAGAAATTATCAGATTATTGAGTTTGATAACATGAAACCTGGAGAAGAACGCAATATTTTCAGAACGTTAAAAACCACTCCAGAAATGATAAAGGACACAAGTGCGATTGTAACGCTAAGAAGTGTTTATGTTCCTGATAGTAATTTTGACGATCATACGGTAAAGGACACCGAAATGGAAATTGTTACTTCTCACGACCCTAACAAAATGTCATCTAATGGCTGGTTAATGAATTATCGCCTGGTACGGTTTAAAAGACTAAAATTTAAAGTGCGCTTTCAGAATAATGGTGAAGGACCTGCGAATACCATAAGATTAGAAGTAGACACACCCGAAATGTTTGATAAATCCACATTACAAATTGACAATATGTATCCAGAATGTCCAATTTGCCCAAAGGAACGAGAGGTAAACTACAGTTGCTTGGATACCATTTTTCAAAAGGACAAAATTATATTTAAGTTTAACAGAATCTACCTTCCAGGAAGTGAGCAAAAGAATGTTTCTGAAATCGACTCCACCAAAGGTTTTGTGAAATATTCTATGAAATTTGGCAAAAACTTTCATAAAAAAAAGACAAAAAGTAGAACTGCCATTTATTTTGACAAGAATGAACCCATTATTACGAATTATGCGACCACTCGTTTTATGCCTGGAATTTCTATTGGAGCAAAAGCAGGATATATTACAGTGCCAGAATTAGATAATCAAAGTGAATATTTTGTTGGAGCAACTTTATCTCCTTTTAAATCTTATAGAGGATACTATCAGGCAGAATTAATGTTCTCCGCTTCCTCTTATGATGAAACAAGAAATTTTGAAACAAGAACTACCGATCCTACAGGTAATGTAAACCTAATCCGTTTTTCTGAGGTTAATCAATTTACTAATATTTCTGTGTATGCAGTGCCCGCATCCTATAGATATAATTTCTCGAATTTCTTTGCTATGGGGACTGGTGTTCAATTAAAATTAGACTTAACAAGCACAAATGATCAGGAAACCACTGGTCAAGGTTTTACCGTCTTCGAAAACGGTAATCAAATAATTCCTAATCCCGATTTAGATTCTTTTAATACTACTGAAATTGATGATAGCTTTACCAATTTACAAACAGGTGTTTTTATAGGAATGAACCTTGGAACCGTGAGAATTGGTCCAAGCATAGGTGTTAGATATGTATACAACCTTAACGAACCAAATTCTCAAATTCAATTATATGGGATTTGGAAGTTTTAAAAAGACTGTTTTCATACTGCTACTCATTTTTGGGAGATCAGTCAATTATGCGCAGGATATTACAAAAACTTCAGAGTTTTTATACAACCAATTAGATAATTTCCTAGAAAAACCTTCGAACCAAAGCTTAGAACAACTTAGAAACATCATTTCCTCCAAAGAGTCAGAACTATCTTCTAAAGAAGATCTTCTTGCCTGGGTGATTATACACAGTAATTTAGGATATTACTACAATAGATATGGTAATATCTCTTCAGGAATAACACATTATGAAAAAGCTTGGAAAACCTACAGCACAAATAACTTAAAAGATTATGATATTATCGAAAACTGTTTGCAACCGCTAGGAAATTTATATCTAAAAATTGGCGATCTAAAAAAAGCAGAAAGCACCATTACCAATTATTTATTCATTGCCGAACAAAATAGAAACATCTCAAAAATGATATCGGCCATTACCAACTTATCCATTACCTACCACAATCAAAGTGAATATGACAAGGCGCTTGAGATTCTACACAAAGGAGAAAAGATACAGCCCAATAATCCAAATATTCTCACGAATTTAGCTACAAATTATTTAGATAAAGGAGCCATCAGAAAAGCTGAAAAACTTGCTAAAAGAGTACTTTCTATTGACCCAAAAGAAGTAAACGCATATAAAATCCTAGCTTTTATTGCACTAGAAAACAATAATGCAACGGCTGCAAAGCAACATTTATCAACTGCAAAAAGACTCTTATTAGACCAATCCAATGTATCTGCCAGAGAAATTGCAAAGTGGCAATTAGCCTATACAGACATCCTCATTTCAAAAAAAGAATACAAAGAAGCATTAGCATCCTTAAAAGAAATTCATTCTCTTTTACTACCTACGTATTACTCCGAAGTCGCTATCCCTAAAAAACAAACACTTGTTGCTGACCAAATTTTATTAAAAGCATTAGATACTCAAGCATACATCTACCAGCAATTAAATGATCCCATTTCAGCAATAAAATCGTTAGAAGCAGCTTTTATAGTAAACTCTAAATTAAATATTGCATATCCACTGCAAAGCACGAAGATTATTCAACATGGTCAGAATAGAAATCGAACTGAAAACTATATTGAGCTGTTATACACCTTATATCAAAAAACCAATGAAATTGAATATCTACAAAAAGCGTTCAATGCTTCAGAAAATTCTAAGGCTCCTTTTGTAAACGAAGCTTTAGTATCCAAAAGACTTTTATTTCAATATAAAAGTGATTCTTTGATCAAAAAGAACGAACAACTTCATATTCAATTAGCGGTATACGAAACCAACATCCTAAAAGAAAAACTAAGAAAAGATCAGGCGGATATTTCTCTAATCCAAAAATGGAGTGAGCAGCATTCAAATATCTCCATACAATTGAAAGAACTTTCAAAAACACTACAAGAAAAATATCCTAATTTAATTTCCGATCAACAAACTATTTCAGTTCCTCAACTTCATCAAAAGCTAAAAGAAGATAAGCTATTGTTAGTTTCTTATTTTTTCGGAAAAAATAACATTTATCAATTTACAGGTAATGAAAAAACGCTAAATATTCTTAAAATTGAAAACAATACACTCTTAAAAAATAGCATCCGAGATTACGTTCAATATTTCGACGACGCTTCAAATATCACTAATGATATAAATGGTTTTTCCAAAGCTAGTTTTAATTTATATAAAAGTTTAAAAATCCCAAATTCTGAAAAGTTACTAATCATACCAGACGGACTTCTAAATTTCGTTCCTTTTGAAGCATTATTAACAGAAGAAACTGATGCTTTCAATTTTGAAAACATGCCTTTCTTAGTAAAGTCCTCTATGATTACTTATGAAAATTCTATCAATAAATATCTTAGAGCTACAAATAGCAACCATCTCAAGAAAAATGTTTTAGGTGTATTTCCTGTTTTCCAAAACACCAACTTAGAACTACCTTTTTCTGTAGATGAAAAAAAACATATTGAAGAACATTTCGATGGTACTTTTTTGAAAAACGAAGACGCTACTTATGCTAATTTTATAGATCAATTAAAAGATCATACAATTTTACACCTATCAACTCATGCAGCATCAGGAAGTTTTGCAAGTCCAGCATCCATCCAATTTACAGATCAAAACATACTAGTAAACCAATTATATGGCTTACAACTAGATGCTGATTTGGTTGTATTAAGCGCTTGCGAAACAGGCGTAGGTGCTATAGCAAAAGGCGAAGGACCATTAAGTATTGCTAGAGGATTTCAATATGCAGGAATACCAAACACACTGTTCTCTTTATGGAAGGTTAATGACAAAACCACCTCGCAACTAATGCGTTATTTCTATAAAAACTTAAAAGACCAGAACTCCAACACACATAGTTTACACACTTCAAAGCTTGAGTATTTGACTTCTAAAAAAATTACCAATGCACAAAAATCCCCATATTATTGGGCTTCCTTTGTATACTATGGTTCTTATGAACATCCTGTAACAAAAAGTTATTGGATAATTATTAGCATTCTATTCTTTATAATTGTATTACTTTTACTGCTGATCAGACGAAAATTAAAATGACCACACTTCGCCAATTTTTACTTGATAAAGAGTATCACCGCATTAAACTTGAGTATACCAAAACCAATCATTTCGAAATAAAAGCATTTTTAAATGGCGTAGAAGGAAATTTTATTGTCGATACGGGAGCCTCTAATTCTTGTGTTGGTTTTGATGCGGTAGAAAAGTTTAAACTTTTTACACAAGAAAGTGATGTTAAGGCTGCTGGTGCTGGTGCTACAGACATGCACACCCAACTCTCCAAAAAAAACACTTTGCAATTAGGTAAATGGTCTAGAAAAAACGTTTCACTAATTCTTTTTGACTTAACCCATGTTAACACGGCACTAACGACGCATGATGCGACACCCGTGGATGGAATTATTGGAGCGGATGTGCTAAAAAGGGGAAAGGCTGTAATCGACTACGAAAAAAAGTGCCTCTATTTAAAATAGAAGATTGCTATCTTCCTTCAACTATTCTGCAGCAAATCCAGACATAGAATCATTCTATTGATACTATCTTTATTAAACCCGTTTTATACAATAGAAAATCTATTCCATCTTTGAGCTACTGCAAATACTACCGCTTCACTACTTTTTTTAATATAACCATTGCGATGCTATGCTGAAATCAAAAAAAAGCCAGTATTTATTGTATCTCAAAGCTTCATTACGAAGTTCCATTGCATAAAGCGGGTTAAAACATTTTACCAAAATTATATACTTAGATTTTAGAAATCTACAACACTATTTATACAAATCAGGTATTTCTACGTATTGACTCTCTTTGATCTCCTATTTAGATTTGATTCTTGGTGATTTTGGAATACACTTCAATGATTAAAATCCCCAGAATTCATTGGAATATGGCAGCTTATAAAAACAAAAGATCATGAAAACGATACTAATCGGAAGCTTTCCTACATGTCTTACTGTATATAGGTTTCTGGCTGAAAAACTTATTCAGCTCAAAATATTATTATGATAGACTAAAACCTTTAAAAAAAGACTCTGATTTCAAACAATTAAATAACTAATATCAAATTATTAATTTTTAAAAAACAATACTTATTATGGACCCATTTATCGGACAGATTCAACCTTTCGGATTCAATTTTGCACCTCGTGGTTGGGCGTTATGCGATGGACAGTTATTACCCATAGCCCAAAACTCAGCACTTTTTTCATTACTCGGAACTACTTTTGGAGGAGATGGTAGAACCACTTTTGCTTTACCAGATCTAAGAGGAAGAAGTATTGTACATGTAGGAAATGGTCCTGGTTTATCTTCAATTTCCTGGGGAGAACGAGGAGGTTCAGAAACTGTAACTTTAAATCAACTTCATATGCCAAGCCATTCGCACACATTAACCAATGGTGTAGCTAATGTAGAGGTACTTACTACCGATAATACTGACGCTACGAATGAAACAGATGCTGGCAATAACGGTCTTGGAACCGCCGGCAATATGCCTGAAATATTTAGAGAGAGCCCTACCGCTGGAGATAAATTAGCAGGAGTATCCATCTCTGGAACGACCAATATTACAGGAGGTAATCAAGGTTTTAACATAAGAAACCCTTTTTTAGGGGTGTATGTATGCATAGCAATGCAAGGTATATTTCCATCAAGAAGTTAAAAAAATAAAATGAGTAGTTAGAGGGATTTAAATTCCTCTAACTATTAGCAAGATCGGAATAATGTTATCAAAAAATAAAGTAGGTGTATTACTTCCTCAATCGAATGCATATCCTAGTATGGGTAAATCATTTCTAAATGGTATGCATTTAGCCTTAAAAGAAACACAATACAACCTTATTATAGAAAGTATTGGTTCTGGATCAGACCCTAAACAACTGATTAATTCTTTTCAGAAATTATGTTTTCAAGAAAATGTAATTTTAACAACTGGTATTTTAGGTCATTATGGTTTTAAAGAACTTACCGACTTTGCTGGTAATAATCAGGAGACATTAATTGCTGCAAATTTTGGCTCAAAGCATCCACTAGAATTACCTGATGGGGTTTTTCAAAATTCTTTAGGGTTATATGATTCTCTTCAGTTATTAGCAGAGTATCTTCTACAAAATAACAAGACTAAAATGGCCACTTCTACTTGTTATTACGAAGCTGGTTATGGTTTTATTGAAGCTTTAGATAGTATTATTTCCCAAGAGAACATTTCATTTTCAGGTCATTACATCACGCCTCTGCATCCGAGAAAAAATGAAAGTGAACTGATGCATAGATTTTTTTCAGAAATAAAACCTGATGCTATAATAGCATTTCACAATAACATATTTGCCAGAGAACACGCTTTTTATTTAGAACAGAATCAATTACACTTAAAACATCCAATGTATATGCTCCCTTTTTCAGCAGAAGAGGCATTACTAAAAGAATATCCTGAAGTTTTTAATACAACCAAAACCATTTCTAGCTGGTATCCCGAATTAAACACAGAATCCAACAAGTTATTTACACAAGAATACTGGCAGGAATTCAATAAAAGTCCTGATTTTTTTGCTTTGCTTGGTTATGAAAATGGATTAGTAATTAGATCCACTTTTAACAAATCTAAACAAGAATGTAGTACAATAATTAAACATCTTAAACTGGAAGGGCCTAGAGGATTAATAGACTTCAACAACAGTTATAACAGAACAAGCTATGATCATTATATCTGGAATAATGAATCAACAAACCAACAACACCCTCAAAGATCAATTTATGCAAAATTAAACAAGAAAACATTTACTGGTTCAAGTAAAAAAAATAATACGGGATGGTTTAACACCTACCTATGTCATTAATGTGAAACTACAAATCTTAACATATGAAAAAAACTACACTTCTAAGTATTATATTACTTTTATTTAGTTCTATTTTCTATTCGCAAACATTAGGTGCAGGAGATATCGCTTTTATTGGATATAATACAGATGCTGGTACAGGAACAAATGATAATTTCACAATAATAGCCTTAACGGATATTCCAGCTGGAGAAATTATATATTTTACCGAAGAAGGCTGGGATACCAGTTTAGACACCTGGGCAGGAACTACTGAGGGACACCTAACCTGGACATCACCTACAGGTGGTATTAGCTGCGGAACCATTATTAGTTTTAACGAATCTAGTGCTAACACAATTACTGTTACTGGAGGCGGATCAGCCACTTTATCATCAGGTGCTGGTTGGAGTTTAACTGGTGGTGATCAAGTTTTAGCATATTATAGTGCAAGTGGTCCAGAACCTGCTGGCATCCCTACTTTTATATCGGGAATCAATGGTGATGATGGAAATGGATCTCCAACTACCCTTGATCCTACAACTCTTTGGAATGATCCATCAGCAGTCCCGCTAGGAACAGCAAGATCCGCATTACCTGCCGGATTAACCAATGCTGTTGATTGTATATCCCTATTTCCTGCTATTGGCACAGAAACTGACAACGCAAAATATAATGGAACACTATCGGGTGATTCTAATACTATTCGGGCTTCCATAAATAACAGATCTAATTGGATATCTGATAATAACATTGCGTATGACATTACACCTTCTGGATATTCAGCACCATCTGTAAATTGTATTGCTGCCTGCACCGATCCCGACGTACCCACAATAGTTGCTTCGCCAACAGCGGTTTGTAATGGCAATACGACAACATTAAATATCACCGGAAGTTTAAACGATGCTACTCAATGGGTTGTTTATACTGGTTCTTGTGGAGGAACACAAGTAGGTACAACGACTTCCTCTTCTATTGTAGTGACTCCTACAGGACCATCCACAACTTACTTTATTAGAGGAGAAGGTGGTTGTGTAACACCAGGATCTTGTGGCTCTGTTTCCGTTACAGTGAATAATCTTGACGATGCATCCTTTAATTATAGCTCAAGTACTTATTGCGTAGATGATGCGGATCCTACTCCAACAATTACCGGACTTACGGGTGGAACATTCTCTTCCACAGCTGGTTTAAGCATCAATACCACTACCGGACAAATCGATGTTTCAGCTTCTACACCTGATACATACACGGTAACTTATACCACCGCTGGAACTTGTCCGAATTCGTCTAATGCATCAGTAACTATCAATGCGCTGGATAATCCGTCTTTTAATTATAGTTCAAGCGCTTATTGTGTGGATGATGCGGATCCTACTCCAACAATTACTGGACTTACGGGTGGAACATTCTCTTCTACAGCGGGTTTAAGTATCAATACTACCACTGGACAAATCGATGTGTCTGCTTCAACTCCTAACACATATACGGTAACTTATACCACCGCAGGAACTTGTCCTAACTCATCGAATGCATCCGTAACTATTAATGCGCTGGATGATCCGTTTTTTAATTATAGCTCAAGCGCTTATTGCGTGGATGATGCGGACCCTACTCCAACAATTACTGGACTTACAGGTGGAACATTCTCTTCTACAGCTGGTTTAAGTATCAATACTACCACTGGACAAATCGATGTTTCGGCTTCTACTCCGAATACATATACGGTAACTTATACCACCGCAGGAACTTGTCCGAACTCATCAAATGCATCCGTAACTATTAATGCACTGGATGATCCGTCTTTTAATTATAGTGTAAGTGCTTACTGTGTAGATGATGCGGATCCTACTCCAACCATTACTGGACTTACAGGTGGAACATTCTCTTCCACAGTGGGTTTAAGTATCAATACTGCTACTGGACAGATTGATGTGTCTGCTTCTACACCTAATACATATACGGTAACTTATACCACCGCAGGAACTTGTCCGAACTCATCGAATGCTTCTGTAACTATCAATACGTTGGATGATCCATCTTTTAATTATAGTTCAAGCGCTTATTGTGTAGATGATACGGATCCTACTCCAACAATAACTGGACTTACGGGTGGAACATTCTCCTCTACCGCTGGTTTAAGTATCAATACCTCTACTGGACAAATCGATGTTTCAGCTTCAACTCCGAATACATATACAGTAACTTATACCACCGCAGGAACTTGTCCGAACTCATCGAATGTGTCGGTAACTATCAATGCTCTGGATGATCCGTCTTTTAATTATAGTGCAAGTGCTTACTGTGTGGATGATGCTGATCCTACTCCAACAATTACTGGACTTACGGGTGGAACATTCTCTTCCACAGCTGGTTTAAGTATCAATACCTCTACTGGACAAATCGATGTTTCAGCTTCAACTCCAAATACATATACGGTAACTTATACCACCGCAGGAACTTGCCCAAACTCATCTAATGCATCGGTAACTATCAATGCACTGGATGATCCGTCTTTTAATTATAATGCAAGTGCTTACTGTGTAGATAATGCTGATCCTACTCCAACAATTACTGGACTTACGGGTGGAACATTCTCTTCTACCGCTGGATTGAGTATCAATACCACTACCGGACAAATCGATGTATCAGCATCTACTCCTAATACATACTCGGTAACTTATACCACCGCAGGAACTTGTCCGAACTCATCGAATGCTTCTGTAACTATCAATGCGTTGGATGATCCGTCTTTTAATTATAGTACAAGCACTTATTGTGTAGATGATGCGGATCCTACTCCAACAATTACCGGACTTACGGGTGGAACATTCTCTTCCACAGCTGGTTTAAGTATCAATACCACTACTGGACAAATCGATGTTTCGGCTTCTACACCTAATACATATACGGTAACTTATACCACCGCAGGAACTTGTCCAAACTCATCGAATACTTCCGTAACTATCAATGCATTGGATGATGCAACCTTTAGCTACACTGCTTCTTCTTATTTAACTACTGATGCTGACCCTACTCCAACAATTACCGGTGTAACTGGAGGTAGCTTTGCCTCTACAACAGGGTTAAGTCTAAACAGTTCTACAGGAGAAATTGATGTATCCGCTTCCACACCAAACACATATACGGTAACCTATGCCACTGTAGGAACTTGCCCAAACTCATCTGATATAAGCGTAACTATTATTGATCCTGCACCAACAGTTAGCATTACATCAACTGAAAGTCCTGGACCTACAGGAGCCAACCCTATTCCTATTACAGTTACTTTTAGTGAATCGGTTACAGGATTTGATATTAACGATGTAACTACAGGAAATGGAAATGCCACTAATTTTACTGGATCTGGAGACACCTACACTTTTGATATTACTCCTATTGCAAATGGGACAGTTACAGTTGATATAGCTGCAGATGTTGCTACGGATGGAGCAGGTAATGGAAACATAATAGCTTCTCAATTTACTATTATATTTGACAATCTATTAAACACTGATGACGAGATACTTGAAATGGAATTAAACATTTATCCTGTACCCTCTAAAAACGTTATTTATATACCAAGAGTAACTAATGTAGCCTTAAAAAATGTAGAAATTTTTGATGTTAGAGGTAAAATAATTGTTTCTCAACAACTAAATAAAAATGATATTATAAACACTATAGATATCACATCCATACCTTCTGGTTTATATTTAATAACTATATATTCCGAAACTGGTTCTACTACTAAGCGAATAATTAAAGAATAGTTTTCTAATAAAACCTCATTAAATATAAAGGTCGAGATTATTCTCGACCTTTTATTTTCATAATCAAGTATTTTCACCTATTTCCGTCGCCATCAATTCATTATATCTTTGTCTCCATGACGACAAATGTAATAACCCCAAATACAAAGAAAGATAAGAAGATGATGAAAGTAATTCCAATCGCCGTACTAATACTTATATTAATTGCTTTAGGTATGAATATCTACCTATTATTTCGATTCATGTAACAATGATTCAAATACTACATTCCGGTTCTAATAGCTTCTACAGGATCTAATCTTGCAGCCATCCATGCTGGAAAAATTCCTGCTATTAACCCAATCAATGTTGACCAGAACATACCCCAAAACATATTGGAAGATGAAAGAATAAACTCAAAATCCCCTGTAAACTGAGAGGCTCCTTTTGAAATTAACCATACCAATACCAATCCTATTAATCCACCAAAAATTGCCAGAATAACAGCTTCAAATAAAAACTGAAGTAATATAAACTTTTTCTTCGCTCCTAATGCTTTCTGAATACCGATTAGATTAGTTCTTTCTTTCACACTTACAAACATGATATTTGCAATTCCGAAACCACCCACTAAAAGAGAAAACATTCCTATGAAACCTCCAATTTTAGACATAGTACCTGTAATATTATCAATAAAATCAGTAAATCCCTGCAATTGATTTACAAAAAAATCATCTATATCGTCTGGTTTTAAACCTCGATACGAACGCATTTTTTGTTTTAAAGTAGACACAAATTCGGGAATATCAATTCCAGATTCTGGTTTCATAATAATCATAGGAAATGTAAACTTATTATTATCTCCATAGATTCTTCTTACTAAATTAACAGGAAGTATTGCTGCTGTATCTTTAGAGTCTCCAAAAAGACCACTACCTTCTTTTTTAAGAACACCTATTACTGTAAACTTTCTACCATATACACGGATTTTCTTTCCAATAGGATCACCATCTCCAAATAAACTTTTTGCAATCTCATCACCAATCACTACCACTGGTGCTCCACCAACAGATTCTTGTTCATTAAAAAACCTTCCTTTTACCACTTGTAGTTCCTCTATATCGTAATAATCATTAGTAACTGGAGCCATACTTACATTACTAATACTTTTATCATTATATTTTAAGGTTTCTTGCCCAACATTTAGTAAAAAACTTACTGCTTTCAAATCAGGCATACTTCTTTTTATAAGCTGATACTCTTCAAATGTAACATCCGGAAATTGTTCTCTTTTCCAATCCGGAACATCCGTAGGACCAAAAGAAACTCTGGTAAGATAAATTGTACTATTATCCAAAGAGCTGATACTGCCTTTTATTTCTTTTTCTAAAGAATCTACTGCAGCTAATACTCCAATAATAGAGAATATCCCAATGGTAACTCCCAGTAAAGAAAGAAACGTTCTTAACTTATTGTTTTTTAATGCATTAATAGCAAAATTAAAACTTTCCTTAAGTACTCGTAGATAGATAAGCATGTGCTAATTTTTGAACAATATAAAGATAGGACGTTTTCTTAATAATTTTGTTACAAAATATCTAAAACAATTACTAACAATGGGTTGTCTAATTGGCAACTAAATTGCTACTTTTGCGTTTTATCAACTAAACATTGTTATGAGCACAACAAAAACGGCTAAATCTGCTTTAATTTCTGTATTTAGTAAAGAAGGATTAGCACCAATCGTTAAGAAATTAGATGAACTTGGAATTAGTATTTATTCCACTGGTGGAACTGAAAAATTTATAAAAGAACAAGGAGTGGATGTAATTCCTGTGGAGGATGTAACTTCTTACCCTTCGATTCTTGGTGGAAGAGTTAAAACATTACATCCTAAAGTTTTTGGTGGAATACTAAATCGTCAGAACAACGATAGCGATGTCGCCGAACTTGAGCAGTATGAAATTCCGCAGATCGATATCGTAATAGTTGATTTATACCCTTTTGAAAAGACAGTTGCTTCTGGAGCATCACAACAAGATATTATTGAAAAAATTGATATTGGTGGTATTTCTTTGATTAGAGCTGCTGCTAAAAATTTTGCTGATGTAACCTGTGTAGCTTCTGTTGAAGATTATGCAGAATTTTTGGAAATTATTTCCGAAGGTAATGGAAGTATCTCTTTAGAAGATCGCAAACGATTTGCAGCAAAAGCGTTTAATGTTTCTTCACATTACGATAGTGCTATTTTTAATTATTTTAATAGTGATCATGAGATCGCATCTTTAAAAATTAGCGAAACTAAAGGTAAAACACTTCGTTATGGAGAAAACCCTCATCAAAAAGGATTTTTCTTCGGAGATTTCGATGCAATGTTTGATAAACTACACGGTAAAGAGTTATCATACAATAACCTATTAGATGTAGACGCAGCGGTTAACCTAATGAATGAATTTAAAGGAGAAGACCCTACATTTGCAATCCTTAAACATAATAATGCTTGTGGTTTAGCACAACGCTCTACGATACACCAAGCGTATGTAGATGCATTAGCTGGTGATCCGGTTTCAGCTTTCGGAGGTATATTAATAAGTAATTCTGAAATAGATGTTCCAACCGCCGAAGAAATTCACAAACTGTTTTGTGAAGTGGTAATCGCTCCTTCTTATACTGATGAAGCTATTGAAATATTAAAAGGAAAGAAAAATAGAATTATTTTAATTCAAAAAGACATAGAGCTTCCAAAAACTCAGGTACGCTCTTGTTTAAATGGAGCTTTGGTACAAGACAAGGATTTAAAAACAGATGCTCAAGAAGATTTAAATACGGTTACAAAAGTAGCTCCTACCAATGAGCAAATTGAAGATCTCTTATTTGCTTCAAAAATATGTAAACACACAAAGTCTAATACAATTGTTTTCACTAAAGGCAAGCAACTTTTAGCTAGTGGAACAGGACAAACTTCTCGTGTAGATGCATTGAAACAATCTGTAGAAAAAGCAAATTCATTTAATTTTGATCTTAATGGCGCTGTAATGGCTAGTGATGCCTTCTTCCCATTTCCTGACTGTGTAGAGCTTGCAGACAAAGCAGGAATCAAGGCAGTTATACAACCAGGAGGTTCTATAAAAGACCAATTAAGTATTGATTACTGTGATGAAAACGGAATTGCTATGGTAATGACCGGAACACGTCATTTTAAGCATTAATTTTAGTACATTTACTCAATTCTAACCCTTTTTACTGTTTTATATGGGATTTTTCGACTTCTTTACTGAAGAAATTGCTATAGATTTAGGTACCGCAAATACCTTAGTTATTCACAACGACAAAGTGGTGGTAGATAGTCCATCCATTGTTGCCAGAGATATTATGTCTGGAAAAATAATTGCCGCTGGAAAAGAAGCTGCGATGATGCAAGGAAAAACACATGAAAACATAAAAACGATAAGACCTCTAAAAGACGGAGTGATAGCAGATTTTGATGCTAGTGAAAAGATGATAAGCATGTTTATTAAAGATATTCCTGCTTTAAAGAAAAAAATCTTCACTCCTGCTCTTAGAATGGTTATCTGTATTCCATCAGGTATTACCGAAGTAGAAATGCGAGCAGTAAAAGAAAGTGCTGAACGTGTAAATGGTAAAGAAGTCTATCTAATCCATGAACCAATGGCAGCTGCCATTGGTATTGGTGTGGATATCATGCAACCTAAAGGAAATATGATTGTAGATATAGGTGGTGGTACTACTGAAATCGCAGTTATTGCATTAGGTGGAATTGTTTGTGACAAATCAGTAAAAATTGCGGGTGATGTGTTTACCAACGATATCATCTACTATATGCGAACTCAACATAACTTATATGTCGGAGAACGCACTGCGGAAAAGATAAAAATACAAATTGGAGCAGCTACAGAAGATTTGGAGTTACCTCCAGAGGAAATGAACGTTCAAGGACGTGATCTTCTCACCGGAAAACCAAAACAAGTTCAAATTTCATTTCGTGAAATAGCAAAAGCATTGGACAAATCAATTCTTAGAATTGAAGATGCTGTAATGGAAACATTATCACAAACTCCTCCAGAGCTTGCTGCGGATATTTACAACACAGGAATTTATCTTGCTGGTGGAGGTTCCATGCTAAGAGGCTTAGACAAAAGATTATCTCAAAAAACCGATTTGCCTGTTTATATTGCTGAAGATCCTTTGAGAGCAGTAGTAAGAGGAACAGGTATTACCCTAAAAAATATCAATCGATACAAAAGTGTATTGATTAAATAATATTTTTTAGAAAAAACAAATTAGAATATACCTAAAAAGTAATTTTTACGTTATTCTGCTTTGATCATTCATACTTGCTTTTATAAGGTAGTATGAGAGATTGTTTTTACTATAGATAAAATTTTAGTATCTCGATAACATATGCAGCAAATTATTAATTTTTTAATACGGAATAAGAACTTCTTATTATTCCTGCTGTTATTATTTATATCTCTGGTTCTTACTATTCAATCACATAGTTATCACAAAAGCAAGTTCATAAGTTCCACGAATTTTCTATCTGGTGGAGTTTATGGATGGAGATACTCTATAAGTAATTATTTTGGCCTTAAAAGCGAAAATGAACGACTATTAGAGGAAAACGAACGATTACGCAATCAATTAAGTATTTTTGCTACAGATACCATTGAGACTAAGTACAACGACACTACATCCTTTGATAAACCATATCATTTTATAAAAGGAAATGTTTATAAAAATGACTACAGTAAAATTGATAATTACATCCTTATTAATAAAGGAGAAAAAGACGGAATTGAACCAGATATGGGAGTCATTACCGACAAAGGAATTATCGGAATCGTAGAAAACACTTCTACGAATTACAGTAGAGTTATTTCTATACTAAATAGTAATTCTAGAATTAACGCTGGCCTAAAAAAATCTAATCAATATGGGTCATTAGTATGGAATGGTAAAGATCCAAATATTGTGCAATTAGAAACTGTACCAAGACAAGCGGTACTAAAAAAAGGAGACACTATTATTACCAATGGTCGTTCAACCATATTTCCACGTGGAATTGGCATTGGAACGATTCTCAATTATGAATTGGACAAAAACCAAAGTTATTTTCTAATCGATGTCCTGCTATTTAACGACATGACAGACATTGGTTTTGTTTACGCTATTAAAAGTAATGATACCGCCGAAGTTAGATTGTTAGAAAACCCTAAAACTAATGAATAATAACATTCCATTATACATAGGTAGATTTATAAGCTTGGTGTTTGTTCAGGTTTTCATTCTTAATAACATTAACTTTTGGGGGTACCTCAACCCTTACATTTACATTATTTTCATATTACTTTCACCAATTAATATTAATAAAAGTTTGTTTCTTGTGTTAAGTTTCATTCTAGGAATAACTATTGATTTATTTGGAGATTCTGGAGGTGTACACGCTACCGCTTGCATATCGATAGCATATTTAAGACCTGTTATTCTTAGATCTGTTTTTGGACTAAGTTATGAATTCCAAACTGTGAAGTTAAGCAAGGTGAATTTTGGACAGCGTTTAGCCTATGTTACCCTAATGATTTTTATACATCATATTATACTTTTTACGTTAGAAATATTTAACTTTTCTCATATACTATTAATTGCAAAAAAAACGTTATTTTCTAGTTTATTCTCAATCATTGTGATTATGCTTGTTTTGGTATTGTTTAGAAGAAAAGATTCATGAGAAAACTATTACTTTATTTAATAATCATTACCACCGGTGTTGTTTTTATCGGAAGGTTATTTTATTTACAAATTTATAATACTTCATTTGCTGCTTTATCAGAAGATAATGCGATAAAAGTTCTCTATGACTACCCTCAAAGAGGTGCTATTTACGACAGAAATGGTAAACTTTTGGTTACCAATCAGCCATCTTATGATGTAATGGTAATTCCAAGAGAACTAAAACCTTTTGATACTTTAGAGTTTTGTTCCATACTGAAAATTACTAAAGAAAAGCTCAACAAACAATTAAAAAAAGCAAGAGTATATTCACCCAGAGTTCCTTCGGTTGTTATTCCACAGCTAACAAAAGATGAATATGCGTACTTACAGGAAAAAATGAGGAAGTTCGATGGTTTCTATATTCAGAAGCGTTCTCTTAGAGACTATCACACCGAAAATGCAGCCAATGTTTTGGGATATATAGCCGAGGTAAACGATGGACTAATTAAAAAAGACCCTTATTATCTTTCTGGTGATCTTATTGGAATGCAAGGCGTAGAAAAACAATACGAGAACGAATTAAGAGGAATAAAAGGAATCAAGAGAATTCAAAAAGATCGTTTTAATAGAGACATTGGTCCATATAAAAACGGTAAATATGATACACTTCCCGTTAATGGAAAAGATCTAACCATTACCATCGATGAAGAACTTCAAGCGTATGGTCAAAAATTAATGGTAAATAAACGTGGTGGAATTGTAGCTCTAGATCCTTCAACTGGAGAAATCTTAACATTAATTACAGCACCAAATTATAAGCCAGAATTATTGGTAGGTCGAAAAAGATCTCCCAACTATACAAGATTACATTATGATTCTATTTCGAGACCATTGTTTGATCGAGGTGTGAAAGGAGAATATCCTCCAGGATCTCCATTTAAAGCTATTACAGCATTAATTGCTTTGCAAGAAGGCGTTGTAGATCCAAGAGAAAGCTTCTTTTGTAGTCATGGCTTTAGATATGGAAAAAAAGCTAAACTTGGATGTCATGCACATGCGAGTCCATTAAGTATGATACCAGGAATTGCGCAGTCATGCAACGCTTATTTTGCCAATGTATACCTTAGAAGTATTAATAAGTTCGACACTCCACAAGAAGGTATTGACAATTGGGAAAAGCATGTAGAAAGTTTTGGACTAGGTAACTACCTTGGTAATGACTTATCAAGTGGTAGTAAAGGGCTTGTACCCAATTCAGATTACTATAATAGAAGATATAATTATCCAAAATACAAATGGTATTCCACTGCTACGATATCTAACGCGATTGGACAGGGAGAAATCCTAGCAACACCAATACAACTTGCTAATATGACCGCCGCAATTGCTAACAGAGGATATTTTTACACACCACATATTATCAAAGCTATCGATGGGCAACCAATAGATATAGAAAACTTTACCAAACCAAAATACACCACCATTGACAAAGAACACTTTGAACCTGTTATAGAAGGAATGCATCAGGTTTATGTTCAGGGTACTGCTAAAGCACTTCAGGTAAACGATATAGAAATTTGTGGTAAAACTGGTACTGCAGAAAACTACACTGTGGTTAATGGAGAACGTATGCAACTTACAGATCACTCCGTATTTGTAGCTTTTGCCCCAAAAGATAACCCTAAAATAGCACTTACTGTATTTATAGAAAATGGATACTGGGGATCACGATATGCTGGTAAGATAGCAAGTTTAATGATAGAAAAATATATTAAAGGAACCATTTCCCGAACGGATTTAGAAGATTGGGTTTTAACTCACAGCCTTGAAGAAGAATATGCCAAACCGTATAGTGGTGAACCTTTCAAAATTAACCAATAATGAGTAGATCAACTGTCGGTACTATAGATTGGTTAACGGTCTTATTATTTCTATTATTAGTGGGTTTTGGATGGCTTAATATATACTCAGCTTCCTATGGAGATGAACAGTTTTCCATAACCGATCTTTCGAAGCCCTACATCAAACAGCTATACTGGATTGCACTTAGCATTGTCATTATTGTTATTACCCAAGCTATTGAAACGAAATTTTATGAACGTTTCGCTGGTTTAATATATGTAATATCCTTGGTATCGCTCCTAGGACTATTTTTATTTGGTAAGAATGTAAATGGAGCTACTTCTTGGTATTCATTCGGACCAGTAGGGTTGCAACCTTCAGAATTCGCAAAAGCAGCTACCGCCTTAGCTATTGCTAAGTTTTTAAGCGATATGCAAACCAATATAAACCTTATAAATCACCAATTAAGAGCATTCCTAATTATTGCATTACCAGCATTATTTATCATTCCTCAACCTGATCCAGGAAGTGCACTAGTATATGCAGCTTTTTTCTTTCCTCTATATCGCGAAGGTTTAGCGGCTACATATTTAATTATTGGAGCCTCAGCAGCTGCATTGTTTATACTAACTCTGTTATTTTCACCGTTGTGGGTTGTACTGGGAATTGCTTTAGTAATGGCACTTCTGTTAATCAAAAACAGAAAACAAAAACCAAAGTACTCTAGATACCTTCTAGCGATTATAGTGATCACAGGATTCTGCTTTTCTGTTAACTATATTTTCAACAATGTTTTTGAACAGCGACATAGAGATCGTTTCAACATAGTTTTAGGAAAAGAAGTAGATTCTAGAGGTATTGGTTATAACACAAATCAAAGTCAAATTGCAATAGGAAGTGGTGGTTGGATTGGAAAAGGATGGAAAGAAGGAACCCAAACCAAAGGTGGTTTTGTTCCAGAACAGCATACCGATTATATATTTAGTACCGTTGGAGAAGAATGGGGATTTCTAGGAGCTACAGCTGTTGTTATTCTATTCGTAGGCCTCTTGATAAGACTTTTATACCTTGCTGAAAAACAGAAGACACAGTTCAGTAGGGTTTACGGATATAGCGTTGTAGGTATTCTATTTATACATTTTGTTATAAATGTGGGAATGGTAACTGGATTGCTCCCTACTGTAGGAATCCCTTTGCCATTTTTTAGTTATGGAGGTTCTGGTTTGTGGGGCTTTACACTATTACTTTTTATTTTCATCAAACTTGATGCAAACAGGGTTAATGAGTGGTGATGTTTATTATTGAATCATAAAAGTTCTGAAAAAGACTTTCTATTATACTATTTAAAACTTCCATTTACCAATCCCAGATGATTGCTCTAGCTTTTCTTCTAGATCATCAGGTAATTTTGAAAAAAAATCAATTCCAGTTAATGCTTCAATCTCATCGGTACTCACAACAAAACTTTGAAGTGATCTATCGGTATCTTTATGAGGAATTAAAAAAGCTATCATCTTGACATTTTTATCATCTTTATCCAAAATAATTTTATAAAAATAGTCGGGCACCGTCACAGCTTCGTATCCAATTGTTTTAAGATCTTTGGATAAAACACCTCCTGTTACTACATATACATCATCGTATTTTTTTGCCCAATACCGTACTTTTTGTTCTAGTTTATTCCATATTCCAGCATTGAAATCATGATTTTGAGGAGTAATATTAGAAGTCAGAAATGTTTCCTTAAACGCTTTGTAAGTAAATCTGCGATCTCCAGCAGGACACAAATGTCCCTTATCAAATCCAGATTTTTTATAATTACGCCAATCAGCAGATGAAGATCTTACTTTAGCATCCATTTCAAAAAATGGTCTTTTGTAATCATTATTGGATAAATGCTCCTTTTTTAGCTCATATGCCACCCATTCTGGTTGCTCATGTGTTTCTGAATAAGATAAAGAATAATTTTGATGAGTTATAATAGCTCCTGTTGTAGAGGTAGGGAGATAAAAAAAACTAAGATCATCATCTCCAACTGCCTTTTCGGTAGCACCATACTCATTAGCATCAATATGTTTTTCAATATAATAAAAGCAAATGGTCACAATTATTACTAAAATTGGATACACAAATTTCCTTTTCAAATCAATCAGTTTTGTAGTTTATTCCTAGAGCACAAAAGTATCAAAACCATCAAACATGATGAAACATTATTAGAACCCTATTCCCAGATTCTCTTTCAGTGTTTTGAAACTTTAACATCTTTAAAAACATGTTTTTCTCCAAATGCACCTACAATCAAAATACTGAAAATCAAATAATTAAATATTTAAAAACATCTAAATCATAAAAAATATGGTTATTACGTTGTTATTTTATGTCATATCCTCATCAATATAATGCCTTAAAATTTCTATTTTACAAAGCTTTTTTATGAGAATTAAGAGTTTTTAAATCTTAATACTTTTATAAAAAACTATATAATGGAACATGGGGCACCCAACTTATAGTATATTTAACTAGATAAAGCACACAAAACAAAACATCTTAAGTATTCATGAAAAATAGCATTGAGAAAATAGTAGAAACGGTTCTTATTCAAAACAGAATTGGCAATTACGACAAACAAGATCTTGAACTTCAGCTACAAATTCATCCGAATTACCCTAGTTTCCAATCAATAACTGATACTTTAGATTATTTCGATATTGATAATATTGCGGTAGAAGTTCCAGTAGATGCTTTAGATCAACTTCCGGAAAGCTTTATTTCTTTGGTAAAAAAAGATCATGCAGAAGAAATTGTTGCTGTCATTAACAAAAATGGAGCTATTCAACTAAAGCATACTGACCTTGACAAAAAGAAGTTTTCTTATGAAGAATTTAAAGAAATTTGGGTTCCAAAGGTAATCGCTGTTGAGCATAGCACCGGAAATAGATCTCTTTTTTCTAAGGAATCTTTGATTCAGAACGTACTTTTTGGAGCACTTTTAATAGGAGCTGGTATATCTTTGTTCTACCAACCATTTAATGTTTATCAAATATTTTTCCTGCTTTTATCCATAACTGGAGCTGTTTTTGGTCTTTTTGCTGTTAGAGAAAGCTTAGGCATTCAATCCAACACTATGCACCAATTTTGTACTTCGGTAGGAAACTCTAATTGTGGAGATGTTATTAACAATAACACTGGTAAGTTATTAAAGAATTTTTCTTTAGCGGATGCTAGTATTACTTTTTTTGGAATACTTACTATTTATCAACTATTCTATGGTTTTAATAGCACTCTATTAATACCAACTATAGCTGGAATTCCTTTTATCGTTTACTCACTATACTCACAAGCTTTTGTGATAAAAAAATGGTGTGCTATATGTATAGCTATTAGCGTAATTTCTATAGGACTAACTGCAATTTCGCTTGTTAGTCTTCCTTTTACTTTTTCTATAACTTCCATTGCTGGTTTTATAATGATTTCAGCACTAACCGTATTAGCTTACATGTATGTGAAAGAAAATATGGTTCAAAATAAGGACTATAAAAATGAAAATGTAAAACTAAATCACTTTAAAAGAGATCGTCAAATTTTTGATCATTTGTTAAGTATATCAGAAAAAATCGAGGACAATAGCACAATCGCAAATGAAATCATTCTTGGTAATCCAAACGCAACGTTTAAAATTATCAGTGTTACCAATCCCATGTGTGGTTATTGCAAAGGTGCTTTTGAAGCATACACTAGAGTTTTACGAACTATGAGCGATCAATTGCAGGTGGTAATTAGATTAAAAGTCGCTTTAAACGACCTTAACAATCAGGCTACCCAAGTTAGTTTACGTCTTATGGAAATATATCAAAATGATGGTTCTGATAGTTTTATAAAAGCATACACAGAGTGGTTTAACGACAGAACCTTCAGCAAATGGATAAAAGAATATGGAGCGCCAAAAAATAATAAAATACATATAGAAACCTTACAAAATCAATCTAATTGGGCAGAGAAAAATAATTTGTTTTACACTCCTGCATCATTAATGAACACTTCTATCTATCCTAAAAAGTATAGCTACGATGAATTCTTTCATTTTACAAGCATGATGATAGAGAACCAACAGGAACAAGATTATGATGTAGAAAACCAACCTATAGAAGCATAATAATGTTATAATTGGGGCTAATTATAATGTTATTTTATCTTTTCTAGATACATAGAAAAGAACATTTTTTGTAAAAGACGTATGTAAATACTCTTTTTCTTCACACACTCACTCAGACATATCCCCGAATGTCTTAAAACTTTCGGGGAATATTTATAAACTCTTAAACCTTTAAAAAATTATGAAACAGATTAAAGAATTGAAAGGAGCAAAAACATTATCCAAATCCCAACAGAAAGATGTACATGGGGGAATTTTAGTTTTTACTAAACCAAGTAACACTAGAAGAAGATGTAACCCTGCTCTTAGTTGTTGTTATCATAACGGCACCACATGGGTACAAGGACCTCCTTGCTTCTAAAAAACAATTTTTATTATTAATTGTAGTTTACAAAAAAAGGGTTAACACAGCAGTTAACCCTTTTCATTTTTTTAAGACTCTAATTTTATTATTAGCTATCCTTTTACATCTAACGCATCTCGCAGTGCATTACCCATAAGCATAAAAGCCATAACTAGACTCATAATACCAAGACCTGGAATAATTGCTAAATACGCTTTTCCTAATATAATATAAGAGTAATGATCTTTTATCATTGCTCCCCAACTTGCCATTGGAGGTTGTGCTCCAATTCCCAGAAAGCTCAATCCACTTTCTATTAAGATAGCCCCTGCAAAATTAGCTGCAGAAATGACAATTACCGGAGCTAAACTATTAGGAAGTATATGCTTTATAATGATTCTACCATGTGTATATCCTAACGCTTTGGCAGCTGTAACATATTGCATCTGTTTAATACTTAAAACCTGACCTCTTACTACTCTAGCCACCTCAACCCACATGGTCAATCCTACAGCTATAAAAACCTGCCAGAATCCTTTACCCAAAGCTAAGGTAATCGCGATAACTAATAACAACGTGGGAATAGACCAAGTAACATTAATCAGCCACATAATAAATACATCTACCTTACCACCAAAATAACCCGCTAAAGCCCCAAGAGTAATCCCCAGAAACAAAGAAATAAGCACAGCTACAAAACCAATAGAAAACGATATACGAATCCCTATAAGCATTCTACTTAACATATCCCTTCCATACTTATCAGTTCCCAATATAAAAGTTCTATCTTCTATAAATTGATTTTCTATTTCCTCAATATTTAATTCCTTTGGAAAACTAGATAATGCTATATTCTTAGAAACCCCTATAAGTTCCCCCTCTGTATAGGGAATTACATCTATTACCTTATTATTAAAACTATAGGATTCTATGGGAATCTCAGTATCCATATTTTTTGTTCCAAAGAAAATCTTACTCAGGAAAGATTGGTCTGATACTACTTGCGAAGGAATAGTGATCATCTTAACCGAAAAACCTGGACCTTTCGAATGAATAGACAAATGCATCTGATTCGCATTTTTAGAACTGTCAGGAGCAAGCATGTACGCTAGAATTGCAACTAATGCACATACTACGATAAACCAAAAACTCAAAACGCCCCAAAAATTTTTACTAAATCTTTGGAGCGCTAGTTGTGTTAATGAATTTGATTTTGTCTCTTGCATTAAAGCATGTTAGTTCTTTAGCGTAAGTGGGTTTTTAGATCTTCTAATATTATTAATTTTCATATCCTCCAAAACACTTAATGCTTCTTCTACATACACATCTTTGCTAAGACTCTTATGCCATCTATTTCTTTTTTCTTCTAAAATTGAATCCTTTTTCATTAATTCCTTTTCATAAGGCAGGGATTCAAAAGTTAAATTTGTTTTATAATCATTTAAGCGATCAAAACGTTTAGCTTGTTTTTCATTAAGCTCTATATTCGCTTTGTATTTATTATAATTAAGAGAATACTCATTTACATCTCTTTTTTCTCTTACCCATTTAGCATTTTCATCTATCAATTTAAGTTGCTCATTGGTAGCCATACGAGCCTTACTTTTATTTATAGTTTGGTCAAAATCAATATAACCATCCCATAGATTATAATCGGCAGCTGGAATTTTATCCCAAGGAAGTGGATTTTCTTGATCTTTCTCACCAATATCGATATAACTATAACGATCTGGAACAACTACATCGCTCTTTACTCCTTCTAATTGTGTAGATCCTCCGTTTACTCGATAAAATTTCTGGGTTGTTAATTTAAGAGCTCCTAAATCCCCAAAATCATTACTTCTCATCCATCTATTAAGATCCATTACATTTTGTACCGTACCTTTTCCGTATGTCTGTTTACTTCCTATAATGATTGCTCTTTTATAATCTTGCATAGCAGCTGCTAAGATTTCGGAAGCAGAAGCTGATAATTCATTTACTAAAATTACTAAAGGCCCATCCCATAAGATATTACGATCTTTATCACTTAATACTTCAGGCGTTTCTCCTTTTGTTCTTACCTGTACAATAGGTCCTTTATCAATGAAAAGACCCGCTATATCTACAACAGTTTGTAGCGATCCTCCACCATTATCTCTAAGGTCTATCACCAGGCCTTCCATGTCTTGTTGTTTCAAACGTATAATTTCCTGCTTTACATCCTTCGCAGCATTACGTTGATTATAATCTTGCATATTAAAATAGAATTTTGGTAAATTTATAATTCCAAAATTCTTTCCATTTTTCTTTACTACAGAAGACTTAGCGTATGTTTCTTCTAATTCAACAACGTCTCTAACAATCTCAACGTTTTCTATTGTTCCGTCAACCTTCTTAACAGTAAGCATTACTTTAGTCCCTTTTGGCCCCTTGATTAAACTTACTGCATCATCAAGTCGCATCCCTACAATACTTACTGGCTCTACCTCATCTTCTTGCTTTACTTTCATGATAAAATCACCAACTTCTACTTTATTTCCTCTCCAAGCTGGTCCTCCAGAAATAATCTCGATAATCTTCACGTTATCATTTTTCTTTTGCAATCTAGCACCAATACCCTCTAATTTACCGGACATTGCGATATCAAATCTATCTTTATCCTGTGGAGCGAAATAAAATGTATGAGGATCAAATTCTTCAACTATAGAATTTATGTAGATAGAAAACCAATCCTTACGCTCTAAATCATCAGCAAACTCAAAATATTCTTTTAGCGAAGTCTTCGTAATCTCTCGTGATTCTTCTTCTAAAACAACGGCAGATTTTCTCTTATAATCTTTATTTTTGGTAATAGAATCTATTTGTTCATCGACCTTATCATAATAACTGGACAATGCATTAAATTTTAATTGCAATCTCCAACGATTTTTCATCTCCTCTCTATCTTTAGCGTATGATAACTTTTCATAATCTGTATTAATAGACTCCTCGATTTCAAAATTAAAAGGATGATCCAAGATATCCTTGTATAAGGTTCTTGCTTCTTCCATTCTAGTTTGTAGTCTTTGATATGTCATATTAAAGAATTCAATTTCTTTATCTCTAATCTGATCATCAATTAAAGTTTCAAACTCTTTAAATTCTTCAATATCTCTTTGATAAAAATATCGCTTTAATGGATCTAAAGCGTCTATGTAATCAACAAAAACATTTCTGGAGAAATCGTCATTAATATCCTTTGCGTCATAATGACCTTTACTTAATACATAACTTATAAGATCAATTAGTATTCGATCTTTGTCAGGGTCATTGTTGTCTACTTTTGTTGTAAAACTGCAAGAGGCAGCCGAAACGATTACGGTAAGCATCAATACCAAAAAACTCTTTTTCATACGCTCATTTTTAATTTAGGGGTGTTCTTGGCAAATTACATTAAAAATCGTGCCAATAAGAGGTAATATTACTAAATTTTTCTTAAAAGAACTAATTATATATACTCCTGATTTAGAATTATATATTTAGAACAAAAAAAATGTATTTTTACCAGAGAAAAAAACAACCGCATGTCACAAGGAAAACCGTTAATTCTAGTTACGAATGATGACGGGATTACAGCCCCAGGAATTAGAATGTTAATTAACATAATGAACGAAATCGGAGATGTATATGTCGTTGCTCCAGATAGCCCTCAAAGTGCCATGGGACATGCTATTACGATAAACAATACTCTATATTGCGATCCTATTACCGTGGATAAAAATGCTCCTCAAAAAGAATATAGCTGTTCAGGTACTCCTGTGGATTGTGTGAAAATGGCAACTAGACAGATTTTAAAACGAAAGCCAGATCTTTGTGTAAGTGGAATTAATCATGGTTCTAACTCGGCTATTAATGTAATTTACTCTGGTACTATGAGTGCTGCTGTAGAAGCAGGAATAGAAGGAATACCCGCCATCGGATTTTCGTTATTAGATTATAGCATGGATGCTGATTTTGAACCTGCACGAAAATACGTGAAAACAATTGTTGAAAATGTACTTCAAAATGGTCTTCCCAAAGGCGTAGTACTTAATGTAAACATCCCGAAATTAAGCAAAGAAGAAATTAAAGGAATAAAAATTTGCAGACAAGCAAATGCACACTGGGTTGAAGAGTTTGACAAAAGAACTAATCCAATGGGCAAAGATTACTACTGGCTTTCTGGGAAATTTATCAATGAAGATAAAGGCGAAGATACAGACGAATGGGCATTACAGAACGGTTATGTATCTATTGTACCTACACAATTCGATCTTACTGCTCATCATTATATTCAAGAATTAAACAACTGGTCATTACATGATTAAAAAAGAAATTATAATCGGTTTTATTACCGGAATTATTGCGAACACTGTTGGGATTGCTTTATATATTTTATTGTTTTCGGAATTAAGTATTACTGAAACATTAAAAGCAGCTCAACAAAATAACTTTTTGGGAAGTTTAATCGCTTTAGGAGCGATTCTTAATCTCATAGTTTTCTTTTTATTTTTAAAACAGAACAAACCTTACAGAGCCCGAGGTGTTCTATTAGCTACCTTAGTAGCCGCAGTAGGAATTGCTATCAGCAAATTTGGTTAACACACTTTGAACGTATCTTAAAAGATGAAATATTATCTTATTGCAGGAGAAGCATCTGGCGACTTACATGGAGCCAACCTAATGAAATCTATTCTTAAAGAGGATCCCAACGCCGAAATCAGGTTTTGGGGAGGAGATTTAATGCAATCAGTTGGAGGTACTATGGTACTTCATTATAAAGAAAGAGCCTTTATGGGCTTTTTAGAAGTTATTTTGAATCTATTTAAAATTTTAGGATTCATAAAACAGTGTAAAAAAGATATCGAAGCATACAATCCAGACGCACTCATTTTAATTGACAATTCTGGCTTTAATCTACGAATTGCAGAATGGGCAAAACCGAAAGGATATACTACTCATTATTACATAAGTCCTCAAGTATGGGCATCTAGAGCAGGAAGAGTAAAAACTATAAAGGCAAGCGTAGATTATATGTACGTAATATTACCTTTTGTAAAAGATTTTTACAAAAAATATGACTATGATGTAAATTTTGTAGGACATCCCCTTATCGATGCCATAGCCGATCACAAACAGGTAATGCCAGATGATTTTAAGAAAGAATATCAACTAGATGACCGACCAATAATAGCTATATTACCCGGAAGTAGAAAACAAGAAATTCGCAAAATGCTTGAGGTAATGCTCAGTGTTGTCGATGATTTTTCTGAATATCAATTCGTCATTGCAGGAGCTCCAAGTCAAGATGAAGAATTCTATGAACCTTTTATAAAAAAAGAAGGAGTTCATCTAATTATGAACAGGACCTATGACATTCTAAGTTTAAGTACTGCGGCTTTAGTAACTTCGGGAACAGCAACCTTAGAGACTGCTTTATTTAAGGTTCCGCAAGTAGTATGCTATAAAGGAAATGCAATTTCCTACCATATAGCCAAGAGAATTATCAACCTTGATTATATTTCTTTGGTAAACCTTATTATGGATAAGCCTGTGGTTACCGAATTAATACAAGGAGATTTTAATACAAAAAAACTAAAAGAAGAACTTACAATTATATTAGATGACTACAAAAGAGCTGTGATGTTTTTAGAGTATTACGATTTAGAAAAGAAATTAGGAGGAAAAGGAGCCAGTGACAAAACGGCTAATTTAATTGTAGAAAAAACAAAATAAACAAGATATCCCAAAATGAAAAAGCTATTGTATCTGCTTGTTGTACTAAGTATTACACTCTCTTCTTGTGGTGGTGCTAAAAAGAAAAGTACAGTTTCAAGAAAATCGACGAAGACTTCTAAAAAAAGTACTCGAGCTAATGCTAATAGTAAAAAAATAAAAAGCATAATTGACTATGCAAAGACTTTTGAAGGTACAAGATATAAATATGGTGGTACTACCAAAAGGGGTATGGACTGTTCTGGATTGGTATATACTTCGTTTAAGAAAGAAGAAGTTGTACTCCCTAGAACTTCCAGAGCCATGGCCACACAAGGCGTTAAAGTATCCTTGAAAAATGTAGCAATTGGAGATCTATTGTTTTTTAAGACCAATAAAAATAAAAGTAGCATTAATCATGTAGGATTGGTGGTAAAAACAGGAAAACAGATACAATTTATTCATGCTTCAACCTCTAAAGGAGTTACAATATCGAGTTTAGACGAACGTTATTGGAATAATTGTTTTGCTGGAGTTAGAAGGATCCTATAGCTTTTTCACTTTATTTTATTTATTTTTTATTTCCTTCTTTCTAAATTCCCCTAATTTATCATAAATTAGTATACTAAAACTCATTAAACCAATGGAATACTCATTAGATCCTCTAGAAGTAAAAAAAGTTATTGATGCCAAAGTAAATGGACAGGAATATGATGAAGATCAATTTATCTATTACCATCTAAATAGGAATCTTTTTAATGTAAAAAAAGAGATTACTTCTCTAACACACTACATGGGTAATAAATTTAGAGATAACAAGGGTTATATTTGGGAAGAAGCCCCTAGGTTTAAAAATTGGTTTCATACACCTAAATCTAGATATTTCGGAAGTTTGGTTGGTATGAAACCGTATAGCAGAAAATTTTTGCGTTTAGACAAAGAAAGTGGGATCGGAGGAGAATATGAAATGATAATTCGTCACGATGGTAAAAGAATAGACGCCTTAACTCACGAAGGTTATCAGGAAACGTATAATTTTGGCCCAACGGCTAATTCTAGCCTTCACATCTTACTGGATGTGGATCCGCACGGACCTCACCCAGACTATACCGTTAAAATAGATACAGGAAAAGTAACGATTAAAGACAAAAAGACTGAACTCTCAGGAACTACAAGACGAAGAAATCGAATAAGAAAGTAGCTTACACTATAATTTTTAGAAATTGACACCTATTTGATGAACAAAATAGGTAATAACAGGTAACAACTACTCTTTTCAACACACGATTAATTATAGGCTCATAATACCTATACATTAATCTGTTAGTAGTGAAAAAGTTACTTAATGTTCCTTTTGTAATTTTAACCATTTCCCTGGTTCTTGGAATTATCTTAGGATACTACATTTCAATATCTCTTAGACTAGTAATCATACTTCAAACTGTAAGTATAACTGGTTTAGTTATTTCTTGGTGGTACGCAAACAAGATATTCCGCAGTACTATCCACTTCAGTGGTTTAGTTATAATCACGTTCTTCTTTTTTGGTATAACATTAGTAGAGTTATATCATCCAAAAAATGACCCGTTTCACTTTACAAATCGGTTAAATAACTCAGAACGACAAGTCCCATTTGAGTTTTTAGTAAAAAAAAGGCTAAAATCGACTTCATTTTATGACAAATATATCATCAGTCTTACTTCATTAGAAAACAATAAAGTTACAGGAGATGTACTACTTAGGCTACCAAACAAAAGCCTAAAAACTAAGTTAATTACCGGCACATCATATCTTACATATGCACCACTTAAACCAATACCAAAACCCTCTAACCCAAATCAATTTAACTATGCTACTTATATGGGCTACGAATATGTGTTTTACCAAACTACTATTGACTTTAAAAATCTAATTCTTACTGATAAAACTAAATTTAGCCTATATCGTGTTGCAGATATCATTAGAACCGATATTCTTAAAAATCTATCCAAACATACTTTTACCAGAAAACAATTAGCGATTATAAATGCACTTATTCTAGGACAAAAACAGGACATTGATATAGACACTTTTAAAGATTATCAAAACGCTGGAGCTACTCATATACTAGCTGTATCAGGGTTGCATGTTGGAATATTATTAATACTCTTAAACTTTTTACTTAAACCTTTAGATTACATCTTTAAAAGAAGTCGAGAACTTAAAATAGTTCTTATTATTATCGCCTTATGGAGTTTTGCAATAATCGCAGGTTTATCACCATCTATACTTAGAGCAGCAGCCATGTTTTCCTTTGTAACCATTGGTACGTACTTTCGTTCTAAAACCAGTATTTATAATGCGTTGATAATATCAATATTTATATTACTAACTATAGACCCACTACTAACATTTTCAGTTGGGTTTCAATTAAGTTATGTAGCCGTTTTTTCTATAATATGGATGCAACCTCATCTTGTAAAAAGATACAAGCCTAGATTTTACATTGATAAGATTTTATGGGAAACTTTAACTGTTACTATCACAGCACAAATAGGTTTACTACCCTTATTATTATTCTATTTTCATCAATTCCCACTATTATTCATCATATCAAACCTTATTATCATCCCTATTTTGGGTATTATTCTTGGTTTAGGGATCTTAGTGATTTTATTAGCAGAGATCCATTTACTTACCGATTGGATAGTCATGGTCTATGGTAACCTTATAGATTTCATAAATACCATTGTTTATTGGGTAGCTTCGCAAAAAGCATTTATTATAAAAGACATCTCTTTTTCCTCTAAAATGCTTGTCTCAGGATATCTTTTGACAATCGTATTTATACAAACTTTGAAGAACTATCATATCAAAAGACTATTCGCCCTATCTCTTCTGCTCGTACTATTTTTATCCGTATTAGCTTATGAAAAAAGTATATCTCTTAATACAGAAGAACTTATTGTTTTTCATAATCCCAGAAATACAATCATAGGAGTATCTGAAAATCAACAACTAAAAATATTTTCTAAAGATTCTATTACAGACACAACCATAGATTTTCTAATCAAAGGCCACGTCGTGGCGAATAACTTCAAACTCTTAACTCCTCAAACACTTCATAATATCTATACCTATAAAGACAAACTTATTTTTATTATTGATGAGAATGGAATATACGATTTACCCAACTTTAAAGCAGATATCATTTTATTAATCAATTCACCAAAAATTCATTTAGAGAAGGTAATAGAACAAATACATCCTGAGCAGATTATTGCTGATGGCAGTAATTATAGGAGTTATCTAAATCGTTGGGAAAGCACTTGTTTAAAACAAAAAATCCCTTTTCATCGTACTGACAAAAAGGGAGCATATATACTAAAATAACTAAATTAAATTTCGTTTTTATTGACCGAGGTATTGGTTGCCGCTAACAATTCTTCTACCGGCATTTCCATTACTTCCTTTACAATTTTATGAAGATCTGGAATCACTGTTCTTGCTAATTTTGTTGGACTATTAAAAAGAATTGTTATCCCTAAGTCTTCTTGGGGAAATAAAGCGATTTCGCTTCTGTAACTATTCACATGACCTCCATGATGAATCATACGAGTAGACTCTCCGGTTTTCTTATCTTTAAAATCATGGATACGCCATCCGTGAGCATATTGTGACTCTTTATGTCCTTTCCATTTCTGATAGTACTTACTCTTTCCTGGAAGGTTTATCACAGGATTGAACACATTTTTTAAACCTTGAGCACTCATTACACCTGGATTATGACCCAACAAGAAACGCATCCACTTTGCCATATCAGCAACACTAGCATTAACTCCTCCTGCAGGTATCGCGTTATAATATTTTTTGTTCAATTTTAAAGATCTCCAACGTCTACCATACTTTCTATGAGGCATCGCAACATTAGTAGCTGTCTGTAACGAATGGTAATCCGTAGATGCACTATGCATTTGTAAAGGGTTAAAAATCTTTTCTGCTATAGCATCTCCATAAGACTTGCCACTTACCTTTTCGATCATTGAACCACTTAGAGCGAATACTGCGTTCTGATAACTATAAATCTTTCCTGGTTTATCAATAGTAGGAATACTTTTAAATTGACCAGCAATTGTACTCAAATCTATTCCATCTTCCACCAAATTTGTAAAACTATGATATGGCAATCCAGAAGAGTGTGATAGGATATGAGACAATGTCACACTATCCGACCATTTTTTATTTGCCAATTCAAAGTTAGACACATAATCATGTACTTTATCATCCCAATTTAATAAACCTTCTTCTACATATATTCCTGACAAAACCCCTGCAAAACCTTTGGAAACAGAACCAATTCTAAAAATTGTTTCAGGATCAACTTTGTCATTTAAAGACGCATTTTTCTTTCCGAAACCTTCTAAATATATAACAGAATCACATTTTACAATACTTACTCCTGCTCCGATAATTTTATTTTGCTGCAATGCCTTATTAAAATATTGCTCTACAGCTTTAGCTAGTAGCTCCTTTTGCTTATCCGAAATTGGGTTTTTGAAAAAGTCAACTGAAGCTAACTTCGGCTTCACTGGTGTAGGTAATTTTGGAGTTTCTATTTTGTTGGCAGAAACAAGGGGAAAAAGTAATGCTATTAATAACAACATTGAGGGGGCAATGATGAAACGTTTTTTCATAATAGGTTAAGCTCAAGTTAAGAATATCAAAATCAAGAAAACGGGGATGATTTTTAATAATTCTAATAACGATTTGGTTTATTAAATATTTTAAATTTGATCAAATATAACGATTATATGCAAATATCATCGTTGAAATACCATTTTTTGTGTTTTTTAACATTTTTTAATGGTTCGATACAAATTTTACCAACCTATTTGTAGGACAATACCTTCTTTTTTAGAAAAAGCAGCCCAAAATTCATCAAACTAGTTTAATATCTTCTTTGAAGAGCATATGAATATACTCTGCATGGACTTCTATATTATGCTTATTTTCCAAACAATGGAAGAGTAGATGAATCAGTCCATAATCCCCAAGACAATCTCGATACTCATCCTGCTCTTTATTTTTTACCCATAAAATGAAACTACATAGATGTCCAATTTCTCCTATTTTCTCCGGTTTCTTCAAACATGCTTTAAACTTATCCAAATCCATACGAGCATACTCATTATACTTTTGCTTACAAAAGTTATAATCAAACGTATGCTTATAAGATCTAAGCTTTCTATTTTGTATTTCATACTTAATACCACTCATATAGTACTATTATTGTTTAATAGGTATTGATGTTATGCATATTTGAATTTTAAGTATATTTCTGTAATACAAGCAAAATACACTCCACAAATTGTGTTTTTAAGATTCTTTTAATGAAGTTTAACGAATCTCTATAATTTGGAATAATTCCAATACAAAGATACAAAATTTGGAATAATTCCAATAATTGTTTTCCCTTAAAGTTTCTAAGGATACACCTTTTTTAATGCACAAAAAACCCTGTTACCTATTCGTAACAGGGCTCTTATCAGGCATATACAAACAGCCTATAGTTTCTTTATAACTGAAACTGAAATTTCTATTCCAGAAGTATTTAGCTCTCTTAAATAAGAAGGTAAAATATCTGTACTATTGTTACCAAAAGACTTAGCATCGAGTTCTAGCTGTCTGTATCTAATTCCTGGTTCTAAAAAAAACTTATCAGACAATTTTAATCGAAGTCTGGCATCCAAGTGAAAACCAAGACCTGGTTTATATTCAATTGGATCTCCAGAAACATCATTTTGGGTAATCTTTAATTTACCAGGAAGGCTATAATTTCCACCAGCACCAATCACTAAACCGTGTAAAGTGTTATCTGATAATTTAAAAAGTTTATGAACTCCAAAAGTGAAAAATGTACGATTAAAAGTAACTGAACTCTTGTTAGAGCCTCCTGTTCCACTTTGTAACTGAAGAGCTAAATTATATTGAAATCCTAGCGTCCCATAACCATACAGCCCTTTGAACATATGATACTCTGCACCAACTTCTAATCCCATTCCTCCTCCAGGACTATAGGCCAAGCTTCCCCCATTATAGTCAACAGAATCATAATTAAATCCGATACTACCGTTTAGTCTTCCAATTAGATTTACTTCTTGAGCAAAGCCCAGATTAAAAAAGGCAAAAACAGCTATTAAACTGAATAAGTTTTTTTTCATTCTTTACGTATTTGAAATTATTATTAATTAGTGTCAAACTTATTCGTTTTGTTACTGTATAAATTCTAATAATCGCAACCAAACTTTATATCATCCAATAAATCAAACGATTATAAAAAAACCCTTTTATCTTATCGACAAAAGGGTTAATCCTATATGTATATTTAATTTATTTTAGTTGCTAAAGGTACTCACAAATGATTGTTCATATTTTTGCCATGCATCTGCACTTGTTAGATTTTTATAGTCATCATTGTGAATCATTTTTAGATAAATCTCTAATTGTTTTGGCGTTTTATAGCCAACAACTGGTGCTATTAAATTGCCTTTTTCATCAAAAAACACAATACTAGGATATCCACTAATCTTCAGCGCATTTGCAAAGAAATGCTGACTATTTCTACCTTTTCTATTTGGATTGTGATTAGGATTGGTATAGGTAAAATCGTTATATCTGATTTCTTCGGTTCCCTCTCCATTAAACTTAACTGCATAATAATTAGCATTTACATAATCCACCACATCTTTATTATGAAAAGTTTTTTTATCCAACAACTTACAAGGGCCACACCAATCGGTATATACATCCATAAAGATTTTCTTTGGAGTTTGCTTCTGCGCTTCTAGTGCCTCATTCATTGACATCCATTTAATTTCCTGTGCTTGGACAGAAAAAATGAACATACATCCAATTAGAATAAGTAGGTTTTTCATATGTTTTAAATTTGGTTTTTACATATTAGTCGGAACAAAAACTATTCCTTATTAAAAACTTTACCCGTTTTGGGTAACGGGTAAAGTAGTATTTTAGTGTTAACGAATGCCATGCATCATTCGTAATAATGTTTTGTTTAATATTAACATAACAACTCCAGCGCCTGCAGGAATTACAGTAAACATTAGGAAAAATACACTCATTCCATATTCTTCTACAATAGGATCTATAAAACTACCAGTAACACCAGCCATTGTATTTGCAATAAAATTAGCTACAAACCAAATTCCAAACATCAATCCTACGAACTTAACTGGAGCTAACTTACTTACATAAGATAATCCAACAGGAGAAATACATAATTCTCCTAGCGTATGGAATAAATAAGCCAATATTAAGAATATCATACTCACCGAGGCCGTTTTAGCTCCTAATGGTATTCCCATAGAACCA
Organism: uncultured Aquimarina sp.; assembly: GCF_947492115.1. NCBI lineage: Bacteria > Pseudomonadati > Bacteroidota > Flavobacteriia > Flavobacteriales > Flavobacteriaceae > Aquimarina > uncultured Aquimarina sp. Next base: position 546,851 of record NZ_CANLMM010000002.1, read on the forward strand.
AAAGCCAATATCCCAAAACCTAATCCTAAAAGTATCAATCCTATTGCGAACTTCACTGGTCCGGTAGGATTATATTTACTTTGCCAAATTTTAGAAAATAAAGGTGCAAATGCTATGATAAAGAATGAATTTAGGATACCAAACCAAGAAGCTGGCACATCTGCAGAATCCGCAACAAACTCTCTTTGTAACATCCAAATTACAATACCCCAAATAATCGCAAATCCAACTCCTAATAAAATGTTGGACAGTGAATATTTTCCAAAAGTTTGTTTAAATAATAACATTAATACCCATGTAATAATTAACATCGGAACTACTGTTAACACCGCATTAGATATTTTAAAAATCATTGCCCCATTTCCTTCCAACACCCTATCGGTATAATCCGAAGCAAATATCGTCATAGAACCTCCAGCTTGCTCAAAAGCCCACCAGAAAAATATGACAAAGAAAGAGAAGACTCCAATCACTATTAATCGGTCTCTTGTCACCTTCGACTCTTTAGATTCTTCAATAACATCTTCTATTGCATCTTGTGCATCTTCTATTGAATCCTCAATAACATCATCTAACTCTTCTCTCTTCTTTGGCGAAATACCAATGTTTGCAAATATTCCTTGTGCAAAATAAAACTGCAACATTCCCACAAACATAAAGATACCTGCAAGACCAAAACCATAATGCCATCCGACTTTCTCACCAATATATCCACATAATAATATTCCTAAAAATGCTCCCGCATTGATCCCCATATAAAAGATCGTATATCCTGCATCTTTTTCTTTTCCCTGCGTTTTATACAATTGACCAACCATAGAAGAAATATTCGGTTTAAAAAGCCCGTTACCAATAATCAAAAGTCCTAATCCTGCGAAAAAGAAGGCATCTGCTGTAACTTCTAGCGCCATAGACGCATGTCCTAGGGTCATCAATAAAGCTCCCAAAACAACAGCATTTCTATACCCCATAATTTTATCGGCTATCAATCCACCTAAAATTGGAGTGATGTAAACCAATCCCGTATACCATCCATAGAGTACTAAAGCTTCATCTCGCTCCCATCCCCAACCTCCATCTACGATAGAAGCTACCAGAAATAAAACAAGTAAAGCTCGCATTCCATAATAAGAAAAGCGCTCCCACATCTCAGTAAAGAAGAGAACAAAAAGCCCTGAAGGATGTCCTAAAACGGTTCTTTGGTTTATCTCTGAACCTCCAAATTTAAATTCCATATTGTATTATTAAGTTAGTAAAATTTATAAGTTGTTTAGTTATTATAAGTTCGTTTTAATAAAATTGGTCATCTTATTGTATAGATGTAATCTAGTATTACCTCCATAGATACCATGATTCTTATCTGGGTATATCGCCCATTCAAAATCTTTATTTTTTTGTACTAATGCTTCGATCAAACGCATGGTATTTTGTACATGAACATTATCATCTGCACTACCATGTACTAATAAAAATTTACCTTTTAACCCATCTACAAAATTAATTGGAGAGTTATCATCATATCCTTTTGCATTCTCCTGTGGAGTCATCAAATATCGTTCCGTATAAATGGTATCATAAAATCTCCAACTAGTCACGGGAGCGACAGCAATAGCCATTTTAAATGTATCCGGAGCTTTAAACAAACAGTTACTAGACATAAAACCGCCATAGCTCCATCCCCAGATACCAATCCTAGAAGCATCTACATAAGGCAATGCTCCTAGCTGCTTAGCAACGGCTATTTGATCTTGCACTTCTAAATTCCCTAAATCATTCTGAGTAACCTTCTTAAATTTTGCACCTTTTAATCCAGTTCCTCTTCCATCTACACAAACAATCATATATCCTTGTTGCGCTAACATCATATACCAGTAATCATTACTTCTATTCCAAACATTGCTCACTGATTGTGATCCTGGTCCAGAATATTGGTACATAAGAACAGGATATTGCTTTTTGGGATCAAAATTCTTTGGCTTAATGGTCCACATATTTAAAGTTTCTCCATTGATTTCTATCGTAGAGAATTCTTTTGGTCTCACATCGTACTGAGCCAGTTTATCTTTTAGTCCCTGATTATTTTTAATCTCACGAATTACATCACCGGTAGTAGCATTGTTTAATGTAAATTCGAAAGGTGTTTCTGAATTAGAAAAGTAATTAATGTACTGGCTAAAGTCTGCACTAAAATCTGCATCGTTTGTTCCTTCCTTCTTACTCAGTCTCTTCTTATTTTTACCGTCTAATCCAATAGAATAAATATCTCTATTGATATTTTTATTCTCTACACTTTGATAAAAAATGGTCTTATTCGCTGCGTCATAACCATAGTAATCGGTAACTTCCCATGAACCAGTGGTTACTTGATTAATGAGCTCTCCAGTTTCTTTATAATGATAGATATGGTTATATCCATCTTTCTCGCTTGTCCAGATAAAACTATTATCTTCTAAAAATGTAAGATTATCGGTAATATCGATATATGCCTCGTCCTTTTCATTTAAAATCACCTTTGGTGTTTTTGTTTTGGCATCTACAAAAATTAAATCCAGATTATTTTGATGTCTATTTAAAACTTGCACACTCAAAATATCTGGATTGGCAGACCATTTAATTCTTGGAATATAGAAATCTTTATAATCTCCGAGATTAATCTTATCCAAAGACATACTTCCTAAATCTGCTATATGCAAAGAAACTTTCGCATTCTTTTCTCCAGCTTTCGGATATTTAAAAACATCTTGTTTTTGGTATAAAGCAGTACCGTATACATCCATCGAAAATTCTGGAACTTCCTTTTCGTCAAATCGCATAAAGGCAACTTTATTACTATCTGCACTCCAATCAAAAGCTCTTACGAAAGCAAATTCTTCTTCGTAAACCCAATCGGTAATTCCGTTGATAATTTCATTTTTCTTTCCATCGTCTGTAAGCTGGATCTCTTCTCCTGTTACAAAATTTAATACGTAAATATTGTTATCTAACACATATGCCAGCTTGTTTCCATCAGGAGACAAAGCAGGAGATTGTATTTTTTTATCACTTATTTTGAAACTACTGTTTGAAGGAACATCAAAAATATGATAAATACCTCTCGAAGAACGGCGATAAATTTGCTCTAATTCACTTGCCAATAATATTCTTTTTTCGTCTTTGCTGAACTCATAGCTCTGAAAAAATTGAAGATCATCGATATTCGAAGATTTGATAATTGTATTCGCCTTCTCTCCTGTCGCATAATCGTATACTTCTATCGAAGTACTTCCATTTTCTGTATCACTTTCTAACACCGAATACTCTTTTCCATTATTCATAGAGTGTAGCGATTGCAATCTTTCTGTTCTAAAGGCGCCTCCCCATATTTCTTCTAGCGTAAATGCTTTATTTTGGGCAACAGTTGTAAAACTGACACATAATAGGAATCCTAAAAACAACTGGGTAATCTTCATACTTTTTTGTAAAATTTGTTAACGTCAAGAATACTAAAAAATCCGTGAAAAATACAACAATTGACGTTAAATACAATAAAACGACATTCGATAATCGAATATTTATTAGCATATCATCAATAAATCCAAGGGAATTGAAAATATATTTCAGCTTAGAACAATTATAAAAAACGCATAAGAATTCTGAAAAATCGATTGAAACCAAACAGAATAGTATCTTTGAGGCCAGATCGTAAAAATTCAATATGGCTCCTGTAGTTTCTGGCTTTTCTAAGCTTTCTAAATCAGACAAAATAAACTGGTTGGTAGAACATCATTTTAATAATGATCAAAAAACTATCGAAATACTTAAAACGTACTGGAATTCTGACGAAAAGCTTCAGCAATTGCATGACGAGTTTACTGAAAACACTATATCGAACTACTATTTACCATTTTCCATAGCCCCAAACTTTTTGATCAACGGAGAGCGTTTTACCATTCCAATGGCAATTGAAGAGAGTTCTGTAGTAGCTGCAGCCAGCAAAGCCGCTAAATTTTGGCAAAATCGAGGTGGCTTTCATGCAGAAGTATTATCTACGACTAAAGTCGGGCAAGTACATTTCACCTTTAAAGGAGATACTTCTTCATTAAGAACATTCTTTGAAACTATAAAATCTGATCTTATTTCGTCTGCTTCTCATATTACCAAAAATATGGAAAAAAGAGGTGGAGGAATTATTGATATTGAGCTAAGAGACAAAACTGATGAAATCGAAAATTATTATCAACTTCATTGTACATTTGGAACAGCAGATGCAATGGGTGCTAATTTTATAAACTCTTGCTTAGAGCAGTTTGCCGATTTTCTAACAAATGCCGCCGATTCTTATGATAAATTTTCAGATGATGAAAAGGATATCGAAATCATCATGAGTATATTGTCTAATTATGTACCAGAATGTGTTGTAAAAGCTTCTGTTTCTTGTCCTGTAGAAACCTTACCTACTGTAGAAGGATTATCTCCTGATGCCTATGCCAAAAAATTTGTAAGAGCCGTAGAGATTGCCAAAATAGAACCCTATAGAGCGGTAACTCATAATAAAGGTATTATGAATGGAATCGACGCCGTAGTATTGGCTACAGGAAACGATTTTAGAGCTATTGAAGCAGGAGCACATGCTTATGCTTCTAGAAATGGTAAATACACAAGTCTTACCGATGCCAAAATTGAAAATGATACATTTTACTTTTCTATACAAATACCATTAGCTTTAGGAACTGTTGGAGGGCTAACCTCTTTGCATCCTTTGGTAAAACTAGCACTAAACTTATTAGGAAAACCAGATGCCAAACAATTAATGAAAATTACGGCGGTAGCAGGACTAGCGCAAAACTTTGGAGCGATCAATTCCTTGATTACAACTGGAATTCAGCAAGGTCATATGAAAATGCATTTGATGAACATTCTAAATCAGTTTGAGGCAACAGCTTCAGAAAAGGAATCATTGATAACATATTTCAAAACCAATACAGTAAGTCATAGTAAGGTAGTAGAACAAATTGAAAAGCTCAGAAAATAATGAAAACTCGTTTCTTCCTAAAAAATTTAATCTTAATATCCGCAATTACTTTTTGCATTCATATTGCTATAGAATACTTCTATTTTAATCGTTTATCTTTTTTACAAACTGCTATTTCTTCAATGGTATCAGGAACCTTAGTATCATTGGCTTTTTTGTATGCTTATACTGATAAAAACAAATAACTTTAAACAGAGATATTAGCTTAAAAAGAAAAACATAAAAGCTCTTTTTGTGGTCTATAATTTCAGAAAACTGTCATAACTAAACAAAACCTTCGTCCTTACTACAGGAAGTATCTTGGTAATAGCTCATTCTTAACAATAATTCAGTCTTAAGCATTACCTTCAAGGTTTTTAGTTATGCCCACCAAATTATATCTCTTACTATATTTTTACAGAAAGCAGTTTGTAGTGCTTACATTTGCTACGTTATTGCTATTATTTAGAGATAATAATACAAATCTTTCTTTTATTATCCTCATTAAACTACTGTACTTTTTGGGATTAAAAGTATGGCACAAGTTTGTTTCTTATACCAACATGGAGGTTTCATATACAGATCGTTTCTTATTTTATGAAAACCTTGGCTTGCATCACATGTATCTTTTTCTGGTTGGGTTTCTTTTTGATTGTATAATTTCTGCAATCACATTTTATGCATTTCAATATTTTATTTCATGATTTTGGAAATTGACAATATAGAATTATCCTACGGTGATAAGTTTATTCTGAACGGTATTTACATAAAAGTAGAAAAAGGAAAAGTAACAGGAATATTAGGAAGAAATGGATGTGGAAAAAGTAGTTTGTTAAAAATTGTTTTTGGGCATTTAAAACCGCAAAATAAGTTAATCCGAATTGATGGAAAACACCAAAGCAAACCCTTATACTTATCCAAAAAAGTAAAATATTTATCTCAAATTGATACCATACCCAAAAATATACCTCTAAAAAGGGTATTTAGACTATTCGATCTTACTTGGGAAAATTTTGTGTCTGACTTCAAAACTTTTCGGAAATATAAAAACCCTCACATATATGATCTATCAGGAGGTGAAAAAAGAATAATTGAAACCTACCTTATGCTCATGAGTTCAGGTGACATTGCACTGTTGGATGAGCCTTTTTCTAACATTACTCCTTTATATGTCGAAAAATTCATCGAACTTATTGAAAAAGAAAAAGCATATAAAATCATCATTATTACCGATCACATGTATCGCCAGATTCTTAATGTATCCGATGAGCTATATTTGATAAAAGACAATACATCGATTCCCATAAAAGAATCTTCTCAATTAGTAGATTATGGATATTTAAATTATCTCCCAACTTAATTAGGTATTGCAATCAAATTCTCTGATACCATCAATTTCTAATTTATTTCTTACCTAATTTTATAAAAGCACTTAAAAAAGTACATTTGTTTTTGACTAATCTATCATATATGTCGAAAAACAAATTTTATAGTCACGGTAAACTACTCTTAACTTCAGAATATTTAGTCCTTGATGGTATCCCAGCATTAGCATTACCTACCAAAAAAGGTCAATGGCTAGAGGTAACTGAAAATGAGACCGCACAAATCACCTGGAAAAGTATTGACGATAATAACTTAAAATGGTTTGAAACTATCATACCATTACCTTTACAAGATTTATATTCTATAGAAACTTCTTCAGATTCTATTATACATGACGAAGAAGGATTAGGTATTTCTGAAACACTTTTCAAAATTTTAAAAGTAGCTCAGGAATTAAATCCAAAATTTTTATCCGATCCTAAAGGATATAGTATAGAAACGAAATTAGAATTTAATAGACAATGGGGACTAGGTTCTTCTTCCACACTTATAAACAATATTGCTCAATGGGCTGATGTAGATGCTTACACATTACTCAATAAAAGTTTTGGAGGCAGTGGTTATGATATTGCCAGTGCCAAACATAATAGTCCTATACTATACACTCGTAAGGAAGGAAAACCTCTTGTACAGGAAATAGATTTCAAGCCCACTTTCAAAGATTCTTTATTTTTTATCTATTTAAACAAAAAACAAGACAGTAAACAATCCATCAAACACTATCAATCATTACCTCTTAAAGATTTTGATAAAGCTGCAACTTCCATCACAGAAATCACTCACAAAATAGTTAGCTGTGATTCTTTAGAAGAGTTTAATGTATTAGTAGATTTACATGAAGATATCATCTCAAAAATCATTAAGACTCCTACTGTAAAAACTAATTTATTCTCAGATTATGCAGGAAGTGTAAAAAGTTTAGGTGGTTGGGGAGGTGATTTTGTACTAGCTACAGGAAGTAAAGATGACATGAAATATTTTGAAAACAAAGGTTATCAAACGATTATTCCATATACAGAAATAATTTTATAGGATTTTGTATAGAAAGAAAAGGCTATACCTCCTGAATTTATCTGTTTAAAAGAGATATTAATTATATAAAATATCTTTAAATCTATACTTTTCAAACTCATACTATTTTATTCGAAAACCCTTCAAAAACGCGCTTACTCAGCGTGTTTTAACCTGTTATCTCTGCAAAAAAGATAATGTACATAAAATGTTAAGATATAATTATTAAAGCAGTAACACATTCCTTCTTTAAATTTGGTTCTTAAACATAATGTTCAAAATGAGCTTAAAATGCCCGTTAAATAAATCGTCATTAATTAAAAAATAAAAAAAGAACATAAATCAACTTTTTACTTAAAATCTTAAGTAAGTTTTCGTTGATTTTCAGATTTCATTTTTTGATCGATTTATTTATGATTTAATTTTCGCTCGCCACAAATCGTTAAAATGGGCTATAATCTATTTTTAGAAATAAAATTGTAGCTCGAAATTAAAAATTGTCCCGATGAAAAAAAGAAATTTATTTGCTACCTTAATTTTATTATTGGTAGTTTTTCAAGTTAATGCCCAAGTCGTCTATAGCGATGACTTTGATGAAGGAATACTCTCTGTAGAGTCTTCTAGTTCTTATTCCTCATCTTTATCTGGAGGAAATCTGGTTATACAAGGAGATGGTACCGCTGGGGATTTTGATCCTATCGTGTATACTTTGCACAATTCCGGAACAGATATATCGATAGATGCTTCTGGTAACAATAAGCTTTTTATTAAAGTTTCAGGAACTTCTAATCCCGATTTCAGAGTAGATATACAAGATGAAGATGATTTTGTAACTAACTTAAGTCCACAATCTGTTAGAATAGATGGCACTTCTACAATTTATGAACTTGATTATTCCTCTAGCTTACAAGATGGAGGCTATGGAGGATCTTCTTGTACTCAAGCTACAGCACCTTGTCCAGTAGATTCTTCTAAAATTAGGTTTGTGCAATTTTTTGTCAATCCTGGAACCAATGGAGGTCAGTACAACGGAACAATTACTATTGACTGGATTTCTTTTGGAGAACCTTTAGAAGCTATTCCTCCTCCATCTACCTTTGATGTTCGTTATAATCAAGTTGGATATTTAACCGGAAGAAATAAGACTATCAGTATTGCAGCGCAAAGTAGTTTTAGCAATCAAGCTTATACAGTTTTAGACAGTAATGATAATATTGTATTATCAGGAACTACAGGACCATCCTCTTTATGGAGTGATTCAGGAGAACATATTGCCAATGTTGATATTTCTGGAGTAGATGCTGAGGGAACTTATCGTTTTCAAGTTGATCAGGAGGAGATTTCTTTTAAAGTCAGTGATGATGGATATGCCGAACTAAGAGAAGAAGCCTTTAAATACTATTATTATAATCGATCGTCTACTGCTTTAGAGGCTACTCATGCTGGCGTATATGCCAGACCAGCAGGAACACCGGACACACAAGTAAGAATACATTCATCAGCAGTTTCTTCTGGTAGACCTGAAAACTTCATCATATCCTCACCAAAAGGATGGTATGACGCTGGAGATTATAATAAATATATTGTAAATAGTGGAATAAGCACTTATACCCTATTAGCTGCTTTCGAACACTATAAAACAGAATGGGAAAACTTACAATACAACATACCTGAACAGGGTGGCGATCTTCCTGATATTTTGGATGAAGTCTTATGGAACCTAGATTGGATGTTAACCATGCAAGATCCTTTTGATGGAGGAGTCTATCATAAGTTAACAGCAAAATCTTTTTCTGGAAGAATTATGCCTGCGGATTACAATTTACAGCGATATGTAGTTCAGAAATCGACAGCAGCCGCATTAAACTTTGCAGCAGTAACAGCGGTAGCATCCAGAATATTTGCCGATTACGAAAGCGTACGTCCTGGATTTAGCACTCAATTAGAAAATGCTGCTAAAGATGCCTACACTTGGGCAAAAGCAAATCCTACTGTTTATTATAGTCAAGGAAGCGGAGGTCCAGTTTCGGATATTCAGACTGGAGAATATGGAGATACGAATGTAACTGATGAATTTCAGTGGGCAGCCGTAGAATTATTTATTACGACTGGAGAAACCAATTATAAGGATGATATTGATGTAAGCTCTATCGGAGGAGGAACACCCAGTTGGCCTTATAGTGATCCTTTAGCACTAATTTCTATTGCACATCATGCAACTAGTTTAACCGGATCTATAAATGTTACACAGGCCAACAATACTTTATTAGGAACAGCCAATGAACTAAGAGATCGTGTTAATTCGTCTGCAATGAAAATTACCATGGAAGGCAATGATTACTCATGGGGTAGTAATGGCGCTGTTGGAAACCAGCTATTTTTACTAATTAGAGCATACGAACTTACAAATGATGAATCCTATTTAGATGCTGCTTATACGGCAATGGATTATATTTTTGGAAGAAATGGTACAGGATTTTCTTATGTTACAGGATTCGGAGACAAGCAAGTATTCGAACCTCATCACAGAATTTCTGATGCCGATGGTGTTTCCGCACCAGTACCAGGAATGATTGTTGGTGGACCACAAAATGAAAATAATCCAGATACGGGAGATTGCTCTGGTTCTGGTGTTAGTTTTCCTACTAACTTTCCAGCCTCTAAATATGTAGATCACTGGTGTTCTTATTCTACCAATGAAATTACTATCAATTGGAATGCTCCGTTAGTGTATGCAATGCACGCGTTAGATTTTTATCAAAGAGAATCAAATACACTATCCATAGATGAAAACGAGCAAATCGAAAATGCGTTTAAGATTTTCCCTAATCCAACAAGCAATGTTTTAAACATCCAATCTTCCTTATCTACCACTATTTCTAAAGTAGAATTATATTCGGTACAAGGAAAGAAAATACTATCTCGCGAAGTAGACAAAACAATCGCCAATATAGATATTAGCAATGTTACTTCAGGTTTATATCTGGTTAAGATAATTGCAGAAGGTCAAAGCTATACTTCTAAATTAATCAAAAAATAGATTAATCAAGGTATCCAAATTTGCTAGAATAAAAAACCTCTGAAATTATTTCAGAGGTTTTTTATAAGATTATAAATTTTATTCTATCCTAAAGTTCTAATGCTTTACTAACATTATTATCCATTAATAACTCTACTGGATTTTCTAACGCCTCTTTTACCGCTACTAAGAACCCTACAGATTCTTTACCATCAATTATTCTGTGATCATAAGATAACGCTACGTACATAATTGGTGCAACAACAATTTGACCATCTCGTACAATTGGTCTTTCTACAATATTATGCATCCCTAAAATCGCACTCTGAGGAGGATTAATTATTGGAGTTGACAACATACTTCCGAATACTCCACCATTTGTGATTGTAAAGGTTCCTCCTGTCATTTCATCCACAGTAATTTGTCCTTCTCTAGCGCGAATAGCTAATCTTTTCACTTCTGACTCTACACCTCTGAAACTTAAATTTTCCGCATTTCTAATTACAGGAACCATTAATCCTTTTGGTCCAGACACAGCAATACTTATATCCTGAAAGTCGAAAGAAAGCATTTCTTTACCATCAATCATAGAATTTACTGCTGGATACATCTTTAGTGCTCTTACACAAGCTAACGTAAAGAATGACATAAATCCAAGACTTACTCCATGCTTAGCCTTAAAGGTTTCTTTATATTCTTTTCTTAAATCAAAAATTGGCTGCATATCTACTTCATTAAAAGTAGTAAGCATCGCAGTTTCGTTCTTTACAGAAACTAATCTCTCTGCTACTTTTCTTCGCAACATAGACAATTTCTTTCTAGACTCTCCTCTACTTCCTAAACCTGGAGTTCCCATAGAAGGTTTAGCATCAACAGCATCTGCTTTTGTAATACGACCATCTCTACCAGTACCTTTTACCTGAGAAGCATCAATACCTTTTTCTGTTAATACTTTTTTAGCTGCCGGAGAAGCAGTACCTGTAGCGTACGTAGTTGTTTTCTGAGGAGCTGGTGTTTCTGCTTTTACCGGAGCAGGTTCTTCTTTTTTCTCTTCTACTTTAGGAGCTTCAGAAGATGCAGATGCACCTCCTTCTGGTTTTGCAGCATCCGTATCTATAAGACATACAACCTCACCAACCGCTACTGCATCACCTTCTTCTGCCTTTAAAGTGATAATACCGCTAGCTTCTGCAGGTAATTCTAATGTTGCTTTATCACTATCTACTTCGGCAATAGCTTGATCCTTTTCTACATAATCACCGTTTTCTACAAGCCATTGAGCAATTTCTACTTCTGTAATGGATTCTCCCGGAGAAGGGACTTTCATTTCTAAAGCCATAATTCTAAGTTTATACTTTATATCGCGTGAGCGAAAAATTTTCGATTTTTACTTTACCTTACTATTTCTTTTTTCTTCTTTGATTGTCTTTTGTTTTATCAAATACAAAATCAATCACTTCCTGATGCCTTCTTTTAGATCTTGTCGCGCTTCCAGCTGCTGGAGCTCCATACGGTCTTCTACTTGCAAATCTAAATGAAGTTGCCCCATCAAAATGCATTAAAATATGACTTAATGCTCCCATATTACGCGGTTCTTCCTGAGCCCAAACAACATCTTTCGCTTTACTATACTTCTTAATTAAAGCATCCATTTCGTTCACCGGAAGTGGGAATAATTGTTCTATTCGAACTAAAGCTACATCATTTCTTTCTAACTTTTCCTTTTGCTCTAAAAGATCATAATAGAATTTACCAGTACAGAATACTAGTGTTTTCGTGTCTTTTTCTTTAGCATCTGCATCATCGATAACCGTTTGAAAACTTCCATTTGCCAAATCATCGATAGAAGAAACTACCTTAGGATGACGTAACAAACTTTTAGGAGTAAAAATAATCAAAGGCTTACGATAATCAGCTTTCATTTGTCTTCTCAGCAAATGAAACAAATTAGCTGGTGTAGTAACATCTGCAACAAACATATTATCCTTAGCACATAATTGTAGATAACGTTCCATTCTAGCAGAAGAATGCTCTGCTCCTTGCCCCTCATAACCATGAGGTAATAACATCACCAAACCATTTTGAAGCTTCCATTTATCCTCAGCAGAAGAAATGTACTGATCTATCATGATTTGAGCACCATTACTAAAATCTCCAAATTGAGCTTCCCAGATAGTCAAAGACTTAGGACTTGCCATTGCATAACCATAATCAAATCCTACTACTCCATACTCTGATAAAAATGAGTTATAGATATAAAAATCTCCTTGATCACCTTTCAGGTTATTTAATAATAGCACCTCTTCTTCGCTATCTTCCACTTTTATAACAGCATGTCGATGAGAGAAGGTTCCTCTTTCTACATCTTGCCCACTCATACGCACATCATACCCTTCTTTTAATAAAGATCCATATGCTAATAGTTCTCCCATTGCCCAATCTAACTCATCTGTTTCAAAAAAGCGCTTATTTCTATCCTTTATAATTTTATCAATTTTTCGAAGGAACTTTTTATCTGATGGTAGTTTGGTAATTACTTCAGCGATTTCAGTAAGACTCTCTTTAGAATACGTAGTATCTACATTTGCCATCATCTCATCTTCCTGAACTCTCGTAAAACCTGCCCATTCATCTTGCATGAATGGCGTGATAATAGTTTTATCCTGCTTACGAGAATCTTCTAACTCTTCTTCCAGTGATGCTTTATACTCCTTTTCCAATTCCGCTACATAGTCATTGTTTATAATGCCATCCGCGATTAATTTTGCTGCATAAATATCTCTTGGGTTTTTATGCTTAGCAATTGCTTTATACAACTTAGGTTGTGTAAAACGTGGTTCATCTCCTTCATTATGACCATATTTTCGATATCCTAATAAATCGATAAATACATCACGTCCAAAATTCATTCTAAAATCCAAAGCAAAATTAGTAGCATGAACTACTGCTTCGGCATCATCTGAATTTACATGAAGTACAGGAGAAAGTGTAACTTTACCTACATCTGTACAATATGTAGAAGAACGCGCATCTAAATAATTGGTAGTAAAACCGATTTGATTATTTACTACAATATGGATTGTACCACCAGTCTTGTATCCGTCTAATTGCGCCATTTGAACAATTTCGTATACCAAACCTTGCCCTGCAATAGCGGCATCTCCATGCACTACAATTGGTAATACCTGAGATATATCTTCTTTATAATGTCTATCTTGTTTTGCTCTTGTGATTCCTTCTACCACAGCACCAACAGTTTCTAGGTGGGATGGATTTGGTGCTATATTCATATTAATAGCTTTCCCTGAATCCGTTTCTCTCTTAGAGGTCCATCCTAAGTGATATTTCACATCACCATCAAAGATCGCTTCTTCATAATCCTTACCATCAAACTCACTAAAGATATCTTTTGGGCTTTTTCCGAAAATATTGGTAAGTGTACTCAAACGACCTCTATGTGCCATTCCCATCACAAACTCTTTAACTCCCATATCGGCTGCTTTTTCAACCAAGGCATCTAACGCAGGGATTAAAGACTCTCCTCCTTCTAGTGAAAAACGTTTCTGACCAACGTACTTAGTATGCAAGAAACTTTCAAACGAAACAGCCTGATTAAGCTTCTTAAGAATATGCTTTTTCTGATCGTTAGTAAACTTCGTTCTGTTGGTATTAAAATTTACACGACTTTGTATCCAAGCACGTTCCTCAGGATTACGAATATACATATACTCGATCCCTATTGCATCACAATATATTTGTTCTAAATGAACAATGATATTGCTCAAAGTGTTCGGTCCGATACCAATTATCTCACCTGCGTTAAAGGTAGTATTGAGATCAGCTTGACTTAAACCAAAATTTTCTAATGCTAATGTAGGTGTGTATTTTCTGCGCTCTCTAACTGGGTTCGTTTTGGTAAAAAGATGACCTCTTGTTCTGTAGCCATCGATTAATCTAATTACCTGAAACTCTTTTTGAACATTTTCTGGAACTGCAACAGTATCACCGGATTCTTTTTCGATATAAATTGTTTCTCCAGCACCATCGGCACTTTCCATACCAAAATCAAATCCCTGAAAAAATGCTCTCCAGCTTGGCTCTACGCTATCTGGGCTTTGCAGATATTGATCATATAAGTCTGCAAAAAATGCGGTATTAGCCGCATTCAAAAATGAATATTTATCCATATGTAAGTATTCAACCGTCTTTTTATTATAAAACATCACAAAAATACAACAATTACAGTATAATGAGTATCGAATTATATATATTTATTGTAACATTTTTTTACAATTTTAACAATGAAACTAATTCTTATTCATAAAATCAAAATTTCCGTATTAGTATTATCAATTTTCCTTTCCTTACAAGAATGTTATGCTCAGGATAATAATTTTTGGTCCAAAGTTAGAATTGGTGGAAATATTGGTATTGGTTTTACCGATGATACGTTTAATGGTATTTTAGCACCTTCTGCAGTGTATGATTTTAATAATCAGTTCAGTGCGGGATTTGGACTCAACTTCGGTTATACAGATTCTCGAAATTTTACTGCTACAAATTATGGTGCAAGTCTTATTACATTATACAACCCTTTTCCTTCTTTACAACTATCTGCTGAGTTTGAACAAATGGGTGTAAGCAGAAATTTCGAAATTGACGGAGAAGATTTCAGTGATGATTATTGGTATCCAGCTCTTTTTATAGGTGCAGGATATAGGATTGGTTTTGTAAGTGTTGGACTCAGATATGATGTTTTATATGACGAAAACAAAAGTATCTATGCAAGTGCTTATGCTCCTTTTGTGAGAGTGTTCTTTTAAAAATTCCCGCTATTTGCTGCAAAAATCTGGTAGTTTATCTAGAAAAACTACTTATTATCTAATATTAGGCCTTATAAGATCAAATCTGCATTTCTTTTAGTAATTTTATGATAATTAAATAATAAGACCCCAAAAACATCATGAAAAACTTAACTCTAACGCTTTTAGTGGCAATAGCACTGTCGTCTTGTTCTAGTAACAAAAAAGTAGCCACTTCTAATTTCGATCCTGATAACAATCCTTATTTTGTAAAAAAAGATAAATCTGTTAAAACAGGAGAAGTTAACGATCCAAAAATTCAGAAGAAAATAAATACGATTATCGAAAGTCATCTCGGTGTTTCTATTTCTTCTATAGCCATATCTCCAATCACTAAGACGGATAATGGCTATTACTGGAAATTTCTAAATGTTAGAAATGGAAGTAGTTTCAAAGGGTTTTCGGACCTAAAATTTAGTTCTGTTAAAATAGAGAAGAATAATAAAAAGGAAAACACACAGGTTTCGGACTTTTAGCTACTCATTTTACCAAAGATGAAAAATACATTTGGGCTTTCTATTCGAATAACTCTCTAGTTTTTTTTCTGCTTTTCTAAGTAAACGGTATTTATATAAGATATCTTCCTTATTTTCAATACAAACTCCTTTATCAAATGCTAAGGAGTCGAAATATCCTTGGTCCCACTCTGAAAGTATTGCTCCATGCTTTCTTTCAATACAAGCTGGAACATCATCATCTTTAAAAAGCATTCGTTGCTCGGTAATTTCTATAACTTTTTCAACACTAGTAGAAGAAACTCCTTGACTACTCTCTTTATAAAGTGTATTAAAAAAAATCTCTTCTGATATTACGGTTTTAAGCTGCAATGAATCGTTTTGAATAAAATAATTCTCCAAAAACGAATTATTTCCAAAACCTTGTTTATAGATATGCATCATCAATTTTAACTCCTCCTTCTCATAATAATATTCAATTCTACCAGATATATCCTCCCCACATTTATAATATTTCGTTCTATTCTTTAACAAGGTATCCTTTACATTAATTCTTTCTAAAAAAATTTCATAACGATCATTAACCTGATCAAATTTATCTTGACCATAACCAACATGGATAATTACTATCAATAAAAGCCTCGTAAACATCTTCACTTTAATACAATTAACAATTACTTCTTTTTTTACTCTTTAGCGTTTGCATTTCATCGATGAATCCAACAAATTATCTAATTTTTCATTTTTAAAACACACTTAAACCGTAAAAAAAATATGGTTTAACAATACATTTGTACAAGAAACAAACTCATTATGAAAGCAAAACTACTTATAGTTTTCTTAGGATTTGCAGCAGTAAGCTGTTCAGGTTCTAAAGAAACACTAAAAACTAAAGAAGTAAAAGTAACTACTTCTAAGAATATAGCTACCCAAGCATCATCACAAAATAATGTTAGCGGAGAAATAAACACAAAAATCAATACTATTATCCAAAACTATCTTGGTGTTCCTATATCCTCTATAGCTAGATCTGATGTGCAAGAAACAGAAAAAGGATATCAGTGGAAGTTTATGAATGTAAAAACTGGAGAAAACTTTACGGCGAACTCTGATTTTACTTTTGACTCGATCAAGATTACTAAAAATAAAAGGAGTTAATAAAACTTTTACCTATTAGAATTTTATTAACCTTATTACGCAGTGTTTTTTTGCCTCAAACCAAGCGTGGACCTGATTTTCTGATCAGGTCTTTCTATTTATACAGTTCTATTCATTAGCTGTTTACCAAAAGTCTCCAAGACTTTCTTTTTGTCATCCGAAATTGACAAACCTTCTAACACATCAAAAGCAATTTTGGTGTATTTCTCAATTTCCTGTCTTGTACTTTCCTTAGCACCAGTTGTTTCAAAAATCCCTTTAACTGTTTGAATCTTTTCTGAAGGATTTTCTGGATGCAATGAAAACAACCCTTCTAATTGTTTCTTTAGACTATCATCCCCTTTTTCTATCGCTTTCAAATACAAAAAGGTTTTTTTATTCTCAATAATATCTCCCCCTACTTGTTTTCCAAAAGTCTCTGGATCTCCAAAAGCATCCAAATAATCATCTTGTAATTGAAATGCAATTCCTAATAATCGTCCAAAATCATAAACAGATGATCTACAAGTGTCAGAAGCTTCAGCTATAATAGCTCCCATTTTCATAGCCGCCGCAACTAAAACTGCTGTCTTATATTCAATCATTTTTAAATACTCAGGAATAGTAACATCATCTCGTGTTTCGAAATCAATATCATACTGCTGTCCTTCACAAACTTCAATTGCTGTTTTTGAAAACAACTGAGCTAACTGTCTAAAAATATCTCCTTCATAATTTTCGAAAAGTTGATATGCATTGATCAACATGGCATCGCCAGAAAGAATTCCCGTATTTACATCCCATTTTTCATGAACCGTTTCTTTTCCTCTTCTCAACGGAGCATCATCCATGATATCATCATGCACTAAAGAAAAATTATGAAAAACCTCTATCGCCAAAGCTGCATCTAAAGCTTTTTCGTAGGAACCTCCAAAAATTTCGCAGCTCATCAATACCAAAACAGGCCTAAGTCTTTTACCTCCTAATGTTAGTATATAAGAAATAGGTTCATAGAGATTCTTAGGTTCTTTTTGTATCGTATTCTCTGATAAATAATCTAAAAAATATTTTTGGTAATCGGAAATGGTATGCACTGAATGAATTTTTGTGCTAAGGTATAATAAAAATTAAAAAAACAATTCTTGAAATAGAGATCCTATACACATTAAATATGTCCTAATATTTTGAATGTAAAAGTTTTCGGACATCCAAAAATTATACTCAAAATAGCTTTGTTGTAAACAAAATAAACCATTTACACATGAAAAAAATCACTTTTAAAACTTTAGCCCTAATGCTCACAATGATTATTTCATATTCTTGTGAGAAACCACAATCTGAATCCAGTTCGGAACAGGATCTAATTGGAGAACTTAATGATGATACACTTCCAAAATCAAGAGAAATTGCTCATATACAGAAAAATGGATTGGATGTAAAACTCTTTGAAATTGGTGATGAAAATGATAATGAGTATGAAATATTTCAACTTATTAAACTGTATGATTATGACCTTTTAAAAAACGAGGAACTGATGATAGAAATGGAAAATCATTCTCCTTTCGAATTATTTATAGAACTCACTGACCAAGATGTAGCGATTCCTGAAGCATTAGCTAAAGCAGCTGGTTACGATGCTTTCCAAGAATCTGGTAGAACAATGGACTCTTCTTTAAAAAAGGTAGAGATCCTGGATAATAACTATGAAGAAATCTTTGAAAAAAGCAGTAGTTGTTATAATGAATCTGAGAACACCTTTAGAAGCCAACGTTGTCAGGTTCCTTTGAATTCAAACCCTGATTATATAGAATTCTGTGACTCACAAACCTGGACTAATAATACCAGACAATCGGTATTTGGAGGTAACTGGAGAAAATTAAACGAAGCTTTTACCTGGACAAATGTCATTTGCGGACAAACTACTGTAAAATTCTACAGATATATTGATACATGGCAGCTAAGAAAAGAAGTAGAGCTTGAAAATGGTATATGGAATTCCAGCTACTGGACTGTGCATATTGTAGATCCAAGCTGGCCTCCTTTTAGTCCTGAAAGAAGATACGGAAGACGACTGCGCGTAGTACGTGACCAATCTTCTAACGGAAGTTTCAGAGCTTATACTAGATTCCGAAAAAAGCTTTATAATTAATTAAGAACTAAGATCTTGTTAAAAAGGCTGTCCAAATTGGGCAGCCTTTTTCGTTCTATTTAAAAAAAATCTACACGATGGCCACAGTTCAACCCTCTAAAATGACGATTCGTGTTAGATCAGTGTTAAAAAATTGTGAAACTTAGGAAACTTTTAATGTTTTTAAAGTTTCCTCGTGTACATTTGCACTGTAATTAAGTAAACCCCAATATGAAGGAAAAAATAATAGAAAAAGCGAATGACATGTTCTTAAACTTAGGTTTTAAGAGCGTTACAATGGATGATCTTGCTTCGGAAATGGGAATTTCTAAGAAAACCATCTATGCGCACTTTCAGAATAAAACTAAGTTGGTAGAAGCTACAACCGACCATTTATTCTGTACGGTTAGCGATGGAATCGATGCTATTTTAGAAGAAAATAAAGAGCCAATTGAGGAATTATATGCTATCAAGGCTTTTGTAATGCATCATCTAAAAGGTGAAAAAACATCTCCTCAATATCAACTTCAGAAATACTATCCAAAAATTCATAGTAGCCTTAAAATTAGACAGTTTGATACAATGCAGGAATGCGTAATCGATAATTTAGAAAGAGGTAAGCAAATTGGAGTTTACAGAGATAATATCGACGTAGAAATTATTTCAAGACTTTATTTTATGGGAATGACAGGCATCAAAGATCAAGAGATGTTCCCCATCCATAAATTTCCAGTTGCTAAATTAATGACTGATTACTTAGAATATCATATCCGTGGTATTGCCACCGAAAAAGGCTTAAAAATTTTAAACAATCTATTAAAACAACCATAAATTATGAGAAACAACCTTTGGTCCTTATGTTTCTTTAGCTTATTCATAACATTTTCTTTTGCGCAGCAGACTCCTGCTTCTTCACAATATTCATTTAGCTTAGATGAAGCTATAGAGTTTGCTTTGGAAAATAGTTATCAATCCATCAATGCCAGACGTGATGTAGCTAAAGCTCTTAAACAGAAATGGGAAACAACCGCGACCGGTTTACCACAAATTAATGCAGCTATTGATTACCAAAATCAATTAAAGCAACCGGTTTCTTTATTACCAGCTTCCGCTTTTGACAATAGAGAAAGTACCATTAATACTGTAGAAGAATTCTTTGATTTAACCGCTAACGGTTCTCCAGATCCTTTGGAAGGTTTTATTCCAGTTGTATTTGGAACCAAACAACAACTTACTGCAAGTGCTACCTTATCGCAATTACTTTTTGATGGGTCATACCTTGTAGGCTTAGAGGCTGCCAAAAGCTTTTTACAATACAGCAATGATTCACAAGAGAAAACCCAACTTAATGTTCGTGAAAGTGTGATCAACGCTTACGGAAGTGTCTTGGTATCTAATGAAAGTGTAAAGATTCTACAGAATAACAAAGCTGCTTTAGAAAAGAATTATGAAGAAAGAAAAAAGGTATTTGAAAACGGTCTAGCCGAAGAAGAAGATGTAGAACAACTTCAGATTACCTTATTACAAATTACAAATCAGTTGAACAATGCAGAAAGGCTAGCAAAAATAGCTTTGCAAATGTTTAATCTTACTATCGGAGTTGATGTAGATTCTAATACAGTATTGTCAGATAATTTGGATAGTCTAACAACTAAAAACATAGACAATTCTGTTGGTTTAAAACCATTTGTTATTGAAAACAATATCGATTACCGATTAGGATATCTGTTAACTGAACAGCGAAGATTGGAACTTAAATTAGAAAAAAGTAGAGCTTTACCAACATTATCGGCTTTTGTAAATTATGGTACACAAGCAAATAGTGATTCATTTACATTTTTAGAAAATGATCAGCGCTGGTTTCAATCTTCGATTTTGGGAGTTAGCCTAAACATTCCAATTTTCAGTTCTTTGGGAAGAAGTGCTAAAACACAAAGAGCGAGAATTGCTTTTGAGCAAGCAAATACATCTTTTATTGAAGCACAACAACAAATCCAGCTTCAGTACAATTCTACAGTAAGCGATTATCAACTTTCTTTAGAAACGTATGAAACATCAAAACAGAATCTTTCTTTAGCAGAAAGAATAGAAAATAAAAATCAAATCAAATATACCGAAGGATTGGCTTCAAGTTTTGAATTAAGGCAAGCACAATTACAATTATACAGTGTACAACAAGAAGTACTACAAGCGATGCTTACTATTATAAACAATAAAGCCAAACTAGAAACAATACTTAATACACCAAATAACTAGACATACTCATGAAAAAAATACTTATCATATTCTCAGTATCCCTTCTTATTGCCTCTTGTGGACAAAAAGATGGAACGTCTATAGAAAAAGTTATCGAAGACGGAGATTTAACTGCCATTAGAGCCAAACGAGGTGAAATCGTAGCAGAACAGCAGGAAATCGCAAACAAACTAAAGCAATTAGATGAAGCTATTGCATCCTTAGACAGCATCAAAAAATTACCTTTAGTAACAACCATTACTGCCAAAGACACTTTATTTAACCACTATTTAGAGTTACAAGGAAGTGTAGAAACTAAAAAGAACATTGTACTATATCCAGAAGCTGCGGGAACACTGGTTAGAGTTTTAGTTAAAGAAGGACAAAGAGTTTCCAAAGGTCAGGTTCTTGCAAGAATTGATGATGGAGGTCTTAGCCAACAAGTAGCACAAATGGAAGTGCAAGCAGAATTAGCTAAAACAACCTATGAACGTCAGAAAAAGTTGTGGGAGCAAAAAATAGGTTCCGAGATTCAGTACCTTCAAGCTAAAACAAACTATGAGTCTTCGAAGAATGGTGTAGATCAAATGAAACGTCAATTAGCAAAAGCTACCGTAACGGCTCCATTCTCAGGAATTGTAGATGATGTAATTACCGAGCAAGGAAGTGTGGTTGCTCCTGGACAATCACAATTGATCCGTATTGTAAACCTAGACGATATGTATATAGAAGTAGAAGTTCCAGAAAGTTATATTTCTAGTATTGTGAAAGGAAAAGAAACGAAAGTACATTTTCCAGTTTTAGGAAAAACGATCGATACAAAAATTCGTCAGGTAGGAAACTACATCAATCCAAATAACCGTTCGTTTACAGTAGAAGTGGCAGTTCCTAATAAAGATGGGATTATCAAACCTAATCTTACTGCCAAAGTTCAGATCAACGATTACACAAGCGAAAAAGCGATTTTAATTCCACAAAGTATTATCTCAGAAAATGCAGAGGGAGATCAGTATGCTTATGTAACTTCTGGAAAAGATGCAAAAAACATCGCCGAAGCAAAACGTACTATCGTAAAAACAGGAAAAACTCAAGGAGATTATATCGAAATTCTTGAAGGGATCGCGAATGGGGATGATATCATTAGTGAAGGAGCAAGAAGTGTTAAGGATGGTCAGAAAGTAGAAATTATAAACTAACATCTTATGGAAGTAAATAAGAAAAAAGTAGATAAAGAATTTAGATTAGCGTCTTGGGCCATTGACAACCCAACAACCATCTATGTGATGATGGCGATTTTCTTCGTTCTAGGGTTATCGGCATATTTCTCGATGCCAAGAGAGAATTTCCCAGAAATTAATGAAACTAAAATATACATTAGCGTTCCATATCCAGGAAATACCTCGGAAGATATAGAGCGATTAATTGTCGATCCGCTAGAAGATAAGCTAAAGAACCTTGGAGGTGTGGTAGAAATCGTATCCACCTCGCAAGAGGATTATGGAATCATCACCGTAGAATTTGAAGAGAAATTTACGGTTGCGGAAGCTAAACAAAAGGTAAAAGATGAAGTAGACTCTGAAAAATCTAATGAAGATTGGCCAACCTTTAATGGTGCCAAGGTAGAACCTAATGTTTTCGACTTAAGTATCTCAGAGGAAACTCCAATTATGAACATTAACATTACTGGAGACTATCCCGTAGATAAGTTAAAACAATTTGGAGAATACCTAGAGGATGAGATTGAAGACCTAAAAGAGATCAAAGGAGTAGATATCCGAGGTGCGCAGGAAAAAGAAGTAGAAGTAGCTGTAGATATCTATAAAATGATGGCAGCAAAGGTGAGCTTTGATGATGTCCTGAATAGCATTAGAAATGGTAATATCACTATGTCTGCAGGAAATATGATTACCAGTGGACAGCGAAGAACTATCAGAATTCTTGGTGAAATAGATCAACCTTCAGAACTAGACAATTTTGTGGTAAAATCTCAGGATGGAGCTGTCTACCTTAGAGATATTGCCAAAGTTACTTTTAAAGAGGAAGACAAAACTACCTATGCTAGAGAGTTTGGTGATAATGTAGTAATGCTAGAGGTAAAAAAACGCTCTGGGAAAAACATGGTAGAAGCTGCTGATCAAATAAGAGTGATAGTAGCTGATGCGCAGGAAAATGTATTCCCAACAGATCTAAATATCAGTATTGCCAACGATCAATCATCCAAAACGATTAATCAGGTAGACGATTTGGTAAACAATATCATTTTCGGGATTATTCTGGTTGTAGGGGTTTTAATGTTTTTCTTAGGATTTAGAAATGCATTATTCGTTGGTTTTGCTATACCAATGACTATGTTTATGTCTTTTATGATTCTGTCATTAATGGGGTTCACTATGAATACCATGATCCTTTTTGCACTGATTATGGGACTAGGAATGCTGGTAGATAATGGTATTGTGGTAGTAGAAAATGTATATCGTTTGATGGAAGAAGAAGGTATGTCTCGTATTGAAGCTGCCAAAAAAGGAATTGGTGAAATCGCCTTCCCGATTATAATCTCTACATTAACCACTGTTGCGGCGTTCGTACCATTAGGTCTATGGCCTGGTGTTATGGGGCAGTTTATGATTTATTTCCCGAAAACCTTATCTGTCGTATTAGGATCCTCACTTTTCGTAGCAATATTCTTCAATTCCATGCTCGTTTCTAAATTTATGGATATAGGCGAAAGAGAATTGACTGTAAAACAACTAATTCGCTTAAGTTTGATTCTTGGTGGATTTGGAATATTTATCATGATTGTTGGTGGACCAGTAAGAGGACTTGGAACTTTAATGATCTTTACCGCGATTATGTTCTGGATCTATAAGTATCTATTAAAAAGAATGGCTACTTTTTTCCAAACAAGGATTTTAACTTGGTTAGAAAATACCTACCAACGTTTTCTTTCTTTTGCCTTAAGAGGATGGAGAACCTATGCATTTGTCTTCGGAACATTCCTATTATTATTTGTGGTATTTGGAGCATTTGGTGCTTCTGTTGGAAGTCAGCGAACCAAGGTAGAATTCTTCCCAGATAATACACCCAATCAAATTATAGTATATATCGAATATCCACAAGGAACGGATATCGAAAAAACGAATAAAATTACCAAGGAAATTGAAAATCGTGTATACGCTATTATTAATGATGAAGAATATATCGAAGGCGAAGATCACAACTTCTTGGTAGAAGCTGCCGTATCACAGGTAGGTGAAGGAGCAGGAAATCCACAAACAGATGGTGGTAGTAGTGCAGAAATGCCTCATCGTGGTAAGATCATTGCCGCTATGAGAGAGTTTAAATTCAGAAAAGGAAAAGACTCTGAAGAATTACGATTCAAAGTACAAAAAGCATTGAAAGGAATCTATCCAGGTGTTGCCATTTCTGTAGAAAAAGATGCCGTAGGTCCGCCAGCTGGATATCCCATAAACATCGAAATCGAAGGAAAAGACTATGATGAGTTGATCAACGTAGCAGAACGTATGAGAAATTTCATCAATGAAAAGAACATTCCTGGTATCGAAGAACTAAAGATTGATGTTAACAAAGGGAAACCTGCTATGCAGGTAGCTGTTGATCGCCAAAAAGCAGGTGAATTAGGAGTTGCTGCCGGACAGGTTGGAAATCAATTACGTCGTTCTATTTTTGGTGAGAAAGCCGGAGTGTATAAAAAAGATGGAGAAGACTATGATATCTATGTCCGTTTTGATAAAAATGATCGCTACAATACTAGTGCTTTATTTAATCAGAATATCACATTTAGAGATCAAGCAACAGGAAGATTGAAAGAGATTCCAGTTTCTGCGGTAGCTTCTAAAAAGAATACGTCTTCATTTAGTGCGATCAAACATCGTGATACCAAAAGAGTGGTAACTGTATATTCAGGATTACAACCTGGTTACACTGATGCTGGAGCTATTGTAGCACAAATAGAAACTGAGATGGCGAGTTTTAAAGATAAACCGAACAGTGTTAAAATCAATTATACAGGACAGATCGAAGAGCAAAACAAGCAAATGGAGTTTTTAATGGGAGCCTTTTTTGCGGGATTAGGACTTATTATGTTGATCCTTATTTTCCAGTTTAGTTCTATTTCTAAACCTACTATTATCATGATTGCTATCTTCTTAAGCTTTATTGGAGTATTTGGTGGAATTCTGATCACTGGAGCAGCATTCGTAATCATGATGACCATGATGGGAATCATATCACTCGCAGGAATTGTAGTAAATAATGGTGTGGTATTATTGGATTATACGCAATTATTAATTGATCGTAAAAAGGTAGAACTCAATATTCCAGAAAACGAACATCTTGATAATGATGAGGTAATGAAACTAATCGTAAAAGGAGGAAGAGCACGTCTAAGACCAGTAATTCTTACTGCTATTACAACCGTATTAGGTCTGATTCCATTAGCAGTTGGATTTAATATAGATTTCTTCTCCTTATTCGCCAATTTTGACCCTAAAATTTATATTGGTGGTGATAATGTGATTTTCTGGGGACCTCTTGCCTGGGCAGTAATCTATGGATTAATTATAGCAACCTTCCTAACACTGATCATAGTGCCATGTTTATTCTTTATAGTACACAAGGTAAAAGTTTGGCTCAGTAAAAAAAGAAGCACTACACCAATACTTAATCAGGAAGAAAAAGAAGAATTAGAAAGTGATGAAAGTGGCGAAATGCCGATACCATCAGCCACTTAATTCGCATCTTAATTGTACTAAAAAACGCCACATTTCTGTGGCGTTTTTTTTGCTTAAACAACTGTTAACTAACCTCTTCTTATTTTGACCATTTATAATTTAATGTTAATTTCGCGCTCGAAAAACCCGAATCTATTATAAACCCTAAATCATAAATATACTTGAAAAACTAATTTTCCTACTTACAAATTCTAAACAAACAATATTAATCTGGATACATTTTGTTATCTATTTACTTTTTTGCATTAATTCAAAAAGTAAATAGATACACTTCTTCAAAAAATGTATATCTAATTACGATGAAAACAGAAAACAAATAACACTTTATGAAACAAAACTATTTTTACCTTGGAATACTTTTAACGCTCTTGTGTTGGAATACCACAAAAGCTCAAATCGAAAATTATTATACCTTTTCTGAAAGTACTGCTTCCTATGCCCCATTAGTTGGAGCCGATGAAACTGTACTAAGCCGTAACACTTTTAGTTCACTTAGCATACCTTTTGATTTTGAATATGCTGGTCAAAAAATAGACCGCTTAATATTTAAAAATAACGGAGAGGTCAGTCTGGGTGGAACTAGTGAACCTCAACCTAATGAACTATCTGATCTTGGACAACAAAATGAATCTGGTACAACAGCAATTATTGCTCCTTTATGGGACAACCAAATGACTGTTGCAAATGATAATACTATTGCTAAAAGAAAAACACTGTTATCGGGAACAGCTCCTTTTAGAACATTTACGATTGAATGGGAAAAAGTACTTTGGACAAGTCAATTTCCTTCGAATACAAGTTCTGAAGTTAGCTTCAGAATAATCTTCGAAGAGACCACAAATAATATTACTTTTTTATATGGGCCAAATAATTCTACTGAAAATCAATCTACAAGTATCGGGTTGAATACAGAATTTTCAGATCAAATTAGTTTTATTAGTGTTACACCAGGATCTCCAAGCTCTGTTAGCTCTACAGTTTCTGATGACAATATATCTACGTCCGAGTACCCTGGAGAAGGTACACAGTATACTTTTACTTATCAATTTCCAAACTGTAGAATCCCATCAAATTTAGATATTGATACGAATAGCTTGACTCCATCGACGGTAGACGTAAGTTGGACAAATGCAGGTTCTGAAACCTCTTGGGATATTTTGGTTATCAATCGAGATAATTCTTCAAGAGAAGTGATATCGGCAAATTCAAATCCGTTTACTCTAACAAATTTAGATCAAGACACTAATTATAGTATTGCTATTCGATCTAATTGTACTACTTCTGATAGTGACTACTCTCCTCAAGTATTTTTTACAACGCTTGAAACATGTCCTTCTCCTATAAATATTAACAGTACAGATATCACATTGGACAGTGCAGACTTCTCCTGGCAAGCTGGTGATTCAGAAACTAGCTGGGAGGCAACCGTTGTTTTATTCAATGATCCAGAACCAGTTTCTGGTGATGTGATCACTTCTACAACTTATAGTGTTAATGGACTTATTAAAGATACCGATTACACACTATATGTAAGATCTAATTGTGATACAGATGGTTTTAGTAAATGGATTACTTATGATTTTAGAACCATAGCTACATGTCAGATACCAACTTCATTGACAATTACTAATGAAACTTGTTCTTCTGGAACCATTGGATGGACCTCAAATGGTTCTGAAACTTCTTGGGAGGTTTCAGTTACTCGTATTGGTACATCAGACGAAGTTATTTATGCAGCAAATACAAACCCATTTACGTTAAATGATTTAAATCCTAACACCACTTACAGAATATTTGTAAGAGCCGTGTGTGCTTCTGATGATAAAAGTAGATACTCAAGTCGTGACTTTATTAGCACAACAGAAGATACTACCGATCCAACACCTGTGGCTCAGGATATTACCGTACAACTAGGCACTAACGGTTTTATTGTTTTAGATCCTACTGCTATTGATAATGGTTCTACAGATGATTGTGCTATTGATTCAATTACAGTGTCTCCTAGTGTATTAACCTGTTCTGACTTAGGAGCAAATACAGTAACAATGACTGTAACAGATATTGCTGGAAATAGTGATTCGACAACAGCACTTGTAACAGTAGAAGATAATACAAATCCAGTAGCGCAAGCAAAAGATATTACTGTAGCACTTGATGAGAATGGTTCAGTAAGTATTACAGGAAACGATATTAATGATGGATCTTCAGATAATTGTAATCTAAGTCTAACCGTTACTCCAAACACTTTTGATTGCTCGAATGTCGGAGAAAACACTGTTACACTGACCGCAACAGATACAAGTAATAACTTTAGCGAAATGACTGCTATAGTTACTGTACAGGATGTTATAAACCCTACAGTAGTTACTAAAAATATTTCTGTCTCTTTAGATAATAGTGGTATGGCAAGTATTGTTGCTAGCGATATCAACGATGGATCTTCTGATAATTGTAGCATCTCTTCCATTACAGTATCGCCTGATACTTTCAATTGTACTAATGTAGGAGAAAACACAGTAACCTTAACCGTAACAGATGTAAACGGTAATTCTGATTCTAACACTGCAGTAGTTACGGTTCAGGATACAATTGATCCGATAGCGCAAGCAAATGATATTACTGTACAACTTGATGATAATGGAACTATTACTATTACAGCAACTGATATCAACAATGGATCTGCTGATGATTGTACCATAGACTCAATTACTGTTTCTCCTAATAGTTTTGATTGTTCTAATATTGGTGATAATACAGTTACTCTTACCGTAACTGATACTTCTGGAAATTCTGATATGACATTAGCAACAGTTACTGTAATTGATGAAATGCTTCCTACTGCCAATTGTATTGCTCCTTTTAGTATTCAATTAGATGATTCTGGTTTAGCAAACATATCCGCACAAGATATAAATGAGAACTCCTCGGATAATTGTGGCATTCAAAATATAGCCATTGATAAAACGAATTTTACTAGTGCTGATATTGGAGAACAAATAGTTACCTTAACTGTTACAGATATTGCAGGTAATATAAACACATGTAGTACCACCGTAACTGTAGAAGGTCCTGCTTTTGTAATTGAGGATTATGTAACTGGGTTAAACTCTCCGAGAGGTCTAGCCTTTGATGGAGATCAAAATTTATTTATCGCTGAACATACTACCGGGAAAATTTTTAAAGCAACGGATATAGAAACAACCACAGAGTTTGCTTCTACAGGTTTTAATAACAACGGAATTTCTTTTGACCAGAATAACAACCTTTATGTGGCAGAGTCGTTTTTAAGTCAGGTTTTAACTTTTGATACCAATGCACAACAATCACAATTTCTAAGTTCTTCTGATGGGATTAGCTCTCCATGGGATGTAAAGTTTGACACTGCTGGAAATTTATATGTAAGTAATTTTAGTGGAAATATTCTTAAAATAACACCTGCTGGATCAGTTTCCGAATACACTACTGGATTATTCTCTCCAGAAGGAATCGCATTTGATCGTAGTGGAAATCTTTTTGTTGCAGATCGTAACGACCGTAAATTAATCAAAATCTCGCCTGATGGATCGAGCACAACACTATTAACCGGAATTGTTGGGATTCGTTCTGTCGCTGTAGATTCTAATGATTTTGTTTATTTCGACGAACAAGTAGGTAACGGACCATCTGCTACTGTAAAAATTGTGAAATATAACCAAAATGACGGTAGCACAACAGATATTATTGGAGGACTGGATGATTCTAACTATCTTTTGTTTAATAGAAATGGAGACCTGTTTATATCACAAAGTAATAAAGTTAGTGTGGTAAGAGAAGTTGGTGAATCAGAAATACTATCAGTGGAAGAAGTCGTATTAAACACCATTGTATTCTATCCTAATCCTGTAATCAATACCGTATCGTTTACTACCGCTCCTTCAGGAATTCGTTTGTATGATGTTTCTGGAAAAGCAATTTTTAAATCTACGAATAGTCAATTAGAATATGACTTATCCGATTTACCAAGTGGTTTTTATTTAATGGAAATCACAGATTTTTCTGGTAAAAGAATCATACAGAAAGTGAATAAAATATAAGAAAAATAGAAAGCATATTGATGATTTTGAATCTATAAAAAAACGCCGCAGATCTGCGGCGTTTTTATTATTATGTTAGATAAAAACACTATTGGTTTTCCGATAAAGGAATAGGGAACATATTAAAAATCTGATCTCCTGTTCTATCAATCGGTAATGTATTAGATAAATTGTACCTCCTTAAGTCAAACATTCTATGATTTTCTGCCCAAAGAGAATATCTTCTTTGATTTAACATTTCAGTAGTTAAATCGGCAGATGTTTGAGCTCCACTATAATCTGCTAAACCTGCTGCATTCCTTACTACATTTAAAGCATCTTCTGCATCTTGTAAGTTATTTGCTAAAATACTAGCTTCAGCATATAACAGGATTAACTCTTCATTTCTAAGAATGTCAATGGAGCTTACATTAGAAGCATATAATCTCGTTTCGTTTGTTCCATTGAGATCATCCTGAGACGTTGGGTTTGGTCTTGTGGCCGTTTTTGTAGTAACTCTAGTATCACCAGCTTCAGCATCATTCACCCAGCTATCATGTACGATAATCTGGTCTCCATTATTCGGCTCTGCAGCAGATAAAGAAGGTATTCTAAAAACTGGATTCGCTTGATCACCACCACCTAAACTAAATATATGTTTTGGCCCTAACGTTAAATCCGCTGTTAAATCAAAATATGACGCTCCTAAATCTGTTAAAGCGCCAGAGCCATCTCCATCATACACTGCTGCAAGAGCTGCTACAGCTCTATTAAACTGTAAAAATGTCGAAGGCGTAGTAAACCCATCAAAACCACTGCTAAGCGGAAAACTAAATTCGCTACCTGCATTACCAAGGTTCGTTTCAGCTTCATCTAACAATGCTCTAACAGCTGTCATAGCAGGTCCAAATTCTAATACTGGTCCTAAATTATCTGGATCAGCAACATCGATTCTTGCAATATTGTACGATTTTAAAATCTGGATAAGTTCATATGCTATAAAAGTTTTAGCAAACCCTAGATATCCTTGTCTTTCTGTATCAGTAATAACTTCGGTATTCATAACCGCTGTAATTAAAACATTGGCATTTTTAATACATCTATAGCTACCATTCCATTGAGCTGTACTATAAAATGAATTATTATCTAATCCTATTCCATTTTTACCAAGAAGATCTCCTGTATTTCTAGGGTCGGCATCGAATAAATACAATTCTCTTGCCATTGTACCTGAAGCAGTCGTTTCAATACCTAGTCCATTTCTTGAAGTAGACTCAACAGCTACCACCAAACCATTTAACTGATCAAGCGAGGCACCCGTTTCTACACCACCTACACTCGGTCCATTTGGGTCAATAACTTCATCGAAATCACAAGATGTAAATGTCATCATTGTGAAAATCGCAGCGATGACCACTTTGAATGTTATTTTTGAGATATTTTTCATGATTTCTTTCTTTTAAAAATTAACATTTAAGTGAAAATAAAATTGTCTAGAACTTGGGAAAGGAGTAACCTCAATTCCACTCGACAATCCTGCTCCTCCATTTACGGATACTTCAGGATCATAACTACTATAATCTGTTATCGTGAAAATGTTCCTACCAGACACTCCTAGCTTTACACCTTCTACTGCCTCTCCTAAAAAGCTTGTGATCATATCAGATGGGAATCTATAATATATTGCTGCTTCTCTTAATCTAACATAACCAGCTGGCTCCACAAAACGTACCGCATTTGCTGGAGAAGCTAATCGAGCTTGTCCTTCTGGTGTTTCTAAATCTTCAGAGGTCTGCCCTAAATCTGTAAGAAACCTAGTTAAGTTTAAGTTATCTCCACCTTCTTTCCATTGTAGTAAGAAAGAGATATCTAATTGTTTGAATAATGTAAGCTGATTGTTAAAAGCCATTTGGAAATCTGGCTCTACATTACCAACCTGAGTTAATGTTCCATCAATATTACCCACTAGTTGCGTTACTGGTTGTCCTTCTTCTAAAAAGAAAGTTCCTAAACCTGTTCCAAAACCAGCTCCTTGCACTGCAAAAGGAGGCACATCTAATCGTGTAATTTCCGAACGATTTAAATAAAACTGAACTCCAGTATTCCAATAAACAACATCATTATCCAAAACATCTGCTTGTAAAGCTAGTTCTACCCCTTGATTTACCATATCGGCAAGGTTTGTTGTTTCAGTAGTAAATCCTGAGGACGCAGGTAATTGTCTTGTTAAAATAAGATCATCAACTTTTCTATTATAATAAGTAGCCTCTAATGAGATTTTGTTATCTAAAAAGCTAATATCAAAACCTGTTTCAAATTCTGAGGAAGTTTCAGGTTCTATATTTGGATCTCCTCGAAGACCCGCAACAGAAGTTCCTCCGTTACCTCCTACATTAGAAGCAGTAAAACTAGTAAAAGTAGCTCCAAAACCTCCTGGATTACCTGTTTCTCCATAAGCTGCTCTTAGTTTTAACTGACTAATCGGCTCAAATTGCCAGAAATCAAAATTATTAATATTTACCGCTAATGAAGCTTTTGGAAATCCAAAAAACTTATTAGGGTCACCGTTTCTGGTGGATTTATCTAGACGATATCCTAAAGTAGCAATAATTTGATCTTTATAATTACCTTCTACTTGCCCGAAATATCCAAAATCTCTTTCCTTTGCTAAAAACTGATTAATTGTTTGGTTAACAGACTGATCTACATTGGTTTGACCTGGATTAAGATCAGCACCTTGACTATTTACAAAATTTCTTTCAATATCAATATAAGTTGTTCCTACCTGCGTAGTTAAATTTAAATCCTGACCAAGAGCAGTATGATCCCATATAAAAATAGCCTGATTATTAAATTGGGTAATATTGTTTTTTCCTTGTGCAATGAAACCCTCTTGCCCTCCTACTTGGGCTTGATGTGTTTCTGGCACATAAACATACGTTTCGTTTGCTACATAATCAACACCTCCACTAATTAAGAATCGAAGGCGATTCCTTTCGGTTGTCCATAACTTTGTATTTAATTTATATCCTTGTAGAAAACGATTGGTAGCATCTTCATTTCTAGCAACATCTCTTACAAAAAGAGGATTCCCAGGATAATTAGGGTTATTTGGATAGTTTCCATTAGCGTCAGGAAATAAATTAATCCAAGGTCTGGTAAAAGCGAGTGTATATCCATAACTAAGTCCTCCTTCATTTTCATTACCAGTAAAACTTCTACTATTGTTACTTTTTACATAATTAGAGTTTAACGAAAAGTCAAAAACATTGGATATTTTATGATCAATATTGGCTCTTATCGAAAGTCTATCAAAACCAGTGTTTTTGATAATTCCTTCTTCATCTCTAAAGGAACCCCCTACATAAAACTTAGTCTTTTCTCCACCTCCTGAAGCACTGATTCTGGTTTCTGTAATAAAACCAGTTTCTCCATAGATTTCATCTTCATAATCTATCAATCCGCCATTGGCCACAGCTTGCTCGAACAACGCTCTTTCAGAAGCATCAAAAGTATCTTCTACAGATTGAGCGGTCCAAGGTCTTAATCCTAAAGGATTAGCAATTTTAGTAATTCCTAAATCCTGACTGAAATTAATTTTAGTTCTTCCACCTGTACCACGTTTTGTGGTAATTATAATAACCCCAGCACTTGCTCTTTGACCATAAATTGCTGCAGCAGATGCTCCTTTTAAAATTTCTATTTTATCAATATCATTAGGATCCAAATCAGATAGCCTATTTGCGGAATTTTCTTCATTACCTCGATTCGCTCCAGAAGCAGCTCGTAATCCCGTTGGAATTTCATCGTTATTGTAATACACTCCGTCAATTACAAAAAGTGGCTGATTATCTCCTGTAATAGAAGTAATACCACGAAGTCTTAATGCAAAACCACCTCCTGGTGCTCCAGAAGATGAAGTAATATTAACTCCTGGAACTTTACCATATAAAGCTCCATCAACAGTTGGCTGCCCTGTATTACCAACTAATTCCTCTGCAGATACTGTAGCAACAGCATTTGCCAAATTTGCTCTTTTTACCGAAGACCCAAGACCCGTTACAACGATTTCATCTAATGCTTCTAATGCTTCAGCTACCTGAATAGTAATCGATCCAGTACTTTCTACTGAAACAACTTTAGTAGTAAATCCAAGTGCAAACACTTTTAGTTTTACAGGAAGATTGTTAACGGTAAGTGAAAAATTACCATCAATATCACTGGCAGTTCCATTATTGGTTCCATCTTCTACGATATTGATGAAAGGTACTCCTTCCCCAGTACTTTCGTTAGTTACTTTCCCGGTTATTGTTTCCTGTGCAAACAGAACGACCGGAAAAAAAAACAAGAATAGCAAAAGCCCCTTGCTACTTAGTGAATGTTTTTTCATAATGATTTGTTTATAAGTTCGGTTAAAACTATTAAAACATTCTTATAAAAAAATGTTAAAACTAACGCGCGTTAGTTAAAAAGATATTGACAATCAATATATTATACAGTAAAACCATAATAAAAATATGTTAAATCCGTATATTAAATTACTATCAGATATTTTTTAGCTTCCATTCTCATTTTTATAAAAACTAGATATTTTTCATCTTAAACTTCTTATTTTTGCAGCCTTAACAAATAGCTATGTACAGAAGTCATTCTTGTGGTGAATTACGCACCTCAGATATTAACAAAGAAGTCACTCTTTCAGGTTGGGTTCAGAGAGTAAAAGATAGAGGAGTATTAACATGGGTAGTAATTAGAGATAGATATGGTATTACCCAATTGGTTTTTGATGAGGAAAGAACTGAGAAGCAGCTTTTACAACGTTCTAAAAAACTAGGACGTGAATTTGTTATTCAAGTAAAAGGAACGGTTATAGAGCGAGAATCAAAAAATCCAAATACACCTACTGGTGATATCGAAATTTTGGTTCAAGAAATGAATATATTGAACGAATCTCATACTCCTCCATTTACAATTGAAGATGAAACGGATGGTGGAGAAGATATTCGTATGAAGTACAGATATCTGGATATAAGACGTAACCCTGTTAAAAATAGCTTACTATTTAGACACAAAGTAGCGATGAAAGTTCGCAATTATCTTTCTGACCAGGACTTTGTGGAAGTAGAAACACCATATCTTATTAAATCTACTCCTGAAGGAGCTAGAGATTTTGTGGTCCCTTCTCGTATGAACGAGGGACAGTTTTACGCCTTACCACAATCACCGCAGACATTTAAGCAATTGTTGATGGTAGGTGGAATGGATAAATACTTTCAGATTGTAAAGTGTTTTAGAGACGAAGATCTTAGAGCAGATAGACAGCCAGAATTTACGCAGATCGATTGTGAAATGGCATTTGTAGAACAAGAAGACATTCTTAATATATTTGAAGGACTTACACGTCATTTAATAAAAGATATCAAAGGTCAGGACATCAGTGATTTCCCGAGAATGACCTATGATGAGGCAATGCGAACCTATGGTAATGATAAACCTGATATTCGTTTTGGAATGAAATTCGGAGAGCTTAATGAAGTGGCTCAACATAAAGAATTTAAAGTATTTAATGATGCCGAATTAGTTGTTGGTATCGCAGTTCCTGGAGGTGCTTCCTACACCAGAAAAGAGATTGACAAACTAATCGATTGGGTAAAACGTCCGCAAGTAGGTGCACTAGGAATGGTATATGTAAAATGTAATGAAGATGGAAGTTTTAAATCTTCTGTGGATAAATTTTATGATCAGGACGATTTAAAAAAATGGGCAGAAACAACAGGCGCCAAAGCTGGTGATCTTATTTGTGTATTATCTGGAAATGCAAATAAAGTGAGAGGTCAACTAAGTGCTCTTAGAATGGAATTAGCAGAACGATTAGGATTGAGAAATCCTGAAGAGTTCGCTCCATTATGGGTAGTCGATTTTCCTCTCTTAGAATGGGACGAAGAAACAGAACGTTATCATGCGATGCATCATCCGTTTACTTCACCTAAACCAGAAGATATTCCTCTATTAGATTCTAAACCGGGAGACGTAAGAGCAAATGCTTATGATCTGGTATTAAATGGAAATGAAATAGGTGGAGGTTCTATACGTATACATGATAAAGAAACACAAGCTCTTATGTTTGATCATTTAGGATTCACTCCAGAAGAAGCCAAAGAACAATTTGGATTTTTAATGGATGCGTTTCAATATGGAGCTCCTCCACATGGTGGAATTGCCTTCGGATTTGATCGATTAGTAGCCATACTAGGAGGACAAGAAACCATCAGGGATTTTATTGCTTTCCCTAAAAACAATAGTGGTAGAGATGTAATGATAGATGCTCCAGCCAATATTGATCAAGAGCAACTCAAAGAACTCAATATCAAATTAGATTTATAACTCAAAATAACCAAAATAGAAAAGATCCCGCGCTAAGCGGGATTTTTTGTTACCTTTAATCTAACCAACAGAAATCTTCTTATGCCAACTAAAAAAAAGACTTTATTGCATCGGTTTTTGATTTGGAGGTATCGCCATATTTCTACCAAAAACTTTGTCTTAGTCTTAAGCATACTAGTAGGATTTTGTGCTGGTTTAATATCGCTGCTTCTTAAAAACATTACACATTTGATCCAAGTAGTGTTGGAGAGTGATATTATATCCTGGCAGACATCTTTTTATTTTATCATACCTGTAATCGGATTATTGATAGTTTATGTTATCACAAAGTTTATCTTTAAAAAAGATATCAAATCAGCGATTCCACTAATATTATATTCTCTTTCTAAGAAAGATGGTAAAATAAGACCTGTAAGCGGTTATCTTCCGTTGCTTTTAGCTCCTATAACCGTAGGATTTGGAGGATCTGTAGGTCTTCTGGGGCCTGCAGTAGGCTCAGGATCTACATTAAGTTCTAGTATAAGCCGAGTTTTTAAATTAGATACAAAAACCAGATTTTTATTAATTGGGTGTGCAGCTGCAGGAGCCATATCTGCAGTTTTTAAATCTCCACTGGCAGGTTTAGTGTTTGCTGTAGAAATATTTAGTCTGGATTTAACCCTCACCTCCTTGCTTCCTTTGTTGTTTGCTTCAGTATCTTCTATCATTACATCTTATTTTTTTCTTGGAGATGAAGTATTGTTCCGATTTCAAGTACTAGAAAAATTTGATATCTACGATACACCTTTTTATGTAATTCTTGGAGTCGGTACCGCTATTGCATCTATATACTTTACAAAAATGTATTTTGGGATATTATCTTTCTTTGATCGTTTTCCTAAAAAAATTCATCGATTACTTATTGGAGGATTTGCTATTGGAGTGATGCTATATTTTATACCTCCACTCTATGGTGAGGGATTGGGTTTTATAAATGATCTCCTTAATGGAAATCATTTAGCCGCAATAGGAAATACTCCTTTTGATAATATGACCAATAATATCTGGATGATTATAGCTTTACTCACGGGAATTACCATTTTTAAAGCGATTGCAATGACAGCTACTTTTGGAGCTGGAGGATCCGGTGGTATTATTATTCCAACATTAGTAATGGGAAGTGCTCTGGGGAATGTAGTTGCTAAAATCATTAATAACATTGGAATAGGATTTCAGGTCTCTGAAGCAAATTTCACTTTATTGGGTATGGCAGGATTAATCGCAGGTGTATTACATGCTCCTTTAACATCTATATTTTTAATTGCTGAAATTACTACCAGTTATGAATTATTTGTTCCATTAATGATCACAACGTCTATATCATTTATCATTTCCAAAAACAGCATTGAACATAATATCTATACCAGATCTCTTGCAGAACGAGGACTCTTACTTACACATGATAAGGATCAAACTGTTTTAACACTTATGAAATTAGATGATTGTATAGAAACCAATTTTATATCTGTACAACCACATTATACCTTGAAACAATTGCTAAGTGAAGCTGTAGCTAAATCAAACCGAAACCTATTTCCTGTAATTGACGAATCTAACACCTTACTAGGCATCGTAACTTTAGACAATATTAGGGACATTATGTTCGATGTTTCTTTATATCATAAAACAACAGTAGAAATGTTAATGATACAAGTAGAAACTTCTATAATCTATGAAAGTGATGATGCTAAAAAAGCCATGCGCAAATTTCAAGATACAGGAGCATGGAATCTTCCTGTGATAAAAGATGGAAAATATTTTGGTTTTATCTCAAAATCAAAACTACTAACCGCTTATAGAAGAAAGCTTATTCATTTTACACGATAAAAAAACCTGCTGAAACTAAATTCAACAGGTTTTTATAAACTTAGCAATTCAAACTACTTTTTTATTAATTGAACTACCTGGGTTCTATCATTAAATTCTATCTTCATCAAATACATCCCATTCATTAGATAAGGTGCATTAATGCTAAAACTACTATCCTGAATTTTTATCCTTTTATTTTCTAACACCTTCTTACCCGTAAGATCATACATTTCTATATGTATATCATCTCCAGAAAGATTGGTCGTAGATAATATTACTTGTAATGAATTTGTAAAAGGATTAGGCCAAGCTTTCGCAAAATTTCCATTTGGAGTATCCAGTTCATCTATACTTAAAGTTTGAGATGTTGGTTCTCCTATTAATACCAATCCAAAGGAAGTCCCAAAAGTCACTGTTCCATTCGACACTGTAGCTAAACTACCAGAAAAATAATCTTGTAATTCCGTACCATCAAACCACATACCAAAAACATCTAATGCTCCTACAAAATCATTATCATTACCTGTATATACTAATGCTTTATCGTCTATACCATTTTGATCATATTCTCTTTTAAAAGTATATGGTGTATCCTGTAATTTGGTATGCTTTCCTGCTCCAACAGAAACATGCTCTCTTCTAAATCTTCCTATTTTCTGATAATGAAGCAGTGTTAAGGAAGGAATAGAGTTTGGATTACTTAAATCACTAAAATTCATATTGGATCTAAGAGTAGCATCTCCTGTAGCTCCTCCGCCAGGTGTGAGTGTTCTTGCTGTTTCATCTCCATAATAAATTTGGGCAGGTCCAGGAGTAAGTAATAATTTTGTCCCAGCTTCGAATGTTTTTTGACGATTTCGGTCAAAAACTTCTTCTGTATCGTGATTAGTCAAAAAGTTCATGGCGCTTTTTCCTTGCCCTAATTGGTTTTGCAACAAATTATCATAACGACTAAAAATACTTTCTAAACCTTCTTCGGCATTAAATCGAAATTCGAAATTAATTAAATTGGCAAATCCATTATTATAATAATCTACATTAAATCCATCTCCCGTAAAAGTTCTTCCCATGCTTGGTGCATTATAGTTAAACACCTCTCCAGTCATCCAGAAATCTAAATCATCTAATTTCTTAGTTGGATTATTTGTCTTCCACTCTCTTAAAGCAATAATTCCTTCTTCTTCTAGTTCTTTCCAAACAGCTTCCTCTACATGCTTTACAGTATCTACTCTAAATCCATCTACACCATATTTTCTTACATAATCCGTTAACCATTTTATGATATAACTTCTTGGTGATCTGGACTTACCTGTTCTGTTAAAAAAGTCATTCAATTCATTTTCCTCACTATCTCTTCTTCCTTCCTGACTCCACTTTTCCAATAACCAATTTGGCAGGCTAACATTATCATTTGAATCTGTTCTAATATCGGGTAAATTATCCACCAATTCACAAGGAATTGTACCTCCAGGACCTTGAAAATTACAATTAGGATCTCTACGAACCCACTCATCTGGCCAAGATTGATTTTGATCAGTACTAGTATCTGGCCCTACATGATTAAGAACAACATCCATTAATACTCGTATACCATGTTCATGTGCTGTATCTACAAAAGTTCCGAAAAGCTCATTTGTTCCCAAATTAGCATCGATATTTGTCCAGTCTTTTGTCCAATATCCATGAAAACCATATCCCGCTCCTGGCACTGATCCATAAATATTTTCTACTGGTGGAGTAATCCAGATAGCATTTACTCCAAGGTCATCAAAATATCCATCCTCAATCTTATTAATAAGCCCTTGCAAATCTCCTCCTTCATAATTTCTTAGTGGCGGACCATCCTGAGGCCTCCCGTAAGAAATATCATTAGATGTATCTCCATTCTCAAAACGATCTGTAAGGACAAAATATACTGTTGCATTCTCCCAAACGAATGGTAAATTCTTATCTGATTGTGTGTAACCTACCTTTGATAAACAAAGTATAAAGGTTACTGCAATTAGTAACTTCTTTCTCATTGTGTGAATTTTTAGTTTTTGTTTGTGTTTGATTTACGTATAAGTTTTATTTGTCATGTTTTAGAACCATATTGTTCAAAAAACTTCTGATTGTATCAAAACGGATCTTTTGTAGAACTATTAGATCTCTTTTTTACGAAAACCTTTGATTGTTAATAAATTGTCCAAAATTCATTGTAAAACTCAATTCAATTATGAAATATATAATAAGAATATTATTCGTTGCAGTGGTTATTCTTG
This sequence comes from uncultured Aquimarina sp., assembly GCF_947492115.1. Classification (NCBI taxonomy): domain Bacteria; kingdom Pseudomonadati; phylum Bacteroidota; class Flavobacteriia; order Flavobacteriales; family Flavobacteriaceae; genus Aquimarina; species uncultured Aquimarina sp. The sequence continues at coordinate 587,370 of NZ_CANLMM010000002.1, forward strand.
TATCCGTAGGTTATTATTATAAAAACACTGGAGATCATCTTACTGGAGACAAATGGGTTGGAATTGGTATCCTTGGAGCTTCTTTTATTCTAATGCCTTTATTCATATACCATAGATGGAAAGACAAAAAGGTAAAGGATTATATGTTGACCGAAGAAAACCTTCAGAAAATGAAGGATTTCACTAAAGAAGAAAAAACTGACAAAAATTAAAATTATGTAAATATTTACATTTTAATAACAACTGTTATTATATTAAAAGCTACCTTTAGAATTCATAATATTATCTTATTACAATGGAAGGAACAGTAAAATTTTTTAATGAATCTAAAGGTTACGGATTTATTACCAACGATGAAACCGGAAAAGACATTTTCGTACATGCTTCAGGATTAAATGGTGAAGCTCTAAATGAAGGTGACAAAGTAGAATACCAAGAACAAGAAGGAAGAAAAGGAATTATTGCGGCGCAGGTTCGCGTAATTCATGGATAAAGATATATTCGAAAGGTTGCAAAAGACGCTATAAATAGCGTCTTTTTTTATTTTTGTATGCTATATTTATCTCTAAATACTTTGCTTTGAAACATTAGATACTCTAATATTTTTAATCCATCCCTAGTACTCAATATTGCTTGTATCTCTGTCTCCTGATCCAAAAAATCCATAAAATTATAAAACTCTGTTTCTGGAATCTTTAGTTCTTTTATAAAAAACTCTTCTTTGTAATATTGATTTAGTGGAATTTCTGAGCTATCTTCTTTACTTTTTTTCTTAAAAATACCCGAAACTACCTGAATAAACCCTATAAGATCAATGGAAACACCAACTCCTTCATTCCCGGTTTTTAGCACCGTGTTTTCCACTGGCGATTGTGCATCATTGGGTCTGGCCACACCCATTTGTTTAAGTTGTTCTGCATTCCAAAAAGGAAGATTTTTTATGTAAGTCGGAATATCATCTAGATCTTTCTGAATGTCACCGGTTAAAGAATATTGAGATACATGAACTTCATCCAATGTATTCACCTCTGGTTCTAGAAAAACTATATAGTGTTCTGATCTTAATTGTTCCTCCGTTATTTGTAGTTTCTTTAGTTTAAACTGAACCGAAGAGAAAACAACAACATCTCCAGGATCAGCAGGAATCTCAAAGTAGCCAGACTTACCACTTATGGCTCCTATTTCTTTAGTAAGGTTTACTATATTAATCGCTTCAAGCTCTAATGCATTAACTATAATCTGACCTTTTAACCATGAATTTTGTTGACCAAAGCTTAAAAAAGAAATCAGTAACAACAGAATACTCGTATATCTTTTCATTAAAAATAATAAAACTGGTTTTCCATTATTACTTTCTCTGCTGATTTTCATCATTGAAGATCTTACTCTGCTGTATCAAATGCTCTAAAATTCTAAGCTCATCTCCTGTTTTTAATATCTTCTTTGTTTCTGCTTGTTCGTTTATATAATCCAAGAAATTATACAATTCTGTTGCTGGCACTTTTAACTCTTCTACAATAAAAGTTGCTTGATAAAAATCAGATATCTGTGGAATCCTAACATTACCACGATTTGTTTTATCTTTTTTCTTAAACAGACTTGCGATCATTCTACCCGCTGCAATAAAATTAAAAGCAGTAGCATTTTTTCGATGATCCACTGTTGTATTTCTAACTGTTTTTGCCCCCATTTCTTTTACAAAAGGAGTTGGATCCAGAACTTTTGCATTAAACATAGGAAGGTTATCCTCGAATGTTTCTATTTTCTTGATATCTTCTTTTGCTTCTCCAGACAGATCATATTGAGAGACTGTAACCTCATCTAATTCATTTACCTTAGTTACAAGTTCTATTGCTAGATTTGCTTTCTTTAAATCTTTTTTGGTAACAATATGTGCTTTTTGATAATGTTGAACGGAAGAAAAAACAATTGTATCTCCTTCTTCTGCTTTTATTTGAAAATAACCAACATCATCATTAATCGCCCCTAACCCCTTAGTTAGATTGATAATATTTATGGATTGAGGTTGTAAAGTATCTGTTACTATTTTTCCGCGCAAGACATCTTTTTCCTGTGCAAAACCTGTAAGACCTAGTAAAGAAAATATAACATAAAGTTCTTTTTTCATTTTGATTGATTCTACTAAAAAGACGAAAAACAATAGCTACGGTTGCAACAAGGTTTCGATTACATGAATACTGTTTTAAAAAAGGGAAGAAGTAACATCTGTTGGTTTCACTTTTAGTTTCGAAATAATTTTCAAAAAAGCTAATGCAGTTATAAAAGCATCACCAGCAGCCGTATGTCGATCACTTTTGGAAATTTTCAAATCATCACATAATTCATCAAGTGTATAATGATTATATTTTCTTTCCCTACTGTATATTTGATGTTTGGTCTTTCTAAATAGTACTCCTGTATCCAAAAACCTATTTTTCAATGTGCCTAAACCTTGTCTTTGAAGCGCACTATTGATCATCCTTCTATCAAAGTCTGCATGATGCGCAATTAAAACAGCATCTTGGATAAATCCCAAAAACATCTCAATAGCATCGCTTTCATGCACTCTTATATATTCATGATTTTTTCGAATTCCATGAATTTCCACCGTTTCAGAATTAAAAACATCCTGTTCTAGATATAATTCGAGTTGATCAGACACATCAATACTCATATTCTGAATTGCCACAGCGCCAATGCATAGAACTCTATCATTTTTATAATCAAAACCTGTAGTTTCCGTATCAAAAGCAACAAACCTGGTTTCTTCTACCTTTTTTTTACTAGTCTGGTTTTCGAAAGAATTAAGATACTCCTCCCAAAACTCAGGGAAATTCTTTTTATGCTTATTTGAAAACCAAAAATTCATTTACATATATGTTTTTAATTGAAAACGAACCCTCAATACTTCTTGTATATCTCTAATCGGTCTAAAACACCTTTTAAGCTTCAATTTATCGTTCTTGCTAAGTGTATTTAATTGAATATATCTCCCTGAATCTTTATGCATCAACCCTTGTCTTGCCCTAAACTTTAATAATACCCTAAAAGCTTTTGCACAACTTTCGAAAAGTTCTTTATTATTTGGTTCTAATGCTGCAAGTTTCTCATAACGAAGTAACGTATTATTTATTCCTTTTAGATTATGATATAACGCTAAAATTCGTGCACCATCTATTAAGACCATCATCGCTCTTGTTTTAATATCGAAAGTATCTTTATGTTCTCCGTTTTGTTCTACTAAAAATTGTTTAAAAAAGCCTAAAGGAGATGGTTTTTGTAATGCGCTAACACCTAATAACCCGAGAAATCTTTTGCTCTTGTTCACACCATCAAATATGACATCCGATAATTGATTTACCATATCAGTATCACCATATACAGCCTGAAAATCAAAAAATATAGACGACAACAAAGTGCTTTCTTCAGTCGGAGTTGTCATCCAATCTCTAAACTGTTTGCCCCATTTGGATACCGACATGCACCATCTTGGGTTACTAGCCATCATCTCTGCTGGACAATATTCAAAACCAATTGTATGTAAATTTTTGGTAATTCTTCTTGCTAGGTCTAAAAAATAATTTTGGGTTTCTGGATACCTTATTTCCTCAACATCTTCAAATACAATAGCATTATCCTGATCCGTAATTAATAATTGCTCTCTTCTTCCCTGACTTCCTAATACCAAAAAACTAAATAATACTGGTGGTGAAGAATCCATCTCTTGTAAAGACAAATCAATCGTTCGAACTACTAAGGCGTCATTTATCTCTGAAATAAGATTTAAGATATGCATTGTAGGAATATCTTGCTCTAAATAGGTAGTTAACAACCTTTCTACTTGTTTTCTGATATATCGCAACCGTTGGATTTTTTTTACCCTTTTGATTTCCTTTATTAAAACTGAAGGATTGTTCCCAAAGGATACTAACAAATCATGATTAGAAAAAACACCAACAGTTTTAGAGTTGCGCGTGCCATCTTTAGTAATACAAAGGTGACTTATGTTGTTTTTAATTAAAGCTATTTGTGCTTCTGCAACTGTTATTCTTTTGGAGTACGTTTTTACGGGTGTTGTCATTACTTCAGTAACACGAGATTCGGCTGACGTTAATCCGGTAGCAACTTTAGCTCTAAGATCACTATCCGTAATAATTCCTATTGGATACTTTTTATCATCCACAACAACGATCGCATCCGATTTTTTAGTATTCATCTCTATAGCAATATCTTTTACAATAGCCTCAGAAGTGCATGTAAGAGGCTTCTTGCGATAAGAAATAGTCCGTAACGTAGAAAGGTCACTAGCTGGTTCGATAGTAATAGTATTGTCTATTTTTTTTCCCTTTTCGGTTTCGGTAAAATAATTTCTAGCATGCGTAGCAAAAGTTTCTAATAAAAAATTATTTACTTCTTTATTTTCATCAATAAAAGGTTTAAAAACGGAAGAAGGAATTGCATATACGATGGACTCTTCGTTAGCCAAAGCAGCCATTCGATAATTCTTTTTGATAATCATAATACGCAATCCGAAGAGATCTCCTGAATCACAAATATCCACGAAGTTTTGAATATTTTCTGTAGTTCTGTACAACCCTATTGCTCCCTCTCTAACAATATAGAATTCGTCATGACATTGCTCATCTTGCTTAAACACATAAGCTCCTTTTTCTAAATACAATACTCTAATTTGGCTAGAAACAAACAACAATTCTTCTGTAGAAAGCAAACTAAAAGGCGGGAACTGTTTTAAAAAATCCTGAATTCGCTCTGCAATTGTATTTTTCAAACCTTTTAAATTTTAGTACGTATTGAATAATAGACCAACGATTAAATAAAGTAAACCTCCCTTGATTTCCTTATTACTAAAGTTACGCGATCGAGGTAATATTCAAATCAATTTAAATTTCGTTTTTCAACAAAAAAGCGCTTTAGTATTTCACTGCATTCTTCTGCTAAAACACCTCCAACCATTTTGGTTTTTGGATGAAGTTTAGTTCCCATATTAATACATCCTCTTTGTTCATCTCTTGCTCCATATACGATTTTACCAATCTGACTCCAATACAAAGCACCAGCACACATCTGACACGGTTCTATCGTTACATACAAAGTACACTCTTTAAGATATTTACCTCCTAAAAAATTAGCTGCTGCCGTAATCGCCTGCATTTCCGCGTGTGCTGTAACATCATTTAAAAGTTCTGTGAGGTTATGGGCTCTAGCAATAACCCTATCGGCTACCACTACTACCGCTCCAATAGGTATTTCTCCTTTATCATAAGCCATTTCAGCTTCCTGAAGTGCTTTTCTCATAAAATGAGAATCATCATAGGGATCAAACATAATATATAGCTTAAAGTATCTAACAAACTTAAGCAAAATGGCAAGAAACTTGATAAATCAATAAAACTAACTTCTTCGATTTATGGAAAAATATTACAAAATAACGATTCCTAAGCCTTGTCATAAGGATTGGAATGTAATGACTCCTTCAGAAAAAGGGAGATTCTGCGGCTCTTGTCATAAAACTGTGGTAGATTTTACCAAACTATCCAATACACAAATTCAGGATTACCTTCATGAACATAAACATGAAAAAGTTTGTGGTCACTTTAGAAAAACACAGTTAGACACTATCCATATTACTATTCCTATAAAAGTAATGCAAACTAGATATTCTTTTAGAAAAACCTTTCTATTAGCTCTTCTAATAGCTATGGGAACTACTTTAATGAATTGCACTAATACAGAAGGAAAAAAACAAAAAATTGAAACTGTAACGGTCATAAAAAGACAAGATTCTATTGATGATCCAATACAATCCATAACGAAACCTGAAAAAATCTGTAAAGCAACTAAAGAAACACAAACTCTAGATGGACCAAAATCCAATACCGTTAACAAACCTGTGATTGATAGTACACTCACTGTAGAAGGAGATATCGATTTTGTTGAAATGGGATTTGTTATAACAGAAAATAAAGTCGATCTCAATCAACCTGTTCCTGCTCATCTTCTAGAAACATTCCCAGCATTTCCAAATGTCAATAAACAAGATAGACACAAAGATACCTTTACACGTATGATTAAAGATCACATACAAGAAGAATTTAACACACGTATTAGTAAAGAACTTTTTCTAACCGGCATACAACGGATTTATGTACTCTTTGAAATTAGCAAACAAGGTGTCATTGAAAACATAAAAATTAGAGCTCCGCATCCAAAATTAGAAAAAGAGGCTTTCCGGGTTATCCAAACAATACCAAAACTAATTCCTGGAAAATATCAAAATAAACCAGTTAGAACTACATATAAATTACCTATTCTATTTAAAACAAAAGAATGATCATATAAAGTTGTAATTTTGCTTTTCAAACCATTTTGAATGCCAAATACACTTCTTGACAAGATTGAATACCCAAAGGATCTCAGAAAGCTTTCTATTGATCAATTACCAGTATTAGCACAAGAATTACGCGATTTTGTTATTAATATCGTAGCCACCAAAGAAGGCCATTTGGGAGCGAGTTTAGGGGTTATAGAATTAACTATTGCTTTGCATTATATTTTTGATACTCCAAATGATTTACTGGTTTGGGATGTAGGACATCAGGCATATCCTCATAAGATTCTTACAGGAAGAAAAGATCTTTTTCATACCAATCGCCAATTACATGGTATTAGTGGATTCCCTAAACGCAGCGAAAGTGATTATGATACTTTTGGAGTAGGACATTCCTCCACTTCTATTTCTGCTGTTTTAGGGATGGCTATTGCTTCTAAATTACAAGGAAATATCTCGAAACAACATATCGCAGTAATTGGGGATGCTTCTATCGCTAGTGGAATGGCATTTGAAGGTCTTAATCATGCTGGTGTTACTGATGCAAACATGTTAGTAATTCTTAATGATAATTCTATAGGAATTGATCCAAGCGTCGGTGCTTTAAAAGAATATTTAACCAAAGCCAAAGTAGGATACAAACCCAAAACAGATAATATTATTGAGGCACTTAACTTCTCTTATTTTGGTCCTGTTGATGGTCATGATTTACCTGGTTTACTTAAAACTTTAGAAAACTTAAAAAATAAAAAAGGCCCTAAATTATTGCATATTATTACCACTAAAGGCAAAGGGTTAAAACAAGCAGAAGAAAATCAGGTAAAATACCACGCTCCTGGAAAATTTGATGCTGCTACTGGAGAATTAGTTCCTAAAAAAGATACACAAGAGCCTCCAAAATTTCAAGATGTATTTGGTCATACTATTTTAGATCTAGCGAGAAAAAATAAAGATATTATCGGAATTACTCCTGCCATGCCTACTGGTAGCTCTTTAAAATATATGATGAAAGAAATGCCAGACAGAGCATTTGATGTGGGTATTGCAGAACAACATGCTGTTACCTTGGCTGCAGGAATGGCAACACAAGGATTGATTCCATTTTGCACCATATATTCTACTTTTCTTCAACGTGCTTATGATCAACTAATACATGATGTGGCTTTGCAAAATCTATCTGTAGTCTTTTGTATTGATCGAGCTGGATTGGTGGGAGCCGATGGCGCGACTCATCACGGTGTTTTTGATATTGCTTATGTAAGCTGTATCCCAAATATGATTGTAGCGGCACCACTAAATGAAATTGAACTGCGAAATTTACTATACACCGCTTCTTTGAGATTAGATAATCCAATCACCATAAGATACCCAAGAGGTAGAGGTAGAATTTTAGATTGGAAAAAAGATATGACAGAGCTTCCAATCGGTAAAGGAAAATGTCTTTTACAAACAGATTCTGATATAGCAATACTATCTACCGGTACGATTGGAAATAATGTCTCAGATGCTTTGGATACACTTTCGGCAAAAATAAGTCACTACCATTTTTGTTTTATAAAACCATTAGATATCAAACTTATAAAGGAAATATTACAAAAACACAAAATACTCATTACAGTAGAAGATGGTGTTATCCAAGGTGGTTTTGGTAATTCTATAATCTCTTTTGTAAATCAACATAAATCGGGTAATAAAATATATACCTTGGGAATCCCAGATAATTTTATTGATCACGGAACCACAGAAGAATTACAGGACATCTGTGGTATTTCTGCAGAAAAAATAAAAGAAACTATTCTTAATCTTCTTTAGCGATACAACTATTACTGGATTGCAATTTTAGTAGTGAATCTATTTCCTTCTCTGGTTTCGATCTGTAGTAAATAAATCCCAGCTCTTAAATTTTCGGCATTGATATTATAAGAATTATCAAGTAGAATTTCTTTATTATATACCACTCTACCATTTAGATCAAGAATACTCACATTACTCTCTCCAAAACCTCTGGAAACATTAATTACAAAATTTCCATTAGAAGGATTAGGCGCTATTCTGAAGATATTTTCATCAAAATCTTCAACATTTAAGAAACAAGATACTTCTGACGATGGCGGAATATCAAATGCTTCTGTCTGATCTGTTCTACTAAGAGGATCACCTTGTGAAGCACTCCAACCAAGTCCACGTCTTGCAAACACTTCCCATATCAAACAAGCGTTCGCTCCTGAATTTGCAACTTCGTCTGCCATCAGTATTGCATCACGCCCGTCAACAAAACCAGGATTACAAGATTGCAACTTTAATCCATCGATGATCAACTGCATTGCCAAATTATTTCCTCCAGTACCATTATATAAATCTGGATCAAAACCATCTCTTTCTATAAGAGCCCACGCCAAATCCCAGATCATTGATGCCCATACAGATCCTACTCCGTGAGGAGCAGAAAAATTTGCTTCATTATTAGTATCAGCATAGGTTACAGGATTAATACTCATATTAGTACTATATGGAAATGGTCTAATTCCTCCACCTGTTGTTGGTTGTCCTGCGGCATACGTTCCAATTCCTCTACTATCGTCTCCATCGTCTCCAGATTCTATAGTCATCATCAAGGCAAACCAATCTGACCATCCTTCTCCCATTTGTTCAGTAAATTGGATACAATTACCATTAACATCTCTTTCCGCACAAGAAGTTAAACATCCAGAATTATTAGCTCCTCCGGTCAATCGAGTAGAAATTCCATGTCCATATTCATGAATTACAATCCCATTATCAAAACTACTATCTTCTGCAAAAAAGTTTCTTCCAATATCTGATAAGGTAACATTAATCGTTGTTGAACTTATTTCGGCAATTAATGCCTCTCCATCATCTCTGCCAATCATTACTGCAGGGATCGTAATACTCCCGTCATCTCCTCCCATTGCTATAGGATCCCCAGCAACATTGTTCACTACCAAGACAGCTAATGCACCTGCTGCCTGACATCTGGCTACTTTATCATCAAAATTACAAGAACCTCTTCTTACCACAGCAATTCTTCCATTAAGTGCAGCAGCATTTATAATATCAGAACAAGCATCACTGGAATCTGATGAAGGATCATCATCAATTGCAAGAGCTAAATTGGCTGTAAGTCCACTCGGAAATTCGGGAGCATCTACATGCCCTGGATTAAAAGAATTGTCAACAGTAGTATAGGATCCTCCTAACGTTCCTCCGTTCACAACAAAAGTATTAACAGATGGATCCGCCTGTGGATTCCATAAGAACATTTGCATTCTTGGGTTAAAACCATCAGGTGGCGTTCCGAAATTAGCATTATTAAAACCAGAACCATCATGAGCATCTGCGAAAACCTCATCACCGTCAGATCCTCCTCTTCCATAATTATTAAACTGAAAATTACCTGCAGTTTCATCAAATCCGTAATGATACCAAACATCATGGGCAACATTATTACCATAAAATAGATTTGTTATTGAGGCATCTTCAAAATTTTCTACTAGGGCATTAGGATCAAAAGGAAAGTCAAATACTAAATTAGCACCTCCGTCTGCCAAATTTCCAATTCCGTTATTAGCATTTACATCTTCAGAAGCGATTACATTATTACCTCTAGTAGTAGTAAATTCTGCACCGTTTACACCATCAGTATCATGCCAACCAAAAGGTGATGCTGTTGCGTCCGCTGGATTAGATACTAAGACTCTATCTCCATGATTAGGACTCTCTACAGCTGGAATAGGATAAACATTGTATGTTCCATCCATAAAAAAATCATACTCCCCTGCATGAACTTCAAAAGAATTCTTATGTATTGCGGCCGATGATTTCTCTTTAACATGAGAATGATCAAATGTACATTCTGTCATCCAATCTGTTTTATCAACTACTTCTCCGTTTAACGCATTTACTCTAGTACTATACCAATGCTTCCCATCTAGGGTATAAATACTAACATCCCAAGTAAGTATTAATGTTTCGTCTTTCCAAACGTACATAGGCTGAACAGGTATTTCCTCTTCAGAAACTTTCTCGTCGTAAAAAACTACTGTTTTATTTTCTTTCTTCTGAACTGTTTTCAAATTAGTAGGAGCATTAATCCCAGCATCAGAAGCTACATATTGCACAGCGTCTTCGGCTAAAATCGAAGGACGTGTTGTATTTACGATTTGTGAAAGATTTTTGTGAAATTTCTGGGTGCCAGATAGTATTCTACCATTTTTTAAAACGAAACTACCTATCGCGTTATAAATTGGAATCCCATTATATTCCTGAATAACATATACATTGTTAGCATTTAAGCTATTAGAAAAAGATTCTCTTTGTATTTGTAACCCCAGAACATCATTCGGAGACATTCCTTCCGCTATTAAATAATCCTTAATCAATTGAAGATTTGAAGACTGCCCATTCGAACTAACGGAATGAAGAATCATCACAAAAAACAGAATACCTACGTAGTATTTTTTCATTTTCAAATTATTTAAATCGATGACTATCTCTAAAATTAGCTGTCTAAAATAATGAAAAAAGAAATCTTAAATGTTAACATTAGATTTCTATTCCATTGTATATATGCTAAAATCAAACGTATGGATACAATGCACCATATGCATACTGCTGTCGGAATTATTCGTCAAAACTTTCAAAGAATGACTTAAAAAACTACTTTAGTATATCACTCTAGAAAGATTTAACTTTTTAGCTAATCTTTTATCCTTTATATAGTGTTTGATTATACCTGTAAACCTCTTATTTTCTGAAATTTTAATAAAGCATTTCCATCCGTAAGGCTTGCAACATAATTGCTTATACTAATTAATCTGGTATATAGATCTTCATGCGTATAATCAAAATTACTTCCTTCAGCTTTCAAGATTAATTTGTCATAATTAGAAGCTTCTTGATTATTATAATTATTGGTTGCTGTACAATACCGATCTAATAAGGTTGCCAAAATTTCATATCCAGCGATTTCCTTTTCAACCACTTCTGTGCTTTGGTATATATTAGCAACACTGATTTTGATAATATCATCTATTTGCGCTTGGTACTTACTCTTATCTATAAGTGCTGTATCAAAATTACCGGATAAAATATCCTCTTCGTATGTAATAAAGGTATTTGCCGCTTCTTGAATTAATGTATTTATAGCAAGTGCTCTAAGATAACTTAGTCGATCTGCAGTAGTAGACAGACTATTGTATTTAGCTGTATTTATAGAGTCTTTTACCAGTTTAATCAAATACTCCAACGCATACTCTTCTTGTATGAGTCCCAAATTAATTCCATCTTCAAAATCAATAATAGTATAACAAATATCATCTGCTGCTTCTACTAAAAAAGTTAACGGATGACGACTATAGGTTGTTTCATCTCCAATTCGTTGCGGAAGTAAACCAACTTCTTCGGCGACTTCTTTGAAAAATGCACTTTCATTCTGAAAATACCCAAACTTCTTATGCGCTATATGAGGAGTCGGTTTTTTAGGCAAAGATGCTTTTGGATATTTCATAAAAGCTCCTAAAGTAGCATATGATAATCGCAAACCACCTTCTATTCCTTTTCTCGACTCTGTTAGAATTTTAAAACCATTCGCATTTCCTTCAAAATCAATAAGGTCCTGATATTGTTTGGGTGTTAAATAGTCTTTATACTTCTTCCCTTTTCCGGTAGCAAAATACTCTCCTATTGCTTTTTCTCCTGAGTGTCCAAAGGGTGGATTTCCAATATCATGTGATAAGGAGGCCGCAGCTACAATAGCTCCAAAATCGTTAAATTGATATCCATGAATTGTAGCCAGATGTGGATGTTTTTCTAAAACCTTTTTACCTACAGCACGACCTAGCGAACGACCTACAACCGAAACTTCCAAACTATGGGTCAAACGTGTATGTACAAAACTGGTTTTGGATAAAGGAATTACCTGTGTTTTATCTTGTAAACTTCTAAAAGCAGAAGAAAATATAATCCTGTCATAATCTACTTCAAACCCTAATCGTGTTTCGTCTTGTTCTTTTCGTAATCTTTTATTCGTATCTCCCTGTCTTTTCAAAGAAAGAAGCTGTTCCCAGTTCATCATACTGTCAAAATTCTAGCAATGTGCTATCAAAATAATAATAGTCCAAATATAACACTATGAAGTTATGTATAAAATGAATTATCATTCCTATCCATAAAGTATTATATCTGTGTCGTAAATATCCAAGTAATAATCCGAATGGAAAGATCCATAACAATGAGATTACCGAAAAATGTACGATGGCAAAAATAAACGCTGTTAGAATAATAGTCACTCTTGTATTGGTGATTTTCTTCAATTGATTATATAAAAAACCTCTAAATCCAAGTTCTTCAAAAATTGGTGGAAAAACAGCCACAAAAAGAATAGCCCAAAACATCGGGTTTGGATAATTGATATACGTAAAATAGTAATTGTAATACTCTTCAAATACTTCTGTATTGATAAACTCTATTAAATAATACACTATGAATGCAGAGGCAAATGGTATTGCAAGATATCCCAAAAGATAGAGTGGTTTAATTTTAGGAAATCGATACAATTTCATGATATTCTTAAAATCAAAAAACGTAAAACCTATAATAATCAAAGCAAAAATGGTTTCTGTAGCAATCTCTTGAAGTAATGAACCTTCTTCATTAAACAAAAAATAGTTCATCATTAAAAACACCAACATAGCAATGTAAAATGCAATGACAAGATTAAGATGTTCTCTTTTTATTTTCCCAGAAACTTTCTTCTTAATAGAGGTTCCACAGTTAGGACAAAAATTAACCGCGTTTTCTAAAGAAGCACCACAATTTCTACAAATCATATCCATATTATTGTTCTTTTATACTTTGTGATGCAGAATACATTCCTTTTATCAAAAAACTAAGAATAATGACCTTTAGAAGTATACCTTTAAACAAACTAGAAGGCTCTACAATTACGTTTGCCGCTATCACCATAAGATATAATAGTAAACCGGACAAGATTGCTGCAAACGGTTTTTTCTGAGACCAATAAGCTAGTATCAAATAAATAATAGCTAAAATAGAACTTGCTATAAGCACCGAAACATCTTCCAGACTTATAAACAACACCAATCCTGAAATAAAGAAGATACCCGCCATCCAATACAATGTATTTCTTGCAGAACTAATTTTTTTACGATCTTCTCTGATTTGGCTTTTTTTCAGAACTCTTTGGGCGTGAAATTTTGCTTTTTCATTATCGTCTCCATTTTCGGGAAAACCGCAATACGTACAAAATTTGGCATTACCAAGCATTTCTTCATTACACTGAGAGCAGTGGGGTAGTTGGATCGTTATCTCTTCCATACTGTAGGTATTTTTAGATCAGGGGTTCTAAAGATAGTAAAAAAGCGCTTTCTTAAAATACAAGCAATTTTTTAAAACCCTTTATATGTCTAAGTATCGAAAACATCTTATTTGCTACCCTTTCCATTCCAATTTTTCTTGTTTTTGGGATAATAAAAAAGGGAAGCTTTAAAAACTTCCCTTTCTTGCCCTATATAAATGGTCTTAATTAAGACCCACACATTAAACAGTCATCTCCTTCAGCTTCTTTAGATTGCGCTATTAACGCTCTCAATTCTTCGGGAGTTAATGAAGTTCCTTCTGCAGAAACTTGTACTTGTTCCGCTTGCGGTTCTGCTTTAGGAGTGGATTGCGCTTCCATAACCTGTGCAGCAGCTACTGCTACTTTTTCTGCTTGTGGCTGTTCTTTCTTTTCAGTTTTTAATGTAAACTTAATCGCATCAACCGCGGACTTAGTTCTTAGATAATACATTCCCGTTTTTAATCCACTTTTCCAAGCGTAGAAATGCATAGAAGTAAGCTTAGCCATTGTTGCACCTTCCATAAATAAGTTTAACGATTGAGATTGGTCTATAAAGTATCCTCTGTGGCGAGACATATCGATAATATCCTTCATACTCAACTCCCAAACTGTTTTATATAACTCTTTAAGATCTTGAGGTATGATATCTATATTCTGAATAGATCCATTAGCTCTCATGATTGCATCTTTAAGATCATCACTCCATAAATTAAGTTTTACAAGATCTTCTAAAAGATGTTTGTTTACAACGATAAACTCTCCAGACAATACACGTCTTGTATAAATATTACTTGTATATGGCTCAAAAGCTTCATTATTTCCTAAAATCTGAGAAGTAGATGCTGTAGGCATTGGCGCCACTAATAACGAGTTACGAACTCCATGCTCTAATACTTCTTTACGAAGTGCAGCCCAGTCCCAACGACCACTTAATTCTTCATCTTTAATTCCCCATAAATTATGCTGGAATTCTCCTTTAGAGATCGGAGATCCTTCATATGTTTGATAAGGTCCATCTACAGTAGCTTCTTCCATAGAGGCAGTTACAGCTGCAAAATATAGAGTTTCAAAAATCTCTTGATTTAACTTTTTAGCTTCATCACTAGTAAACGGCATTCTTAACTGGATAAAAGTATCTGCTAATCCTTGTACTCCTAATCCAATCGGACGGTGACGCATATTAGAATTTTCAGCTTCTTTAACTGGATAGTAATTCCTGTCAATTACTTTATTTAAGTTTTTAGTAACACGTTTTGTGATTCTGAAAAGCTCTTCATGATCAAACTCACCATTTTTCACAAACATTGGTAATGCTATAGAAGCTAGATTACATACCGCTACTTCATCTGGACTTGTATACTCTAAAATCTCTGTACATAAGTTGGACGAACGAATCGTACCAAGGTTCTGCTGATTTGATTTTCTATTTGCTGCATCTTTATACAACATATAAGGAGTACCAGTTTCAATCTGTGATTCTAGGATTTTCTCCCATAACTCACGTGCTTTAATAGTTCTACGCCCTTTTCCTTCTGCTTCATAACGCACATAGGTTTCTTCAAACTCTTCACTATGCATATCGAATAAACCAGGACATTCGTTAGGACACATTAATGTCCATTCTGCATCTTCCTGTACACGTTTCATAAATAAATCTGGAATCCACATTGCGTAGAACAAATCACGAGCACGCATTTCTTCTTTTCCATGATTCTTCTTAAGATCTAAAAAGTCAAAAATATCAGCATGCCACGGTTCTACGTAAATCGCAAAAGAACCTTTTCGTTTTCCTCCTCCTTGATCTACATAACGTGCTGTATCATTAAATACACGTAACATCGGCACAATACCATTAGACGTACCATTAGTACCTGCTATATAGGATCCTGTAGCTCTAACATTGTGTATAGATAATCCTATTCCTCCCGCAGATTGTGAAATCTTTGCTGTTTGTTTTAGCGTATCGTAAATACCATCAATACTATCTTCTTTGGTTGCTAATAAGAAACAAGAAGACATTTGAGGTTTTGGAGTACCAGAATTAAATAACGTAGGTGTCGCGTGTGTAAAATATTTTTTCGACATTAATTCATACGTTTCTATAGCTGCATCTAGGTCATTTAGATGAATTCCTATAGAAACTCTCATTAACATATGCTGTGGACGCTCTGCTATTTTACCATTTAACTTAAGTAAATATGAACGCTCTAATGTTTTAAAACCAAAATAATCGTATCCAAAATCTCTGTTGTAGATAATCGTAGAGTCTAACTTTTCTTTATTAGCCATGATTACCTCATACACCTCATCAGAGATCAATGGTGCTTTCTTCTCTGTTCTAGGATTTACATACTCATATAAATCCTTCACTACTTCAGAGAAGGTCTTTTTAGTGTTTTTATGTAAATTAGAGACTGATATCCTCGCTGCAAGTTTGGCATAATCAGGGTGTGCGATCGTCATAGTAGCTGCAATTTCTGCTGCAAGGTTATCCAGCTCGCTTGTAGTTACTCCATCGTATAATCCTTCAATAACCCTCATGGCAACTTTTACTGGATCAACTAGTGAATTTAACCCATAACACAGCTTTCTTACCCTTGCGGTAATTTTGTCGAACATAATTGGCTCCTTGTGACCGTCTCTTTTTACTACATACATACGTTTTTGGTTTTTATAAAATTCTTCTTTTGAAGAACTACGATATTAATTTGTGTTTATATTCCTCTTAATTACTGAAAGTCATAATTAATTGCGTGATCTCCCCCGAAATCAGATACTAGAAAGAAACCTCTGCATTATACAAATCAGAGAATTTATACAAGTAAAATACAATTATTGACTTTCGCCTTTTTTTGTTTTGGCAAGCTTTTAGAAAGCTTAATCAAACTGAGCTAATCGATTACTTTTATAGATTTCCTATATGAATTAGCTCAGAATGAATATATTATTATTCTGAAGTGACTTTTAGAGATTAAAAATCGGCATCAAAACTTATCTTATTATCCTCGGTATCTTTATTAAGAACTCCAGCTTTCTGATATTCCGATACTCTCTTTTCAAAGAAATTAGTTTTTCCTTGTAATGAGATCATATCCATAAAATCAAATGGATTTGCAGTTCCATATTCTTTTTCACAATTCAACTCTAACAACAATCTATCCGTAACAAACTCTAGATATTGTGTCATTAGATTTGCATTCATTCCTATTAAACTTACTGGAAGAGATTCTGTGATAAATTCTCTTTCAATATTAAGTGCATCAACAATTATTTCACGAATTCTTTCCTTTGGCACTTTATTAATCAGGTGATTGTTATGTAAGTGTACTGCAAAATCACAATGTACACCTTCATCTCTTGATATCAACTCATTAGAAAATGTAAGACCTGGCATCAGACCACGTTTCTTTAACCAGAAAATAGAACAGAAAGCACCTGAGAAGAAAATCCCTTCTACTGCTGCAAATGCAATTAACCTTTCTGCAAAAGAATCAGATTCGATCCATTTTAATGCCCAATCCGCTTTTTTCTTAATCGCAGGAAAATTTTCAATTGCCTTAAATAAGATATCTTTTTCTTTTTCGTCTTTTACATAAGTATCAATTAACAAAGAATAGGTTTCAGAGTGAATATTCTCCATCATAATTTGAAATCCATAAAAGAACTTTGCTTCACTGTATTGAACTTCATTTACGAAATTTTCAGCTAAATTTTCATTTACGATTCCATCTGAAGCAGCAAAGAACGCTAAGATATGTTTGATAAAATATCTTTCATCATTTGTCAACTTTGTACTCCAATCTGTAATATCCTGATGTAGGTCAATTTCTTCTGCCGTCCAGAAACTAGCTTCTGATTTTTTATACCAATCCCAAATGTCATGATGTTTGATAGGAAAAATAACAAATCTGTCTTTGTTTTCTTGTAAAATTGGCTCTACTGCATTCATCTTTTTTTCTTTAAGCTAGTTATCTATTTTTTTGTTTCCGCTACGGACTAACAAAGATCAAAAAATGCTCCAAATGTTTCACAAAAATTTGGCAAACGTTTTCAACAAAGTTTTCAACACGAAGGGAATTAAGCAATAAAAATCAAAATTTACCAAAAACCATCTAAGCTACTGATTTACAAATAATTAAATTAACAAAAAAAGATATAAACAACACTGTTAGTAACCTCAAAAAACACTTATTTTTCAGTTGCTAACACAGTTTTTTGTCTTCAAAAACAAAACTAAAAAAAACCCCTATTTTACGGCAAAACCACACGTTAATAAGTGACAAGAAAAATTTTATTTTTAATAAAAAAATAGAATAAAAAGAAAAATCATACCTGAATTAACGAGTATGATTTTTCCAAAGGGTGATTTTTATATTTACATCTTATGGCCAAGAGAATGTTTCTCCTGTAACATGATTCGTATACACTCCTGTTCCGTCACCTGACCAAACAAAACTTTCTGCCAATACTCCAGCTTCAAAAGCCTTAATTGATCCTGACCTATCCGTTTCATTATAAATCATTTCTATTTTATCATTATTATGATCTTCTATAGTGAAGGTAATCACACTACCCGTTTTTCTATATGTCATTAGAATAAAGCTTCCGTCTTCACCGTTGAATCTTACTTCATAGAAATTACCGTCTTTACTAATTCTACCTTCATAAAAAGTTCTTCGCACTCCTCCTTCTTCTATATCATATGTAAAATAATCAAAAGCAGCATCTGATGTTACTGTATAATAAAGCGTAACACCACCTGCACTCCAAACCCAAGTATCTGCCATGCTTCCGTTTTTACCAACAACACTTTGTTGCTCGGCATCAGTTGGAATGCTTAGAAAAATTGAAGAATATGTTAATGCTTGTACTTGTAGCGATGCGATAGTCCATACAGCGTTAGACGCATATACATTGTCTTGCGCATATCCTTCCATTGCTTCTGGAGCTTCTATATTACCAATAGATTCTTCATATTGCTCAAAACGTCCTTGAAGATTTTCAAGTTGATTTTCATTTTCAATTACTAAACCATCGTCATCATTACCACAAGATTGAAACACTAATGCTAGCGCTATCATAATCATTGTACCTATACTTTTAAATTTTGTGTTCATTGTTTTCATTTTTAATTATTATCAAGTTTTTTCATTAGTGTCATAAAAGACAAAGAGGTAAACATTGTTTTTATATTTTTTTGAATTCAACTCTTCTATTCTTTGCTTTTGCTTCTGGAGTATCACCGTTATCAACCGGATCACTCTCCCCTTTTCCTTCAGTTTTTAGCCTAGAAGGGTCAATACCAAACTCACTTACTAAAGTCTTCTTAACTGAAACTGCTCTTTCTTCAGATAGTTTTTGATTAAAAGCATTATCACCGTCTTTATCCGTGTGGCCAGTAATTAACACATTAACTGATGGATTTTCTTTAAGCACGCCTGCTATCTTTTTGATAGTACCGTAAGATTCGGATTTCAAACTAGCTTTTCCAGTGTCGAAAGTAATTCCATATGTCACCAGTTTTCCTTCGGTTATCAGTTTGTTTCGCATATCAGGTTTTCCAACCGCATATCTTATATTCCCTAAATAATAGAATGTATTTTCTTCTGATATTTCTGAGAAGAATTTTAGATTTTTTACAATAGTGTTTTTTTCAAAAGCTCTAGGTATGTCGAATACTTTTTGCTCATTAATATAAATACGCATTCTTTGTTTTTGTTTCCAGATAGATACGTGTATTTTTTCTCCTCTTCCTCTATTATCTTTATCAAGAAGCTCAATTCCTTTTTTAGAACGAAGATCTAGGTTTCTGTCTTTGTTATATTTATAGATATCAATTCCTCCACCACCGCTGATGCCACCTCGTATAGCAAATGAGAAACCGTTATCTCCAGGTGTTCCATCCTGCAAACTATATCCGGGATTTTTTAAATCAGAAAAAACAACCATTAAATCTCTTTGATATGCGTATTGCGCCACATCAAAATCGAATACAATATCATATTCCAATGTAAAATTATCTGGAAACTCTTCGATAAATTCAGGAACATAAGACCCTTTTCCCGTTCCTATTTGAATGAATCTACCTTCGGTATTATTTAAAGTAACTACCTCTGCAGAGTTAGAAGAGTTCCACCTTGCTGGCAAATCTCCAATTTCATCCTGACTAAAATCTTCGTAAGCCAAAATATTCTCTCCAGCGACAAAGTCAAATTTGGAATACGCGGCAAAAGCAGGTTTTCCATTCCCCAATTCCTCCGTTTCATTTACTGTATCAGAAGAAATTACGGCGTCATTACTTTTTTTCGTTTTCTTACTTTTCTTCTTCTTTTTGCTTTTAGGTTTTCCGTCGACAGTATCATCAATTGTTTTACCAGTCTTTTTAGAAACTTTTTCCTCTGTCTTTTTTAATATGGTCTTTTCTGCGGCTTTTTCAGCAGTTTTTGCTACTTTCTTCCAAAACTGAGCTTCTACATGTTGCGGTGTTATCATTAAAATAAACAATACCGCTATTCCGATTATTTGCTTTGTAGTTTTCATCTATTAAAAATTTTTATTTTACTAGAAATGAGTTAAATAAAAATCTTTCGCTTAGATCAACCGCTATGCTTTCGCATAAAAAATTTAATTATTTCGGTAGTAAGCAAAAAATTAATTTTGTTTATGCTCATTTCATAATTATATTGTTTGGTTTTATCTCTTTGTATCCTTTTTATAAAAAAGGTTAACTTTATCTTTGGAAAATAAGATGAACCTATTACCCTATAGTCAGGTGACCAAGTATGAAGGAAGAACTCTTAACGCTAAAAAAAGGGCGTAATCAAGCATTAGAAAAAATCTATAACGAGTATAGAAGTGCTTTTTTGCAGTTTGCAAAAAAGTACGATCTGGATCAAGATGTACTTATAGATATATATCAAGAAGCTTTTATTGCCTTACGAGAACATGCAATCAATGGAAAACTTGATGCTATTAAAAGCTCTATTAAGACTTATTTATTTAGTATCGGAAAGTATATGATCTATGATCAACTCAAGAAACAGAAAAAAACCATTTCCTATGAAAGTAGCGTGGAATTTAAAGAAACATCTGAAGATCAAGACTTTTTTGAGGAACCTGAATTGAGTCCTGAACAGCGATTATTACGACAACATTTTAAAAATTTAGGAAAACGTTGTCAAGAAATGTTAACCTTATTCTATTATCGGGGACTAACGATTGACGAGATTACCGAAAGCTTAGGCTACGAAAACAAAAATGTAGTAAAAAGCCAGAAATCCCGTTGTATAAAATCCCTTAAAGAATTAATTAAAACCCCCGCTTAAATGGAACGAGAAGAGTTAATAGACAAATTTCTACATTCAGAACTGACTCCTGCGGAAAAAGAGCAGTTCGACGACCTGCTTACCAATGATATCTCATTTAAAGAAGATCTGGATCTACTATCAAATTTGAAAAGTGTAGCTGGTGCAGAAGACAGAGATGATTTGAGAAAACAAATGGCTAATTTTGAAACTAAAATTGCCGCTAACGACACCAAGGTAGTACCACTATTTAATTACAAAAATCTATTAGTAGCTGCATCTATATTATTAATAATTTCTCTAGGAGTTATTTCATTATTAGATCCTTTTGGTGTTAACACTAATGACCTTTATGCTTCTAATTTTGAGCCTTATAAAAATGTGGTAACCCCTATTGTACGAGGAACAGCAGATGATAATGAAGAAATTGCTGCTTTTTCTTCATACGAGAATAAAGAATACGCAGTATCGGCAGAACAATTTGGAAAGTTATATGAGACCACCCAAAAACCTTATTTCCTATTATATCAAGCAAATGCGTTATTAGCTATTGATCAAACTAAAGAGGCCATTCCTTTATTAGAACAACACATTGCTTTAAAAGATGAATTAATAGAAAGAGGTAAGTGGTATTTATCGCTGGCTTATCTGAAAGAAAATCAAAAAGAAAAAGCTATTCAATTATTAGAAGACTTATCTACCAATGGGACCTTCAAAAAAGGGGATGTGCAAAAGCTATTAGATCAAATGAAATAATCTTAGGTATTACTGCTTTTTACTTTCTTTATAATCACTATAATAACAGGAATAAAAAGCAGTAATAACCACCATAAAAAAGAACTACTACTTTCCAAAGGAGTGGTATCACCAGATATCATAAATCCTGACCAATAATACGGATGCATTAATAAATCATCCTCAGCATTTTTCAGATACGTTAGCTTTGCCTCTCTTAACGCTTGATCTTTTGGCAATGATTTATTAAGGTTTTTATAGAAATCATACATTAGATCTGCTGTAGTTTGATCATTAATTTTCCATAAAGTATTTACTAATGATTTAGCGCCAGCATAACTAAAACCTCTTGCTAAACTTAACATTCCTTCTCCTTTCTCCAATTTTCCTAATCCTGTTTGACAAGCACTTAGCGCTACTAAATCTGCATTGATATTATATCCGTACAAATCCTTCACATATAACAACCCATTTTCACCACTATCATCATTAGCAAATGCTAAATAGGAATAGTCAGGATATTCATCGTTAGTAGCTGCATGAGTGGCGAAATGAAGCATGCTATAAGTCTCCGAATTCTCTGAAAAAGAAGCCAGAGACGCTTCATTACCAATAATAGCTTTTCCATTAAAAAAACTAGTAATCTGTGTTACTTCGTCTGTATTATATAACAACGGTCCAAAATTAGGCCTATCTTGAGAAATATTATTACCAGCTTTTTCAAAACTAGGTGCATATGCTACTAAATTATTCCGCTCACTTTTTGATGTATTTTGTTGTTCTCTAAGTAAGGTGGCAGAATTTGTATATGAAATTTGATATTCCTTAATAAGATAATCCGCAGCATTATTCGAAGTCGTTAACGCTTCAAACGGAAGGTAGTTCAAAATATCGTCGGGGATAATCAATAATTCTTTTGATTCAATTTTTTCCAAAGGCTTCATTAAAATTCTTTTATATACCTCGTAGCCTTCGGCATAAATATCTGGTAGTTCTTTAACATTTAGATTAGATAACAAAGAATAAAAATTTGTTATCATCTCTCGATCCTTCTTCTCTAAAGGCACCTTATAAAAGTATTTGCGATGATCTTCTAAAGTGATCACATACAAGTCTGTACTCGTCGCAACATAACTGATCAATGCTTTATTTTGGAGCAAACTCTCTGATATTTCTTCTAAACTTACTACATCAGCATTATATTTTAAATCATAATATTTTGGATACTTTTGCTCCATATCTGAGATAAAATTATAATACCTGTTTTTTAGTTGAAATAAGGAATCGAAAACAGCAATATCCGATCTTTGATTAAAGAATTTCTTTTCTAAATGAATAATATTTGCTCTGAATTGTTGCTCCTTATCAATGATTTCTTCAGGTACTCCTCCAAAAGAGCTTGCTTGAGTACTTCTAGTTGCTTCTAACAGAATAACACTTTTACTTTTTTCGGAAAAATAAAATGCTGCATCTATATATTTCGATTCATTTGTAGCAGTATACAAATCAAAGGCGATCTCTACCATACTATGAAAAGCAGGATACATTTCTGTAATTAGAAATTGTTTATCAATTTTGCTTTCGAATTCTGGTTTTAACAGATCTAACGTTTTGATAATATCATTAGAGGTGGTAAAAGCTATTTCGAGGTCTTTAGTATTATTATTTTTTTTGAATAGTAATTGAAGTGCTTTTAACTTTTCTTTTAGCACTTTAACCAACGCTAATTTGGATAGTACTTTTTTTGGATCTGGATTAACTTTAATATCTTTATTTGTAAAATCCGGTGCTAATTGCATCAAAGATTCTTGATAATATTCCAAAGCTGTAGAAGGATCTTCTTTTAACATATACAAACTACCTAAACCGGTATAAGCTTCTGCTACATCCTGATGCTTCTGATTTTGCCTGTAAGTAAGGGTCTTATCTAAATAAGATTTGTAAAAGGTTTCTGCCTTCTCATACTGTTTATCTGAACTATAAATTTCTGCATACAATTTCTCAGCAGATCTTTGAAAAGCATCATTTTCCACATAATACGATTCACTTTCCTTTAGCATAATAATTGCCTTAGCAATGCTATCTTGGAATAAGTAATTATTTGACAAACGTTGATAAGTGGATAATAAGCTATTTTTAGATCTTGGGTTATCCTTATCTAAAAGATAAAGTGCTAGAGATTCTTTTAACAAATCATTCCCTTTTTTAAAATTTCCTTGTTTCTCATAAACCCTTGCTAATCGAGTATTTGTATTTAGTTTCTGTCTGTTCCAATCAACATCTGAGTACTTTTCTATAATGGACAATGTCTTATTATGATATTTCATAGATAGATCTAATCTATCTAAATCTTCGTATATAGAAGCCAAGAAAGAATATGCTGAGTTTAACTCATATAAATCATCTGGGGTTACTTCATTATCACCTAAGTCACTTTCTATATCATTTATAATCGCTTTTATGTTTTTTTCTGATTCTGGATAATTCTTAATATCATAGAAATAGTTACCCTTTTCCAACAATAATCTTCTTTTAAAAAATGTTGAATAATAAAGCGTATCAGTCCTTTTATCTTCTGTTAGAATATTTTCAAATACATCTATGTTTTCTTTCAAAGAGGTTAAATCATAATGATATGTATTACACCTAATTAGAAATAACAATATGGTAAGTTTATCATTTAAAAAATCTTCTTTTTCAGCTAAATCAAAACTCTTTGACAAAAAATAATCGGCACTATCTCTTTGCGTATACAAAAAGCTTTGCCCTTTAACCAACAACGACTGCACTTTATCGAATTGTTCTTCTGGAGATTGAGAATACACTGAAAAACAAAAAAATAAAGACAAAAAAGAAACAAAAAATCTCATAAAAAAAGCTCCCAAAATGATTGAGAGCTAAGTTACTTATTATTTATGAAGCTTACTAAAGGTTAATATTCCCTGTTATCGAATATGTTGTAATATCCTGAATTGGAGGGAAAAACTTCGAAATCTGAACAGTTACCACTCCTTGAAAGTCAATATTCTCACCTATAGAAGTTTCTATAAAACTAGTATCCTCAAAATTTTGAATATTACCAAATTCTGCTAAAACTTCCTGATTTTCTGAAAAGACTACTACCGATAGACCTTCAGGATTTCCTTCTAACAATACTTTCATTAATGCTGTAAAGTTTAAAGGGTCTTGACAATCACATGGAAGTGGTGGTGGTGGAAAAGGCCCTAATCTCGGAACTCTTGGTCTCAAAGAAACATCACTAAGAGCTTCTTCAATCTGAGAGTTCAGGAAATCAATTTGTTCTGTATTAACCTCTCGTTGATTTTCTAACTCTTCTAATTGAGCCTGCAGATCCTCATTATTTGGATCATTTTCTAGATCAGTCATCACGGATATGATCTGTTCCTCAATTAGATCATCTTGTCTCAAAAGATATAAAACATGAAGATCCTGTTCTAAAAATATTCCTGTTTCTTCAGCATCAGGAATCTTAATATCGTCTATAGCATCGTCATCACTACAGCCAAACGGAACTGCAGCAAGCATAAACATAGCGATACATACTTGAATTGTTTTCATAAAATTATTGTTTTGGTTTTAATGTTAGTATTCCTTTTCCCTTTTAGGTAAACATTAACAACCCTAAAAATAAAGAAAAGTTTTCCATATCAAACAAAAAATCCTTAAGATGAAGCTCTTAAGGAATGAAAATATTAATCTTTTATTTATTTTGGTGGACAATTAAAAGCTAAACCACAAGGCCCAGGCAATGGAGGTCTTGGTGGTATTTTTATACTTTTCTCAGATTTCAATTCAACATCATCTTCCAGGCCAATTTCTTCCTCAACATCTGATGTCGAACAGGAAACGAATAAACCAATACCAAAGATTATGGCTAATACATTCAATTTTTTCATAATACTAAAATTTAACGTTATGTAATTAAGTGTCTTTAGTATTACAATTGTTACCAGAAAATTATCGAAATTTCTATTTTTTTAGCCCTTCGGCTACTTTTTCCAACTCCATATACCAATCCTCTCCAAACTTGCGTATCAACGCCTGTTTTACAAATTTATAGATAGGAACTTGTAGTTCTTTCCCTAAGGAACAGGCATCATCACATATATCCCACTTATGATAATTCACTGCTGAAAACTCTGTATAATCTTGTACTCGAATTGGATATAAATGACAAGAAATTGGTTTTTTCCAGTCTATTTCTCCTTGATTATAAGCTTCTTCAATAGCACATAGAGCAGTACCTTTTTTATCAAAAATTACATAGGCACAATCAGCACCATCTATTAATGGTGTTTCTAATTCTCCATTTTCTGTTTTGATAAAAGTACCTTGTTTTTCAATCGCTTCAATACCTTCTTGCCTTAAATATGGCTTTACTACAGGATATATTTCTTTAAGCTTCTGTGTTTCTGCCTCATCTAGTGGTGCTCCTGCTTCTCCATCGATACAACAGGCTCCTTTACAGGCAGAAAGATTACACACAAAATCTTTTTCTATAATGTCTTCTGAAACTATGGTTTTTCCTAACTGAAACATATTGCGAAGATAGTTTTTATGAAATATAAAATTTACCGATTATTAATCTTTTTATGCTACTTTTATAATACGGAGTATATATAACTTTGCATCAACCAAAAAACTAATTAAAATGAACTTTGACCCAAAAGAAATACTTACAGCAAGCATGATATTATTTGCGGTAATCGATATCATTGGTAGCATCCCTATCATTATAGATTTACGAAAGAAAGTTGGTCACATCCAAAGTGAAAAAGCCTCTATCGTCGCCGCTATTTTAATGATCTTGTTTCTTTTTGTAGGGAAAGAAATCCTGAATCTTATTGGTATCGATGTAAATTCGTTTGCAGTTGCTGGTGCTTTTATTATTTTCTTTCTTGCCTTAGAAATGATACTTGGTATTCAACTATATAAAGATGATGAACCTGAAACTGCTGCAGTGGTTCCTCTTGCGTTTCCATTGATTGCAGGTGCAGGAACTATGACATCAATACTATCACTTAGAGCAGTATATCAACCCGTTAATATTGTGATTGCAATAGTGATTAATATTATTTTTGTATATCTAGTGTTAAAGTCTTCTGGAAAAATTGAAAAAGTATTAGGAAAGCAAGGAATTAATGTGATTCGAAAGATATTTGGCGTAATTTTGCTAGCTATAGCAGTAAAACTATTTGCTACTAATATAAAAGGTTTATTCTGATGAAATATTTTATTTATACGTTAATACTTATTGGTGTTTCCTTGATTATCTACAATGCTACTGTTTTAGATTTCAGTAACCTGTTACTAGGAGATAGCAAAACAGCTTTAATGAGTATTATTGCTTCTGCATGTGTCATTGTTCTATTACTTATATTATTAGTTTCTAGAACTATTCAGCAGAAATATGGAAAAAGATAAATAAGGGTTACGCAATAAAGGTAATTAGAAAGCAGGCAATAATTACTGGTGGTACCGAAACCACAGCAAGAATCATAAAGAAATTATGTAATTTTCTAAAAATCAAAGAGGTTTTTAATGCCTTTTTTAGTTTCGTATCTTCTGTACTTTCTATGTGTTCCCTAATTAAATCTCCTGAAACATAAGAGGAATCAACTAAAATCTCATTATCAAGAAATAAAGACGCACTATTATCTAGCAATCTAAATCCTACCGCAATAATAAAAAAGAAAACGGGAGAACAGAGCGCAATAGCAAGAAGGTATTCTGATAATTCTGACATATTTTGGGGGTCGCTTTTTGTATTAAAAATACTACTAAAATGTTAATATAACCAAAGTTATAGCGCTTATTAACAAAAATATTAAGAAAAGAACAAGTATAACCTTTTGAAACATCAATTTTCTTAACGACTTAGTAATTTTTGGGGACATAGGATTGATCCCAATACAAGAACGTCTAAATAATTACTCTGGTGAAAGGGATAAAACCTTTTGAATCATTTTATCATCCTGATTAATAATTTTTTCGAACTCATTCGTACCAAATAACTGTTGTGCCATAATTGCCTTTAGATACTTTTTTAATTGTTCTCTATAATTATTAAGTTTTAAATCAACCCCATTTCTTCTTGTGTAGGCCAAAAATCCTTCCGCGAACTCATCGTCTATTTGGATTTCTTCTTTGAACTGGTCTTTTGTTAATTGGTTATAGTATTCTCTTTTCTTATCTAATTCTTCAAATATATATCCTCCCATTCTACCAGAGCGCAACATATAATCTAATGTTTCACCAACTCTGGTTGTGTCCTTACTCACAAATATATCTGGTATTATTCCACCACCTCCGTAAACCGTTTTACCTCCAGGAGTTTTAAATTTTAAGGAATCTGCCACCTGAATGCTGTCTGCATTTTGTAATTCCCCATTTTTATACCTCTCTAAATATTCATTAAAATACTCTTTATTCCCATTACTATAAGGTTTCTGAATGGATCTTCCTGTAGGCGTGTAATATCTTGAAATAGTTAATCTAATAGCACTACCATCGCCCAATGCCATTTCTCTTTGTACAAGTCCTTTTCCGTAAGACCTTCTTCCTACGATCGTACCTCTATCATTATCTTGTATAGCTCCAGCAAAAATTTCGCTAGCAGAAGCAGAGTTCTCATTTATCAGAACATAGATATCTCCTTTTTCGAAACTTCCGTTCTTAGTTGCATAATTATTTTCGATGGCTCCTTTTTTGTTTTTAGTAAACATAATAAGCTCATCATCTTTTAAGAACTCATCTGCCATTTTTAGTGCTGGCGCAATAAATCCACCACCATTATCTCTAAGATCAACTACCAAAGTCTCTGCTCCCATATCCTGTAAAGAATCTAATGCTCTTTTAAACTCAGTATAGGTCGTTTCTGCAAATCGGTTCACTTTGATATACCCCATCTTTTCTTGGAGCATATAACTAGCATCGACACTTTGCAAGGGAACTCTTCCTCTTTTTACCACAACATCAAAAACACCTTTTCCCCTTCGATATACTTTTAGTTGTACCTGACTATTTAATTCTCCTTTAAGTTTATCTGCTAATCGATCTCTTCTTAATCGTTCACCATACAAGGTATCTTGATCCGCCATAAGAATGCGATCACCCGCCAAAATTCCAGATTTTTCGCTGGGGCCACCTTTAATGGTATTAATAACTGAAATAGTATCTCTATACGGATAATAACTTACACCTATTCCGATAAAATCTCCCTGCATACTCTCTGTAATACCTTCAAGCTCTTCTGGTGGAATGTATACAGAATGTGGATCAAGATTTTCTAAAATTCGATTAACAGTAACGTCTACAATGCTATCTGTATTAATTTCATCCACATACTCATAGTCGATATAATCTATAAGCCTATTTAATTTTTCCTTCTTGGCATTGTAAGAAAACAGCTTAGCAGATGGGTTACTAAAGTTGAGTTTACTACCTAAAAAAACTCCAACTCCCATCGCTAAACCAATAAATAATGGCAAATATTTTTTTGAATAACCCATTAATCTTCCAAGTCAGTTATCTGTTCTATTTCCACACCAGCTTTCTCTAAAAACAAAAGCCCTGAATTATCTTTATATCCATTCTGATATACAATTCTTTTAATTCCTGCCTGATGAATTAACTTACTACACTCTTTACAAGGAGATAAAGTAATATATAAAGTTGCTCCTTTACAAGATTGTGTTGACGACGCAACTTTTAAAATAGCATTCGCCTCTGCATGAAGCACATACCACTTAGTATACCCTTCTTCATCTTCGCACGGATTCTCAAAACCTGTGGGTGTTCCGTTGAACCCATCAGAAATGATCATTCTATCTTTTACAATAACCGCACCAACTTTTTTTCTTTCACAATGTGACAGTTTACCCCATTCTCTGGCAATTCTTAGGTAAGCTTTATCATACTTTAATTGTTTCGATTTGGGCATATAGAAAAATTGGATTGCATTACTATCTAATAAACTACGAATATATTATGACTATGTGTCAAATACAACCCTAATTAATAAATAATTACCATATTCTATTGGATATAATCATGGGAATTACCATTCCGATTACTATGGATGAAATCACTAAGATCCAATCTCTTTTAGAAAATCTAAAAACAGTTTGAACAACAAAACCAAGTACTAAAACAATTAGCACAACTATTATTTGTGATATTTCTATACCCAGTGCAAATTCTAATATAGAAAGTACTTTATATTCTCCCATGGTACTGATTAAATCAAAATACCTCGAAAAACCTAAACCATGTATTAATCCAAAAAAGACTGTAACCGCATAAAGAACACCTATTCTATCTTGCTTAGTCGAATTTTTCGCAGTAATTACATTAAATAATGCTGTAATTAAAATGGTAATTGGTATTAGAAACTCTACTAGTTTTGAGTTTACCGAAACTATATCATAGGCGGCTAAAAATAATGAGGCCGTATGACCAAGAGTAAACAAGGTAACCAGCGTGAATACTCGTTTCCAATCATTGAAATTATATGCTACTATAAGTACTATAAAAAATAGAATATGATCGTAAGCTTCCCAATCCAATACATGGAAAAAACCAGCTTTAAAAAAATACATAAACTCAGACATAAATTTCGCTTTTTTTTGAGGTTGCGTAATGTACGATTAAAAAGAATAATCTAGAAGTATTGTAGGAACTCTTATAAAAAAATTAGGATTATTTACCTTTTAAAGCAGCGATTTGTTCTTTATCGAATATTTGGGATTCTTAGAAAAAAATAAACCCAACAAAAACTATAAATCCTTAATTTTAATACATAACAGATAATTAATTTAAAAATTGGCTCATGGATATTCAAGAATGGATAGATAAAGGATTAGATTTTATTGTAGATTTTGGACCAAAAGTTGTTGGTGCAATTCTTATTTGGATCATTGGTTCCTGGATTATTAAAAAATTAATAAAGGGAATTACTAAACTAATGTCCGTCCGCAATTATGACGAAAGTTTGCAAAAATTCCTTGCCAATCTACTTGGTTGGATATTAAAAATTGTATTAATCCTTGCTGTTCTTGGAACAGTTGGTGTAGAAACTACCTCTTTTGCTGCTATTATTGCAGCTGCAGGTTTAGCAGTTGGATTAGCTTTGCAAGGTTCTTTAGCAAATTTTGCAGGCGGTGTACTTATTATGATTTTCAAACCTTTTAAGATTGGGGATTTAATTGAGGCACAAGGAGTATTAGGTGTAGTTAAGGAAATAGAAATTTTTACTACAAAATTATCCACCCCAGAAAATAAAGAAGCTATTGTTCCAAATGGAACTTTATCTAATGGAAATATCATCAATTACACCTCTCAAGGTAAATTAAGAGTTGATCTGAATATTGGAATCGGATACGGAGATGATATGAAAAAAGCAAAAGATGTAGTAATGAAAGCGCTAACTGATAACCCTAAAGTATTAAAAGATCCTGCACCAACAGTAGCGGTAAGCGAGTTAGGAGACAATGCGGTTAATTTAGTTGTGAGACCTTTTGCAAATGTTGATGATTATTGGGATGTATATTTTAGCGCTCTAGAAGATTCTAAAAATGCATTAGATGCTGCTGGTATCTCTATACCTTATCCGCAGAGAGACGTTCATATTCATAATGTAAACTAACGTATATTAGAACTTTTTATAACTTAAAAAAAGGCTTCATTACTGAAGCCTTTTTTATTTTCAAAATATTATAATATTACAATACTATAGCTAAAAGCTTTTGATTTTATTTTCCCGACCTTATCCTAATTTTACCATTCCTCGCTTCTCTTTTTTTCATACTCTTATCATAACCTTCTTTTGTAGGGTACATAAATTCTGGAGTACCATCTTTCATTAACGTATCTATAAACCTATCATAATCGGATTTCTTTCCGTTTCTCTCATTTGTTCCTCCTTTATATTTAGGATTATAACTTTCTAAAGAGGATTGTGATTGCTCCTTTAATTGTATTTTTTTCGTCTCTAAAAGCTCCCTACAATCGTTTAATGGAAGTTGAAGTTGATTATACAATCTCATTCCTACACCATTTAACTCTCCTTTTTGATTCCTTTTTATCTTATCAACTTCAGAATAAAAGTGTATTAATTTTTTAAACGCTCTATTAACATCATTTAATCTATTTAACGCTTTAAAAGACTTCTTAAACCTTTTTAAACGTTCTTCTAACAAGGCAATTCGATCTTCATCCTTTATTATTGGATTTTTTAATCTAATCGAGAACAATTTATTTTCTATTTTTTGAAAATAATCTTTAATAAAATCCTTATTCGTTCTCATGATTTTTATTCATTATCAGTTGGTATTCTGTTTCCTCTTAATAAAGGTTATTTAACATTAAACCCTTATTATTTTGAGATAAATTTAAAAACCAGAAATAGCAACTTGTGAATATTAAGTAATAACCGGCTGTTTTAAGTAATAAATGGTCAAGTATATACCTTCTACACACCTTCAAGAAATTAAACACAAAAAACTCTTCAAACATTATTCAATTCTCACTACCGAATAACTTTCATTCATACTTCATAGGATGTTAGAGGATGTCGATTATATCTAAATAAACGAGGTTAGCGAAATACATCTTTAACCACTATTAATAATTAAAAACGTTCTGTGGCACCATCTATTACACTAAACTTACCATCTATTGATTACATGTTCTAATGAAGGTAAATCTCTAGTTAAATTGGCATCCGTAATATAAAAAGTTAGAGCTCCAACCTTTTTATGGTTTGCAATTAGCACGAAAATCAAAAAAATAACAATACCCTGGAAAGAGAAACATCCATAATAAGATTAAACCTGATTCGTGATATGATCTTGGAATCTATTGCTAACAGATACCAAAAAGAAATTGAACGTGCCCTGCAACATAATCAAGAACAATACACAGCTATGCTACTTAACACTATAGTATCTGTTCAGGATAAAGTAGTCACTCAATTACATCAGGATCTTACACCATTGGCACTCCAAAATATAGTTACTGATCATGTAGAAAATAATCATCTAAATACATATCAAGCAAATTTTATAAATGAAATAGTTGTAGCATCTAGCGATCAGCTATCGATGTCCCAAAAACTAGAAAATGCATATAAAGCCACTAAAGAATTTATAGAAGAGCACCAACAAGGTTTCAGTAAAGAAGAGATACAAAAACTAATCAAGGAAAACCTTTTGGCGCAACCGCTATCAAAAGAAGCATCAAAATTTCTTACGGCTGCATCAGATAACGCTATAGAAAATGTATACAAATCGTCAAATAAATTTCAACAAAATGGAGAAACCTACACCCGTGATATGTTGTCTCAGCTTACGCAATTACCAAAAGGGAAAAGGAATGAAGCACCCAAACCATTAAACGAAAATAAACTGAAGCAAAACAGTCTAAAAACCGGTAAGAATCCCAGAATTTAAAACAACAAGAATCAAAACTTTAAAAAATTACTCATACCTAAAAAAACATATACATGTGGCTACCAAAAAACTTAGGAATTGATAACCTTTTAATAGAAAAAGGAATAGATCCGCAAATATTAAAAGAGGTTTATAAACATGACTTTGAAACGACGAAAATAGTAAACGGTAAAGCAGAGAATATCCCCGAGAACATAGCTACGTTACGTAGGATTGATGGTGTATTGCAAAGCCTAACAACTGATGAGTTAAAAGATTTATTTTATTCTCAGGAAACTACAAAAGCAGGAAAAGTTTTTCGTTCGTTACGAAAAAGAACGCTCACTGATGAAGAAGCTATAGATGCTTTAGATCCTAATAGACATAGGGAGGATTTGAGTGAATCCATAAGATCTTTGGATATAGAAATAAATAAAAAAAAACGAGCTATACTTCAAAATCCTGATAATCGTTCCAAATATGAAAATGAAATGAAGGATAAGGAAAGTCAAAAAGCCGAATTAATAGCAGAACACGAATTAAGTGATCGACAATTAAAAGTTTTACTAAAAAAACAGCTTAGAAACAATCCTAAACCTTGGGATGATAGAGTAGCCGTTAACAACGCCGATAAAAAAATAAAAGATCGCGATAAAAAACACTCTTCCAATGTTGGCAGGTTCGGTCTTAATACGGGTATGGGGATAGGTTCCTTAATTGCAATTCTTTTTGTTGGGGGTGCAAGTGCAGCAGTTGGTGCAGCATTAGTCGGAGGTGCTATCGGAGCTACATTAGGAGGTGTTGGAGGCATGTTATTATTAGCTGGTCCAATATCGCGCCGGATAAATAATCATTATATACCAATAAGTAAAGCAAAAAGACAATCTAAACAAGTTAAAGAGTTAATTGAAAAAAGAACTAATAAAAACACAAGAAGCCAAGAACTAATTAATGAAAAAGACACATTAGAAAACAACCATAGGGTTAGTCAAAAAATTAAAAATACAGACTTAAAACCAGCACATAAATGGGGTAAAGGAAGAAGGCTTGGAGGTGAACTTCAACCTTCAGACAACTCTACCACACAGGGACAAGAGGGACCAAATTTTGATGACATGCCAATAACAACGACTAAAAATGGCATGTATGAAAAATTTATGTACCGCGTTGGAAGTAAGCATCGCCCAAAACCTCCTCCAAAATTTAAACCACGTCCCCCATCACAGCCACGAGGACTAACTCCTTAATTATTGTTACTATTTTGTTTGTTATACTCAAGTTATTTGAAGCTATCACTTTCAAAAACAAAAAATCTTTATATACATTTTTAAATGGCTACTAACATTACAAATAAGTTTTACTATAAATATCATTCCATACAAGCGTCGAAAAAATTATTTATGGTAATTCCAAAAAATAAAACTCCTTGATTTTATAGAAAATTATTATTCCATATCCCGATTTACGTCTTGTTATCATGTAATGACCTGATATTACTGATACATAACACCAATATCCCGTCTTAAATGGGGAAAAAGGCATATTAACTAAGTGTAAAGTGAACATTAAGAGCATATTTTTTAATAAAAGTGTCCCGCTTTTGTCTCACCTAAAATCCCAGATGCACATGCGATTTTATCTAGGTTTGCCCCAGTTATGATTAGCAATAACACATTGATTCATAAAAGTTCAATTTGAAAAAAACTATGACACATGAAGGACAGTAAACTTTCTATAGATATGATCATATTAGTTACCATGCTGCTATGTATTTGTATTCTGGGTGTTGATATATATACGTATTATCTAGATGATTTTACCAAACATGGAATATCATCGAAATATCTGAATAATCTTATTTATAAGCTATATAAAGAAGCTCCTATTTTCGAACACTCTTTTTTTAATCGAAGCATTGTTCTTTCTATTTTTTCTTTTGCTTCTTTTGGGTTTCATGTGAAAAAAAAGCCAGAAGGAGATGCGCAGCATATGCAATATTACATAACACTAATCATAGGTGCTCTCCTATTTATTCTAAGTGCTGAATTTCCTATTTCTTTAATTCCACACCTGATTGTAACTACTGTATCTCTAGTTGGATTTATCTGGGCCTTATTTATGATCCGAAGACATTTTAATTATTTCGGAAGTAAAGACGAGTTTAATGATGAAAACCTTGTTTTTAAACAGGAAAAAGGGGTAATGGATAATAAATATTCGGTGAATTTTAAAACCGATAACGGATATATTAATGTAGTAAATCCTTTTAGAGCCACGATGGTTCTTGGTACACCAGGTTCTGGTAAGTCTTATTCGGTAATAGAAGAGTATATAAGACAACATATTAAAAAGCAGTTCTCTATGTTGGTTTATGATTTTAAATTCCCATCACTAGCCAAAGAGACCTATGCCTTCTATGAATACTACAAAAAACAATTTAACATTGAACCTACGTTTAACGTAATCTCACTTGATGACATTGAGAAATCTTGTTTTGTAAATCCTATCAGTCCAGATCTCATACGTAAAGCTGCGGATGCAATAGAAGCTTCCCAAACGGTACTTTATAACTTAAATAAGGAATGGATAACCAAAAAAGACTTTTTTGCACAATCTGCAATCTCTTATTTTGCTTCCTGCATCTATTTTCTAAAGATTTATGAAAACGGAAAATACTGCACATTACCACATGCAATAACTTTGGCATCTTGTTCAGACGAAAAAGTATTTAGAATTCTTGGTTCTTATCCAGAACTAAAGTTTTTTATGACCCCTTTTGCTGATGCATTAGAAAAACAAGCTTATGAACAATTGTCTGGTCAAACCGCTTCTGCCAGAATTCCCCTATCACAGCTTGCAACAAAAGAACTTTTTTGGGTAATGGGAAACAATATATATCCAGAAATTAATGTATCTCTTAGTATAAATGACCCCGAAAAACCTTCGATTTTGGTACTGGCAAATTCACCTGCCACTCAAACTACCAATTCACCTGCTTTAGGTCTTATTGCTACACAATTACTGAAAGAGATTAATACTCAGAAACGTCAACCCTGTTCTGTTATTATTGATGAGTTACCTACCATGTATTTTATGGGATTAGATAATCTTATCGCTACCGCGAGGTCTAATAAAATTTCTACAACTATCGGTATGCAGGATCTAGAGCAATTAAAAAGAGATTATGGGAATGAAGTAGCCGCAACGATATTCAACATTGTCGGTAACATTTTCAGTGGATCTGTAAGAAGTGAAACTGCTTCTAAACTACAGGAGATTTTTGGTAAAAAGAAACAAAAACTAAAGAATGTGAATGTAGATACGAGCAGTACTTCATATACCATTAATGAAAATCTAGAATACGCAATTCCAGTCTCCACTATTTCACAATTATCACAAGGAGAATTTGTAGGAGTCGTAGCAGATAATTTTGGTGAAGAAATTACCCGAAAAATATTTAGAGGAAAAATAAAAGTTGATACTCGCCAAGATCAAGTTAAAAAACCAATTCCAAAAACCATTGGAGAAGACAATGATATTGAAAAATTACTTGATGGTAATTTTAATCGAATTGTAGCCGAAATAGACAATCTAATTGATGAAGAATTGTCAAAATTTGGCGAAACACTACAAGAGCAGGATAATGACGATAATCAAAATGATCTTATTAATGAAATCATGAATTCTTAAAAACCATTAAAAATCAAACCTTCAATCATCTCTCATGAATATCAAACTCATATATACGGTACTTATGGTATTTGCTTTTGGATTTTTATGCAAGGCTCAAGAAACCCAGAAAAAAACAACCAAAATACCTGTCAAAAATATTCCAATCTATTTTCCTTTAAAAAAGAAAGATTTCATAAAAGTATCTTCTCCTTTTGGTTACAGGAAACATCCAATTCACTTAGAAACCAAAATGCATTCTGGAATTGATTTGGTTGCACCAAAAGGAACTGCGGTATTGGCTACTGTTGCTGGGATTGTAGAAAACTCTTGCTTTAAAAAAGGATATGGTAACTGTATTACCATACATCATTTATCATCTGTAAAAACTGTGTACGCTCATTTATGGATAAATCTGGCCAAAAAGGGCGATATCGTATCCCAAGGGCAAGTTATTGGATTTGTAGGAGATACCGGAATAACGACTGGACCTCATTTACACTACGAGATACATATCAACAATCAAAAAATTGATCCAGTATCTGTATGGAAATATATCCTAAAAAATCAAACTAAAGACAAAGTATAAAACCTATCAGCTTTCATACAAAACATTTTATAAACCATGGACAAAAAAAAGAAAACTATTGTTGCTATTGTTGGAGTAGGTTGCATAGTACTCTTAACAGTGTTATTGAAAATAATCATCTTCCCTTCTAGTCAAGCTCAAAAAAGAAAAAATCAATTATCGATTAGTACCCCAAAAGTAGATGAGCAAAAAATAAAACCTAAATCAAAAATAGAAGAGTACGAAAGAGAGTCTTTTGACAACATAGAAAGAAGCGATGTGGTTAAAGGATTGGGAAATGTTGAGAAAGAACAAGAAGAAAATGTAATGGATGAATCTCTTATCATAGGAGATGAAACAGAAACTAGGGACAAATTACCCGAAATTTTAAAGAATACAAGAAGGAAACAACCTAATTACGGAAATCAATCTACCCCTTCTTTTCGTCCAGAACCTGTTAATGATGAAATACAACAACTCATGGAGCTACAAGAACAGTTAATGGCACAGTCCATGGAGCAGGTTTCTCCTAATGGAAATTATACAGATATAGAAGATATTCAAAAATTAATGGAAACCTATAGCGAAATTACTCAGGCTTCGCAACAAAATCAAACTGGAATTGGAGGGCTTGCTGTTAATCAACTAACACCCGAAAAAATAACAGAAATAAGTACAAATGTAAGTGAAAAAATCGCTGGGCAAATTCAATCTAAATTCAAACAACAAAATTATTTCCATGGTGCTGGATCAGGTTACAACAAGGATGAAGTTTTAGGACTTATCCCTGCTGAGACTGTGGATCAAGGAATTCTTGTTCAAGGAAGTACAATAGCAATCAGAACAAAAAAAGAAGTCCGTCTTACGAATCCAGCAGTTTTAATTCCAAAAGGTGCGATCGTATATGGTAGAATATCCTTTGGTACAAATCGCTTATTAATTGATATCAATAGCTATAAGGACAGAGATCAGCTTTATATTCTGGATTTCAGTCTTTTTGACTTCGATGGGATTGAAGGAATTCATCTCGGGAATCGTACATGGCCTAAAATGCCTGGACAAGTTGCAAAAGATGTATACAACTATGCATATCAAAAGGGAACCCAAGCAGCTACTTTCGGCAATAATGATTCTGGAGTAAATCTAGATGAAGCCAAAGATATTGCTATACTCTCTGCTACTAAAGAAGCTGGTAAAGAAGCCTTTGACAAACGAAGAGTTTTTATGCCAAAGAAATATCATTTATGGTTTAATATAAACACTAAATAAGATGAATAATGAATCTTTACATAAGGTTTTCCCTATCTACGCAGTAGAAAATGACTTGATCATTTCAAAAAATGGGGATATCACCGTAGGTTATAAACTACAACTACCACAAATTTATTCATTAGATAAAGAGAGTATTAACCGAATCAATCAGTTATTTGACAAAATCATCCGTTCTCTTCCAGAGAATACCATTATTCAAAAACAAGATTATTTTTTCGTTGATAAAATAAAAGAAGCAGTAACCCAAGGAGATCAAATGCTTTCCAGAAGTGATAACAAATTCTTTTATGAGAAACCTACCCTTAGTCATGAATGCTATTTATTTATTACCAAAGATTCTAAGAATAAAATAAGCTTAACAAGCAATACAAAATTGTATCAAAAATATATGGATGAGGTTAACGACTTTCTGAAAGTTGTAAATACCAGTATTTCATTTTTGGCAAAAGAAGAATTTTTTGAAGTGAATTCTCTGTATTCTGAAACGATTATAAACATACTTGGTAAGTATATTTCATTATCTGCCGAAGGACAGCAATCATTAAAAGATTTGTTTTTTGACAAACGCTTACAAGTGGGCGAAAAAATAGCTGAAATGTACGCTATTACTTCCTATAATCAATTACCCCTATCTATAGAAACCACCAAAAAAAATATAGATTTCTCTACACAGAGAACCGATTTTCAGATTCCATTTATACAACCTGTTTGTCTTGGTCTAGAATGTAATCATATTTATAATCAGGTAATCTTTATTGATAATTCCGAAAAGGTATTTTCAAAACTTAAAACAAAACTAAATCAGTTTAAAAGTTTAGCCATTTTATCCAAAGAAAATGAGGTTACCTATGATCAGATTGATCAATTGGTGAATAATGTAATTGAAAAGGAATTGCGTTTTGTGTACCAGCACTTTAATATCATTTTATGGGATACCGAAGAGGATAAGTTAGAAAACCATAAAAATCAACTAGAGAATGCATTTAAAGAATTATCCATTACTCCTTATCAAATAAAGCATTCTTTAAAAGATCTTTTTATGGCTAATGTTCCTGGAGCCTGTGCTACAATTCCCGAGATATACAAGTTTATTGGTATCTCCGAACAAACACCAGTCTTCCTCAATTTTGAAAGTTATTATCAGGGTAATAAGGACGGAATACTACTCACTGATCGTAAAAATGGAGCTCCAGTTCGGTTAGATCTATGGATAGAACCTGTAAAAAGAGGATTAATTGTAAATAGAAATCGTTTAATCTTTGGTCCATCTGGTACGGGTAAATCATTTTTGATCAATCATATTGCTAGTCAGTATTATGAGCAAGGACATCATATTGTAATGATTGATATTGGTAATTCTTATAAAAAACTGTGCAATTTGGTAAAAGGACAATATTACGCTTACGATCCAGATGTACCTTTGGAATTCAACCCATTTCATTTTAATCATATTGATGAAGTTAATAATGACAAAAAGATATTCTTAACCTCACTTATCATCTTTTTGTGGAAGGGTGAAGACCCTTTTAGAAGAGAAGAAAAGCAAGTAATCGGTTTATATCTGGACGCGTATTATGAGACATTTAAGCATGAAGACGATGCTTATCCTTGCATGGCTTCATTCTATGAGTTTGTGGATAAAAATGAAGTAATGGATAATGAGGAAAAGTATTTTGATAAAATAAGTTTTCAACTCTCTTTACGCGATTTCTACGATGGAAAATATCATAAAATACTCAACTCCGAAACTCCTATAGATCTGGTACAAGAACGATTTATTGTTTTTGAAATGGACAATATCAAGGACCATCCTGTATTATTCCCATTAGTAACTATGCTATGTATTGATGTAGTTATGAGTAAAATCAGAAAAATTCCTGAAGCAAAAAAATCCATTTTCATTGATGAATGTTGGAAACCTATTTCTAAAGGAGAAATGGCTCAGTTTATCAAATATTTATACAAAACTGTACGTAAATTTTATGGGGAAGTAGCTATTGCGACTCAGGATGTAGAGGATATTCTGGATACACCTGCAGGACCAGCTATGATCAACAATACAGATACGATGATTCTTTTATCACATAAAAAGAAAATGGCTACTAAAGATAAGTTTGCCCAATATCTTTCATTTAGTGAATCAGATTTAGAGAAACTCTTTTCCACAGATAAACGAGAAGTTTTTATAAAAGTTGGAAGTGTTTCTAATGTATATAAAGTGAGTGTATCACCAGAGCGATATGCCTGTTATTCTTCTAATGCAGATGAAAACAAGATCATTTTTGATACCTATCATAAGCAAAAAAACATGGAACTAGCATTAACTGAATTTGTAGAGACACTTTAAAAACAAACATCAATGAAAAAACAAATCACTTTCATAGTCGGCTTGACCTTACTGACTTGCAACACTATATACTGTCAAAAAAATTTAGTCCCATTATATGAACAAGATACGCTAGAAGTATCAGATATAAAGACTACCCATCTTTTGTTTGACCAAAAAATTAAATACCTAGATGTTGGATCTCCTTATTTCGTGGCAGATACCACACAACAAATGATTAGGCTAAAACATATAGGAGAAGAATTAGTAGATGTAAAAAGTCAAATATCCAACCTAACGGTAATTACTGAAGATGGCGGTTACTATTCTATAGTACTAGGATTTAATAGGTTTTCTAATAATCTAACTTATAAAGTAAAAAGAACTAAAGCCTATGTAGATGTAGTAAAAAAAGAAGCCAACAAGGATAAAGAAGAATCTGCTGTTTTCGAATCTATATGCAAACAACTGGATCGCCATAGCAATAACAAACTACGCATTAAGAACGGAAAGTCTGGTGATATCAGAATTCGTGTTACAGGAATTTTTTATATCAAAGAAAAAATCGGATTACGTCTTGAACTAAAAAATGAATCTCCTATAGACTTTGATATCGACAATTTTTTGTTTCGAACCAAGTTACGTAAACGATTTACCAAAGACTATTTATACCAGGAACGTGTCATACAGCCAATTAATATCTGTACAGATGATTTTGAAATCATTGGCGAAGGTCAAAAAAAAGTAACCTTATTATTTGACAAATTCATGCTCAACGAAAAGGAAAAACTATCTGTTGACATTTTTGAAGAGAACGGAGGAAGATCTGCAACGCTGAACATTTCCAGAGAAGAACTATTAAAACCTAAAGTAATTTAATAATGAAAAAGCTAATCATATCTCTAATGGTTATATGCACTTACAATCTTAGTTCTGCACAGATACCATATTTCGATATTCCCGGTCTTATTTCCAGAAACTTTGAAGCTAATAATGCTCAAAACTTACAGCGACAATCTTTAAGAACTAATCTAGGTTTTACGGCAGCGGCAGCCACAGCAGGTCTAGAAAAACCTTCGAGAGTACGATTTAATTCTGGAATCACAAGTCTGGTCTACATCAATTACTTCGAATACAATACCATGTGCAACAGTTATATAAATCCTTTTAAAAAAAGTAAATGTCAGAACAAGTATAACTATTTAAGAAATGCACATCAAAAGGTCTTATTACTAGCCACCACACCCACGTTAAATCAGGTTAATCGTGGTGTGCAAGAGCAGATCACAGAAAAATACATTCATATAACCAACACTATTTTAAAAGAACTAGAAACTCTAAAAATACAAGTAGAAAAAGATAATTTTTATACACGGCTTTTGTTCGATAATCCTTAAAAATCTAATCATGAAAATAATCTATCAATTATGTATCCTCGTACTTTTTAGTATTCAGGTTGGGTATGGTCAATTTATTCACCTTCATACCCATATTAATAATAACGATGCACAAACCAGAGCAAAATTATCACGCTTGATTACTATTCTAGGGATTAGAAATACCACATTAACTGCTGTTAACAGCCAATTATCAAGAGCTTTAGTAAGTCATCAAACTCAACTTAATTTACAATACCGACGAAACCCACTTTTCGACAAACGGAATGAATTTATTGCTAGTTCTTTAGGAACATCATTACTAAATCTAGGATCTTCGGAGATAGCGAATAGTCCTCTCCCGTATATGACCAAAGAAAAAAGAGAATATATGAAGGAAGCAAATATGGATCTTGCTCTTTTACTCGCGCTACAATATGTAAGTACTTCAAAAATCAAATCCTCCAAAAGACAAGAAATTTATCGTCTGCGTAGTAAACTTCTCAGAGAATTTTCTAAAAACGGAAGAGATGCTAGACAATCGCTTTTCCTATCTGCAGCAGGACTCTCAGTTCTTAACTATGAAGAGTTTCTAGAATTGTATAAATACTTAAAACTTATTCAAATTACCATGTAATGTAAGTAAATAAGCTTAACGAATAAAAATGGTTTTAGACGAAATCCTATTTATGATGAACATACTTCTTTCTAAAAACAACTAGCAATGAAAACTAAAAAATGGTTAACAATTTTATTCATTCTATGCTCAGTTGTATTAAATGCACAAAGCTTTCCTTTTCTTACGGATCCAGGATCATTAACTGGCTCTGGTGTATCTACAGGACTATATTCTGGTTCAACAACCGCGGAGAGAAATACACTTAGAAGGATATCAGGATTTAATGCAGACTACGGAAAACGATTAACCTATCTCGTTACTTCTGCTGTGATCTCTAATAAAATAAGAGATGAAATTTTTGTTTCTTTTAATAGGTATTATGATTTAAAACGCAGAAATGAGTCACTATCTTTTTTTAACTATTCCAAGAGAAAGGAAAATCAAAAAATGCTAAAATTCATTGAGAAAATGCTTATTAACACGCAAAAAGCATTGCTAACTCAAAGTAGTATTAATGTTATTTATGGAGAAAAGCTAAATCTATTTCAAAATACGATGAAGTCTTTAACAGAAATACATAGATCCATGGATATTGTAGAAGACAATATTGATCGCAGTAAACTCCTTCATAATTTTTTCAACTAAAAAATGCAAACTAATAGATCAAGAATACTCATGAAACTCATACTAACTTGTATCACCTTTTTACTCATGTTCAATTTGGCAAATGCACAAATAACAATAAGTTGGACGGTTCCAGGGTGGTCTCCAGACTTATTATCACAGTCCTCTTATAACCGCATTAATTTAATTAACGGAACATTAAATACTCAAGAGTTAGGAAGAGCTGGTAGTACAAGAATATTTACTGATCCTATAAACGATCAATTAACAGAGTTGACTAGTTATAATTCAGCTTTTGGGATTCAATTGGTATCTCTTAAAAACTTTATCAGCGGATCTACTTTTAGCAGTGTAACTGGATATAATAGCTACGGGTATATAAAGAAAAAATACCCTTTGAACCCTGCCTTCGGCAATGATACTTTTAAGAATGGTGTCATTCAACTAAGATTTAAGCGTAAACTAGAATCCGAAAGTCAAAAACTTAGCGACTACCTTAATCCTATAAATCCTATCCCAGAAGGTGAACGTGT
Organism: uncultured Aquimarina sp.; assembly: GCF_947492115.1. Taxonomy (NCBI): domain Bacteria; kingdom Pseudomonadati; phylum Bacteroidota; class Flavobacteriia; order Flavobacteriales; family Flavobacteriaceae; genus Aquimarina; species uncultured Aquimarina sp. The sequence goes on from NZ_CANLMM010000002.1 coordinate 631,573, forward strand.
ATTACTAATACTTACAGCATTAGAAAATGTAATCAATCTAACACTAGAAAATGAAACCTATTAAACTTGTTATCGTTTTACTACTATCTAACTACTGGATGCTGGCACAAACACATTCAGAGAGTATTGCTGATGCTTTTGTTGCTGGTCAAAAAGCTACCATTAACGCAATGCTTGGTTATGAACTATCACAAAGAAACCTGCAAACTGCTCTTTTAAAAGGGTTAGAAGAAACAGAGGAAAGCTATAATTCAAAAAGAACATTTTCTGCTTCAAATATTGGAGCTAATTCATTGATCATTTATGCGGCACAAAAAGAAATTCAATTTCTAGAACAAAAGATAAGAGATATACGTGCAAATATTAGAATTCTAAAAGTAACTTCTTTTCTATTCGGCTCAGGTTTATCTAGATATGAAAATGAACTAAAAAAAGAAGAGAATTACCTAATGAAAATAAAAAATGAGAATGGCATTATAGCCAGCGGTGTATTCATTAGTGGAGGAACAGGACATGTATACACTTCATATCTAAAACTATTGATAAGGATATCCCCTATTAAAAACAACATACTTAAGATAAATAAAGAAATAAAAGCAAGAATGACTGTGACAAGGATTTTTGCCAGATAATTAAAAAAGATACATCATGTGGGAAATTAGAACAATTTATGAAATCATTGGTCAAATTGATGCCTTTCTGTACGAAGGAAACGGCACAGTATCGGCCCTGGATGGCTATATCGATTATATGCTTACACCTTGTCTTTTATTCGCAGGTGTACTGATGCTTATTTTTGTAAGCATCAAGGTATTCACTTATTTTACAAATCCTTCAAGTAATATGGATCCTTATATTTTGGTTAAACCCATATTAATCTTAGTAGCATTAACATTCTATAAACCTTTAGTCGAATTATTGCTATTCGAACCATCTGAGTTTATTACTAAAATTATCGAAGAAGCTGGGTTAATTGCAACCAATACCGAAACTATCAATAATTTTGATGATATCTGTAATAATTTTCTAACTAATTTTTTTGATACAGTAGATGAAACAGAAATAAATAACATTTTTGATTTAATACAACTCTTCCCTCTGTTTGAGATAATACATTTTTTTATACAAATAGTTGCTTTAGTTGTTGTAGGATACATTATGATGCGTCAGATCATTATGAAGGCTCTTTATTTTATTCTGGGAGTACTAGTTTTACCTCTAGCTTTAATCCCAGGTAATTTTGAAGCCTTAAAGAAATGGTTTTTAGGATTTCTTGGAGTGCTTTTATGGATACCCTTGTTACGCATATTCCAGACGATTCTTTTATTAATTCACAAAGCACCTACACAAGCTTTTGGACAATCTTTATTTGAACTGGTCCTTCAAATTATTATGATTGTTTTTATTCTTCAGGTACCTAAATACGCCAACTTTTTGGTTAGTTCCGGTAGTGAAGCAGGAGAAGGATTAGGATCTGTATTCAGTTCTGCAACAAGCCTTTACTATCTTAAAAACAGTATAAACCCTATTACCAACAGGAAACAATAATCCAATTATTATGGAATATAAAACACCCAAAGTATTAGAGAAAAAACCTGTAATAGCAGGCTTTGATCTAGCAACAATTGTAGTGATTGCGGTATGCTCTATACTCTTTTTATTCACTGTATTTGTTTCATTTCTACTATCGATTGTATTTATCGGAATCGCAGTTGTATTTGTAAAAATTCAAAAAAAATATCCTCAAAAAGGTCAGTTAAGCACCTTATTAAAATACAATTCCAGTATCAAATGTATACGAATTGAACAGCCCTTAAGATCTCTTTTAAAAACCAAATAAACTCTTTAACTAAATATACAATTACTAAATCAAATTTTAAAAAAATGAAAACAATCAAATTAAATCTAGTACAACAACATCTAAATAAATTGAATGTTACATCATTAAAATCCAAAATCAAAACCCCTAAATTGATTTGTACCATTCTTTTAATAGTACTGCATATAGCTCCGGTTTTTGCACAAGATACCGTTGAAGGGCAAATAGCAGAGTGGAGTACTTCTATAAGAGCTATTTTAAATGCTGCTGTTGGGATTTTTTCTATCGGAGGAGGATTTCTAATATTTATTCAATATATGCAAGGAAACGAACAAGCTCAGAAAAACTTTGTTCGATTCATCATGGGATTAGCCATCTTTGGGCTAGTAGCTCTCATAGCCAATATCTTTTTACCAGATGCGGCAGACATAGAAATACAAGACTAATACGCTTAACACCTAATATATACTAACCCATGTAAACTATATAAAGGGTTATTCAGTATTGCTTAGAAAATGATTTGCAGCAAATACCCAGCAAATCTAATTCTATCATATATTCTTGAATTGCTTTTTTTCCCCATTAAAGTATCGCAAGTGATATCGATTCATATCTGGATAACCCTCAACGTTTGTAAATAACTAATAGCACAAATTAATACTAATGGACTTAAAATCATTAAAGAATATTCCGGCAAGTTTCGCTTTAGCAAAAAGAGCACTATTATACTGTTTAATTATCAGTATGATAATTTCTATCGGAAGTCTTGTCTGGGCCTTTGTTACAACAAACAATATAAAAAACACCGCTTTTGTGTTAACAAAAGATGGTCAGGCCGCTATGATGCAAGGAATCTCATTAAATGAAGTGGATGAATTCAGAAAACCAGAAATCATAAATCATATAAAAATGTTTCATGAATCCTTCTGGGAAATAGACCAATTTAATTACAAAAGACGAATTGATAGAGCCTTATACTTGTCTGGAAGATCAGGTAAGCAATTATTTAAAACATTACAAGCTAATGGTCATCTTGCCAAATTGGTGACAGAAAACTTAACTCAAAAAATAGATATAGACTCTATAAAAGTAAATGATAAGGTAACTCCTTATAAAGCAAAATTCTATGGTAAACTTAGAGTATCCAGAACTGATCAAAAAGTAGAATCTGTGAATGAGTTTAGAGCAAATTTCGTGCTTCATAATGTGGCTAGAACTAATGAAAATCCTCATGGTTTATTAATAGAAAACTATCTTTTAAAATCTAAACCGATTAGTATTCCTAAGTAAAAGATTTAACTATGGAAGTAGAAAATAACATCTGGAAAGGTACTCCATCACAGTGGATGAACTTTATGTTTTACATATGCTGTGTTATTTTAATTGTGGTATTTGGGTTAGGATTAATCCTTGCCTTATGGAAGTTTCTAGATACAAAATATAATAAAGTAACGATAACGGATCAGCGAATTATCGAAAAACGAGGAATTCTTTCTATATCAACAAACCAATTAGAACTCTATAGAGTAAAAGATATTAGACTGGAACAACCACTCATTCTTAGAATATTTGGACTATCTAATATCATTTTAACAACTTCAGATAGTACTGATCCATTATATATTTTAAAAGGAATAGAAGAAGGCAATACGTTAACCGAAAAAATAAGGATAGCAGTGGATCGCAGAAGGGATGTTAAAGGAGTTAAAGAATTAGATTTTCATTAAACCTATAAACATAGTAACAATATGAAAACTATTACAGCTATCATCATAGAACGAAACACTCAGGAAGCGCAAGAATTAAAGTGTGTTATAGAAAAACAGTGCCCCGATATTTCTATTAGATGTATAAGTAATAATCCAAAAGAAACCAAAAGAGTGATCAACAATACATTTTATGAAATTATCATTTTAGGGTTTCAAACAGGTATTGATTATGCATTTGAAATTTTAGAAGGACTTCCATATGCTATCCATGAAAAAGAATTACTTTTAATTACTACGGAACAAGAACGAACGCTAAAGGTAATAGCAGATTCCTCTATTAACTTTATAACCCGACCTATTGATTCTAAAAATATTGTTGATGCTATAGAGAAAGCAAAACAAAACCTACTAACACAAAAGGATTTCCATAATATTGTACCTAATAATATTTCTATACCAAAACCTCTTAATTTATTGGCTATTCCTTCCTCTAATGATATCAAACTATTAAAAATAAGCGACATCCTATATTTAGAATCAGAAGGCCGTTATACAACTTTTCATGCTTCTAAAAACAAAACAGTCGTTTCTAGTACGAATATTGGAGAATATCAAAAAAAACTAGTGAACAATAACTTTTTCAGAATACATAACTCGTTTTTAGTTAATATGGATAATATCGTCAATGTTCAAAAAAAAGATGGGGTTTATGTAGAAATGAATAATAGAGATATGATTCCTGTAGCAAAAAGAAAAAAAGAATCACTCTTTCAGTTTTTAGGAATAAAATAGAAACCGATTTTAAAAAGATGTTAGTCGAGAATTCACCGCTTATTACATTAACTTAATCGATCATTCCCTTACCTTAGTCATAGCTTCGTGATAGCGTTACTTTTACTTTTTAATAACATAGAAAATTTCTTAAAAAATAACCTATCATGGGAACAGCACTAGAAAATCAACTAAAAGAGTTATCGAAATCACATGTTTCAATATCCGATGTAGAGCTAGTAATAAATGCATTAAAAAATAAAATTGAAAGTGGTGAATACAAAAATGCTATAGTAAATAGATATAAAAGAAAATACGAAAGACAATATCTAAAAAAGTACAATCTCTATACAAGAATTTGTGAAGAGTATTCAATGAAATGTAGTAGTCTTCAAATTGAGTGTCGAAGAAAATTGAAAAAATCTAAAAAGAGTAAGCACGAACAAATTATAAAATCCTACAATAAACAACTTGATCATTACAAACAATTAATAGATATATATAAACATCATATAAAAGAATATGATAAAAAATTACAAGGTCTAAATAATTTTGGTGAATTCTTCATTATTCCAAAAGGATCCGTTCGTTTAGAAAGATTAAAATACAAGTTTACTATCCAAAGGTTAACGTATATTATTCTGAAAAAAAGGCTACGAAAGACTTTATCTAAAAGTGAAGCTAAACCAAATAAAGGTCGTTCTCAACAAAATTACCTAAATTCTGTACTGGCTAATAATATGACCACGATTCCTTCAAGATCTTTTTCAGAAAAAAACAGTGGATATCAAAAAGTTGCTTCATTCTCTAAAAATAAAAGTAGTAGTTTTCGAATCGGCTAAATATTACTAATAGAAAGTAACTCCCCATTAAAAAATATCTTTCTAATTCTTATCCAAAAAAACTGATGACAAAAAAGAAAATACTGTACTATTTTTTTTTCTATAAACTTTATCTAGATAATTTAGACTTATGTATTTTCTTTTTTGCTTTTCTTATCAGATTTTGCTGGCGAACGATGCTTCCTTTATGTACAATCTTTTGATCATAAAAAGGTAAGCTTTTCTGCAATTCTATATAATGATCCAGTCTTTTCTTATTTAATAGCTCTTCTGAGCTTTTGGGTTTTACTACACTATCAATTTTACGGTACTTTTTATCTCTTTTTTTCTTTTTCCTATTATTTTCATTGATTGATGAAATTTCCTTCCACATCATTTGAATAAACTTTTTCATGAAATCAGTATCTAAAACTCATTAAAGCATAGTGTTATAAAAAATTAGATCTTAACTATAGTAACTTTTCAGGAATATAAACTAGTCTTATTTTGTTATGTAAAAAGATATCTAAAAATCTATTTGATTGTAAATACTAAGTAATAACCGAGAGCATTGATGTAATATATGAAAGATACTAATCATACAACATTACTTTTGTCTGGCTAATCTTTGATATAATTATAATTAGTCGGGTACGCTGAGAAATGAATATGCGCTGTAATCCAGAACAAAATGACAATATACTTCTGAATATTGAACAATCCACTACCCTAAAGTAGATCATTAGACTCCAGCTACTATTTATCTTGCGTTCACAATTAAAGAATAGATAGCATGAAAGCTAAGTCTCCTTTTATACATGATGATTTCCTATTACAAAATGATTTTTCTAAAATTCTATATCATACCTACGCAAAAAACCTACCGATAATAGATTATCATAATCATTTATCCCCAAAAGATATTTGTCAGAATAGAAACTTTAATACCATCACCGAAGCATGGCTTCATGGTGATCATTATAAATGGCGTGCCATGAGAACGCTTGGAATTTCTGAAGACTTTATTACAGGAAAAGCCACTGATAAGGACAAGTTCTTAAAATGGTCCGAAACAGTACCTTATACCATTCGAAATCCATTATTTCATTGGTCACAAATGGAGCTAATGAAATACTTTTCTATCTCTGAAATACTATCTCCAACTACAGCAGATAAAATTTATGAATTAACCAATGAACAGCTGCAAGAACCGAATCATTCGACACAGGGATTATTGGAAATGAATAATGTAATCACTGTATGTACTACTGATGATCCAATAGATGACTTAAAGTATCATAACAGTTATGCTACTCAGAAAAAATCTATGGAGCTGTTACCTACTTTTAGACCAGATAAAGCCTATACTATTCAGGATTCAAATACTTATTTACAATATCTAGATCAGCTTAGTGATGTATCAAAAATACAGATAAATTCATTTGATGATCTTTTAACAGCCTTGGAAAGCAGAATCGATTATTTCCATCAATTAGGTTGTAGGTTAGCTGATCACGGTTTAGAAACACTGTCTTTTGAGCTAGAAGAAAACTATTCTATCGACAGTATTTTTAAAAAGATACAATCTAAAAAACCTCTTGAAAATGGCGAGATACATCATTTTACATATCAAGTCCTTTATTTTTTATGCACTTCTTATCATAAAAGAGGATGGATACAACAATTCCATTTAGGAGCAATACGAAATAACAACTCCAGACTTCTTGATAAGCTTGGTACTGATACAGGTTTTGACTCTATTGGTGATTTTTTGCAAGCCAAAAACCTAAGTAAGTTCTTAAACTCTTTAGACAAACCTGATCAACTGGCTAAAACAATACTATATAATCTAAATCCTTCGCAAAATGAGGTTTTTGCGACAATGGCTGGTAATTTTAACGATGGATCCATAAAAGGAAAGGTTCAATATGGTGCTGCCTGGTGGTTTTTAGACCAAAAGGATGGAATAGAAAAGCATCTAAATACGGTATCCAACTTAGGGATGCTTAGTTGTTTTGTTGGTATGCTTACAGATTCTAGAAGTTTCTTATCTTTTCCAAGGCATGATTATTTTCGTCGTATTCTTTGTAATCTATTGGGAAATGATGTAAAAAATGGAATGCTTCCCAAAGATGAAAAATGGTTAGGTAAAATTGTTGCTGATATCTGTTTTTATAATGCAAAAGCATACTTTCCTTTTTAAAAAGTATTAGGGAAGAAATCCCGAAAGATAACTCCCCTAAAAACAATTCAAAAACTAACAAAATGTGAGAACTTTATTTAATCATAACTGTATGGTTAAATAAGTCCCTTTAAAACTCTGGTTTAACACCATCATTTTAATCTTTTCTTTTCCATTATGAGGTATTACTTCTATTACTGCTTTTCCATTTGACATTTTTATAGATTCACTTCCCATCGGTGTCCCCATAAACTTTTTAGTTTCTCCACCCGATAGACATTGAAAATATACTCTTTCTTCGTAGTCCAAACATCTTAACCCTTCTTTATCTAATGCTGTTGCGATTACCAAATAATTTCCGTTATTCATTTTCTCATAGGAAAGATTCAGAGCATTAGCTACTCCATTTTTCTTATTTCTATAATTAATATCCACACTATCTGTCACCTTCTCTCCATTTTTATAACCCACAGCTTTCAGTTTGTTTTCTCCTTCTTTAAAAAGAACCTCCCAAGTAAGTCCAGAAGCAGGAAACACTGAGATATCCTTTTGTTTCTTCCCACAAGATTTCCCATTAAAAAACAACTCTACGGCATCACAGTTACTATAAACATTTACGATTCTTGATTTGTCTTTTGGTCCTTGTCTTTCTGTCCAGGAATGCGATTCTATATAAACAAATGGATCTTTGGCCCAATAGCTTTTAAAAACATAATAAGCGTCTTTTGGATTTCCTTCTCGATCCATAATTCCTTTTTGATTTACATAGGGAATATCATTTTCTGGTCGTAATGGTGTTCCAAAATCCTTGAATGCCCATTGTACGTTTCCAACAAAAGATGGAGTAGTTTCAGAAGTTTTTAAATGCCAATCAAATAGGTCTACTATATAATTCTCACTCCAATCACCAATCTTAGCAATGTTGGTGACCGCGGTTTGGGTAATAGCTTCGGTCCAACCATCATTATCCATTTCTCCTAAACCATCTATCGGAGTTTCTGTATGCCTACCATAATGACTCGAGCCACCGTATTCCGCATGAAGAAAATGCGGATACTCTTTTATATATTTCTTTAAAGCTTTTTCATAGGTAACATAACTACCTGAATACCAGCCAGACCATATAGATGGTGAAAAAACATCCACAATATCCGAACCAGCATAATACTTTCTAATGGCTGTTTTTCGGTAAGGATCTAAAGTGTGTGATAGCGTATTTAATTCTTTAAGAAAAGTATTCATCTTTTCTTGATTGTCTCCATCTTCAAAATCTGGCAACCAGTAAATTTCATTACCTAAGGACCATATTATAATACTTGGATGATTATAGTTTTGATTGATGATTTCTTCTAACATTGTTTTGGTATTGCTTTTCCAATTTTCATTACCAATTCCACCTCTACACCATGGTAGTTCATCCCACACTAAAAGTCCTAACTCATCACACATTTTATAGACTTCTGGATCCTGTGGATAGTGAGCTAACCTTATAAAGTTAGCTCCCATCTCTTTAATAGCTTTAATGTCCTTCTGATGTAATTCATTAGGCATTGCGGCTCCATAACCAGCGTGTTCCTCGTGTCTGTGTGTTCCTCTTAATAGTACTCTCCTACCATTGAGGTAAAAAGGTCCTTTATGCTTAAACTCGAACCAGCGAAAACCAAACCGATCTGATAGCTTATCGATTTGTTTTCCTGATTCTAATAATACCAACTCTATTTGGTATAAATTTGGAGCATCGATATCCCATAAGATAGGATTCGCAGTCTTTTCAAACTCCAAATTAAATTGCTTATTCTTTATAGTTTTAGAAACAGTTTGCATCTTTTTTCCGTTCGGATCAAACAGCTGAGCTTCTACTTTATATTTTTCTTCTTTTTGTGTTCCTTCAATAGTTATAGCTACTTGTAATGAAGCACTTTCTTTAGAAACCTTTGGAGTTGTGATTTTTAAATTCGAAATATGGGTTTTATGCTTTTTAATCAACCATACATCTCTAGTAATTCCTCCATAAATAAAAAAGTCACTTTTTTGAGAAGGTATAATTTCAGGATCATAACTATTATCTACCTTCACCAAAATCTCATTCTTACCGTTTTTGAGATAATCCGTAATATCAAAAGAAAACCCTATATAACCTCCAATATGATTTCCTACCAAGTTATTATTTACATATAACTGAGTGGTTATATTCGCTCCTTCAAAATATAACTCATAAGCTATATCTTCATTAAAATTTTTGATTTGAATTTTCTTCTTATACCAGCTAGCACTTCGTCTATATCCTGGTTCCAAATCCATCGTATCATGGTTATTCCAGGTATGTGGCAAATTAATGGATATCCAATCCTTTTGCTCAGCTAGTTGGTCAATAGTTTCTATATTTTTTTCTAAATATTGCCAATCAGAATTCAGGTTTTCTTTTGATCGATATATCTGAGCCGAACTGTAAGAATAGATAAATAGAACCAGTAAAAAACCCATGCATTTACAAGAAGAAAAATCAGTTATATATCTACAATTTTTCTTCATTATTTAAGTGCTTTTCTTCTTAATATTGCTTCTAAAAAATAATAATCAGCGTAACTAATTGGGCCATTAATCTCATCATTCTTAGGCCAATTTCCTGTACTATGATTTAAAATAAATGGCACTTCAGTTTTATCCTGTATGACATAGTTTTCAGAAGAAAGACTACTCATGATCTTATCGGAAAATTCTAAATACTTTTTGTCTGTTGTGTATTCATATAATTCTATCATTGCAGAAGCAATTATTGCTGCCGCCGATGCATCTCTTGGTTCCTTAGGAATTTTAGGTGCATCAAAATCCCAATATGGAATTCCATCTTCCGGAAGTCTATTATGATGTATTAAAAATGTTGCGATTTTTTTCGCTTGCTCTAAAAACTCTGTACTCTTAGTATACCGATATGCCATGGTATATCCATAAAGCCCCCAAGCTTGACCTCTAGCCCACGAAGATTCTTTTCCAAAACCTTGGTGTGTTACTTTAGATCTTATATGACCTGTAATAGTATCATAATCTACAACATGATAACTACTATTATCGGTTCTAAAATGATTCTTTAGAGTAGTCTTGGCATGTTGCTCTGCAATATCATGATATCTCTGATCTTGGGAATACTTAGAAGCTTCGAAAAGTAGTTCCAAATTCATCATATTATCTATGATTACTGGAAATTGCCATTCTTCTTTATTAAAATCCCAAGATCGAATGGCCCCTATCTTATCGTTATAGCGTGTAGATAATGTTTTGGCACTTGCAATAATGATATCCTTATAAGTAGGATCATTTAGTATTTTATATCCGTTTCCAAAACTGCAAAACACCTTAAATCCCATATCATGGGTTTTATCATTATACTTTTCTTTTTCAATAAATGCCGTCCACTCTTTTGCTCTATCTCTATATCGTGTATCGTCTGTTAACCTATAAATATTCCAAAGACTTCCTGGAAAAAAACCACTTGTCCAATCTTTTGATGGTACCCTTTTTATGACTCCATTTGCATCAGCACTTCTAGGAAAGGCAATAGAATCTATTGGATATTCTAACAAATATGAAAATCTATCAGAATATTTGGCAATGGTATTTCCTCCATCTATCTCTTCTTCAGTTTTATCTGTAGAAGTGTCTTTACAACCATTAAAAATCAATAATAAAACGATAATTATTGGAACAAAGATGTGTCCTTTTTCTTTTCTCATAAGTGTTATTAATATCCCGGATTTTGAGGCAATAAATTTGGGTTTCTTCCTAGTTCGTCATCTGGTAGAGGGAACAAATAGTCTCTAGTACTATCAAAATTTGTTTGAGGCTCCATGGATGTAGGTCCAAAAACTTCCATTCCTAAATTTAGTCTTTTAATATCATACCATCTTTTAAATTCGAATGCCAATTCTATTCTCCTTTCCTCTAAAATAGCATCTCTTAATTGGTCTTTAGAAAGTCCAGATGTAAGATCTTCGGGGAAAGTATTTATCGTTCCAGCAGCATTCCTAGCTCTTGCTCTAATTTGATTGATATAATCAACAGCTTCTCCTGTAGGACCAGAAAGTTCATTAGAAGCTTCTGCGGCAATTAAAAGAACTTCTGCATATCGCATAGCTCCATAATTATGATCTGAATCTCTATTATTATTTCCTGCTGTACCTGGAAAACGGTAATATTTTGCAATATGAGGTCTAGAAACTCCTCTATTCGCCGTTCCAAAATCTTGCCAAGGAACAGTTACTCCATCGAAAACCGCTTCGGTATCAAAACTTACTGTTTTTCTATAATCATTATCATCAAAGGAATCAAATACCGCAACAGTTGGCACTGCCACACTCCAACCTTCGATATCTGGTCCTCTCATACCTGTTACTGGTGGTAGAAAATCAATTCCTGGAGCACCACTAATAACATCTAAACCTTTAAAATCAATTGAAAATATATGCTCTACAAGTCCGTCTGCTTTGGTTGCATCAAATAAATCCTGAAAATCTGCTTCCAAAGCATATCCAAATCTACCACTATTGTTGATCACAAAAGTAGCTTCATCATAGGCACCTTGCCAGTTTCCAATAGTTAAATATACCGATGCCAAATAAGAAGCTGCAGTACCTTTAGACGGCATTGAGCGAAATGGTTGTTGATCGGGCAACCAAGTTTTTGAAAATTCCAAATCTTCAATAATTCCTTCATAAATTTCTTCAACAGAAGTTTTTTCTATGCTTGATAAGGCTTCAGCTTCTCGTACGGCAAAATCAATATAGGGTACTTCTCCAAAAATGCGTACAAGATGATAATACGTAAATGCTCTTACAAAACGTGCTTGAGCTACTATAGCATTAATCTCTTCTTCGGTTCCTTCTACTGATGCAGCTCCTTCAATCGCATAATTTGTAGAGCCAATAATTGCATAACTTCTAGGCCAAAAACTGGTAACCATTCCGTTATCACCATTCATACGAAACTCGTCTACTTCGATTCTTCTGGATGAAGTAGTTGGATCTCCAATGGTTACCATATCACCTCGAAGAAGGAGACTTAGCGTAAATTTTCTTCCCCAAAATTCCTCTGAGGCTATATGTCCGTAGGCACCATCCACAGCTGCTTGTAAGTTATCAGTAGTGGTAAAAAAAGTTTCTGGAGCCAAAATTCCAATGGGTTCTTCTTCCAAATCCGTGCAACCACTCCAAGTTGCTACCATGATTAATATAAAAATTATCCTTTTCATTTGTCAGATTTTAAGTTTGTTATATTGTTGTTTATCTTTTTAAAAAGAAACATTAAGTCCTAAGGTATAGGATCTAACATTTGGGTAACTTCCGTAGTCTAAACCAAGATTTATATTACTTCTGCTATTACTGTCCGATCGATATAAAACTTCAGGGTCTAATCCCGGATAATCTGTAAATGTTACCAAGTTTTGACCACTTACATACACTCGTAGCTTGGTCATTTTTAGTTTTTCTAAAAGCCTTTCATTAAAGGTATATCCTAATGTGATATTTTTTAAACGAGCGTAAGAACCATCGTATACCCATCTGGAGGATATAATTCTAGTTCGCTGAGCAGCACTCGGAACATTTGTATTTGGATTGGTCAAACTCCACCGATTTAATGCTTCGGTAGTGGCATTACTAGAACCTGTTAGTGTATTTAATTCTAAAAGGGTAAAGTTAAACATGTCTCCTCCTACTGCTCCCTGAAAAAATACATTTAGATCAAAACCTTTATATGCAAAGGTGTTATTAATCCCAAAGGTAAAATCTGGATGTGGATTACCAATTATGGTTTGATCATCACTATTTAATTCTCCATCTCCATTAAGATCCCGGTATCTTTCACCTCCTGCTTGTTGTTCAAAAATCGCTCCTGGTAAAAATGTATCTCCATTTTGGTATACTCCATCATACACATATCCAAAATAAACCCCTACTGGCTGACCTTCCCGTAATATTGGAACATCAGGAAGTAGTAAGTGTCCTGGACTCGAATTCCCAATATCGCGGATATCCTCACCATCAGGTAGTTCCAAAACTTTATTTCTATTTCTAGAAAAATTGATATTAGAATTCCAGGTAAAAGCTCCAACTAAGTTTCTGGTAGACAATTCAATTTCAAATCCTTTATTTTCTAAACTTCCCACATTCTGAAGTTGCACTGGATTACTTAGTCCTGAAGTCTCAGGTAAAGGTCTATCTAATAGTAAATCTTCAGTGATCATATCATAATAGTCCGCTGTTAAACTAATTCTATTATTAAATAACCCTATGTTTACTCCTACATTAAATTGCTTTGTCGTTTCCCACTTTAGATTATCATTTGCTAATCGTTGCAAAGCAACTGCATTCACCAATTCTCCTCCTTGAATCGATATAATATCTTCATAAGTTGCCAAGGTTCCAAAGGGTTGTATAGCTCTATTACCAGTAAGACCATAACTCACTCGCCATTTCCATTGAGAAATTAGCTTAGAGTTTTGCAAAAAGCCCTCATCGCCCATATTCCATGCTATAGCACCAGAAGGAAAGAATCCCCATTTATTATTAGCACTAAACGTTGAAGAACCGTCTTGTCTCGCATTAAATGTAATTAAGTATTTATCTAGGATATCAAAATTGATTCTCCCATAATAAGATGCCAATTCCGATTCCAATAATCTCGACTCTATAAACAGTAAATTAGCTGCACCATCTAAATTCCAAAAACTAAAACCATCATCCAAAAACCCAGCTCCCGATGTAGTAACTCTTTCTGATCTTTCTTTCTGATAAGAATATCCAACAGTAGCCGAAAACTTAGCAAAGCTTAAGTCATTTTTATACGTGAAATAATTTTCAGAAAGAATATTGGTTTGCTTAATTGTTTGAATACTTCCTTCTCCACCAACACCAGCTCCTCTAACTGTGGTGGTAGGAAAAAAAGTTCCTTCTCTATTATTTCTTACGTTATATCCTAAAGTAGATTTAAAAGACAGTCCTTTAAAAAGCTTTAAATCTGCATATACATTGGTTTGAAAAAGATCATTTACACTTTCATTAAAGATTTGTGTGGTTGTTGCAAAAGGGTTATCGATATCATCTCCTACACTCGGAAGCGTAAAATCTCCATTAGCATCTCTAATTCCTTGATCAGGGCTAAATCTAAATGCTGCAGAAATAGCACCAGCACTTCCAGTTCCACCAGTAGATTCCTGTGTTCTCGCTCCTTCTCTGGTCGATCTTCTTCCTAAAGCATTCATCCCTACTTTTAAACGATCAGAAAAATTAATATTGATGTTGTTAGTAAATGAAAAACGTTCTAATCCAGACCCTAATACAGCGCCATTTTGATCAAAAAAAGTTCCAGACAGGTAGTAATCTACATTTTCGGCACCTCCAGATAATGCTATCTGATGATTTGCAATCTGACCAGTTTTGAATATAACATCTTGCCAATCTGTATCTGCGGAACCTCTCACATATCCGGGATTTATTTCCTGAATGTAATCTCCAAACTGTTCCGCATTTAAAAGATCTAAAGTATTCGTAACTGTTTGAGTAGAATAAGAGGTATTAAAATCTATTCTCATTCTTCCTTTCTTTCCTTTTTTAGTTGTTACAATCACTACTCCATTTGCTCCTCTAGAACCATAGATGGCAGTTGCAGAAGCATCTTTCAAAACTTGAATGGAAGCAATATCTTCTGGAGCGGGTAATGCAGCTCCAACAAAACCATCGACTACAAATATAGCGTCGCTACTAGCATTTATAGAAGTAGCTCCACGAACTCGTATTCTTATATCTGCTCCTGGTTCTCCTCCGTTGGCAGATTGTACAGCTACTCCCGCTGCTCTTCCTTGTAAAGTCTGTTGCGCAGTTGCCGATGGATACGCTGTGATATCCTCTGCTTCTACCGATACAACTGCTCCTGTTAGATCTTTTTTCCTTCTAGATCCATATCCTACGACTACAATTTGATCTAACGATTCTACAGAAGCAGATAAGACAACATCAATTTTTCGTTGAGAACCTACAATTATTTTTTGATCCGTATATCCTACATAGGAAAATAGTAATACTGAACTTTCATCAGGAACTTCTATCTTATAAAGACCATCAAAATCTGTGGTAGTTCCAATTGCTTCGTTTTGTACGCTAATATTAGCTCCAGGAATTGGAACTCCATCATCAGATGTAACCGTTCCTGTTATTTCGATTTGTGCAAACAAACCAGTTCCAAACATTAAAATAAAAATTGGGATAGATTTTTTCAGTATTTTTAAATACGTCTGCTTTGCATTCATGAGTATTGATTTATGTTAGTGTGTGTGTTTAGTAGAGGTATATAATGAGAAGACAAAAAAAGATGATGCACAACGAAAAGAAGAGCTGCAAAATGATGTATCTGTTTTGTTTTCTATTCATACTCAAACCTAGTCAAAACCCTATATCTAAAAGTCCTAAAAAGGGTATATTTCTGTACTAAACACTGAAAATGAACCTGTAATAAAGGGAGTTATGCTAAAACCGACGCTTTTTTAAGAATAAAATTTGGAAGCGTATTCTGATGGGGTTTGATTGAAGTGTTTTTTAAAACATTTTGTAAAATATTTTGGGTTTCTAAAACCAACTTTATAACAAACTTCCGAAACATTTATCTGCCCAAGTTCTAGTAATTGAGAAGCTCGTTTCATACGAATAGAATGTATAAACTCATTAGGTGTTAAATTGGTCCAACCCTTAACTTTAGAAAATAACATAGTTCTGCTAACCCCTAGTTCTGAACTGAAATAAGGAATATCAAAAGAAGTATTGCTAATATTATCTTCCACAATTTTTACTGCTTTTTTCAATAACTCTTCATCTATCGAAGTGACGGTAACATCTGCGGATGTATATTCATTAGAAGAAAATTTTTCTTTTTGCTTTTCTATAGAAGAAAGTAGATTACGAATGATTAATAAAAACTCCTTTACATTAAAAGGTTTGTTTATGTAAGCATCCGCACCAGATTCTAATCCATCGAATTTATATATTAAAGAAGATCTTGAGGTCAGTAAAATAAATGGAATATGACTTGTTCGAATATCATTTTTTATTTTAGCACATAACTCTGTACCTTCCATTTTAGGCATAATTACATCACTAATTATTAGATCAGGCATTTTTTGCAATGCTTTTTTAAATGCCACTTGCCCATTCTCAGCTTTAATGACTTGGTAATAATCTTTGAGCATATCACCAATAAAATTTCTTAATTCATCATTATCCTCTGCAATTAAGACCAATGGTTTTTCATCATCTTTAAAAACCATTTCCATATCTAATTCATTAGTTTCTTTCGCCCTGGAAATCTGATTTTCGTATTGAGTAATATCATCACTCACCTTAAAATCCTTGATAATATCAGCTTCTTCTAAATGTGCTTTTCCAGTTAATAAACTAACTCTAAAAATAGTACCCTTTTCTAAATTCGTATCTATAACTTCTATAGCACCTTTATGTAAGTCAATAGCTTTTTTAGCAATTGATAATCCAATACCACTAGCTTGATTAAACTGCTTTTGATAATCTTTGTCACCTGCAACTTCATAAAAACGATCAAAAACTTTATCTACGAATTCCTTTTCAATGCCTTTTCCGGTATCTTTAATCTCTACAATTACCTGTGCATTTTCTTCATAAATACGGAAATTAATTTCTCCTCCTTCGGGTGTATATTTAAAAGCGTTAGAAATCAAATTATAAAAAACTCGTTCTAACTTATAACGATCAAAATATACTTTGATATCTTCCGAAGAGCTTTCAAAAGTATAGATATATGATCCTGCTTTGGCAAATTCATTAAAGGATAGATAAATCTCCTTAAGGTATTTTACCAAATTACCCTCTGCTACCTGCAATTTGGAATGCTTATTTTCAAACTTTCTGAAATCTAACAGTTGATTTATTAATTTTAATAGTTGATCGGCATTTCGTTCTATTACCAACAGCTTTTTATACATCTTATTACTTCCTTGATAGTTTTCTATCAATTGCTGTAATGGTGCTATAATCAAAGCTAAAGGTGTTCTAAATTCGTGTGAGATATTGGTAAAAAACTCTAATTTGGAGCGGTTCATTTCCTCTTTTCTCAAATTTTCTAAATGCTCTAAATCAAGTTCGTGTTTTAATTTTGTACGTGCCTTATTGATATGGTTTAATCCAAATAATGCTAACGCAATCATTAGGGCATACCCTGCTAATGCCATTGGGCTTTTCCATGGTGCTGGCCTTACTGATATTTGAAGTTGCGTAGGATTTTCATTCCAAATATTATCATTATTAGCCCCTTTAACTTCAAAAATATACTTTCCAGGTTTCTGAATTGTATAGTTAATTTCTGTATTCTTAGTGTACTGCCATTGATTATCTAATCCTACTAGCCTATAAGCATATTGGTTATTAGAAGGGTTGATAAAGTTTGGAATGGCAAATCCGATACCAAAAGAAGCTTGATTATGAGATAATGTAACTTTATCTACATAAGAAATATCTTTCTTTAACACAGTTTCCTCTCCATAGGTATCAATTTTTTTTCCTTGAATACTAAAATCAGTTAGAATGACTTGAGGAATAAATGTATTTTTCTTGATCCGTTTAGGATTTAAAAACGATACCCCAGAAGGTCCTCCAAAGTACAAATCTCCATTCTTAGCTTTAAGACAAGAGTTATTATTAAATTCATTGCTGGTAAGACCATCTGTTTGATTATATAAAACCGAACTGTTTTTCTGAGGGTTGTATGCGATAATACCTTTGTTAGAACTTATCCATATAGAATTCTTATCATATTCCACAATACTAAATACTGTACTAATCTTAGTTCCTACGACATTAAGCTCAACTTTTTTGAACACTTCATTCTCATATCTATAGACTCCATTAGCTTTGGTTCCTATATAAATAATTCCTTCAGAATCTTCATAAATACATAAAATATCATCTCCTGAAAGTTGTTCTTCGTTAAAGAAAAAACGCTTTATAACAACTTTATCTTCTTTAAGCGTAGTGTGATCGATATAATTGAGTCCATTTTGTGTTCCCACCCACAAATTCGAATTATTATCTACAAGCATAACTCTAATGATATTATTAGAAAGAGACTTCTTATCAATATTGTTATGCGTTAAAAATCTAAAACCTTTGGTCTCTAAATTATATTGAATTAGTCCTTTCCCAAAAGTTCCGAAATACATAGATTCATCTGACTTTTTAATAGAATAAACTCCTACATCTTTTAGAATTAGTTGCAACTCCTTACTTAAAACATCTGTTACAAATTCGTTGGTAGTAATGTCATATAATGCAATTCCGGCATTATATGTTCCGATCCAAAGTATGTTTTGGTTTAAGAATAAAGATTTTATATTTAGACTAGGAAGTTTTTTTTCGGCAATTGTTTTTATATCAAAAGATATATCTCTTTTAGGATTTAAAATACTAATCCCTTTACCTTCTGTACCAAAATATATATTCCCATTTTTATCCTCTATAATACTACTTACAACACCATATTCTATATCACGATTATTCTTTTGAAGCGATATAAAATTTGAATTAGATTCATCCCATACATTGATACCTCCATAGTATGTCCCAAGCCAAGTAGATCCTTTTTTATCTATAAAAACAGTTTTAATGGAATTTCGGCTAAGACTTTTTGTGTTATTCTGTTGATGTTTGATTTCAATAATAACGTCGTTTTTATCTTTTATACAGAGCCCATCATAGGTTGCAATCCATAAAACTCCACGATGATCAATAGATAAGCTTCTTACGTCTTTATTGATTAATGTATTTTTCTTAGTTCGCTTAATATGACGAAAAGAATTAGTTTTTGAATTATAATAATTAAGTCCTCCATATTTAGTTCCAATCCATAATCTATTTTGCTCATCTTCTACAATGGCCTGAATGTAAGAATCACTGAGAGTATTTACTTTATTACTGCTATAAAACCTTTTGAAAACAAATGTACCTTTATCTCTTTTATCAAGCTTATTAAGTCCATTTGCTGTTCCTATCCAAATATTCTTTTTACTATCCTGATAAATACTCAAAATATAATTATTAGATAGACTTGAAGCATCGGCAGCATCGTTCTTTATTGTGGTAAAAGAATCAGATTCGCGGTTATATAGCATTAAACCGTTGGACGAACCAAACCACAACTCGCCATTATCCAACTGATTTATTGTCCAAATGGTATTGTCTGATAAACTTCCTTGTTTACTAGAATGAAAGTAAGATTTAAAGACATTTAGTTTTGGATCATATCTATTAAGTCCGTTATAGGTTCCAATCCAGATATAGCCTTCCTGATCTTCCTGAATGGATAGTATATCATTATTGCTTATAGATGTAGAATCTCCAGGAATATTTCTGTAAACCGTAAATGTATTACCATCATATTTATTAAGACCATCACGTGTACCAATCCACATTTGCTCTAAACGATCCTGATGAATTGCGATTACCGAACTCTGCGATAAACCATCCGAAGTAAAAAGGTGTAAAAACTTGTTGTAAAAATCATCTTGCGCAATAGCCCCAGTTATAGTAAAAAATGATAATAAAGCGCAGTATATGTATTTCATCTATTCCCCTAATTTTTTCAACTAATAACGTCTACAATCCTAAAATATTAAAAAAATGTTAATAAGTTAACAACAAAACAAACTCTCCATAACTCGAAAATCATACTACATATTCATTCTTTTATCCAATTGATACTCATATAGCGAAGGAATCAACTCCATTTTCTTATTTCCAAAATCCACATAAGCAACTGGTTTATAGTTTATTGTCATTTTTAAATTCCCCCAAACCCCAATCAATCTTGCATTAGGCCCATCATTCATCCCATTAAGTTTAATCGATTTTTTTTGTTTAGTATTATTCAAAAAATTTACTTCTATATTCCAAAATGTACTGTAAGATCCATGTGATGGCTTCCAATATCCAGCTCCTCCTCCGGCAAAAAGCGGATACGTATCATCACCAATAGCATGAATATCCACTTTTATATTATCAAAGAGATTCTGATGGTTTACTCCAGAATGTTGATCCAAAATCGGATTCTTAAAAATCTTACAATTGCTGTATACACTTTTTGTAGAAAAAGTATTAAAACTTAATGGATGTACACTGTCATTATATACAGATAAGTTCTTAACCAAAACATTATGAACACCCCCCATTTGAACTGTATAATGTGCTTTCTTTTTTCCTTTTGTTACGATATCCTGGATAGTAACATTAGAAATTGCCTCTGTTAAAACTCCACTATCAGCATTATCAATAACAACATTTTTCACCCAACTATTAAATACTCGAGTTAAATAAATACCATTATAACCTTGCTCTACATGATGCGCGATATAATTAGAAAATGGAAATGTGATTTTAAAATTCTGAATACCAACTTCTTCTAAATGCTTCCATTCTATAATTCTCACCTCATATTCTGGTAAAATGTTCAACAATAATGGAGACTTAATAGTAATAATATTCTTTTTAATTTCTTCTATTTTCACTTGTTGTCTTACTAATGGAAGCTCAGGATAGTTCCAATGATGAGAACCTATTTTTAAATCTTCATTTCCGTATAGTTCGTTTAACAACTTACCATTTTCTCCTTGCCTATTAAACCACTGTATTTCGACAATATCTCCAACTTTTAATTCATGATTTTTGTTTGTTTTAAAAATCAAATCTGCTCTTTTAGCACTACTAATAGTTCCAAGAATAGAAGGTTGAAGATTATACTTTTGCAAATATGATTTCACTCTTACACCAGGAACTCTAGTCCAAAACATACCACCTGACCACGCATACTGCGAAAAGGGTATAGAAATATTATTTTCTTTTTCTTTTTGAATTTTACCAAGTGAAACTAAATATTCTCTTAGTTCTTTTAAATCTTCCGGATCTTCTAAATACATTAACGGTCTTGGACAATAAATTTCTGTTCCCAGATCTCCAGTTCCATAACCGTTAAGTATGATATTACTTCTTTCAAAATAAAATATTTCACTTATAATAATTCTTCCTTTTGGTAACTGAATAAGTACAGAACCCTCCACACTATGTGCTTTTTTAAACACTTTCTTTAATGCTCTAGAATCATCTTTTTTATCATTTGAGATAACTCCAAAATCAATAGCATCTAATACTGTAATATTCTTTGGGATTTCAATTTCCTTTTCTCCAAAATGATATCCAGCGTAACTATAATCTGGGATAAAGGGACCTTTATTATTTGCCAAATCTTGAATACTATACGTGTCTTGACTCCAAGTTCTACTTATCATAGAAGTAAATAATAAGCATATGATAATATATTGATTACTTAAAGATATAATACGCATTGCACTACTGCTTTATAATTCTATAAACGGAAGAATTTTTGGAATCAGATGTTTTGAGAAAATATACTCCAGTCTTCAAATGGCTAACATCAATTCGATCTTTTTGTTCAGAAATAACCAATTTACCTTGGAGATTATATATTTCGACATCTACATTTGGTCTTATATTTTGAAGAAATATTTTTTCTAAAACTGGATTTGGATAAAAACTGAAGTCATTTCGATCAAACTCTTCATTACTTAATAATGACTGATCTTTTTCGGTTATGGAAAAATCTGCGAAATAAACGGTTTCATCTCTTAAAGGCATCGAGGATTCTAAGCTTCTATATATGCCCCATTTAGGTCTTAAAAAGACAGAACTCCCTTCTCTAAGCATATCGATATCACTATCTTCATAATTTAATAGTTCCGTTCCAGATACAATATCTTTGATAATTAACTTTATAGACCCCGGTTCTTCTTCGGAAGAAATTGTAGTACTATCTTCATTTACATATACTTCACAAATTACATCAACCCAGTTTCCTAAAAAAGGTTCTAAATCTATCTCTTTAACCGTAACATATTCTGGTCCAGAAGGAGGATTATCTCCTTGACTATAGCGAACTCTCAACTTACGAACTGCAGAAGAAGAACTTGATTTAAAAGGAGAAATGGTTAGAACTGGATTAGAGTCATCGTTTCCACCTTTTGCCTTTATTTGAAAAATATGAGTAAATCTATTTGTTGGAAGAAAATCGTCATCTAATTTGAATTTCCAATTATAGACAACAAACTCTCCTTTTACTGCTTTTAATTTATCTGGAGAAGGATCATATGTTTTAATCTCATTTCTTTGTCGGTCGATATTTATCCGACATCTATCTGTATCTGTATCCGTATGGATATCGAACTTAAATACATTTTTATCTAAATCGTCATCAAATACTTCGGAGACATGATCTATTCTTGGAGTATGATCGCAATCAGGTACTTCATACGGTGTACCGCCAAAAGTATTTTCGATCAATTCATAAGTGTCACCAGGACCATCTGCTTCTAATAATGTTATTACGTCTTGAGCGTTCAATAAATTATTAAAGCAACACAATATCAAACTTAAAAGAAATCCGTGTAGGGGTAATTTAACAATCATGACTAAAAAGATTTAAAACCTATTTAATCTCAAAACTATCAAATCTAAATATTGCAAGAGTTCGCTTTAAGGGGGTTAATTGTTCAATTAATCGCAAAAAGACTCTTAAAATTTGTCATTTTTATCAATAAATAAAACGGTTAAAGGCAGAAGGAATAGCTTTTTAACATCAACGATATTTGCTTCCAGAAACAATTAAATAATTGAAAATCAAATTATTGTACTTTTTTATCCTACTTTATGAATGATCCTTTTTTCAAATTCAAAGAGTAATTGTCATAAAAAGTTCAACTTTGAAGGAGTTGACTTTTTTCTCTTTACACAATGAATAATAAAGTAATCGTATTAACTGGAGGCGGTGGGGTTTTAGGCCGAACATTAGCCATAGCTTTAGCTAAAAAAGGCGCAAAACTTGCCATTTTAGATTTAAGAAAAGAAGCTGCCGAAAAAGTAGTAAAAGAAATCAAACAACAAGGAGGAACTGCTATAGGGATTTCGGCTGATGTTCTTAGCAAAGAGTCATTATTAAAAGCTCAAAAGGAAATACAACGGAACCTAGGAAGTTGTGATATACTAATTAATGGTGCAGGTGGAAATCATCCAAAAGGAACTACTTCTAATACACATTTAACTTTAGAAGATCTTGAGAATAACGAAAGTGATTTTAAAACTTTCTTTGACCTGGATTCAGAAGGAATTCAGTTTGTTTTTAATCTCAACTTTATCGGCACACTACTACCAACACAGATTTTTGCAAAAGACATGGTTGGTAAGAAGGACTGTTGTATTCTTAATATATCTTCTATGAATGCCTTTACACCTCTAACCAAAATACCAGCGTATAGTGGAGCCAAAGCTGCCATTTCCAATTTCACTCAATGGTTGGCAGTACATTTTGCTAAAGTAGGCATTAGAGTAAATGCCTTAGCTCCAGGTTTTTTCCTTACGGATCAAAACCGAGCCTTGTTGACAGATGCAGAAGGAAATCCAACAAAAAGAGGAAAAACAATCATAGAACAGACCCCAATGGGAAGATATGGCGAACCTGAAGATCTAATAGGCACAACCGAATGGTTATGTGGTAATGGTTCCAAATTTGTTACTGGGGTAGTAATACCCATTGATGGAGGTTTTAGCGCATTTAGCGGAGTATAAAAAGTAAATTATGAGGTTAGAACAGACATGGAGATGGTATGGGCCTAACGATCCAGTTACCTTATCAGATATAAAGCAAGCAGGAGCAACAGGGATTGTTTCTGCGTTGCATCATATCCCCAATGGCCAAGTGTGGACCAAAGAAGAAATACTACTAAGAAAAAATATGATCGAGGCATCTGGACTACGTTGGTCAGTTGTAGAGAGTGTACCTATCCATGAAAACATTAAAACCAACTCCGGAAACTACCAAGAATATATAGATAATTATAAAACCACGATCAAAAATTTAAGCTCCTGTGGTATCCATATCATCTGCTATAATTTTATGCCTGTTTTGGATTGGACTAGAACAAACCTAGCATATCCCGTTGAAGATGGGTCCACCGCTTTACGATTTGACGCAACAGAGTTTGCTGTATTTGATCTCCTTTTACTACAAAGACCAGGAGCTAAAAACGAATATACAGACGAACAGATAGCCAATGCCAAAGCTGTTGAAAAACAAATGTCTGAGGGTCAAAAAAAACTATTGATAAATAATATCATTGCTGGATTACCTGGAGCGGAAGAAGGATACTCACTAGAAGATTTTAATGATATTTTAAGCACCTACAACGGTATTGGACCAAAAGAATTAAAGACACATTTATTCAACTTCCTCAAAGAAATTATACCCGTTGCAGAAGAGTCTGAAGTACTAATGTGTATTCATCCGGACGATCCTCCGTATCCCATTTTAGGTTTGCCAAGAGTAGTGAGTACTGAGCAAGACATTCTGGATTTATATAAGGCTGTAGATTCTCCAAACAATGGATTAACATTTTGTACAGGTTCTTTTGGAGTGCGCAAAGACAATGATCTACCAAGTATGATTGAACACTTAGGAGATCGAATTCATTTCATTCACTTGAGAAGTACCAAAAGAGATGAAAAAGGCAATTTCTACGAGGCAAATCATTTGGAGGGTGATGTAGATATGTTTGAGGTAATGAAAGCGCTCATTAAAGAGCAAAATAAGAGATCAAAAAATGGCCGATCAGATATAAACATTCCGATGAGACCAGATCATGGTCACAAAATGTTAGACGATCAACATAAGAAAACAAACCCTGGATATTCGGGAATAGGCAGACTAAGAGGCCTTGCAGAATTGAGAGGTTTGGAATTAGGAATTAGAAAATCTTTATGACATCAATAAAATAATAGAATTATGGCTACTGCTTACGAATCAAGATATGCATCTCACCCTAAGGCTGTAAAAGCAATGGATACTACCGAGTTAAGAGATGAATTTTTGATAGAAAACATCATGCAACTTGGAAAAATCAATCTCACCTATTCTCACTATGATAGATATATTGCTGGTTCTGCTGTACCGAAAGACACTTTAAAACTTGAGCCTATCGATCCTTTAAAAGCGTCTTATTTTTTAGAGAGAAGAGAATTAGGTATCATCAATGTTGGAGGAAAAGGAACGGTTGTAGTGGATGGCACTTCTTATGATTTAGAATATAAAGAAGCCTTATACGTAGGAAAAGGAAATAAAGAGATACTATTTAAAAGTCAGAGTGCTTCTAATCCAGCTAAATTTTATATCAACTCTGCTCCTGCTCATCACACCTACCCTACTGTAAAGGTGACTAAAGAAAAAGCCAATAAAATTGAATTAGGTTCTCTGGAAACATCCAATCATAGAACTGTACTACAACTTATTGTTGGAGGAATTGTAGAGACCTGTCAATTACAAATGGGGATGACTGAGTTAAAAAAAGGTAGCGTTTGGAATACAATGCCCGCTCATTCTCATGATCGAAGAATGGAAGTGTATTTTTATTTTGAAGTTCCTGAAGGTCAATCTATTTGTCACTTTATGGGTCAAACCAATGAAACTCGACATATCTGGATGCAAAATGAACAAGCTGTTATTTCTCCTCCTTGGTCTATCCATTCCGGTTCTGGTACTTCCAACTACACATTTATTTGGGGAATGGCAGGAGAAAATTTGGATTATGGAGATATGGATACTTGTAAAATAACCGATCTTAAATAAATAACCTATGTCATTATCACTATTCGACATCAAAGGTAAAAATGCCTTAATAACCGGAGCTACTCACGGTTTGGGGATGGCCATGGCAAAAGGTCTTGGACTTGCTGGTGCAACTATCATTGTAAATGGAAACTCATCACAAGAAAAAATTGATAATGCGGTAACAACTTATACCAATTTAGGCATCAAAGCTAAAGGCTATAAGTTCGATGTAACTAATGAGAACGAAGTACAAGACTCGATTACAAAAATTGAAAGTGAAATAGGACCTATTCATATTCTTATTAATAACGCTGGAATTATCAAACGGATCCCTTTGGAAAATATGGAAGTTGATGACTTTAAAGAAGTACTGAATGTAGATCTAGTGAGCCCTTTTATTGTCTCCAAACATGTAGTCAGAGGAATGATACAACGAAAATCTGGAAAGATCATTAATATCTGCTCCATGATGAGCGAATTAGGTCGTAATACTGTAGGAGCTTATGCTGCTGCTAAAGGAGGTTTAAAAATGTTAACTCAGAATATGGCAACGGAGTGGGCAAAACACAATATACAAGTTAATGGAATTGGTCCTGGATATTTCGCAACAGAACAAACTGCGCCAATTCGAATCGACGGGCATCCATTTAATGATTTTATTGTAAACAGAACTCCAGCTGCAAAATGGGGAGACCCAAATGATCTTGCTGGTTCAGCAATTTTTCTTGCTTCAAAAGCAAGTGATTTTATCAACGGACATATACTCTATGTAGATGGAGGAATTCTTGCCACAATTGGTAAACCTTCAAACGAGCAATAATGGAATGAAACCTATTATTAGGTTATCGATAACGGTTATACTTCAAGGTACATTCCATTTAAAAATTAAAACCATAAAAATAGACAGATGAAACATCTCTTTATTATTATTTCTTTGCTCTTTATCGTTATAAGTTGCAAAGATAATTCCACACCTGAATTACCCGCAAAGTATCTTAATTTTACGAACACTACTGATATTGATCGAAAAGATGAAAATATTGTTATTTCTAAAGATCGAATAGTTACAGTTTTAGATAGTATTCCGACAAACCATGTTCCAGTACTGAAGGATTCTACAGGAAAAGTGGTCCCATTTCAACTCGATGATTTAGAAAACGATGGTATTTGGGATGAGATGAGTTTAGTTTTAGATTTTAAACCGAATCAAACTAGAAAATTAGCATTGACAACTATCTCTTCAGATGACATTCCTTCCTTTAAACCAAATACAAATATTCGTTTCGGTATAGGAACCAACAAATCAAATGTAAAAGAAGTTCTAGCTCAAGAAAGAAAGGAAGATCCCAGAACTAATGATAGTATTTTTTATCAAATGGAAGGACCAGCTTGGGAGAATGATAAAGTAGGTTTTAGGTTCTACTTTGACCCTAGAAATGGCATCGACATTTTTGGTAAAACAACTTCAGAACCTGTTTTAGACAAGGTTGGATTAGGAGAAGGAAACTACCATGAATTAGCTGATTGGGGTATGGATATACTTAAAGTTGGGCAATCATTGGGTGCAGGAGCACTAGCAATCAAATACAAGGATTCTTTATATCGAATTACTGGAGTAGATCACGCCAAATTCCAAGTGATTACTGAAGGTCCTCTCCGGTCAATTTTTGAAATGAAATATCAAAACTCAAAGATCGGAGATCAACATATAGATGTGATTCACAGAATTACTATTTGGAAAGGACAGTGGGGATACCAAAGTGATGTCTTTTTTAAAGGTCTAACAGATCAAATGAAACTAGTAAGTGGAATTGTAAATCTAAAACCTAATGAAATGAACACCAAAGTGTACAACAAATACAATGTTATAGAAACCTTTGGTAAGCAATCGGAAAATAAGGACCTATTAGGTATGGCGCTATTAGTTTCTAAAGATGATTTTATTGCTCAGGAGAGAGTCGATGATGGAGGAATGGATATTGTAAACACCTATTATACTGTCCTGCAGGTTTCCAGTCAAAAACCAACCACTTTCTATTTTCTTTCTGGATGGGAAGCATCTGACAAACAATTTAAAACTTCTGAAGGGTTCGAAAAAATGGTTGAGGAAACCAGTTATAAATTATCCAATCCTATAGTAATAAATTAATATGAGCAAACAGGTAGTAACATTTGGAGAAGTACTGATGCGTCTTACTACAGCATCTCATGAACGATTCGAACAATCGAACTCGTACAATATTCATTTTGGTGGTACAGAAGCTAATGTTGCCGTATCTTTAGCCAGATGGGATATATCTACTTACCATATTACTGGATTTCCTAATAATGCTATCGGAAAAACTGCTTGTGCTTATTTAAAAAAATCTGGAATTCATACAGATCATATCAAATTCGCTGAAGGTCGAATGGGTTTATACTTCCTTGAACATGGCGTCATGCAGCGATCTTCAAAAATTATTTATGATCGATTTCATTCTTCATTTTCTCAATTAGATCCTTCACTGTTTAACTGGAACGAAATTCTTAAAGATGCAGATTGGTTTCATTGGACAGGAATTACTCCTGCAATTTCTGCTTCTGCTGCACAAATATGTTTAAATGCTATTACCACAGCGAAAGAACTAGGAATTACCATCAGTAGTGATATCAATTATCGTAGAAATCTTTGGCAATATGGAAAATCCCCTTTAGACATTATGCCAGATCTAATAAGTAAAAGTAATGTGATTGTTGGAGGTTTAACAGATTTCAAAAACTGTTTGAACATTTCTGCGGATAACTATGAAGAAGCTTGTAAAAAAATTCAAAAACAATATCCTAACATTCATACTATATCCAATACACACAGAGAAATTATTTCTGCTACTCATAATAAATTATCAGCTGTGCTATGGAACAACAACACACTATACACTTCTCAAACCTATGATATCCAAAGTATTGTAGATAGAATTGGTGGTGGGGATGCGTTTATGGCTGGACTAATTTATGGGTTAATATACAAAGAAAATAGAGAAGCTTTAGAGTTTGCTTTAGCATCATCGGTATTAAAACATGGGATTACTGGTGATGCTAATTTGGTTTCCATAGAGGAAGTTGAACAATTAGTAAATGGTAACAACATTGGGCAATTATTACGATAAATGAAGTATACTAAAGAACATATGGTTTCTATAATGGAAAAAGTGGGCGTCATTCCTGTTTTTAATCATTCTGATATTGAAATTTCTAAAAAAGTATTGGACGCTTCGTATGATGCTGGCATTAGGGTATTCGAATTTACGAATAGAGATACCAAAGCTCTTGATGTATTTTCTGAATTAAAGAAATACGCAACTAAATATGAAGATTTACTTTTAGGTATTGGAACCATATTTAGTAAAGCTCAAGCACAACAATTTATAGATGCTAAAACAGATTTCATTGTCTCACCCGCTTTGATTCCAGAAGTTATGGATTTTTGCAATGAAATAGACTTATTATCCATTCCCGGATGCGCTACCATTACTGAAGTTTATACAGCTCATCAATATGGAGCAAAACTCATCAAAGCTTTTCCCGGTAACGTTTTAGGTTCGGATTTCATAAAAGCAGTAAAATCTGTTTTGCCGCAAATAAAAATAATGCCTACAGGAGGCGTGCAGCCTACATTAGAAAATTTGAAACTATGGTTTGATTCTGGAGTGAGCTGTGTAGGAATGGGATCTCAACTTTTTGATAAAAATGATATCAAAAAACAAAACTTCTCAAAACTTACTGGTGATATCAAACAAGTGATACAGCATATACAATCAATAAAAAATCAAAGTCTATGGAAATGAAGAAATTAATTTTATTTTTTACTGGTTTGGTTTTGTTAATATCATGTTCTACGGAAAAAGAGACCAAAGTTCTCAGGCTAGCTCATACTTTGGACACAAAACATCCAGTACATAGAGCAATGGTTATTTTGGGAGAAAAACTCGAAAAAAAATCCAATGGAAACCTACAAGTTAAGTTATATCCAAGTGGTCAACTTGGTGCTGAAAGAGAATGTCTAGAACTATTACAAATAGGTAGTTTAGACATCACCAAGGTTTCTGCTGCTGTTTTAGAAAATTTTATAACAGAATATAAAGTGTTCAGCATTCCTTATCTATTTAGAGATAGAAAACATGCTTTTGATGTTTTTGATGGTGCTATTGGTGATGAGATGCTCACCAAAGGTGATAAATTTAGACTAAGAGGACTCACATTCTACGATGCTGGTAGCCGAAGTTTTTATACCAAAGAAAAACCCATTAACACTCCTACAGATCTTGAAGGGCTTAAAATAAGAGTCCAGAAAAGTAATATGGCAATTGCTATGGTGAATTCCTTAGGCGGGTCTCCAACTCCAATTTCGTGGGGAGAATTATATACCGCATTACAACAAGGCGTTGTAGATGGAGCAGAAAATAACCTTCCTAGTTTTTACACTTCTAAGCATTATGAAATATGCAAATACTTTAGCTTAGATCAACATACTTCTGTTCCGGATGTGCTATTGATTGGTTTAGATACTTGGGAACGATTATCGGAACAGGAACAAAAATGGCTAAAAGAAGCTGCCAGAGAATCCACTATAGAACAACGAAAATTATGGGCCGCTTCAGAGAAAGAATCTTTAGATGTTATTACTAAATCTGGTGTAGAAATTATTACACCTGATAAAGTCCCGTTTCAAGAAAACACTAAAAGTATTCAAGCTATGTTTAGTGATCACCCAGAAATAGTATCTCTTATACACAATATCAAAAACACAAATCAATGAAAAAGATAATAGATACTCTTTTAGAAAAAGCATTGGTTTTATTATTCTTAATAATGCTATTTAGTGTCATCTGGCAGGTTTTTTCACGGTTTTTATTACAATCACCAAGTACGATCACTGATGAAATTTCTAGTTTTTCACTGATCTGGTTAGGATTGTTAGGAGCTGCATATGCAACAGGGAAACGGCTGCACTTAGCTATAGATTTAATTCCATCTCGCATCATTGCTAAAAAGCAACTATTCTACGACGGAATTATACAAATAGCAGTATTTGTCTTCGGTTTTCTGGTAATGGTAATTGGTGGTGCAAGACTGTGTTGGTTAACTTTTGTATTTGAGCAAAAATCAGCTACCCTAGAGATTCCTTTAGGGATTATATATCTGGTTATTCCACTTAGTGGTTTATTGGTTTGTTATTATTCTTTGGAAATTTTGCTACAAAAAAGAGCTCTTAAAAAATAGTTTATGAATTATACTGAAGTTTTAATCTTAACACTAAGTTTTCTGGTACTACTATCGATTCGAGTTCCTGTAGCCTACGCCATTGGGCTTTCTGGATTATTTACCTTAATTGTTGCAATGCCTTTTATGCCATCGGTTACTACATTAGCACAGCGCATGGCAACATCGTTAGATAGTTTTACTCTCTCTGCCATCCCGTTCTTTATATTAGCTGGACAAATTATGAACAGAGGAGGTATTGCGGTAAGGCTTATTAATTTTGCAAAAGCGATTGTAGGACCTTTACCTGGTGGATTAGCCTTTGTAAATATATTTGCATGTATGCTTTTTGGTGCCATTTCTGGTTCTGCGGTAGCAGCAGCTTCTGCTATTGGAGGGTTTATGAATCCAATGATGGAAAAAGAAGGATATGACAAATCTTTTAGTGCTGCAGTGAATATCACAAGTTCTACGACAGGTTTATTAATTCCACCAAGTAATGTATTAATCATATATTCACTTGCCAGCGGTGGAGTTTCTATAGCTGCTTTATTTGTAGCTGGATATATCCCTGGATTACTAATTGGCTTTGCCCTAATGTTAGTGGCAGGAATTTATTCGATTATCAAAAAATATCCCACTGAAAAATTAGTCAGTATTTCTACTTTTTTCAAGAGATTTTTAGATGCATTACCCAGCCTTTTATTATTAGTAGTAGTTATTGGAGGTATTGTTGCTGGGATTTTTACAGCTACCGAAGCATCTGCAATTGCAGTGATCTATACGTTTATTTTAGCATTGGTTTACAAGGAAATTACATTTAAAAGTATTCCATTGATATTACTAGAAACGACTAAAACCTCATCAATTGTATTATTATTAATTGCTACTTCCATTGCTATGTCTTGGGTAATGTCTTATGAAAATATTCCACAGGAAATTAGTAATGCATTGCTTTCTGTTAGTGATAATCCGATTGTTATATTAATCCTTATCAATCTTATTTTATTGTTTGTTGGAGTATTTATGGATATGACTCCAGCAGTACTAATTTTTACACCAATATTTTTACCTATTGTAACCGATTTAGGAATGAATCCTATTCATTTTGGCATTGTCATGATATTAAATCTATGTATTGGGTTATGTACACCTCCTGTTGGCTCTGTTCTTTTTGTAGGATGTAGTGTTGCAGAATTAAGCATTCAGAAAGTAATAAGACCTTTAATGCCCTTATTTTTGATTATGATACTTGTTCTGGTATTGATCACCTATATACCAGAATTAAGTCTTTGGCTACCACAAGCATTTGATCTTTAAACCTAATTGTACACTTTTATAAAGTAACGGACCTCTTTGCAAATTACAAAGAGGTCCGTTATCGTTCTATTCATCTGTTTTACCACTTTATTGTAGCATTTGAGTTTTTTAGATCAATAATTCTAATCATCCATTATTTATCTAAGAAAAACAACCTATTTTTTAGCAACTTTAAAAGTTTTAGTATTTGAACTATTATCAAAATCCATTATTTTAACTAAATATAGCCCAGCAGAAAAAGGTTCCATAGAAATAATATTTTCTCCTTCTGTTAACTCCTTTTTAATTTTAACAGCTCCTAATACGTCATATACTGTAACTACTTTCCCAGCTGTATTTCCAGAGATAAATAAGGTGTTCTGAACTGGATTAGGGTAAAGTCTCAACTCCTCATCTTCTATTGGAGTTTTATCTTCTTCTAACACCTCAAAAATCCAATGTTGATTTTGATTACTATTACTGTTAGCCCATAGATAGGTAGCCCTTCCATTAGCTCCTCCAAAATCTCCATCTATTGAGAATCCACTAGAGTTTCGTTTTTCCAAACGATACATATCCCCAGAGATCTTCACCTTTCTCCAATGCTGATTCTGATTGTTATTTTGACAGTTCCATAGAATTATGTTTTGACGTAATGCTCCGTTATTTCCTCCATCCATACATAAGTCAGTATTTACTTTTTGGTATGAATAATAGCCATTCCCACGATCAATTTCTATCCATTGCTGGTTTACATTATTTGGATTGGCAGCATATAAAAACACGTTATTATTAGGAGCACCACCATTCCCGCCGTCCAGGGCGAAATTGATAGCATTACGCTTACGTATGTGAACCTTAGTATTTCCTTCAATAGGGTTGTCACCATCATCACACGGTTCATTTGATGTTCCATGGATATAATCAATAAACGTATGTCTAGGAGCAGTTACATCAGTCGGGAAATCCAAACGTATCGCTGTTATTGTTTTTCCCATCCATGTGTTGAAACCACTCATGTCAAAAACCAGATCCTCATACACATTGGTAGTTTGTGGTGCTACTACAACTGAACGTGCTTGTGCAAAATTAGGTTGATCTGTTGTAGTCCAAAATAATTGAAACATACCACTTGCTTCTGATTTAGCTCTAACACGGAATTTGGGTACTTGATTTCCTTGAAAACTTAACCCATTTTTGATAATGTATGGATCGTTAGAATAATCCGATCGTAATAACCAATACATATCATTTGAGGTATTGTGCGCGGCAATATTTTGTCTTATAAAACCTTCATCAGTTCCGTTAAAATCGAATTTAAGACTTGATACCACACAACCTGTATCAGGATCGGGATCGGTATTTGAATCCACTATGGTAATGCTCTTTATAGCAGTTGCTGTAGTTCCACTGTTATCTGTAGCTACCGCTCTTAACGTATAGCTTCCAACCGCCAAGTTCAGTAATAAAGGATCTTCGTTACCTGCATTTGCTATACCCCATTCGTAAGGAACTACATTTTCCTGACGCACAAATTCATCATTGATATATAATCTAACATTAGCAATAGAACCATCACTATCAGACGCATCAATCACTACACCAAGATTTTCTCCCACGTCAAATGATGTATTCACAGGACTTGTAAAAGTTACTACTGGGGATTGATTTTCTCCTGAAACGTAAATAGTTTTCGTAATGGTAGTGCTTGCACCACTATTATCAGTTGCTACTGCTCTTAAGGTATAATTACCAGCAGACAAGTTGAGTAATAAAGGATCTTCATTACCTGCATTTGCAGTTCCCCACTCATAAGGAGCTCCATTTTCTTGTCGTACTAAAACGTCATTGATATATAATATAACATTAGTTATAGCACCATCATTATCTGATGCATTAACTACTACGCCTAAATCCGCTCCTTCATCAAACTGATCACTACTTGGACTTTGAAAACTTACAGATGGTGGATTGTTTTCTACCGGAATATTGCTGTCACAATCAGCATTTTTATTATTCCTTACCATACCAACAGGTATACCACAGGATTGTCCAGCCCATCTTGCATAAATCAAAGTACCAACTGGAACGTTATTAAAACTTCTATTACCTACATTATCATTAATCGTTTGGGAATAAGTTTTTCCTCCGTCTAAACTTATTTCTAGGTTCGTACGATTTGGATTGTTAGCAATATGAAAAGTAGCTCTTGCATTACAACCTGATTGATTAGATGTGGTAACGTAGGCATTCATCAAATCAGGTTCTGAATTATAGATATTAAAATTAGGTAAATTACCTGAATTCCATCTAACCATGTACTGAGTATATCTCAGTTCGTTACTTAGTACAAACTTTATATATAAATCACCGTTATTTCTTGTATAAGCTGTAGTGTTAGAATTTCTCACAGCAGCAAGGTTACCACTCTGAGTTATTCCATCCATTCTTATTCCATTCAGGTTTCCAAAACCTTTAAAACGAACGGTTACTTCTCTACCGGCTAACTGATCATTATACATTTTTATTTCCATATTATTGCCAACAAGACTATTGTAGTATATAGATTGCTCGTATTTGTTTTGAGCATCATCAACTGTCAAGTGAAAATTCGAATTAGGACCTACTGCACAAGGGTTCATTTGAATAGATTTAGAGATACCACATCCCTCCTTCTTTCTAGTAATGGTGCTGTTTACATCGTTACCTACCCTCATCGTCACAAAAGATTCTGGAGTACTATGAAGTCCATTCCAGTTATAAGGCTGGTAGGAACCATCAAGTAACATAAAACCGTTTTGACTAAGTAATGTACTTGGTACACCTGTACGTGTTACAGAGCCGTCCAAATCTCTAATAACATTACTCCAAGTTTGCATACAATTAGCAGAATTTGTTGTAGGAGGCCTATGTTGATGAGCAATGTTCACGTTTGCAGTTCCTTGGTGATTATAGGTGATACCGCGCAATAAGTGATTAGAGAATTTAGATCCTGCTCCGTTATTATCAAATATAGAGCTGTCAGATCTATTCCAATTTACCAAATGGGAATCATACATTCTGATCGCACCATCATACAAAAGGTTTAGGGATTTTTGCTGGTTTGAGGAGAAGATGCCATTACCTGTATCAGATATAAGTAATGAATTTTGAACCGTTAATCTGGTAGCTACCATCGTATGAAATCGTGCATCAGATAAGGTCGCATTTTCAAAAATGATATCTTCTAAAACACTACCAATACCAGCATATATATTTAAGTTATTACTAAAGGCCGTAAAATCTCTTACAATAAATGGATTATTGATGCTGAACCCAACATTAGTTCTTA
The DNA here is from genome assembly GCF_947492115.1 of uncultured Aquimarina sp. Lineage (NCBI taxonomy): Bacteria > Pseudomonadati > Bacteroidota > Flavobacteriia > Flavobacteriales > Flavobacteriaceae > Aquimarina > uncultured Aquimarina sp. The sequence goes on from NZ_CANLMM010000002.1 coordinate 667,478, forward strand.
GGCTATGATTATTTGTAAGTGCATCATTAATATCAAATCCTGAAAACGTACTATGGACAGTATTTCCAGAAAATTCACCAAATTCGGTTTGACGTGGTCTTAGATTTGCAAGAGAAGGTAAACTTTCAGATAAGCCTGTGGGTTTATCAGGAAAAGCGAACCAATAGGCCGTACCCTCTGTACCTGCAACGATATTATTAATAAAGGTGTTGTCGGGATTGGTAATCCAAAAAGCAGAAGGAGAAGCATTTTGGTTCTGAGAAAAATCAAAATCAGAATCTAATAATTTATCCTGAGCAAGCGGTTTTCTCGATAGCAAGACCAGATTATTTGAAAACACATTATTAATCTCTGAGCCATCTTCCAAAAAGATTCCATGCCCTCTATGGTCATACGCAACATTATTATCCACTAAAGTACCCCAAGTACCATGAACTGTAATTGCTCTGTTGTAACTTTTTCGAATACTACAGTTGCTGATATACTGTCCTGTACCAGACTCCCCTAATAAGTGCCAGTGCCAAGGATATCTAGCTAAGGTTCCTCCTTGTCCCATTCTGAAGAATTCAACATTATCAGCGTTTCCAACAGATCCATTCATAATCATAACATGCGCACCATATCGATTGGCGTCTGTAGTATCATTACCACCTTGTATGGTAATATTTCTACTTAACAACCCTACTTCAACTCTTGTATCCATTGTCCAACTTCTGGATCCATTAGAATACATTTGTAACTCTCCCATTCTAGGGTATTGTAACCCTTGTGCAAATGAAATTGTTCTTCCATTAGCAGAGACCCCAGTTATAGTTCTTTCTTCTGCTTCCTCAGGATTTAATCTGTTAGACGTGATAACTACTGTATCACCTACTTCCCAATCAACCACTTCTGCCAGCGTAATTGACGTAGAACCAACAGGTGTTTGGGTACCTATTTTTACCCAAGACTTTTTTGGATTACCATGTAAATTCATAGTAGCACCACCCATTACCATAATAGCCTTAGAGTTAACAGAAGTTCCTGGAATTAATTCATTTCTATTGGTTCCAGTTAAGGTAATAACACCACCTTCTGTACTGATATAGGGTTGATCCTTTGTGCCAATTTCCATTAATGCATTTTGCCCCATTACCATGATATACTTAGTCGTTAAGTTAAACCAGGTTCCCTGAGTTTGATGGTTATAAGCTCTTAAAGTTCCGTTTACTCTAATACTTCTGGCATTACAATTTCCAATTAGTGTTAGTGTCATTCCTTCAGGTACTACCACATCATCACCTGAAGTTGGTCGTATACCATTTTGCCAGGTACTATCTTGATTCCATGCTCCAGATTGTATTGGTTGTATGGTAGCTAAATTTAAAGGAGGTAGACAATCATAAGAAGATGTCACCTTTTTAATGGTATTCTTTCTAGGAGTATGAGCAAAAAGATTGCCAATTCCCACGAACAAAAACATCATTATAACAAACGTACAAAAACGTTGTTTTTTTGGTATGTATTTACGCTTTTTCATTAGTTAGTTTAATTTTAGTGGTTAAAAGAATTATATTGTTTTATTTGATAATCTTCATATATGCATATGAGACCATATTTGCATTTTATATTTTGTTTACATTAATAAGTCATAGACAATTAAATCCTATGCAATCATATTGCAGACAACTAATTGAAGCCTGAAAAAATGAAAACATCTAATGTTTAAAATAAAGTGTTAAAGATCCTAGAGGAGAAGGAACATTAAAACAAATACAATTGAGCTGTTTTCTTCACGATAAAGAAAATTAATCAGGATCTTAATACAATTGAAAGACTTGCAAATAAGATCTGTATTAAATAAATTCTATAAAGTGATACAATGTAAATTCATGTTTAAAGAAGAAACGTCTGGAATTTCTTCTATGCTTGAAACTATTTTTTCTTGTTTTAGTAGATATTATTCGACAAAAGATAATAGAGATACAATTATCATATAATATTACCTCTAATAAGTTAGTAAATAATGGTTGGTTTAAGTCCAAGAGATATTTAATGGATCTTACATTATAAACTTTCACATTTTATTGGTCTATTTAAACGTATTGATATAACATTCCTTGTATAGAAAACCAAACCGCTTTATATGCGATTTGGTTTTTTAATAGAATTATAGTCCAAAGGCTACATTCACTTTTACTAATCCGACTTAACAACTTTATATAACATGGGTTCTGCTCTACGATTATTTAGATCAATAATTCGTACCATATATATTCCTTTGGATAATCGACCTAAATCAAGTTCATTCTCGTTTTCCCCCAAAGAAACATTCATTTTTTCTGCTCCAAGCATATCATATACTTTTACGATTTTAGTAAAATTTGCTTGAGACATACTTAGAATGTTTCTCACTGGATTCGGATATAACACAGGTGTGCCTTGTTGTGTTCCTTCAGGGTTTTTATTATCTAAATACGTAATTACCAATTTTGGAGCTCCAGTTGTTCCATTTTCTTTAGATCCAAAAGCAAAATCATTTCCTCCATTCATTTCTAGTATTAGACTTACTCTATTACTATTAGTCTTAGAAAGTTCTAGTGGCACCGTGATCGTAGAGCCAATGGTATAAGTACCTGTTCTCGATCCTATTGTCTGTGATTTCTTAGTTGGTTTATTCTGATTGGAAAGATTTGCCTCTGTCCAATTACTATGTGTACCTTCCTGAATAATAACTCCTCCATTACCAGCATCTCCAAATACTTCAAATTCTAATTCGGCACTTACTATCTCTCCATTAATTCCAGATGTATCAAACATTAAATATCCGGTACGTCTTCCATTTTCTAGTCTCACCATGTTATTATTAAAACGGATACCATTATCTAGATAAGCATCATGTATTACTGATAATGTGGTAGTAGTTTCTATCTGAGTTGGTTTTGTAACTTCAACTCTATCTACATTAAATAAGTAATTGCCTCCTCCAGTATATGATAATCGTAATGTTTGAATCCCGCTAGACATCGCTATAGAACTGGTGTAGGCTTGATATGAATGCCAATTTGCATTACTTGGAATTTGAATTGTTCCTTTCAATGTATTATTAGTATAAATTTGGATACTACCTCCTTCTGTAGCGCTAGAAGCAAAAGCAGTAATTTCATACATTCCAGAATCGGCTACATCAATCTCATATTCAGTATAGTTCCCATTAAGAATGAACCCAAGATTCTCTCCTCCACCTGGTGTATTTTCTATTCTTACACTTCCAGATATATTAGTGTAAGCTTCAGCTTCGAAATTTCCAGGAATAGCAATCACACTTACATCTTCCTCAACATTAAGCGTGAAACTTTTTGAGGCCGTACAACCATTCACATCAATATTCGTTACGATATATGTACCTGCTTGATCTAACTGAACATTCGACAATAACAATCCTCTATCATTATGACTAAAATTATTTGGACCTATCCAGGACCAACCGTTTGATGTGGGTCCAAATTCTTCAGATTGAGGACCAAACCAAACCGTATCACCTACATTAGCACTAGCCATATCTACAGATTCCCAACCCGTATTATTGATATTTACATATGGTATAATATCACATGTTAGATCAATTACAGTAATCGTCTTAATTTCCGTAGTACTTGTACCGTTTGTAGCTGTCGCTACTGCTTTTAACTCATAGGTTCCAGCTACTAAATTTAATAAGGCAGTATCATTAGCACCTGGATTCGCACTTCCCCATTCGTACGGAGCTGCATTTTCTTGTCGTACCAAAATATCATTTAGATAAAGTCTGATGTTAGCAATATTTCCATTGGTAACCCCAACTACAACACCAATATCATCTCCTGCTATAAACTGGTCATTTGATGGACTCGTGAAAGTTATCTCTGGAGTATTATTACATGGAGCATTGGAGGCATCGGGTCCATGTATATAATCTATCCAAGTATGTCTAGGCGCAGAAGCATCTGGTGGAAAATCCAAACGAATTTTGGTAATTGTTTTTCCCATCCATGTATTCAGATTACTCATATCAAATACAAGTTCTTCGAATACGTTAGTTGTTTGCGGAGCAACTGTTACCGATCTATCTGCGGCAAAATTAGGTTGATCGGTAGTTGCCCAGAATAATTGGAAAGTACCCGCAGCTTCAGATTTTGTTCTAATTTTTAACTGCGGCACCTGATTTCCACTGAATTTCAAACCATTCCTAACAATATAAGGATCATTGGAGTTATCTGCTCTAATTAACCAAAATTGATCACTACTTGTATTTGCCGCAGCTGTATTAAATCGTTGAAAACTCTCATCTGTATTACTAAACTCAAAGTTTAAATCAGATGCATTATTTGGGTTTCCACAAGTATCTGTTTCTACAATATCTGGTCTACCATCACCATCGCTATCCATTGCAGTTACTCCATCTAGATCATTCGTAGTACATGGTAGGGCTGCCGGTTGGAAACTTCCATTATTATCCCAGTTAAAGAAAATATTAGATCTATCATCTCCTCCTAAATTTCTTAGTTTAAGATATACATCACCGTTACCTGCTATGAAATAAGCATTATCCGTTGCACTTTCTACCGCAGCAATAGAATTTAGACGTGGTAAATTAAAATTATGCCCCCTTGCTCTAAAATTACCGAGTTTTCCTAGTCCTTTAAAAACTACAAATCCTAAATCTCCAGCATCTCCTCTATTCCAAATGAGATGAATGCTTTTATTTGATGGTGCTCTATCCAGATAATATGTATATCTAAAGCCTTCATTGACAATAGTAGGAAACTTATACGTTCCTGAAGACGCATTTCCAGATTCATAGAAACAAACATTTTCTGTTCCAGGTTTCGAACGGACTACTGATATTCGTGTTCCACTGGAATTAATCCCTGCAAGCCATAATCCTGCGAAGAAATAATCAGATCTCGCAGCATTTCTCCAGGAAGGATGTCTGTATTCGTGTCCATCTCTAAGAAATGCTATATCTCTAATTAGTGTTGTATTTGCTTTTCCGGTTAATCCTCCATCATAGTCTTTGAAGAACTGTCCCACTTTCCTGGCGCGAGTATTATCTGTATTTGGTAAAGGAAAAAATCTAAATGGGAACGGTTCTGAAAATCCTTTTGTAGTTCCACGGAATGTAGGGTTAAAATTCTCTGTGGCTCCTCCTCCTGTAATTTGCTTAATCATTTCTGCATTAGATCGATTCCATCCTTCAAAATGACAATCTATATGTCTACCAGGTCCATCATAAAACCTAAAGAATTCTCGTACTCCATTGAATACTCCAAGATCTGTATCTACATTAAACAAACTATTTTCTATAGTTAGATCTCCAGCAAGCATAGAAACTGTTTTATTATCACTAAAAGCACAATTATAAAAAACTGTATTCTCATTAGTACCTCCTACTCCCAATCCACTGTATAATGCCTGATCATTTCCGTACATCAGACCATCTTTAATTAATTGTCTAGTGTTTACATCCCATCCAAAATTCTTTTTTAAAGAATGATTAGGGTTTAATCTGTCAAAAACGTCCCAACCAGTCATACAAGTATGCGCTACGAAACCATCAAAACTTCCTAAAGGTTCTTTTGAAGGATTTAACCCCTGATAATAGGCTAAGTTTCCAGAATCAAACATCGGTCTTTCTGGAAAAGCAAACCAAAATCCTGTCCCTTCTGTACCTGCAGCTACATTATTCTCGAAGTAATTATTCGGATTCGTAATCCAATAAGAAGCTGGAGTTCTATTTTGGGGTTCGTTCGCTTCATTATCTGAAGGTGTTAATTGTTCTCCTGGTTTTGGTCTTCTTGTTACAAAAACTACATTATTCTTAATGGTGTTAAAACGTTCTGCACCATCTTCTAAAAAGATTCCGTGCCCTATTTGATCATAGGCAAATATCCCATCTACAGTTACATAATCAGTACCATGAATAGTTACAGCTCTATTAAATGATTTGTGTACACTACTATTTCTAAAATAACTTCCTTGTGCTTTATCTTCATTTAAATGCCAATGAAACGGGTATCTTCCCAAAACTCCTTTTTGGCCCATTTTATATAATTCAACGTTTTCTGCATGAGCGATAGAATTTTTCATCAACATAATATGACCTCCAAATCCAGTTTGCTCATTATTAGCATCCATTTTTCCTTGAATCTTGATATAATGTGTCAGCAGACCAACTTCAGCCTGAATATTTACATTCCAAGTTTTCCCGTCTCGAGCTCTTGTATAGGTTTTAGATCCACCGATATGGGTAAATTGCAGTGGGGATGCTAATGTAAGTGTTCTTCTATTTCCGCTAATGGCAGTAATCCGTGCTTCGTCAACATTGTTCCAAGCTTTCGACTGAGAGCTTGCTAATCCTGTAGCAGTTAATGCAATTTGATCTCCTACTTCCCAGTCTACAGCTTCTTTAAGTGTAATTTGCTGCGCTCCTTGATTAGCTGTAGTTGCAATATTTGTCCAACTCATTCTTTTCTTTCCATGTAATTCTAGACGACCACCACCCATAACCATAATGGCTTTATAAGATGCAGCTGCATTGACTACTTTGGTACCCGTAAGTGTGATCTGACAACTAATTCCATTAGCATTTCTACTAGCATGATAAGGTTGTGCTTCAGTTCCAACTTCCATATAACCGCCATTGGCAACCATAATGCTTCGCGCTTCTAGATCGATCCACGCTCCTCCAGCTTGCCAATTAACAGCACTTAATTTCCCTTGTACATTAATGTTTCTTGCTCTACAGGTTCCTACCATAACTAAATCTATACCTGGAGGCACTACTACATCATCATTCGAAGTTGGAGCAACACCATTAGGCCACGTAGATCCTTGATTCCAGAAACCTGATTGTACAGGACTAATAGTTGCTAAGCTAGTTGTTGGTGGAACACAATCATAAGAAGAAGAGACTTTCTTAGGTTTAGTATTCGTTGGTGTATTAGCAAAACCATTACTTATTCCCATACATAATAACATCATTATAAACAAGGTGTACAGGTGCTTATACCTTGTTGTGCGTTTACGATTTTTCATTGTGAGTTTGTGTTAGGTTAATTTTAAAAGGTTCTTTAATAAGAGTATTTCGGTTAATTGAGAGCTTCATTATTAGACTTATATCCTATAGATATACCTCATCACTCGAAAAAACTGAGTAATGATGTACATTTACTTTTGATCATAGAAATACTTTCATAGTATTCTTCTTTACATTCTTTTAATGTCTTCAATTACAAATGAATCGATGACATATCTTTTTTAATCCTTGTTATACACAGGATTTTCAGTACAAATACTGATGCGCTAAAACGAATAAATATTTAAAGATCTAAGGGAAGAAAATATTTAAATATTAAACGAACTACATTCGTTTATCTATTTAGAGTTATATCAAAAAAAGAAAACTTGAGCCTTCTATGAAAGTTCTTTTTTCTATGAATTTTTTTTTAATAATTACTCTCTTTTTTATTCTAGAAAAGGTCTGGAACTTTTCTAATAAGTATAAAGCTAAACTAATAAATATATTGTCTATTATCTTTATTGAATCTTTCTTTAAAAAACCACAAAATACTGACAAACAATTATTTAATATTTAAATTTCAATATACTTTAAAGATTTTTTTATCATTATTAAACGTAATAATTTAGTTGTTTGTGTTAATCGATCATAATCGAAACTATCAGACATTTTTTGGCATTATTTTTTTACAAATACTTTATTGATTTGCTCTACATTACTTGAAATATGAAGGACATACAAACCAGCACTCAATTCAGAAAGATCTAATATTGTACTTTCTTCAGAGGTGGATCGAGTGAATACTTTTTTTCCAAATACATCATACACTTCTAAGATTATATTCTTTTGCGAAAGACCGATAATATTTAATTTATTTTCTTTAACAGGGTTTGGATAAATCTTGACATTCTGTTCTACTTCTTCAAACTCATCAATAGAAAGTATTTGCTGTTCTACAATGAATATGAATGAAATTTCTGAAATTCCACCATCATTATCAGTAGCAATTGCTTTTATAGTATGCTCTCCTACTGACAACCCTAATAATTCATCAGTGAGATTTCCTTGTCCCCAAGTATATGGTGGATTTACTTCCTGTCTTATAAAATCATTGTCAATATATAATTGAACATTACTTATACTTCCATCTATATCAGATGCATCAACCGTTACTTCAAAACTAGCATACCCTTCTTGTAACACGATATTTTCCGTAGGTGTTACAAAAGAAAGTATAGGTAATTCATTGGGAATATCTACTGATTCCAGTTTCAATTTTAAATAATGTAGTGGTAACTGATCACTATTTCTTTCTTCAGATGCAATAATATGTAAATACCCATTTGCATACTCATATACCATTTGATCAAATTCTTCATTTCCGGACCATGTATAATCAGTTCGCCAATTACTTTCACCTTCTTTGGTACTTCTTAGTTGAATTTTTCCATTAGTCTTTACCTCTATGCTATATACTCTACCATCATCCCCAGGAAAATTAACAGGTGGAGAACCTCCTGAAGCTTTGATCACTTCATCAGAATTCGGTTTTGTATAGTAGTGAACGGTTCCTTGTCCAGGTATTCTATTTGTAAAATGAATTGCTTTATTCTTAGAAACCACAAAATTGGGAGCACTAGTCATGCCATTGCTTCCATTTGGTAAAGGGTCTGCAATTTTAAATTTATTCATCTCTGTAAGTCCTTCAATTGGTGTAGAAATGTTTTGACCATTGAGATTTTCCCAAGTATCTCCCAATCCATTATTTCCAATCGCCGCATAGTAAAATCCTTTATTAAACTCGACATCGTCTCCTTTTATACGAACAGAACATCCTAAATACAATTGATCAAAAAAATATCTAAATCCTCCATATTGATTAAATTCAGGATTTTCGTTGTTTCCTCTCATTACTAATTGAGTATCCGACCAAGAATTTCCATCATACAGGATAATATACTTATCTCCTTGTCTAGATGTTCCTAAACGGTACTCTACAATTAATTCACCATTCTGATTTACTTCCGTATTGGGATACGTAAATCTGGATATTACATTTCCTGGTTTAAAATAATTTCTTCTGGATGAAAACTTATCTAATGTAAAGTCCGAATCTGGCGCAAAAGCGATATTCTTTTCTGAGAATCTATATTTTAATTCACTAGCATGCATATCATACATTAGATGAATCGTTCCATCAATTGGAGAAACTCCTAATGACGCAACTCGGTGAGAATTTCCTTCACCAGAACTATACAGACTAACCTTATCAGGAAATTGTATGGTAGCCCATGTATTAGATTCTAAATGAAGTCTGGATAACATTAAATTTCTGTTTTGCATTCCTCCTTTATACCAGGTCAAAAACAGATACCCATTTACGAATTGCAAACAATCTCCTTTAGGTGAAATATTTCTGTTGAAACGCGCTGCTGGTTGATCAGGATCCGCATACCAAAACTTCAAAGCGTTTTGATTCAGTTCTTCATGTTTTTCTAAACTTACTTGTGCTATTAGGAAATTATTAGTACAAATAAATAAAACAGAAAACACTATAATAATTGGTTTTAAGTGATTCATAGTGAACGATATTTTATTAAAAATCTATAAACCTTTTACAAAGAAACCCTCTGATTATTTTACACTTCTTAATCCCCATCAGTGCGAAGTGAACAATCTACTTTTTAAGTACTTTAATAGTCTGTATATTTTTACCTTCATGTTGTGCTCTTAGAAAATAAACCCCTTTAGAAAACTTAGAAAAATCTAGAGAAAATTTTTCTTTTGATTCTTTATCTAAAACTGATTGAAATAACTCTTTCCCCTGTAAATCATATATGATAACATTAGAAATTTCTGCCTTTGGTATTTCTATAGTTAAAAGATCAACAACTGGAATAGGATACACTGTCATTGGTTTTTCTATTGAAAAATCAGGAGTAGATAATACATTTTCTTCTACCACCAACTCAAAAGTAGTTTCACTTGTACCTCCACGATTATCGATAGCTACTGCTTTTATTTGGTATGTGCCAGCAGCTAAGTTTTTCAGTTGCTCGTCCAGATCATCTCGATGTCCCCATTCGTAAGGTGGATTTACTTCTTCTCGTATTTCCACATTATCCATATATAACTTTACGTTCTCAATAGTTCCATCGGGATCACTAGCGTCTACATTTACTATTAGATTATGACCTTCTTCTACGGTTATTGTTGGGGAAGTTGGTGCACTAAATGATACTACTGGTAATTGATTCTCTCCAGAATCCGATCCAGATGGCATTGCTGATTCTAAAGTAGTAGCGATTCTCATTTCATCATAATAAGTAGTCGTGTTAAAATTACAGGCATTTGAATTATACGATCCCCATTTTGGATATACCACTTTACCATCAAATGTCTTATGAAATGCTCGCTTACCATCGGAGGAAATATCCACTTGATAATCTTGAAAATCAGAATTTGAAAGTGTTTGTTTTTGTCCATTATACCATAGCTCTACGTAACCTATGTCATCATTTCTAGACATTTTTATACCAACTACAAAACTTACCCACGTATTTTCTGGAATAGATTTGCTCCATAGTGTAGTTTTACGTTTGCTGATCGATCCACTACAGGAATTCCAACTAGGAAAACATGGACCCCAAGCACTAAAAGTCAACGTACCATTTCCATATCCCATGTTTAAAGGGTAATTCTGTGTATTGTTCTGGTCTCCTGCATCTGTTTTCCATTGCCAAACGGCTATACCGCTTGTAATATTTGGTGTAGACTCTATTTTCCATCGCCACCCGTAATAGACAAAATCCCCTTCTTCCGGTTCATAATTATTTACAGTACCAGTAGTTCTGGCAAATTCACCTCTTTTTTGACCAGTGGGTTTCTGTATCCTCCAGACCTTTCCATATTCAGAATCATTTACTGTAGATGCCGAAGAATTATTATTAGATTGATTACTGCAATCATCACCAGCATTTCCTGAATCAAACCTTCTAAAGCTAGAATTAACACTCTTGTCAGGATCTCCATACCATAAAACCTGCGCTTTTAAACTATTGATTGAAAGTAAAAATACAACGTTTATGACCATGATCTTTAGACATAAAAATTCAGAAGTGCTCTTTGATTTTATCTGTACCATAAGTTTCTTATCTCAAGTTATTTTTTTACCAAAAGTTTGGATGTACTCAATTTTCCACTTTTTACCGTCATCAAAAACATTCCAGAACTTAATGCACTTGTATTTATTTCTATTACAGAACTATTAGAAGTAATGGTTTTAATTGTTCTTCCGCTTACATCATTTATTTTAATCTGAATAGCTTGTGTAGTATTTCCTTCATTCTCTATAAAGATTATATTATCAGCAGGATTTGGATATATTTTAATCTTTAAATCAGATGCATCAAACTCGTCTACTGACAACACATTTTCTTCTACCACTAGCTCAAAAGAAATTTCACTTGTACCTCCTCGATTATCGGTAGCTACAGCTTTCATTTGGTATGTGCCAGCAACTAAGTTTTTTAATTGCTCATCTAGATCATCTCGATGTCCCCATTCGTAAGGAGGATTTACCTCTTCTCGTATTTCTACATTATCCATATATAACTTTACGTTCTCAATAGTTCCATCGGGATCACTCGCTGCTACATTTACCATAAGATTATTCCCTTCTTCTAAAGTAACTGTCTGAGAAGTTGGTTCATTAAAAGATATCACTGGTAGCTGGTTCTCTCCATTATCTGTAGCATCAGAACAGTTAGTCCATACTTTAAAATCATCAAAGTATACATAATCATCCTGAGGCGATTGCCACCAATCATCTGAACGATTTCCACCTCTATAGGTATGCATTACAACTGAATTAATTTTAACACTTCCTTTTCCTGATAATCGAAACATAACGTCATCTAAATCCACTAATAATTCTCCATCGATATACATCTTCAAAACACCGTTTTCCTGACCAGGTGTATTCAATTTTAGATATTGCTTTACGGTGTACCAGGTATTTCGTTCTAGTTTTAAATCTCCAAGACGTGTATTTCCTCCACATCTTGTTTCCCTATTAGGCAAATAATCGTACACAATAAGATAAGGTGGTTGTGTATGCGCCGTATTGGAACGCCACATTAGTCGACAAGAAAATGCGTTCTCAATGGTGTTTTGATTTTGTGTACAACCGGCAGGTTGAGACCCATTCGGAGTAGAAGCTCCTCCTAAACCAGGAAGTTTTCCTCCAGTAGCCCAAACAAAGTCATCTGCAAATTTTACACGATATTGTAGTACCGCCTCTTCGACACCATCAAAACTACTATCGAATACAAAACCTCCAGTTCTGCCGCTAGCATCATCCTTAGTAAACTCTGCACGCAACTCACCATTAATTACTCGATTTCTTTGTGGAAAATCATTACTAAGCCCTCTAACATTTCCGCCAGAAGTTCTTCCTCCTAAGTTTGGAAAATCATTATTAGCCATACTTCTAGTATATAATTGGTTTTCTCCATTGTATTGGCTAAAATCCTGATCTACGACTAATTGTGAATTATTACAGTCTTGAGCTCTAATTCCAGTGCATATTAGAAGGAAAATAATGATGATCTTATGCTTCCAAATTTTGTTTAGGTTCGGTGTTTTCATAATAAGTTTTAGTTGGTTTTAAGATCTTTTGTGATTACTATGCAATGAAATTATGTTTCTGTAATTTTAGATTGGTTACTTCTAAAATGAGCTACTATTTCTTTACAAAAAATAGAGATTCTTTGTTGTTGTCTGATTTGATTAAAAGAATATAGGTCCCTTGATGTAAGTGAGAAACATCTACTTTGGGATCATTAGCATCGAGCTTTTGAGATATAATTCTTTTCCCAAGAAGATCTATAACTTCAACAGTTTTTTCCTCCTTCGAAACGGCTACTATATGCAAGTATTTTTGATTAACTGGATTAGGGTAGATCGTGACTTGTAATTCTCTTTCTGAAAAATCAGGATTCGATAAAGTTGATTCGCACTCCGGACTTTCTGCAGCATTATTAAAATAAATGGTAAATCCGTTACTTTTAGAAACCATAACAAAATTGTCTCCATCTTTTGTAACCCAATATGAACCATCCCATCCAGGCAGATTCGAGTTACTTATGGTAAGTTCTGGTTGCAATGTATTAAACTCATAACTAACAACATCTTTAAGATTCATATAAAATTCTGGTACTCCATCTGAAGTATTCATATCAAATCTGTCTAATTTATTTTCTTCCAAATTCCAGGAAATTCTTAGTCGACTAATATTACTTACATCAGGTCCTTGCCCTAAAACGTGAGCATGATCAAAAGAGGCATTATCGAAGGTTGGTAAGCCAGTAGCTATTGGTGTTCCAAACGAACAATCTCCGTCTCCTCCTGTATTCTCATCTCGAACTGTTACTGTAAATTCTACATCACTTATTTTCCCTTCATTATCTGTAGCCTCAGCTTTTATGGTATAAATTCCTAAAGAAAGTCCTATTAATTCGTTTGCATTCTCACCCGTTCCCCATTGGTACGGAGGTTGGTTTATTTGTCGTATTAATGCATTATCTATATAAAGTTTTACATCAGAAATACTACCATCTGGATCCGTTGCGTTGACCTCTACAGTTAGCGCATCATAGCCTAGTAAAACGGTTAAATTTGTGGTTGGATTCACAAATGAAACTACCGGAGCTTGGTTCTGTGTTCCATCACATGATTCTATATTCCAGCTAGGACAAGATTGTGTGATATGGTTTAAACTACCATCGCTAATTGGAAAATCTGGAGTATTTGGATTTCTAACATTATCCCATACATGAATTTCTGAAGGGTCCCCTTGCTTTTTCCTAGCTGTTGGGATTTCATCTCCTCTACTTTCTAGGTTAAATGTATTATTAAATATTGCATTTCTAAATCCCGTGTTATAATTGGTACCGCGATCTAAAAAATCAATTCCTGCATTAACAATCGTAGATCCGTCTAGATTGAACGTATTATTATACACAAAACCATAAGCTCCCTTAAGGTCTATAAATGCATCTGCACTATTCTCCCCAGAGATTCCTTCTGCAGAAAACACACAATCTCGTATGATCGTGTTTTTTGTTCCTTCTTTTACATCTACACCTTCTGCAGTTACATTCGGCCCTACGATACAACCTTCGATCGTATTATTATTACAATCCGGATCGTACTTACTATTGTCATTTTCATCACCAGGTCCTGCATGTTGATTTTTATCGGATCCTACATACAATCCCTCTCCAATACCTGGTTTTTTAATACCGACATTGTAGACTTTACAATTTTTAACTAGGTTAAAACTAGATCCATCTCTTAAATGAATTCCTTCTTCTCCTAGTTCTCTCACTGTTACGTTTTCAATAACACCATAATTGGCATTATCAAAGACAATTCCCTTAGAACCTTCTTCAAAAATAATGTCTTTAACCTGCCAATAATCGCCCAATATATGAAGTGCATATCCATCATAAATTCCATCAGGACCTTTAAGGATTGGTGGATTAGCAGGATTTTCTCCTCTTAATATTATTGGGTTTGATGAAGTACCATCATTAGAAGAAGCAAATCTAGAAGCCTTTCCTTGATTATTAAATTTATCAGGAGCAACATAGGTTCCAGAAGCTATAATAATCTCATCTCCAGGAACAGCATTTATCATTGCTTCTAAAATACAATCAAGTGTATTACAATTAATACTATTTAGCTTGGCTTGATGCACCTGTGCTTGAGCAAACTCTATGAGTGATAGAAACGTAAATAATAATACAATTATTCGTAATGTTAATGAATTTGTGTAGGTTTTCATTTATTGGGCTTTTTATCTATTTTAATTAATTATCTCTTTTTACTTAAAAACGAAATTCTAAAAAGAATTTATTTTGTCCAATGCAAAACGCAACATCTTATTTTGGATATTACAAAGACTAAGGGAGGTAAATTAAAAAGTATTCAAACGA
The DNA here is from genome assembly GCF_947492115.1 of uncultured Aquimarina sp. Lineage (NCBI taxonomy): Bacteria > Pseudomonadati > Bacteroidota > Flavobacteriia > Flavobacteriales > Flavobacteriaceae > Aquimarina > uncultured Aquimarina sp. Next base: position 682,517 of record NZ_CANLMM010000002.1, read on the forward strand.
ATATAACCGTTTAAATCTGATATCGAATGATTGATTGTAAGATTAAGAATCATTCCTATCCAATGATTCATTCTTTTAGATCAATTAACCTTAGACCTTTGTATTTTTATAAATAAAGATTATATAAAATACTTTTTAAAATTTAAAAAACTAGGATGCTTCTGTTGGTTCGAAGCATCCTAGATAAACTTTAATTTTATTTTTTCACTACTAATATTGATTCTTTAAATCTGACTGATTTAACAACTAAGAAATAAGAACCTGATGGTAATTCAGAAACATCTATAGTTTCTGCCTCATTTTTAGTAGTAATTTCTTTTACAACTCTACCATCTACACTTATTATTTGAAGTGTTTTTAATTCTTCAGACATCATCCCTGTAACTGATAAATAGGAATCCAAAACTGGATTAGGAAATGCTTTAATCTTTATAAAATTTGTTTCTGGGTTTAATCTATCACAATTCGGAGCAGTTGCCGAATTACTGAAATAAATCGTATAGTTCCCAGACTTAGAAACCAATGCAAGATTTTCACCATCTCTAGCTACCCAATAAGCACCGTCTAACCCATCAAAACCTGTATTCCTTAAGGTAACTTCAGGATTTGAATTCTGCAATTGAAAGCCCATAGAGTCTTTAAAATCTACGTACCAATCTGGAGATCCATTATTCGTATTAATAGCAAATTGATATAAACCATTACTATCTGGTACCCAATTGATCGTAAATTTTCTGAAGTTCCCTAATTTAGGTCCGTTGTCTCCTAACACATGAACATTGGAATATGTTACCTTATCCATTGCTCCTAATCCCTTGTCTATAGACATTTTAAAGGAACAGGTTGAATTTATATCACCTCTTCCTGTTATAATTACTTTTCTCGAAACTTCCCTATACAATCCTTTTTTATCAAAAGCTCTTACTCCTATAGTGTATACACCTGGTTTCGAAGGTTTCCAACTTACGGCAAATGGCCGGTTTCTATCTTGCTTAAAAAAAGTACCATTTATTTTAAAATTTACATAATCAAGATTACTGTCGGGATCGGTGGCATTTGCCTTTAAAGTAATAGTTTTTCCTAATGTAAATTCTTGATTATTTCGCGATGGATTTGTAATTGACACAATAGGTCTATTATCCTCATCCCCTTCTTGTAAATCTAAATCAATAATCTGTAAATAAAGTGGTTGTTTATCACCGCTTTTCTTTTCCATCATATAATAATATAATTTACCATCTACTATATAAGGTACTCCATGTCTAAATTTTTTACCAGTTTTTGGCGAATAAACTCTCTTGAAATTATTTTTACCACCTGTAGCTTTTTCCACATATATTCTATCCTTTTCAAGACCTATGATATAAATGTCATTCTTGTAAGTATATAATTGATCTGCTCCAGAAAAATCAGTCGAAGTAATAAAATTCGGCTTACCAACAGGTTTATATGTATGAACATTTTTAATTACATTATTTTTTTTGTCCTTTACTTTCCCAATTATGTGAACATCGCCACGAGCCGTAACCGTCCAGTCAAAACCTTGAACAATACTAACTTCATTTTTCCCTGTCGCTGAAACAAGATTGCCAGGTTCTGATACTTTTAATAAATCTGCATTGGCAAAAGGAATATTCACTGATTTTCCTTTATGATCTTTCCACTTGCTTTTTCCTGTTTGATCATCAGAATAACCGTAATAAAATCCGTTTTGATATTCGTATTTATCATTTTTATTCCCACTTCTTCTCTGGAAACCAACACGTAGTTTACCATTTACATACTTCATACTTCCATAAAGACCCCAGTTATATGGTTGACCATGCTTTTTAGCGTTAAGTTTATTGAATTGTTGTAATTTACTCCATTTTGATGTTGACGCCGTATATTTTGAAAAAACATAAGCTCCATTATCATTACCTCCACGTCTCATATGCATTAGTAAATCTCCATTATCATTCAGAAAAAATTTGGGATAAGTAAGATCTTGGAATTGCTGAGGGTCTGGAGATCCGTTAAGACTAACATGGGTATAATCATTTGCTCCGTCTTTAACAAAAAGATTTAGCTTAAAATTAGCATCAGAAACTGTAGCTGCATTTTTCTTTGAATACGCATATCTAAAATAATCATTTTTAAAAGCTCCACCATTACTGTAAGAATGCATGTCGTATAGCATATGAATCGTACCGTCTTTAGGGCTAATACCAACCGCAATAGTGTTATGCGATTCACCTATCCACCAATTACCATTAAGACCAGTGTGCCTATGAGGAAATTCTATAGTTTTTATCTTCCCTGTTTTTGTATTATATCTTGATAACATAACTCTTCTGTTATGTTTCCCCCCTTTATACCATGTTGTAAAAATGAAATTTTTGAATTTTTTTATACAATCCCCGTGAGCTGAAATTCGGGACCCAAAAAAATAGTCGTAAGCAGGTCCATTATTCGGAGAATTCCGACTAACTTTTTTACCATTAAAATGAAGTGCTTGATCTGTGATTTTCACTTCCTTCTCTAGCTTAATCTGTCCATAACTTTGAGAGTATATCAGAATTAAAAAGATCAGAAATAGTAATCTTGTCAATTTATTTTTACATTTTACATTTGTTGACATTGAATTTTTTTTCATAATTAGTTGGTTAAAGTGAGTGATTAAAATTTTAAATAGTATCTTAAATTATTTATTGCTAAATACCAGTTAAGCCGTGTTATCAATTTTAAAAGCTATAAAGAAGAGAATGGGAAATTATGCCAGGAGAACATAAAAAAATAATACTTAATAATAAGAAATGGATTGGGCAAAAGTTATTCATCTATAGGGCTTTTTATCTATTTTGATTAATTATCTCTTTTTCCTTAAACACGAAATTCTAAAAGGAATTTATATTGTCCAATGCAAAACGCAACATCTTCTTTTAGATATTAAAAGACTAAGGGAGGTAAATTAAAAAGTATTCAAACGGATATAACCGTTTAAATCTGATATCGAATGATTGATTGAAGGTCTGGAACTTCAATCATTTTGCATTCAAAGTAAAATTAGCAAAATACCCGTTTACATGAGTACAGAATAGGGGTAAAAAACATACATACGGCTGATTAACAGTTTTTTTATCCTTATTTTTTCAATACCTTTTATAGATAATTTGCGCAAAAACAATATGCTTTATCTATTAAGATTAAGAATAATTCCTATTTTAATGATTCATTGTTTTGGATCAACTAACCTTAGACCTTTGTATTTTTATGAATAAAAATTTCATAAAATACTTTTTAAAACTTAAAAAACTAGGATGCTTCTGTTGGTTCGAAGCATCCTAGATAAACTTTAATTTTATTTTTTCACTACTAATATTGATTCTTTAAATCTTACTGATTTAACAACTAAGAAATAGGATCCTGTTGGTAGTTCTGAAATATCAATAGTTTCTGTTTCTTTTCCTGTGGTAAATTTCTTAACTATTCCACCTTCTACACTCACTATTTGAAGTGTTTTTAAGTCTTCTGACATTCCTGAAACGGTTAAAAAAGAATCCAACAAAGGATTAGGAAAAGCTTTAATCTGTGAAACATCCATTGCTGGATTTGATCTATTACAATTTGGAGTGGATGCTGAGTTACTGAAATATATCGTATATCCTTCAGTTTTGGAAACTAGTACAAAATTAGCACCATCCATGGTTACCCAATACGAACCATCTAACCCATCAAATCCTGTATTCCTTAAAGTAACTTCAGGACTTGAATTCTGCAATTGAAAGCTCATAGAATCTTTAAAATCTACGTACCAATCCGGAAATCCATTATTGGTGTTAATAGCAAACTGATATAAACCATTACTATCTGGCACCCAATTAATCGTAAACTTTCTGAAGTTCCCTAATTTAGGTCCATTGTCTCCTAACACATGAACATTGGAATATGACACCTTATCCATAGCACTTAAAGCACTACTCATAGGTGCTTCGAATGAACATGTATCTCCGCCACCTGAATCTATCCCTCTTACAGTTAGTGTAAATGTTGCTTGATTGGTTGCTCCATCATTATCCGTAGCAACCGCTTTAATTGTATAAGAACCTGTACCCAACCCATTTAATTCTTGAGGGTTTGGAGAAGTATCATGACCCCATTCGTATGGAGCATTAACCTCTTGTCGTACAAAATCATTATTTATATACAACTTTACATTAGCTACAGTTCCATCTGGATCAGATGCATTCACAATTGCAGTAAGATCGTAGCCTTCCTCGACCGTTATGTTTCCTGTTGGCAATGCAAAGGATACATTTGGTTTTTGATTATTTGAAGTACCAGTCACTGTTACTGTTATCGACTTACTTGATTTAGCTCCATCATTATCTATGGCTTCTGCTTTGATTATATGTTGTCCTACTGGTAATCCTAAAAGTTCATCTGTAAAATTTCCTTGTCCCCAAGTATAAGGTGCATTAACTTCCTGACGAATAAAATTGCCATCCACATATAACTTTACATTACTAATAGAACCATCATTATCAGATGCGTTTACAGTAACTTCGAGTTCATCGTAACCTTCTGGTAAACTAATATTTCCTGACGGCGAAGCAAAAGAAATGTTTGGTTTTTGATTGGATCCTCCATTACCAATAGAAGAGGGACACTGACTCTCAGAAGACTCCGAAACACACCAATCTGCAAATCGTACCTGCTCATCATTTAATCCACTCGTTTTTCCTCTATAAATACCCCATTTAGGTCTATTGTAATCTGCTCCACTTCTCCATAAATCTATATTCGAATTAGAATATGAAAAAACAGTTTGTCCATCAGATACTTTTTTCAGTACCACATTGAGCGTACCGTTATCTCCATGTTTTATTTTTACATAGCCTTCGATCCATTCTCCTTTAAATCTAGATAGTGGTTCCTGTTTTAAATCAACGTAAACAGAATTCGGATTTTTTCTATTATGCACCAACTCAAATTTATCTTTTTGTGCTGATAACGTTAATATGGGAGGCTTATCATTACTTCCGCCTTTAGCCTTTAATTGAAAGAAGTGACAGAATCTATTACTAGCTTTATAATTACTCGCTAAGCGAAACTTCCATCTGTAGTAGCTCGTAGAATTTCTGGGGTGACGCAAAGTATTGGAACTAGCACCTGGTCCTCCTTTTATTTCTATACGCACACGATCATCATTTTTACATCGATCATCATCGTCATCGATATGACTATGAAAAACAAACACATTCTTGTCTAATTCATTATCAAATCTTTGGGTAATATGAGGTCCAAAACTCTTGTGCTTACAATCTGGATCTTCTATGCCAAATCCATCATTTTTTATAACAGAATACCCACTGCCTGAACTGGAAGTAGCAGAAGAAGTAGTTTGAGATTGAAGCAAGGGTATATTGGCAAATAAGATACACCAAAGGAATACACCAGACCTATTGATAAGTAGATCAGAAAACAATTTCTGTCTTCTAATATTTACATTTAATTGCTTCTTATTAGTAGCGAGATATTCTCGCAACCAAAATAAATCTTGATTAAATCTTGTTTTAAAATTTTTCATTGTGATTAGTTGTTGTTGTTTTTATATATCGATTAGAACTAGGACATTCTGTTAAACAAAACATCCTAGTACTAATAGTAGATCCTTATTTTTTTACAAATAGGAGTGATTCTTTAAATCGTACAGCTTTGATTGACAAGAAATAAGAACCTGATGGCAATTCAGAAACATCTATTGTTTCTGTCTCATTTTTAGTAGTAATTTCTTTTACAACTCTTCCATCTACACTTATTATTTGAAGTGTTTTCAATTCTTCAGACATCATCCCTGTAACTGATAAATAGGAATCCAAAACTGGATTAGGAAATACTTTAATCTTTATAAGATCTGTTTCTGGGTTTGATCTATTACAATTCGGAGCAGTTGCCGAATTACTGAAATAAATCGTATAGTTCCCAGACTTAGAAACCAATGCAAGATTTTCACCATCTCTAGCTACCCAATAAGCACCGTCTAACCCATCAAAACCAGTATCATTAAGCGTTACCTCAGGTTGAGCATTTTGTAATTGAAAAGTCATTGTATTCTTAAAGTCTACATACCAATCTGGTGATCCGTTATTTGTATTGATTGCAAACTGGTATAATCCATTGTTTTGAGGTGCCCAATTGATGGTAAACTTCCTGAAATTGCTAAACTTGGGGCCGTTATCTCCTAATACATGAACATTGGAATATGTAACTTTATCCATAGCAGCAAGACTACTATTGGCAGGAGTATCGAATGAACAACTATTATTGTTATCTCCACCTCCGTTGTCATCAGATTGTACTGTTAATATAAAAGTAGTTTCCGACGTGTTTCCATCATTATCAGTAGCAACAGCTTTGAAGGAATGGGTTCCTATTCCAAGTCCATTTACCTCTTGTGGATTAGGGGATCCATCGTGTCCCCACTCATATGGAGCTATATTTTCCTGGCGAACCAAATTATCGTTAATATATAATTTTATATTAGAAACACTTCCATCTGGATCAGATGCGTTCACAATTACAACAAGGTCATATCCTTCTTGTACCGTAATATCATTAGAAGGAGAAGCAAAGGAAACATTTGGCCCTTGATTACCACCAGTTCCAGTAACTGTTAGTGTAAATGTTTTACTGGTTGTAGCACCATCATCATCCGTAGCTTCTGCCTTGATTATATGTTGGCCAACAGAAAGTCCTAAAAGCTCATCTGTATTATTCCCTTGACCCCAAGTGTAAGGAGCTAACAATTCTTGACGAATTAAGTTTCCGTCCACATACAACTTTACATTATCAATAGTTCCATCACTGTCTGAAGCATTCACGATAACTTCAAAACTACTATATCCTTCTTGTACAGAAGTATTACCAGATGGAGTAGCAAAGGATACAGATGGAGGTTCATTTTCTCCTGGATTAGATCCATTTTTGGTAATTAGTATTATCCAATCACTACCAGTACTATTAGGAGCATTCCCAAGTGATCTATTACCTCCACCACTCACTGAAGTAACCGAACCATTGACTAGATTACCACCATTTCTGGGGTTGTACCATTTTACGGTAAACTGACCACTTTGTGCATTTAAATTAAGATTTGTAGACCCTCCATTTTTTAAATAAACCACATAAGCCTCTCCTTGTTTTGCGTAGCAGTAATCATTATTGTTAGAAGATAAACCGTTATTATTACGCATTTCCGTTAACGGAAGATCAGTAATATTAAAGAATCGGATCGCATGACGTCCATAATCCCACCACTTATCTCGGCTTCTAAAATCCTGAAGTGTAAGATCAGAATGTGCATTTTGATATCCAAAATACCACTCATTACCCCATCCACCTGCAAGTAATGTTGCCCAAAGAGCATTTTTACGTCCGTCTGTATGTGAGTTTGCAGCATTATTATCTGGTCGTATAGCATGTTGCGCATCACCAGGTTCATCACAAGCAATTGCCCATTTTTTGCCGGAGTTTCTGGATTTGTCAATTCCTTCTTTTACTTTACTAAAAACATTGGCAAAATCAGATTTATTCGTTTGTAATGAAAAACCTGTTAGTCTAGATTGATTTCCAGTTAAGTAATCAGGAAAGTCATTCGGATGTTTATGTATCACCACATGATGGCGATATGGATCATGCTTATAAAAGTACTCTGCCATCGCCCTTTCTTGCGCTGGTGATTGATCAACAGATTGTGGTCCTCCACCATTTTCTTCTCCTAAATTCCAATTAAGGGCTAAATTATATCCAAATCTTGCAATAAGTTCGCGATAATATAATTTACGTTGATTACCAGTATTTCCATTATCTAGAAGGGTTTCATTTTCTGTTTCTTGAGTCTTAAAATGTGCAAAAATTCCATTTTCTTGCATATGCTCAATTACAATTGCCCATTGAGCCAATTTTGATACATCCATGCGAGTTCTCTGATTGCTTGCTATATATGGATACACATTTTTATCATCTCCATTGATATTCATCGTTAAAAATGACATAGAATTTAGACCTTCACTAGCGATATAGTTTACAGCTCCGATTAATCCTTTTCCTTTTCCATTTTTCCAGGTAGGATCTCCATTATCCCAATCGTTTATATGGGGTTGATAATCCTTTCGGCGATTCCCCTCATTGGGAGTATTATCAAAATCATCATACGCAAATAGATTTTCTGGAGAATCAGGTCCTTGCTTTATCATATACTCTCCTGTTTCTGCAAATTTTAGGTAATGCTCTCCTACATATTGCAAACGACCTTTTCCTCTAAAATCTCTTCCTGTTTTATCAGAAGCAGCAATTGAAAAAGATCCCGTTTTTCCATTCATGAAACCTGCAACTGTTCCTGCTGTCACTCCATCATTAACAGCCACATTATTTCCTTTTCTAAAAGAGACGTTGTAATTCCACTGACCTGTTTTATCTGGTGCAAAATGTACTCTCCATTTGTTACCACTATTTGCTGATGTTTGTGCAGCATTTCCATCAGCAGCATAATAACCAGGGACTACGTAGGATGGAGAACCACTCTGATGCGTGAACGTTACATTTAGTCTATAATTTAAAAATGGATTGTCACCAGCAGTTTCTGAAGTATTTGGCCCATCAAAAGTTAAGGTGACCTTATGCCATTTTTTACGTTCTCCACTAATAACAACGCTTCCATCACCATCACTTCCACCTCCATCATTACCATCACAGGTAGTTTCTTGTAATGAAGTATCAGTAGCGTTGACACTTGATTTATTTAATGTCACTCTATCGATAATATGATGCTTAGAACGACCAGAAATTAACATGGTATAAGTGCCAGGAGCATCAAATTCTACAAACACATCATGGGGATCATTATCACTTACTTTGGTTGTCCAAGTCCAATTGGTAGTTCCTGTAGAATATACTTTAAAGTATCCTTCTCCTCCAGAACCTTCTGGATTTGGAGTTTTACCAGATCCTTTCGGATATACTATTTCATTTCCTTTTTGTGCATAAAAATCACTTGCATCAGGGAACTTCAACCAAGTGTCATTAGCTTCTGTAGGACTATTCCCTTCACCAACTTTAGATCTCCATTGAAACTTATATCTACCTGGAGAATTAATTTTAATTTTTGTAGTAATTACACCATTACCAGGATCATTAAAGTGATCAGGACCTGTCCATTCTAAATATCCTCCTCCAGTAAATCCTGAAATAGCACTTCTCTCACTCCAGTTTCCAGAAGCAGATAGATTTTCCGTTTCGATTACTACTAATCCGTTTTCTTCTTCATAAGTATCACAAGTATCTCCTCCACCTGAAGATCCTGATACTGTAAAACTATCCGTATCTTCATCTGTTGCTCCATCATTATCAGTTACTACTACTCTTACAGTATAACTTCCCGCTTGTACATTCGTAATTTGATGAGGAGTGTAATTGGCTCCATCGGTATCTACTAGGCTTCCGTTAACAAAAACTTCATGTTTGGCTATATTACCGTCAGAATCATTTGCATTAATAGTTATGCTTACATCTTCTCCTACATCATACGAATTATTTAAGCCTGTAATTTGAACATTAGGAGCAGTATTAGCGACTGCGTCCAAACCTAAGTTTATTACTTGAAGATATATTGGCTGTCCACTTCCGGATCCTCTTTCCATTAGATAGTAATACAATATTCCATCTTTGATATGTACTACACCATGTCTAAAACTTTTTCCTGATGAAGCATTATAAATTTTGTCCCATGAGTTTGTTCCTCCTTTAGCTTTGTAAATAACTGGTCTACCTGATTCCAATCCTATGAGGTATACATCATTTCCGATAGAATGAAAGTCCCCACCAGGAAAATTCGTAGATGTTCTAAAATTATCATCCCCTGCTTTTTTATAAGTATGCACGTTTTTAGTTTCAGATGCACCTATTACTCTAGTTCTAAAGTGAATACTGCCATTTTCTGTAATGGTCCAATCCGCGCCACTGGATATCTTAACAGAATTTCTTGCTGACCCAGACACTGTATTACCAGGTTCTGATATGAATATTTTTTCAGGATCTATAAGAGGAGTGCTTACACTTCTACCCTTATGATCTTTCCAATTGGTAAGGTTATTGGAATTTTCTGCATAAGCATAATAGAATCCATTATTAAGAGAAAACTTATCATTGCTAATATTTTTTCTTGTATGAAAACCAATATGCATTTTACCATTGATAAACTTAAAATCGCCATACAAACCCCAATTATAGTTGATTCCTCTATTTTTGGCATTTAGCACATTAAAATCTTTAAAACTACTCCAAGAATTACCATTGTACTTGGCTGTCATGTATTTCCCATTATTATTACCTCCTTCTCTCATAGAAACAAAGAGTTCTCCCGCTTCATTATTAAAAAAAGTAGGATAAGTTAGGCCTTCATAGTTGTCTCCATTTTTAAGAAATAAGCGTTTTGGAAAAAATTTATCTAATGTAAATTCTTCATCTGGTAATGTTGCAACATTATCCCTTGAATAGCTATACCTGAAGTAATCATTACTAAGACTACCATTTGATGGTCGATTTTTGGAATATGCGTGCATATCATATAACAAATGTACTGTTCCATCAACCGGAGCGATACCAACTGCTATCGTGTTATGAGATTCGCCAATATGAGGCCTGTTTTGAAATCCCGTATGCTTGTGTGGAAATTGAATAGTTACTTGGGTTTTGGTATTCATATTATACCGGGTTAGCATTACATGTCTATTAGATTCTCCACCTTTATACCAAGTCATAAAAACGTATTCCTTGTAGGTATAAATGCAATCTCCATGTGGAGTAATCCTGCTACCAAAAGCATAGTCATATTTTGATCTATTAGGGTAGGTTAAACGCTCTTCCTCTGGTACTTTTGATCCATCAAAAAATAAAGCTTGATTAGAGATTTTGATCTCATCAACTAAACTTACTTGTCCTATCACAGGATCTGCGGCAAAAAAGAGTAACAAGCCGTACAAAAAAAACGATGAAATTTTTTTTGAAATTTTACTACGTTCAATCATGATTGTGTAATATATTTTGAGGTTAATAAATTAGATTGTGATTCCAAAGAATCAGATATTTGGTTTTAAGATATTTGACTGAATAACAAGAACATGAACAAAAATTTCCTCTAGTATTGACTCTTCACATAAGGGAACAGCATACTAGTATACATAGGTTGGTCATCTTATGGAACCAACCTATGTATTTGTGATTTGTTTGGCGGGTATGTCTTGAATTATTTTACTTAATAAATAAAGTAGATTGTTTAGAGTTCTTACCTCTGCTTATCAGCAAATAAGGCCCTTTTGGCAACGCTGAAACATCCAGTACCAGTGTTTCTGATATGTTTTTGGAGTCTAATTCTCGGATTACTCTTCCTTGAAGATCTACGATCTGTAGTACTTTAGTTTTTGCTGATAATCCCACAACATTTATGATATTTCCATCTACTGGATTAGGATATACCATCATTTTTTCTTCAATATTTTCTAAATCTGAAGATCTATTACAATTAGGTTCTGAAGATGAATTACTAAAGTATATAGTAACGTCTTTATTTTTAGATACCAATACAAAGTTTGCTCCATCCATGGTTACCCAGTAAGATCCATCTAATCCGGCAAATCCTGTATTATTAAGCGTTACTTCTGGATTTGCATTTGCAAGCTGGAAAGTCATTGTACTCTTAAAATCCACATACCAGTCTGGTGATCCATTATTGGTATTAATAGCAAATTGATATAATCCATTATTCTGAGGTACCCAGTTGATAGTAAACTTTCTAAAATTACCAAGTTTAGGTCCATCATTACCAATAACATGAACATCAGAATACGTTACTTTATCCATTGCAGATAAACCACTGTTTGCAGGTGTATTAAATGAACAGTTGTTATTACCATTTCCATCTCCGCCTCCATTATCATTATCTCCTTGCACAGTTAAGGTAAATGTAGCCTGACCAGTTTCTCCATCGTTATCTGTAGCAACTGCTTTTATGGTGTACGTTCCTGCCGAAAGTCCATTTACTTCATTTGGATTTGGAGAATTATTATGACCCCATTCGTAAGGAGGTACATTTTCCTGACGTACTAAACTATTATTGATATATAATTTTACATTAGATATGCTTCCATCAGGATCGTTAGCATTCGCTACAACCGTAAGATTATATCCTTCCTGTACTGTTATGTTGCCCGATGGCGAGTCAAAAGAAACATTTGGTGCTTGATTGTTACTATTACCATTAACAGTGAGCACAAAAGTTTTACTAGTTTTTGCGCCATCATTATCAGTAGCTTCTGCTCTAAATGTATGTTGTCCTACTGACAATCCAAGGAGTTCATTAATATTACTTCCTTGTCCCCAAGTATATGGAGCTACACTTTCTTGACGAATTAAATCTCCATCTACATATAATTTTACATTACTAATGGAACCATCATTATCAGAAGCATTTACAGTAACCTGGAAATCATTATATCCTTCTTGAACACTTGTATTACCAGAAGGAACTGCAAAAGAAACGTTTGGTGGTGTGTTCTCTCCTCCATCAGGTGGGTTACCGCAACCTGTCCATACTTTGAAATCGTCGAAAAATGTATATTCGGTTCTAGGTGAATGCCAAACTTCATCGTTTCTACTTCCTCCTCGATACGTATTCATAATCAGAGCATTGATTTTCAAATTGCTTTTTCCAGAGTTACGAATTTTAGCATTGTTATCACGATATGTTTCTACACCATCGATCCACATGATCACTTTACCATTTCTCTGTCCTGGAGTGTTCATTTTAATATACTGGCGAATGGTATACCATTTATTATCCTTCAGGTTAGAATAAATTCTTTTTGCATCTCCACAATCTCCATCTTGTCGCGGTTGTCCATTTGTTTTATCAGCGAAATAACTATACAAAATAAAATAAGGTTGGTCTGTTTGTGCTCTATTTCTTCGCCACATCAAACGTGCAGACCATCCATCTGTATTATACTTACATCCTGATGGAATAGCACCACGCCCACTGCTTTCGCTATTTACTCCTCTTGTGGAACCTCCAAGACCGGGTAATTTACCACCGGTAGCCCAGAAGAAATTATCATCAAATTTCACTTTGTATTCAAGATAGGCTTCATCCACTGCATCAAAATAAGGATCAAATAAAAACCCACCTGATCTACCAGATGCATCGTTCTTTAGATATTGAGCTCGTAGTGTTCCGTTGACAATTCTTGTCTCTTGAGGAGTGTTTTCTATCAAATTACTTGCTGCTCCAGGACCTTCTACACCTCTATATGTAGATGCTGTCCAAGGTTTTACTTTATTATTAAAATCACTTTTTATATCTGAAATAGAATATCTCCTGTTATTCCAATTATTAAAATCAACATCAATAATCGTATTACATTGTGCAAAAGCTTGTTCGTTATTAAAAAGAAATGCAAAGCATATCATTAGAAATGACATCACAAAAACATTTCTATTTTTATTCGGTTTATAGATTATACTTTCTTTCATAATCATAAAATTTTTGTTAGTTAATAAGTTCAGTTTGTGTTTAGATTTTTACTAGCTTGTATCTTTTAGATTTGCCTTTAAAAGATTTGAGTTCCATAAAATAAATACCGTTGTTTAGTGAGGTAACATCAATAGACATAGAGGTTTCTTTAGTTCTGGTTTTAAGAGCTTTAATCCTTTGTCCATTAATATTATATATGACGATTTCCTGAATATCAGTATCAAGACCTTTTAAAAGAAGTGAATTCTTTACCGGATTGGGATAATAAGAGAATTCTGATATATTTTCTAAGTCTGGATTTTGCTTATTATCACAAGTAGGACTTTGGTTAGTATTACTAAAATATAAAGTGAATCCTCTGTTTTTAGATACCATTACAAAATCTTCCTCATTTGTTGTAATCCAGTAAGAACCATCTAATCCTGATATTCCAGAATTATCTATAGTTATAGAAGGGTTTGACTGTCCTAATGTATGGGTAAGTTTATTTTTTAGATCTACATAATAAGCAGGCACACCATTATTCGTATTAAAAGCAAATTGATATAACCCATTATTAGCAGCATTCCAATTGATTGTCATCTTTCTAAAATTACTTAGCGTGGGCCCATTATCACCTAAAATGTATACATTAGAAAAAGATGTTTTATCAATACTAGGAATACTATTACTTATAGGTATACCAAAAGAGCAATTTCCATCACCTCCAGTATCACCATCACCGTCTCCATCTTCATTGGTAACAGTAAGCGTAAAAGTGGTTTCGGCGGTTGCACCTTCATTATCAGTAGCAATTGCTTTTATTATATGTGTCCCTACAGGTAAATTATTTATTTCATTGGGATTTGGAGAATTCGCATGCCCCCATTCGTAAGGAGCTACATTTTCTTGTCTTATAAAATTACCATCTACATATAATTTCACATTATTGATGCTACCGTCATTATCCGAAGCATTTACATCTACATATAGACTATATCCTTCCTCAACCTCAAGATTATTGCTTGATGGAGTATTAAAAGAAATTGAAGGGTTCTGATTTGTATCACCGCCATTGTCCCCATCACCACCATTATCGCCAGAATCGTCAATTCTGTTTTTTGATACTTTAAACTCATCAAAATATGCATATATATCTTTGGTTGGTTGGAAAGTCTCATCACTACCTCCAAAAAAGGTAGATAAATAGATGGAATTTAAATGAATATCTCCTTCATCAGCCTGGCGATAGTCACCATTATCGGTAATATCTATGGCTAATTGACCATTAAGCCAAGCTCTCATAATACCGTTATTTTGACCAGGAGTATTTAATTTATTATACAATTCTATCTTATTCCATTGTCCTTTTTTAAATTTTACCTGATCTGGTTGTGGATTTCCATTAGGTTCCTCGTAGGGATCTATCAAACTCCAGTTAATAGAGGCGTGCCATCCATCCCAACTAGGTTCTGTATTGTAATGCACATAAAACTCTGCAAGACCATCATATCTCCACATGAGTCGAAGTGACATATTTCTTTCTGAGGTTTGATAGGATAATCCAGGTAATTTTCCACCTGCTCTAAATTCAAAATCATTAGGAAAATACACCATATAACTGATGTATAATTCATCTAGGTTTTCTCCTGTATCCTCCCAATACACCTTAGTGTGCATTCCACTATCATTGGTTTTTACTTTTCCTTTGGGATATTTAACTTTTAGAACTTTTCCTTGATTTGGGAAATCTTCTATAAAAACTCTTCCTTCATCAGCTCCTTTACAAAAAGAGACATCCAGAGCATCTCGTATCATGTCTCTATTATATTGACCTGAAGGTAAATGATCAAAATCGTATTGATATACTAAATCTTGTTGAGCTATGGCAACATTCGATAATAGTATCAATAAACCTGTTAATAAATAGTATATTGATTTCATGGGACGTTTATTTTAAAATCATGAGAATAACCATCAGGTAGTATTCGCAACTTCCTGATGATTAACTTGGCTAAGACAATTTATTGCTTAGTAAATAGTATAGATTTTCTGAATTTTAGTCCTTTGATAATAAGGACATACATTCCTGATTTTAGATTCGAGACATCTAATCCTGTATCGGTTCCTTCTATATGTTTTTGTAGTACAATTTTACCTTGCATATCTGCTATTTCTAAAGTAGATTTTTCTTGAGAAATACCTCTTACATTCAAGATATTATCACTTACAGGATTTGGGAACAATTTGATATCAGATATCTTGTCTTCTTCAATAGGTGATTTATTGTCACAATTAGGTGCTGAGCTTGAATTACTAAAGTAAATTGTATAACCTCCATTCTTGGAAACCATTACAAAATTAGCTCCATCTTTTGTTACCCAATAAGATCCATCAAAACCGCTTATTCCAGAATTGCTAATAGTAACCTCTGGATTATTTCCATTAAAATTAGCATTACTAAAAGGTCTAAGATCCACGTACCAATTTGGATTACCATTATTCGTATTCATTGCAAATTGATACAATCCATTGTATTGTGGATTCCAATTAATACTAAATTTTCTGAAGTTACTTAAGGATGGTCCTCCATTTCCAAGTATATGTACGTCGGTATAGGAAATATTATCAAATGCTGGCAATGCACTATTTAAAGGAGCTCCAAAAGCACAACTATCTCCACTTCCATCACCGTCTCCATCGCCATTACCGTCTCCACCATTCACCGTTAATACAAACGATGTTTCTGCTGTGTTTCCTTCATTGTCTGTAGCAACTGCTTTGAACGTATGATTCCCCGCAGGTAAATTAGTGGTTTCTGCTGGGTTTGGAGAAGTGCTATGTCCCCATTCATACGGATCAAATCTTTCTTGTCTCACAAAATTATTATTAATATATAATTTTACATTGTCTATTGATCCATCACTATCACTTGCATTTACCTTTACATAAAGACTCGTATATCCTTCATCAACAGTTAGATTAGAGGATGGAGAAGCAAATGAAATTGAAGGGCCTTGATCTCCACCAGTATCACCACTAGTTACCGTTAACGTAATTGTAGTAGAACTTTTGGCTCCATCATTATCAGTAGCTTCAGCTTTAAACGTATGTGTTCCCACAGATAACCCTACTAATTCGGCTGCATTACTTCCTTGTCCCCATTCATAAGGTGCTGAATTCTCCTGACGAATTAGATTATTATCCACATATAATTTCACATTGCTTACGGAACCATCAGCATCAGAAGCGTTTACAACCACTTCCAAGCTAGTATATCCCTCTTCTAATGAAAAATTACTTGAAGGAGAAGCAAATGATACGTTAGGTGCTTGATTAGGACCGCCTCCATTACAAGGCACGATATTCCAACTAGGACATGATTCTGTTACAAAATTTATGGTTCCATCGCTCACTGGGAAATCAGGAGAATTTGGATTACGCGTATTATTCCATACATGAATTTCGGAAGGATCTCCTTGTTTTTTTCGAGCTGTTTGTATTTCGTTTGCTCTACTTCCTAAATTAAATGTATTATTAAAAATGGCATTTCTATAACCTGTATTAAATCCAGTTCCTCTATCTAAGAAATCCACTCCTGCATTAAGAATATTAGATCCATCGATGTTGAAGGTATTATTATATACAAAACCATATGCTCCTTTAAGATCTATGAATGCATCCGCACTATTTTCTCCAGAAAGACCTTGTGCAGAGAAAGTACAATTACGGATAATCGTATTTTTAGTACCTTCTTTTACATCTACACCTTCTGCAGTTACATTAGGTCCTACGATACAACCATCAATGGTATTATTGTTACATTCTCTTTCATATTGGTCATGCTGTCCTTTGTCTGATCCCACATACAATCCTTCGCCGATTCCTGGCTTTTTAATTCCTACATTGTATACTCTACAGTCTTTTACTAGGTTAAAACTAGATCCATCTCTAAGGTGAATCCCTTCTTCTCCCAATTCTCTTACTGTTACATTTTCTAAAAGACCGTGATTGGCATTGTCAAATACAATCCCTTTAGAACCTTCTTCAAAAATGATATTCTTTATTTCCCAATAATCTCCAAGCATATGTAAAACATAACCATCATATTTACCATTTTCACCTTTTAGTATTGGTGGGTTTGATGGATTTTGGGCTCTCATGATAATTGGATTAGACTGCGTTCCATTTCTGTCTGAAGCATATCTTGTTGCTCTTCCTCCAATATTAATCTTGTCTGGAGCTTCATACGTACCAGAAGCTATAATAATTTCGTCTCCTGGTTGTGCATTTTGCATCGCATTTCTAATACAATCTACTGTATTACAATTGATTATTCCTGGTTCTCCATTATCTCCGTCTCCACCACCATCAGAATTTTCAGTCCAATTCTCTATAAGACTTTTAATATATACTCCTGTATCAGTAAGTTGATTGTTTTTTAAGCCATTTATTCCTTGGCCTGGCTTCACTATAGATGACCCTTCAGATTTATCACTAACCGCCCAATTTACATGGCTAATATTGTTATCTCTAAAGAATTCCATCCATCTTTCTGTCTCCTGAACATCTGCATTTCCATCTCCATTGGCATTTACAGCTCCCCACTCTGTTACAAATAATGCTACTCCATTATTCATTGCAGTCTGTGCTTTATTTCTTAAAAACTGCGTGTGTGTTCCTGAATAAAAATGCAGTGTATATGCTGTATTTGAGTCGTTAATAGGATTATTTGATGCGATATCCACATCTTGTGACCAAGTAGGAGACCCAACAATAATCAAATTATCTGGATCCTCAGATCGGATAGCCGCAATAACGGTTTCTGCATAGCTTTTTACTTGTGACCAAGATTGATTTATAGGTTCATTATAAACTTCATAAATTACATTAGGCTGGTTACCGTATAAAGATGCCATTTCTCTAAAGAAATCTGCAGCCTCAGATGTATACTGTTCTGCTTCATGAGTATGCCAATCAATAATTACATACACTCCCTGAGCTATTGCAGCATCAATTATTTTTCGAACCTTATTTTTCTGAAAATTAGGGCTATCTATATAACCAGTTCCTCCATCCCAAGATTCTTTTACTCCCATAGCTGCTCTAACTATTGAGCTGTTCCAATTGCTCACCAAATGTTCAACAGTTTCTGCATCATAAAAATCTGATGTGTCGGTAGCGTTACTCCAAAACAGACTATTTCCTGCTAAACTCACTGGATTATTATTCTTATCAACTATTTGATTTCCTTGTACCTTTAACCTTCCATGTTTCTGGACAATAGTTTGAGCAAATGCTCCTGCTGTGACAAATAAGAATATTGCCAGCCATAGCAATCTTTTTACTAAAAAGTGTTTCTTGTGTGTGTAATGCATTCTCATAATTACATTGTTTGTGTTATTTATAGTTATAAGTGATCAGATACACTTAGTTACACAAAACAGTATCAAATGTTTTGTAGCGTATCGTAATTACCTTGAAAAGAAATCGACAGGTATTGATGTTACTCTCGAAAATATCAGCAAGCATGATTTTGTTTTAGAAATTGAAAGAACTAAAACAACGCATACCTTAACTGTATTATACAACAGTATTCATTATACCATGCCAGATACTCTTCTGGTATGATCCAATAATTAAAAAATGATATGTCTAAACTCCGGAAGGGTGGTAGATAGAATTTAGATATCGAACTTACTTGCAATCATATTTAATTCAGAAATATTCGTAAGATCTGGAATAATTATAACCTAAGCTTACTAATCTAATAAACCCATAGTCTCAATTATATACTTATTTCTGATTTTAAATACTTCTATTTAAGTTTGTCTAATTTTAAAGAACACTTAAATAATGTTTTTTGTTTCCCGTCTAAGACATTATTCTCGACGGTTTTATAACTCATTTTACTTGTTTTTAGTATGCTTTTAGCGTCTTTTTCATTGAAAAAAACAGCACATTTATTCGTTTATTATTACCTATCTTACATGTAAAGGACCTCCTTTAGTAATGTAGATATTATCAATACTCAGTGAGTATTCGCCATCATGCTCTCTTCTTGAAGCAATTGCAAATCTTGTTAAGGTTTCCACTGCATATACCGACCAAGTTCCAGTTCCTCCTGATGGTCCAGAATTAACAAACTGATCAAAACTTATCGATAAAGTATACCAGCCATCATCATTAGGTATATAACCTAAATCTTCCAGGTTTTGTAAACTTGGTCTAAATTCTACATATTCATCTGTCGTAGATCCATCACCATCCGCATCGTAACCTTCATCGAATCGTAACCTAAAACCAGCTAATGGACCACTATAATCATTTGGAATACCTTGAAAATTAATTTGAATATTAAAATATAGTTGTGTTAATTCTCTACTATCTTCATTAAAAAAATCTGCGAAGAATCCAGAGGATTCTCTAGAATGACCTATTTGTCCTGTGTAGGATCCTGAATCTCCTGTATCGCTAGTTCCTCCGATGTAATAAAAATTATTATCTATAGGGTTAGGAACCAACGTAGCATCTGATGGCAATATATCACTAACACCAAGATTTGAAATCTCTGCATCGCCACCAGAACTAAAAAGAACGGTTGCTTCATCAAAAGTTTCAAAATATGGAGTCATAACTTCGACAACATAGAATTCATTTGAATTAACATCTGTAGAAGAAACACCTCCTTCACTAGTTAATTGGATTGCACTAAGACCAATCGGAGATGCACCTAGGGTAAAAACTACCTCTGTTTCTGATGTATTTATAATCGTTCCGTCTATTCCTCCAACAGTAACCTTATTTACGGTAGCCATCGCTGTTCCTGTTAAGATAATCTCTTGTCCAACCTGAGCAGACTTTGGTGTAATATCTGTTACCTGAGCAGCACCAAGAACAACAACTTCAAAACTTTCTACGCTAATCGCTATACCACCTTCGGTAGTAATAGACAACTTACCAGTTGTGCCTCCTTCTGGGACTATTGTTGTAAGTGATCTTAATTTATTATCACTAATAGTTGACGTAATCCCATTAAAAGAAACTTCAGTTGCATTTAACAAATCTGTACCTACTATAGTTATTTCATCCCCAGGTTCACCAGATTCTGGTGAAAAACCAAGAATAGCTGGAATTCTAATTCCGTCATTAGCAGAATCATCATTACTACAACTCACGCAAAGTGTAATAACACTTAGAATACATAAGACGATAGATAAAGATCTACTTACTATATCGTTTGCGTGAATCATTTTTTAAAGAGTTAAAATTAAGCCATGGTAATATTACTACTTCATATGACTTTAATAATTCACATTTAGGGATACATAAATACAAACAACTGAAAATCAATTTTTTAAAACACCTTTAAAAAACTAAAAAACCAGAAAACAACCTATTTTTATCATTGGAATTCCACCATGAAATATTAATAAGTATTTCTAAATTCAAAAATATCTTTCTTAAAAAGTTCTATAATTTTTGAATTCTTATATGATTTCTTCGTGCTACTAAAATCCTTCTCCAGATCGGTATGTTAAAATAAATCCGTTTGTATTATTAAATGGAGTATCTCTGTTAAATGCAGTATAACTATACGCGAAACGCCAATTTTTTAAGAAGTAAAGCCCTGCAAGTGCATTTAAGGATGAACTACTGCGATAACCAGCTCCAATTTCAATTTTATTTTTATAATTAACCGAAACATTCAAATCAAATTGAGCTGGTGCATCTGCTTCAAACTTTATTAATGCACTTGGTTGTATTCTTATTTCTTCAAATCGACTTAAGTATAATTTATATCCACCATATAAATAATATGGTGTTTGAATATTCACATTTTGATCGGAAGCAATACTATTAGAAAATAGATTCTGCGCAGAAAATCCAATGTACAGTTTATTATGATTATATAATATTCCAAATCCAAAAGTTGGTACTGTCACATTTACATCGTTTTGGAAGTTCGGATCACCTTGAATATTTAATCTTGATAAATCTTCATTAAAAAAAAGCACACCAGTGGTTAACCCAAAGGAAAGTACATTTGGATTATAATTCCACCAACGAGCTCTGTTATAATTATGATCAAAGAATATTTTATAGGCATATGAAGCGAAAATCGTTGTGGCTGTGGTTACTCCTATCTGATCACTTATAAAACCTCCACTAATTCCAACACTATTTTCAAAGGCGTTGGTACTTACAATTCCAGAAAAAGTTCTAGGATTCCCCTCAAACCCACTCAGGTACCCAAAATTACTCAAACTTACCTCTGTATCTGAATAATAACCTGAATGAGCGGGGTTTATTAAAACTTGATTGTAGTAATAATCGGAGAAAACTGGTGTCTGTTGAGCTCTCGTGTTATTATAGTATGACGATAGCATTACCGCCATTAGTAGGTATATATATTTTCTCATAAAGTCTATCGTTTTAAAACTAAAAAGCCTTTTAGTTTTTTAAGTGAATTAGGGTTAGCAATACGAATGTTGAAAAAATATGTTCCTTCTGGTAGTTCGCCACCTCCAAGATTTGTTAACCTGTTTGCTGTCCCTCTAAAAACCCTTGAAGTATTATTATATCCTGAAATTTCAAATACCATATCTCCCCAACGGTTGTATATAGAAACAACATTTTCAGGATAATTTTCTATCCCGTCTATTTCCCAAAACTCATTAATACCATCACCGTCTGGCGAAAATCCATATTTAGTATCGTCTTCAATAGCTACTACGAGTGTCTCAGTAATAAAACTCTGCTCGGCACAGCCTATAGCATCACCTACAGTATTGTAAGGAATGATGGTTACGAATATTTCTGTAGCCTCTGGCAAATCTTCTGGCAATTCATATGTTGTTGCATTACCAACGTCTTCATTATTTATAATATCAGCTCCTCCAGAAGTAGTTCCAACAGAAATAAGATACCCTGTTGCATCAGTCGCGGTATTCCAACTTAGGTCTGTAGCAATGGAAACATCAGTAGCTCCATTTAATGGAGAAGATAAACTGGTACAACCTGGAATAGTTGCTAAAGTTTCGGTAGTAAAATTCTCTTCGGTACAGCCCGTAGCATCTCCCACAGCATTATAAGGAATGATAGTTACAAATATCTGGGTGTTTTCGGGCAAATCAGTTGGAACATCATATGTTGTTACATTACCAACATCCAAATTATTTACAATATCACTTCCATTCGATGTAGTTCCAACAACTAATCTATAACCTGTAGCATCTGGAACAGCATTCCAACTTAAGTCTGTAGTAATAAAAACATCAGTAGTTCCATTTAATGGAGAAGATAAACTGGTGCAACTTGGAATAATTGCTAAAGTTTCGGTAGTAAAACTTTCTTCGGTACAGCCAGTAGCATCTCCCAAAGCATTATAAGGAATGATGGTTACAAATATCTGAGTGTTTTCGGGCAAATCAGTTGGAACATCATATGTTATTACATTACCAACATCCAAATTATTTACGATATCGCTTCCACCAGATGTAGTTCCAACAATTAACCTATAACCTGTCGCATTAGCAACAGCATTCCAACTTAGATCTGTGGCAATAGAAACATCGGTAGCTCCATTTAATGGAGAAGATAAACTGGTACAACCTGGAATAGTTTCTAAAGTTTCGGTAGTAAAACTCTCTTCGGTACAGCCAGTAGCGTCGCCTACAACATTATAAGGAATGATAGTTACAAATATCTGGGTGTTTTCGGGCAAATCAGTTGGAACATCATATGTTATTACATTACCAACATCCAAATTATTTACGATATCGCTTCCACCTGATGTAGTTCCAACAATTAATCTATAACCTGTTGCATCTGTAACCGTATTCCAATTTAGATCCGTGGCAATGGAAACATCAGTAGCTCCATTTAATGGACTCGATAAATTGGTACAAACTGGAATGGTTGCCAAAGTTTCGGTAGTAAAATTCTCTTCGGTACAGCCAGTAGCGTCGCCTACAGCATTATAAGGAATGATAGTTACAAATATCTGGGTGTTTTCGGGCAAATCAGTTGGAACATCATATGTTATTACATTACCAACATCCAAATTATTTACGATATCGCTTCCTCCCGATGTAGTTCCAATAATTAATCTATAACCTGTTGCATCCGCAACAACATTCCAACTTAGGTCTGTGGCAATGGAAACATCAGTAGCTCCATTTAATGGAGAAGATAAATTGGTACAACCTGGAATGGTTGCCAAAGTTTCGGTAGTAAAACTTTCTTCGGTACAGCCAGTAGCATCACCAAAACCATTGTAAGGAATGATAGTCACATATATTTCTGTAGTTTCAGGCAAATCTGCTGGTAAATCGTATGTTGTCGTATTACCAACATCCAAATTATTTACGATATCGCTTCCACCCGATGTAGTTCCAACAGTTAACCTATAACCATCTGTATTCGAACTACTATTCCAGGTAAGGTTTGTCGTTAATAAAACATCAATAGCTCCATTAAGAGGATCTGTAAGAGTTGTACAACTCGGAGGATCATTTAATGTAGAGTCTCCAGTTCTAAAACTTTCTTCAGTACAAGCTACTGCATCTCCCACAGCATTATACGGAATAATCGTAACATAAAACGTTCTATTTTCAATAAGGTCAAAAGGAAAATCATAGGTAGTTGTATTACCGACATCAATGCTATTGGCAATTTCAATACCTCCTTGAGTAGTCCCAACTGAAACTAAATAACCATTTGCTCCATCTACACTACTCCAACTTAAATTGGTGTCTATGGGGACATTTGTAGCACCGTTTAATGGGTCTGAAATAGTTGTACAAGAAGGCACAACTGGAATTAATTCTGTTGTAAAACTTTCTTCCACACATCCTGCAGCATTTCCTTCTTCATTGTAAGGGGTTATCGACACAAAAATCTCAGTATCCTCTGGTAAATCCGTTGGTAAATCATAGGTGGTAATATTACCAACATCTTGATTATTGATAATATCGTTTCCTCCAGAAGTTGTTCCAACTGTAATCAAATAACCATCTGCATCTGGAATAGCATCCCACGAAAGATTAGTATCAATGACTATATCAGCACTTCCATTTACAGGATCTACTAATGAAGTACATTCTGGTACGGATGCAACATCTGTAGATAAACTAAATGATTCGGAAACACAACCTGTTGCAACTCCTTCATCATTTCTGGGTTCTATCAAAACAGTCACACTAGTGGAGCCTACTAATGCATTAGCTGCAAATTCATAAGATGTAGTAGTTACAGTTTCAGTAATAACTGTGCCACTTGGTTGTAAAGTAATCGTAAGATCATAAGATGTTGCATATAGCACAGATTCCCATACCAAATTAGTATTTACAGGCACATCTACATCACCATTTTCTGGAGAAATAAGTTGTGTACACACTGGTATGGGACAATCAAGAATATCATCTGTAAAAATCCATCCATAATTATCGATCATGGATTGTCTTTGGGCTATACTTTCACAATAGAGTAAGGTCTCTGCACCGAGATTAATCCCTGGAGTTAGTGATTGCTCTGACCAAGAAATCAAAGTATTATCATAATTTTCTCTAGATAAGGCTGTATTATCAAGCATTTCTTGCATATTGCTCACATTACTCACATTCCAATCTCCTAAGAATTGATCAAAGATCGTTGCATCCTCAAACATCGATCGCATACTTACGTTCCCAATAATCCACATATTCATTTCCTGATTATAACTGGAAGCATTTCGAAACATATAATCCATATTTTCAACTCCACTTACTCTCCAATTGTTCAGAAGTTGATTAAAAGAAGTAGCACCGTCAAACATAGATTCCATGGTATTTACACCTCTAACATTCCAACTACTTATATTTTCATTGAAAGCCGTTGCATTACGGAACATCCCTTCCATTGTTGTAACCGAAGCAACATTCCATGAGTCCATTCCTTGGTTATAACTTATTGCATCTCGAAACATTTCTTCCATGGTAGTGACAAAAGAAACATTCCATGCATCAATATTTTGATTAAAGGCAACTGCTCCACTAAACATTTCCTGTGTGTTCTGCAATTCTCCTGTATTCCAGGAATTTAAAGGTTCATTAAAAGTTATAGCATCCTGAAACATCGATTGCATATTCGTAACTACGCCAACATTCCAAGAATTAATATTTTGATTAAACACGGAAGCTCCTTCAAACATAGAATTCATTATGGTTACAGAACTTACATCCCAATTATCTAAGGGTTGGTTGAACAGCAAAGTATCCTCAAACATCGAAGTCATATTTGCTACAGCACTAACATTCCAGGTATTTAAAGGTTGATTAAAAACATCTGCTCCTTGGAACATACTTGACATATCCACTACAGAATTAACATCCCAATTATCTAAGGGTTCATTAAACACATCTGCATTACTAAACATGGCACGCATAGTAGTTACATTTGTAACATTCCAACCATTGATATTTTGGTTAAATGAGGACGAACGTGAAAACATACTGCTCATAATTACGGCTCCAGAAACATCCCAATTATCTAGTGGTTGATTAAAAGCCGTAGCATTATAAAACATCCTATCCATAGAAGTCACATTTGCTACATTCCAAGAATTTAAAGGTTGATTGAATACAGTAGCGCTATCAAACATATCATTCATATTGGTTACACTACTTACATCCCAATTATCAATGTTTTGATTAAAAACAGCGGCGCTATCAAACATTTCTTCCATGGTAGTAACATTACTTACATCCCAGTTATCTAATGGTTGATTAAATGCATTTGTATCCTGAAACATTTCGGACATGTCCGTTACGTTACTAACATCCCAGTTATTTAAAGGTTGATCAAAAGCTTCAGCTCCTTCAAACATCCTTGATGTGTTCAGCAGATTTGATGTGTTCCAATTATTAATGTTTTGATTAAAAATTTCTGTTCTAAAAAACATTAAAGCCATATTAGTAACATTACTTACATTCCAATTGTCCAAAGGTTGGTTATATAGATCTGTTACTCCAAACATAGCAGACATATTGGTTACATTACTAACATCCCAATTATTGATATTTCCATTAAAATTTCTACATACAATAAACATGGAACTCATACTAGTAACATTGGAAAGATCAGGAATATCTGTAGCATTGTATTCCATGTTTTCGCAACCTGCAAATGCACTTTGCATACTTTCCCAAACTTGAGTTCCCCATTGATCAATGGAAAGTAATTTTATGGAATCACTATTAAACTCTGCATGTCTAATAGAAGGAAAAGTACCAATAATACTTACTGTATAAATTCCAGGTACTAAATAAGTATGTATAATTTCTCCTGTTACATTATTATCATATTGTCCATCTCCCCAATCTATTGAATAATTATATGCTAATCCAGAAGTAGTTTGAATTCTCAATTGGTTCGTTGGTGTAGACTGATTTGCTTCCTGAATTCTGGTGTCATAAGTCAATTTAAAAGCATCAGGGCTATTAACCCAACTTTCAACTACGGTAAAACTAATTTCAGGGCATCCTGTTGCTGGTCCATCATCATTATAAGGTACTACAGTTACATATACCGTATCTCCTGGAGTGAATTCATTGGTAAAATCCAATCCTACCACATTACCAAAATCTTGATTGTCATAAATCATTTGGGTGGTTCCACCATTTTCTCTTCGTAAACTAACTCTATATCCTGTAGCATTTGGTGCTGGATCCCATCGAATATCGGAATTAGCAGGTACATTGGTATCCCCATCCACTGGAGAAGTGATTTGAGTACAGAGTACAAATGTACAATTCACACTATCGCCAGTTATATTCCAATTATGAGTATCTATTAAATCTTGTCTAGCATCTCTTCCATCACAATACTCAAGATTAGTAGCACCCAAGTTTACATTACTTTGAACTGCCTGAGCGGCCCAACCTATTAAAATATTATCATAATTCTCTTGAGAAATTCCACTATTAGACAACATATTTGTCATATTAGTAGCGGTCATAATATTCCAAACCGATAAATTTTGATTAAAGCTTGAAGCACTAGAAAATGTTTCTCGAAAATTAGAAACCAAACCAACATCCCATGTATCTAATGGTTGGTTGAAAGCAGGTGCTCCTTGGAACATATTACTCATATTACTAACTAAAGAAACAGTCCAATTATTTATGGGCTGATTAAATTCGCAAAAGCGAAACATACCACTCATATTTGTAACATTAGAAACATTCCAATTATCTAGTGGTTGATTGAATGGATGTAAAAGATCTGACCTGACACCACTAAACATTCCAGACATATCGGTAACGCTACTCACATTCCAAGCATTGATTGGTTGATTATAGCTAGAGGATCTGAACATCTCGGACATATTGGTAACATTACTCACATCCCAATTGTCAATTGGCTGTGCAAACGCAATCGCACTATCAAACATGTTACTCATATCAGTCACCGCACTCACATTCCAATTGTCAAGCGATTGATTAAATGAGTCAGCTCTTTCAAACATCCCACTCATATTAGTCACATTAGATACGTTCCAATTATTAATAGATTGATTAAAGAACTCACATTCTCTAAACATTTCCTGCATATTGGTTACATTACCAACATCCCAATTATCTAGAGGCTGATTGAAATCCATACCAATAAAACCATAAAACATCCTTGTCATATCAGTTACATTACTCACATTCCAATTATTCAGAGGTTGATTAAAATCTCTGGCATCATCAAACATGCGAGCCATAGTGGTAACATTAGATACATTCCAGTTATTCAAAGGTTGATTAAAATCATTAGCATCTTGAAATGTACTATTCATAGTAGCTACCTGACTTACATCCCAATTATTAATATTTTGATTGAATCTACCAGCAGCAGCAAATGTGCTAGACAATGTAGTTACCGAAGCTGTATTCCAGTTGTCTAAAGGTTCATTAAAGGAATTTGCTCCCAAAAAAGTTTCAGACAAGTCTGTTACTGAAATTGTATTCCAGTTATCTAACGGTCTATTAAAAATACGAGCACCTGCAAAAAGACCAGACATATCTGCGATGGTACTTACATCCCAATTGTTTACAATTCCGTTAAACGAAATACAGTCTCTAAACATGTTTTTTAAACTTGTCACTCTAGATAAATCAGGAGCATCAATCGCATCAAAATTTAAGTTTTCACAACCATGAAAAGCGTCCTCCATAGTTTGCCACTCGATAATTCCCCACTCCAAGATTTCAATGATTTTTCTCCTATCTCCACCATCATTAAAATATATTGCAGGAAAATCCCCGCTTATTTTTACAGTATAGGTGCCAGCCGTGGCATAGGTATGGGTTATATCTCCCGTAATATTCGTATCTGTAGATCCATCTCCCCAATCCACTATATAATTATAAGTAAATCCAGGATTCGTAGGAATTGTGATTTCATTATCTGCAGAAGTACCTTCTTGCGTAGTATCCCAAATAGAAGTAAACTCTCCAACGAATGCTGTCAAGTCTAACTCACTAGGATTCCTATTAGAAAAACTAAATAAAATTGTACTAATAAATATGCCGCATACATACAATAAGATACGTTGGTGTATTTTTTTAATCATATATAAGATCTATTTTCCCTTGTTTATACATTGAAAAAATCCGTGTTCATAGAAATTCTTCAGTTGATTTAAACAAAACTAGCTGGTGTGTACTTTTCTATCAACCTTGAAAACCACTGTTTTTAGATTTCCTTAACATAGTTGTGCATTCATAAAAGATCACCTCTAAAAATGTTCATTTCAAAACTAGCTATAAATGTTTGGGAAGAGGTTTCAAATTATAATTTGAAACGTGTAAATAGTCCTTTAAGCACTCTTTTTCCTGTATTCAGAAGGTGTTACTCCTACAAGGTTCTTAAATGCTCTATTAAAAGAAGTCTTGCTTTTAAAACCTGCTTCATAGCCAATGGCTACAATTTTATACTCCTCGTAAATTGGGTTTTTCATTAATTCTTTAACCTCATTTATTCTGTATAGATTCAAAAAATTATTAAAATTCTTTTGAAAGCAAGCATTTAAAACTTCAGAAACCTGCGGTATATTCATCTCTAGAGCTGTTGCAAAATCTGATTGTTTTAGATCTTCATTGAGATAGGGTTTTTCTTCTTCCATATATCTCAGGATTCTTTCCGCATACACGTTTCTATCTTCAATACTCAATGAAGAATTTTGATATTTATTGGAAGTATTAGAGGCACTTGTTTCAAGTTCTTGATTTTGTTCTCGAATCCTAATTTCATTCAACTTATCTCTTAGACTTTGATTTTCATTTTCCAAAAGTTCTTTATCCTTTGCTAGACTTTCGGATTCCTTTTTTAGTACAACCTTTCGTTTATAAAAATACACCCAAATACCCAAGGCTATTAAAAGGATTATTAGGGCGCCAAAAAATAGTGCCCTTTTATTCCTGCTTTCCAAAACCTCTTTTTCCTCTGCGAATTGTATTTCTTGCTCTTCCAAATCTCTTTCAGCAATAATACGTTTCCCTTCAGAAAGACTATTTAGATACTCATCTTTAACTTCCTCATACTTTTTATATGCATTGATACTTTTTTGCAATTCTTCCTGTAATTCGTATGCTTTTGCCAAATACTTATTTGAATACATTGTCAACCTTAAAAAACTATTCTCAGTTGCAATTCTTTCCACTTGCAAAAGGTTATCGATTGCTTTTTCAGATTCTTTCAATCCTACATGTGCTACACCAAGATGTAAATAAGAATTCGCCTTACTTTCTATAGATTCCTCTTTAGTTATTAATGCTAAAGCTTCCGTAGCATTTTGTTTTGCTTTCTCATATTTCTTTAGCTTTGTGTAACAATCTGCGATATTATTAAGTGCTATAATCTTCATGTCATTTCTAGCCAATGCTGTCGCAAAACTATCTACCTTTTTAGCATACACTAAGGATTCTTCATAATTCTTTTGATGCATGGCTGTAATCCCCAAAGCATTATATGATGCAATCAAAACACGTTCTGGATTATCATGCTGTTTTGCTAATCGTATTACTTTTTTAAAAGTTTCAGAAGCCTTATCGTATTGAGAAAGGTTATTATAAATATTTCCCAAATTAGCTAAAACAATGATCTTGGTTTTAGAGTTTTCGGGTAACTCTTTTGCCTTATCCAAAGCAACCAGATACTTCTTCAGAGATTCGTGATATACATCCAAATTGCTATAATAAATTCCTTGACCTACAATAGCCAAAATCTCATCCTCCAAAAAACCGTAATCTTCCGTTATTTGTTGTAATGAGTCTACGTATTTTTTATACAATTCAAAATTACCTTTTCTATAGGTGGCTTGGGAGACTTGTTGAAGATCTCTTATCTTCTTAAGTGCTACAGAATCTTTATGAGAAGATTGAGCTAGTAAACCGGTATAAAAAATGGAAATAAAAAATAAAAGAAATACTCTAGAAGGATACATAGTAATCAATTGGGATCGTACGTTAAGTTAGTTAAAACTTTACCAATTAACGAAACTAAATATAGAAATAAGTTGAATCAACCCTGAAAACCACTATTGTTCATTAATTCCCATCAAACAGGCAAGAACTAATGAGAAAACATTTTTTTATAAATTATATTTATTTAATTCATAATATATATAAATAAAAATTTATGAATAATTATCTAGATATTTGTACTGGATAAAAATTAATTATATGAAAAACAATATATTAACTCAAGAGATCTCGAAAACAGATATTAATAAAACTATCAAAGTAGCGGTTGCTAAAGGAGATGGTATTGGACCAGAAATAATGGCTGCTACACTAGATATTCTTGATAAAGCTGGAGCTAAAATTGAACCAGAATTTATTGAATTAGGGGAAAAAGTCTATTTATCTGGAAATTCTGCAGGTATAGATAACAAGTCCTGGGAAATCATTAATAGAAATAAACTTATTCTAAAAGCTCCAATAACTACCCCACAAGGTAAAGGGTTTAAAAGTCTAAATGTTACTCTTAGGAAATCATTAGGATTATATGCAAATGTACGACCCGTAAATTCTTTTTATCCATTTGTAAAAACCCATTTCCCTCAAATGGATGTTGTTATCATAAGAGAAAATGAAGAAGATTTATATGCTGGAATAGAGCACCAACAAACTGAAGATGTTGTGCAATGTCTTAAGTTAATAACAAAACCTGGATGTGAACGTATTATTAGATATGCCTTTGAGTATGCAAAAGCATATAACAGAAAAAAGGTTACTTGTATGGTTAAGGATAACATCATGAAATTAACCGATGGACTGTTTCATCGTGTGTTTAAAGAAATATCTTTAGACTATCCTGATATACAATCTGAAACTCAAATAATCGATATAGGATCCGCAAAACTTGCTGCCAATCCAGAGAACTATGATGTAATTGTAACCTCTAATCTGTATGGAGATATCATTTCTGATATTGCTGCAGAAATTGCCGGGTCTGTTGGACTAGCAGGTTCTGCTAATATTGGAGATAATATAGCCATGTTTGAAGCCATACATGGTTCGGCACCAGATATTGCGGGACAACAAATTGCCAATCCCTCTGGACTTATAAATGCAGCAATTCTTATGTTAGCGCATATTGGAGAATTAAAAATTGCCGACAAAATAAAAAATGCCTTGTTATCAACTATAGAAGCAGGATACCATACGGCAGACATCTATCAACAAGACTCAAGTTATAAGAAAGTATCCACTCGAGAGTTCGCAAATGAAATAATATCACGACTAGGACAAAAGCCTAAAAAATTAGCTCCAAGCAAAATTAATAAAGGATCAGGAATAATCAGGACGTTTGCCTACAAACGTAAGAAATCCAAAAAAGAACTCGTGGGAGTTGATGTATTCATTGATTGGCAAGGTTCTGACCCCAAAAAAATCGGTGATATGTTATCTGAAATTCAAGCTTACAAGTTAAAACTTAAGATGATTACAAATCGTGGAGTGAAGGTATATCCAAATGGTATGGAAGAAACCTACTGTACGGATCATTGGAGATGTAGGTTTGTTGCCTATGATTCTGACATAAAAAAAGCGATTCCATCTTATAATTGTATTGACCAAGAACAAATAATCGCACTTTTATCCAAACTTAACAATCAAGAGTTTGATGTTATAAAAACGGAAAACCTCTATGAATTTGATGGAAAAAGAGGTTTCTCTCTAGGTCAAGGAGAGTAGTAAGATATTTCATATTAAAACATATACATTCATAAAAGGCACTATACATTGCAAAAGAATAATTAAAAAATGAATAAGTGCCTTTTTCATTGTTATGAATCCAAAACAACATTGTCTATTATCTTCCAAAAACAACTAGTTACACCAACCTATTTACCTATGAATTCCATGTATAACAATATAAAATTGGTAGAAGGAATTTATTCTCCTATCAACTCTGCAGATGTGCTTTTATCTCTTATTGCTGATAAAATCAAATTTCACAACTTACAAATCCTTAGTTCAAAAAACGAAGATGACCCGAATGTAATTCATGCAAAAAAGAGAATAGCAGAACTAAAAGAATCCAGAAAACTCATAACCAATTTAATAATCCATGCGCGTGATCAAAATTTTCATATGAAAATTGACGGAACTGTAAATATTGAGTTGTTTAAACCAATGAAAACCTGATTTACTAAACCTCATCCTTTAATCAAATAAATATTTATTTTAAGAGCCTATAGATTTAAATTCAATAAAACTCAATATTTGTAATTTTAATCTTTATGGAACCTTAACGTAGGATTTATCTACTTTAGATTTAATTACTCTGCCGCAACTATTCTGTTAAAAGCATTTCTCATCAAATAGTTCTATGGACGTTTGTGATGCTAAATCTTATAAAACTTCCATATCTAAATTATGAATGATAAAAATGCCTGCAAGTTTTGTAACTTCATAGAATGTTTCGGTAATCTAGAATTAAAAACTTCATAAAACAACTATGAATTGGTTAGACAATGCGCGTAATCATTGGAAAAATAGAGGTGACAAAAGGCCTCCTTTCGCAATAGAACCTAAAAAAGGACAAAGATCTGTTTGGGATTTTCCTAGACCACCCATTATTGAAAAAGTCAATAAACCAGTACTAGTCAAAGATGAAGATAGCATAATTGTGGATTCAAAAAATGCATTGGCAGTATTAGAAACCGCAAGTCCTCCTACATATTACATTCCAAAATCGGATGTGAATATATCTACTTTGATCCTGATGCAAGCCAAAACTTCTTTTTGTGAGTGGAAAGGAAAGGCAATATACTATGCTTTACGCACCAATCCTCATCAATCAATAGCCTGGTCATATCCTAAACCATTTCCTGAATTTACCTTATTAAAAGACCTTATCGCGTTCTATCCACAAGATCTACAATGCTTTGTCGATGGGAATTTAGTAAAAGCTCAAAACAGTAAATTTTATGCAGGATGGATCACACCAGATGTGGTTGGACCTTTTAAAGGCGAACCTGGAACCGAAGGATGGTAATTCATAAAATGGAATAACTATTTTTAATCTAAAAGCCAAACCAAAAAGATTAATAATAAAAAAAGCCTTCAGAATTAAATCCTAAAGGCCTTTGTACTCAAGGTGGGAATCGAACCCACACTCCCGAAAGAACTGGATTTTGAATCCAGCGAATTTGATATCAAATTCAATTAATACATATTATAATCAACTGTTTATAAGTTATTTAATATTTTATAATCTCATTTGATATGGTTTAAAATCAATATTTGTTGTACCTATGTTGTACCAAAAATGATTATATTTATACCCTAAATATCAAGGGTATGGCATCAAATGCAAAAATTGTGGTTAGGAAAAAAGTCAATAAGGAAGGACTATACCCATTGGCAATACGAATTACTAAAAATCGGAAATCCACATATCACTATATAGGGCATTACGTTGATTTAAAGGATTGGGACCAAAATAAATCTCGTGTAAAAAAATCCAATGCCAATTCCGTAAGATTAAATAATTTGTTAGGCACGAAATTATTAGAGGTCAATAAGGCACTTGTGGATTTGCAGTCTGAAAAAAAGGACTATTCAGCAAATCAGATTAAAGAGTCTCTATACTCCGAATCTAAATCAAGTAATTTTTACGAAGTTGCAAATGATTTTCTTTTTGAACTTGAAGCAAATAATAAACTTGCCCAACTCTCTGCGGATAAAGTCCGTGTAAATCACGTCATAAACTTTAATAAATCTAAACAATTAACCTTTCCTGAAATTGACGAGCAGTTTTTGAGAAAATTTAAAATCTATCTGAAAAAAGAGTTTAATCTCTCAGAGAGGTCAATTGTAAATAACTTCGTCGTTATAAGAACCATTTATAATAGAGCGATAAAAATGGGCTTAGTAGATAGAAAGCTCTACCCATTTGGTTCTGATAAAATTAGAATTAAGTTTCCAGAAACTGAAAAAATAGGTCTTAATAAGCAAGATATAATAGCATTCGAAACCGTAAAAAACCTAACTGATAGTGAAACTCACGCTCGCAACGTTTGGTTGTTTAGCTTTTATTTTGCCGGTATTAGGGCTGCTGATGTTCTCGGAATAAGATGGTCTGATATTTATGACGAAAGATTGCATTATAGAATGAATAAAAATTCAAAATTACTTTCTCTCAAAATTCCTGAAAAGGCATTATTAATCTTAGACTATTATAGGGATGCAAAGCGAGGTGACGAAGATTTCGTTTTCCCAGAGTTGAAAAAAGCTGACCTTAAAAATGCCAAGGATGTTTATGCCAAGACCAAAACGGCCACAAAAAAATTCAACAAATACCTTGTTGAAGTTGCCAGGAAAGCAAAAGTTAAAAAGAAAGTGACTATGCATATAGCACGTCACAGCTTTGGAAATCTATCCGAAGACAAAATCCCAATTAAAATGCTTCAAAAACTCTACCGACATAGTGACCTTAAAACAACCATAAGCTACCAAGCCAACTTTATTCATAAAGATGCTGATGATGCTTTAGATAGTGTTATCAACTTTTAAAATAAAACTATGTCAATACCAATAGTACTCGACAAATCAACTTTTCAAGGGCTTAACTATAAAGATATTATTGAACTTCATAAATATTATATCGTCAATGTTACGCCCTTGTTGGTTTCAGAGATTTTGGGTGACCTTGCGAAAGAAGAAAAAGAAGGTAAGAAACCACCCAAAGACCAAGTTACAGATTTGGCAAAAAAAATGTTTCCGTATAACGCCTATGTTAATATAGAATATAAATTGCTGGTTGAAAAATCTTTAACTGGTGAATTTATAACTGCCCATAACAGACCATTTCTAAGCGCTCAAAAATCTATAAATACACCTACGAAAAAAGGGATGACTTTCGTTGAGACAGAAGAAGAGCTATCCATAAAGCGATGGAAAAGAGGTGAGTTCGACACTATGGATGAAATTATTGCCGATGTATGGCGAACAGAA
This sequence comes from uncultured Aquimarina sp., assembly GCF_947492115.1. NCBI lineage: Bacteria > Pseudomonadati > Bacteroidota > Flavobacteriia > Flavobacteriales > Flavobacteriaceae > Aquimarina > uncultured Aquimarina sp. The sequence continues at coordinate 718,556 of NZ_CANLMM010000002.1, forward strand.
TCCAAGGATGAAACTGTGCTTAAAACATTCAAAGAAAAATTTGGCCATCTTAAAGACATCAAAATAAGAGACCACAAGCCTTCAAATGAAGAAAAGTTTTTAAGTTTAAAGGAAAGGTTGAAAGAACGCCTCTACATCGAAATTGAGCCAGTTGATACTTTAAATCTTGTGATGGAATATTTTGACATAAATCCTGATTTAAGAAATTCTATTGAATCCAGATGGAAAAATGAATCGCATCCAGACTTACAGAGTTTGGCAGGTTATGCAATCTATTGTTATGAAGTGGTCTGTCTATACTATATTGGAATTAATAATTCGTTATGCGGTGAGCGATTGACAAATCTTTTGGATTTGGAATACTTGTTTTATGCACCATTTGCAAGAGTATTCAGTACCAACGACAAATTTCTAAGAAATTTGTTTTTTGCGGTAGAACCTAACGATACATTCTTTGTCACATTACCAGAATTAAAAGAAGATTTCAAAAAATTTCAAGCCTTAAATAAGGAAAGTGAAGTATTTAATGAACCACCTAATAAAGATTCAGAAACGTATCGAATTTGGGATAGTGTTTTCAATATGGAACTTACCCGAAGACTTAAACCTTCCGCAACGGAAATAAAAAGAAAAGAAGCTGAGTTAGAAGAAATTCTCAATATTGCCGAAACTGGAAAGGAAGGTAATTTTGAAGGGGAACCAGATTTTGTTACAAAAGAAACTTTTATATCTCCAGATGACCCTTGTCCTTGTAAAAGTGGAATTGCTTTCAAAGATTGTCACTTAGCTAAGGCTCAAAACAGGACCAACTAATTGTGAATAATATTGATAGAATTATTTAGATATAAAGCTTGGAAAAGCTGTGTTTCCAAAATTAAAGTTCTGTTAATCCCAATAAAAACTGTTAAATTTTTGTAATTTTGCATTAATGAAAAAGGTTTTCCATAAGATATTATCTGTTTTGATGGCTTTTGTAGTTTTGCTTACTACAATGTCCTTTACAGTTGATATGCACTATTGTGGGGATTCTTTAGTTGACTTCTCTATTTTTACGGAAGCAGAAAGCTGTGGTATGGAAAAAGCACAGCCTACTGAGAGTTGTGACAATCCTTCAATGACTGAAAAAGATTGTTGTACTGACCAACAACTTGTAAAAGAAGGCAACCAAGATTTAAAAATATCTTTTGATAAGCTAACATTTGAGCAACAAACTTTTGTTGCTTCATTCTTCTTCACATATATAAATCTCTTTGAAGGTCTTGACGAAAACATCGTTACTTTCAAGGATTACTCGCCCCCTTTTATTGAACGGGATGTACAAACCCTGTACGAGACATATTTAATTTGATTTTTAGACAGTAACCTTTTCGCCCTGCGGTATTTCCGTTTTTGGGCTCGTTTTGTTGTGTTCTTTTTTCAGAATCACATCATAACCAACTTTTGTATAACTGTCTAATTATCATTCTATATGCTCAATAAAAGCATAAAATTTTTAATCGAAAACAAACTCGTTGCAGTACTGATGCTCGCTCTATTTGTGGGTTGGGGTATTGTTAATGCACCCTTTGGTTGGGAAACGGGCGTTCTGCCAAGCAACCCTGTGGCCGTAGATGCCATACCCGATACTGGCGAAAATCAGCAAATCGTTTTTACCAAATGGCAAGGGCGTTCGCCTCAGGATATTGAAGACCAAATTACCTATCCGCTTACAACTTCCTTATTAGGAATACCAGGGGTAAAAACCATTAGAAGCTCCTCAATGTTTGGATTTTCGAGCATCTATATCATTTTTGAAGAAGATATAGAATTCTATTGGTCACGAAGTCGAATTCTTGAAAAACTCAACTCACTTCCAAGTGGGCTATTACCCGATGGTGTAAACCCAGCTTTAGGGCCTGATGCAACGGGGTTAGGTCAGATTTTCTGGTACACACTAGAAGGTCGTGATAAAGATGGCAATGTTACAGGTGGATGGGACTTACAGGAACTTCGTAGCATTCAAGACTATTACGTAAAATATGCGCTTTCATCGGCAAGCGGTGTTTCAGAAGTTGCTTCTATTGGTGGTTATGTTCAGGAATATCAAGTGGACGTAAATCCTGAATTGATGCGCCAGTATAACATTGGGCTGACTGATATTGTAAAAGCTGTTAAACACAGTAATCAAGACATCGGTGCTCAGACGTTGGAAATGAACCAAGCCGAATATCTGGTTCGTGGTCTAGGCTATGTAAAGTCGATTGCCGATATCGAAAATGCAGTTGTTACCTCTAAAGAATTCACGTCTATTAGAATAAAGGACGTTGGCAAAGTCCATTTAGGACCAGCTACACGACGTGGTATTCTTGATAAAGAAGGCGCGGAAGTTGTCGGCGGTGTGGTTGTGGCTCGATACGGTGCAAACCCTATGGAAGTCATTAATAACGTAAAAGACCAAATCAATGGTTTAAGTGCTGGACTACCTTCTAAAGTACTAGCAGATGGCCGCACATCACAAGTTACCATAGTTCCTTTCTATGACCGTACCGAACTCATTCAGGAAACCTTGGGAACACTCAATGAAGCTTTAACCTTGGAAATTCTGATTACCATTCTTGTCATTATCATAATGGTATTTAATCTTAGAGCTTCTATTTTAATTTCAGGATTATTACCAGTTGCAGTATTGATGGTCTTTGTCGCGATGAAATTATTTAATGTAGATGCAAACATCGTTGCACTTTCAGGAATTGCAATAGCCATTGGTACAATGGTAGATGTAGGGGTAATTCTTTCTGAAAATATCATTAGACACTTAGATGTAGAAAGTACAGATGCCCAAGGAAATAAATTACCGATAAACACAGTAGTTTACAATGCGACCACGGAAGTTTCGGGTGCTATCCTTACAGCTGTACTTACAACCATTATTAGTTTTATCCCAGTATTTACAATGGTAGGTGCTGAAGGCAAGCTGTTCCGTCCATTAGCCTTTACGAAAACAATGGCACTTACAGCATCCATTATAGTCGCCCTATTTTTAATTCCGCCATTTGCCGCTTTTCTATTTCGAAAGAAGAGCCTGAAAAACCCGTTTAGATATATCCTTAATATTTCTCTGATTGTTGCAGGGATAATTGCGTTGATTTATGGATACTGGCTTGGTCTAATATTGATTGCATTTGGTGCTTCTGGAATAATCAGTTTACAAGGTAGGCTGACAGAAAAGAAAGCAAATCTAGTAAACATCATTATTTCATCTGTAGCTATCGTTTTCTTGCTGGCTGAATATTGGCGTCCGTTAGGGTTTGACCGAAGTATAGTGATGAACCTAATTTTTGTCAGTATAGTTTGCTTTAGTCTACTGGGTACATTTTGGGTTTTCCGTCGTTATTATACACGAATCTTAAGATGGGCTCTACGCAATAAATTTCTATTCCTTTCCGTACCTACGGCCATCATCATTTTTGGTGTTTTGATTATGAGAAATACAGGCAAAGAATTTATGCCATCGCTCAATGAAGGTTCATTCTTGTTGATGCCTACTTCTCTACCGCACGCAGGGGTGGAAGAAAACAAACGAATTTTACAACAATTGGATATGGCAGTTGCCACTATTCCTGAAATAAAAACGGTCGTTGGTAAGTCAGGACGAACGGAATCTGCCCTTGACCCTGCACCCCTATCGATGTATGAAAATGTGATTCAGTACAAGTCCGAGTATATGATGGACTCAAGAGGAAAACATCAACGTTACAAAGTCAATGATGATGGTCTTTTTGTTCTCAAAAATGACAAACTAATTATCAATCCTAATAATGAAATAAAGAAAGGTGCAGACTACAAAACATCCCAATTACAAACAACTGTTACAAGGAATGAGTTGATTCCTGATGATGATGGTGAGTACTATCGAAACTGGCGACCTGAAATTGAAAATCCAGATGATATCTGGAATGAAATTGTACGAGTAACGAAGTTACCTGGTATCACTTCGGCACCAAAGTTACAGCCCATTGAAACTAGATTAGTGATGTTGCAGACAGGAATGCGTGCACCGATGGGCATCAAAGTCAAAGGCCAGAATTTGAGTGAAATCGAAGATTTCGGTCTTCAGCTCGAAGCTATTTTGAAACAAGCGGAAGGTGTTAAAGAGCAAGCTGTTTTCGCTGACCGTATCGTTGGGAAACCTTATTTACTCATTGACATTAAACGAGAACAACTTGCACGGTATGGTATTTCAGTAATGAACGTGCAGGAAATATTGCAAGTAGCGGTGGGCGGAATACCTTTGACACAAACCGTTGAAGGTCGGGAACGCTATGCTGTGCGTGTACGCTACCCCCGGGAACTGCGTGAAAATCCAACGGATTTAAAAAATATTTATGTGCCTGTCGAAAAAGGAAGCCCTGTACCACTTGGCGAATTGGTAGATATACGTTATGAGCAAGGACCGCAGGTCATAAAAAGTGAAGATACTTTTTTAGTGGGTTATGTCCTTTTTGATAAACTTGATGGCTTTGCTGAAGTAGATGTGGTTGAAAATGCCCAGGCATTAATAAAGAACAAAATCGATAGTGGCGAATTGACAGTACCAAAAGGTATCAACTATCAATTTACAGGAACGTATGAAAATCAGTTACGAGCAGAAGAAACTTTATCTGTGGTTGTTCCATTGGCACTCGCTATCATATTTTTAATTCTCTATTTCCAATTCCGTTCAGTTGCTACTTCGCTAATGGTATTTACGGGTATTGCCGTTGCCTTTGCAGGTGGTTTCCTAATGATATGGTTCTATGGTCAAGACTGGTTCTTAAACTTCAACTTCTTTGGTGAAAACCTGCGGGATTTGTTCCAGATGCACACCATCAATCTGAGTGTGGCTGTTTGGGTTGGGTTCATTGCGCTATTCGGTATTGCTACCGATGATGGCGTTGTAATGGCAACTTACCTTACACAAACGTTTGACCGAAACACCCCTGAGAATAAAAAAGGAATACGTGATTCCATAGTAGAAGCTGGTGAAAAACGAATCCGCCCCTGCCTAATGACCACAGCAACAACCATATTGGCATTACTACCAATTTTGACTTCAACGGGTCGTGGAAGTGATATTATGATACCAATGGCCATACCAAGTTTTGGTGGAATGCTCATAGCATTGATTACGCTTTTTGTAGTTCCTGTCCTGTTCAGTATGAAAAAAGAATTCCAATTAAAACGAGCTAGCAAATGAAAAATATAATAATCATAATATGCCTTTTGCTTGTTTCCGCTTTCGCGAAAGCACAAGAACTGCAATCCTACATTAAAGAAGCAGAGGCGAACAATCCAGATATCCAAGCGTATGAATTGCGGTATAACATTGCCCAAGAAAAGGTAAATGAGGTCAATACATTGCCCAACACCACAATTAGTGCAGGATATTTTTTAAGTGAACCAGAAACCAGAACGGGTGCGCAACGTGCTCGATTTTCCGTATCTCAAATGTTGCCGTGGTTCGGTACTATAACGGCAAGAGAAAATTACGCCAGCTCAATGGCGGAAACTGATTTTGTGGAAATCGCCATTGCGAAACGAAAACTAGCACTCTCGGTCGCCCAATCGTATTACAGTTTGTATGCTAATAAAGCTAAGCAGGATGTATTGGACGAGAATATTCAGTTACTGAAAACCTACGAACGGTTGGCATTGACATCAGTAGAAGTTGGTAAAGCCTCTGCTGTGGATGTTCTGCGATTGCAGATTCGCCAAAACGAACTACAACAACAAAAAGAAGTTTTGCAAGAAGGATATCTCGCAGAACAGACTGTATTTAATAATCTACTGAACCGTAAGGAAAGTATTGGTGTAGAAGTCGTCACAGAAATGACAATTCCAATGGAAGACCCTGTTTTTAGTAAAGAAGGATTGACCCTCAATCCTGAACTACTGAAATACGACAAGCTCTACGAATCCATCGAACAGTCTGAACTTTTGAATCAAAAAGAGAGTGCGCCAAATATTGGGTTTGGGTTAGACTATGTGCCAGTTGCAGAACGGCCAGAAATGAACTTTAGTGATAACGGAAAGGATATTGTAATGCCAATGGTTACGCTTTCTATTCCCATTTTCAATAATAAGTACAACTCGGTTTCCAAACAGAATCAGTTGAGACAAAAGGAAATCGAACTGCAAAAAGATGAGCGGTTAAATACGTTAGAAACCGCTTTCGCACAAGCAAAATCCCAACGAAATCAAGCACGGATTAAATTCAATATACAGGAAAGAAATCTCAAACAGGCAAAGGATGCAGAAGAAATTCTGTTAAAAAATTATGAGACCGGCACTATAGATTTTAATGACGTGCTTGACATACAAGAATTACAATTGAAATTTCAAACCAATCAAATAGAATCGGTGCGGATGTACTATACGCAATCGGCAATTATCAATTACTTAATAAATTAATTATTTAAAAAATGACAGATATGAAGACACAATTCAGAACAACAGTATTTCTACTTGCAATGGTAAGTTTTATTTCTTGCAAGAATGAACCTAAAAATCAAAACAACACATCAAGTTCCAAAGATGAAGTTGCCAAAACAACCAAATTAACCTTCAATGATGATAATGTTGACAAACAATTTCAGCACTATATCCACTTGAAAACCGCATTAGTAAACTCAGATGTCAACGAAGCCCAATCTGGGGCAAAAATGCTAATGGATAATACAGATGACGCAGATTTAAAAGGGATACTCTATAAAATTTCAGAAACAAATGATATTGAGATACAACGTACTTTATTTTCTGATGTTACCGAAAAGATGACTTCCGTTGTAGAAAAATCTATTTCAAATGGCGAAGTATATAAGCAGTTCTGTCCAATGGCCTTTAACAATAAAGGTGGGTATTGGCTATCTAAAGATGAAGAAATTCGCAATCCCTATTATGGGAATAAGATGCTAAAATGTGGTCGCATTTCTGAAACTATTAAATAGATAGCAAATGAAACACACCTATCACATCCACGGAATGACCTGCAACGGTTGCAAAACTCACGTCGATAAAACACTTTCCAATGTGGAAGGTGTGACTAACGTATCCGTAGATTTGGAAAAAGCTGAAGCGGTCATCGAAATGGAATCCCATATTCCCATCGAGAAGTTTCAGGAAGCTTTGAAGCAAGATGGTGGTTCGTACAGTATTCAGACTCTAGGCGAACATCATAAGGTTGTAGATAAAAAAGAGAAAGCAGCAAAAGGGCAAGGAACGGGAACGTTCTACTGCCCGATGCATTGCGAAGGCGATAAGACCTATGACAAGCCAGGTGACTGCCCTGTTTGTGGAATGGATTTGGTTGAAGAACAAAGTTTATCTACTTCAAGTGAGCAATGGACGTGTCCAATGCACCCAGAGATTGTGAAAGACGAAGCTGGCGCTTGTCCTATATGCGGAATGGATTTAGTGCCGATGCAACCAGACCTTTCTGCGGAAGAAAAGACCTATAAAAAGCTACTAAAGAAGTTTTGGATTTCAACTGCATTTACGTTACCAATTTTCTTAATCGCAATGAGCGAAGTATTGGCCAATAACCCATTGTACAATATATTGGAACAGAAATATTGGAATTGGATTCAGTTCGCATTATCAATTCCAGTAGTATTTTATGCTACTTGGATGTTTTTTGAAAGAGCCTATATAAGTATTAAGACTTGGAACCTCAATATGTTTACGCTAATAGGTATTGGTGCAGGTGTGGCGTGGTTATTTAGTGTATTTGGGATGATATTTCCTGATGTTTTTCCAGACCAGTTTAAGACCGCGGCTGATACTGTTCACGTTTATTTTGAAGCAGCTACGGTTATTCTAACATTGGTTCTTCTCGGACAGGTTTTAGAAGCTCGTGCACACAGTAAGACCAATTCCGCAGTAAAGGAACTTTTAAAACTCGCACCCAATAAAGCCATTAAGGTCGTTGATGGTGAAGAGATTGAAGTAGCTATTGACAAAATTGAACTTGGGGATATACTTCGTGTAAAACCTGGGGATAAAATTCCAGTAGATGGGGTAATCGTTGAAGGTGAAACTTCGGTAGATGAATCAATGATTACAGGCGAACCGATTCCAGTTAATAAAGCCGTAGAAGACAAAGTGAGTAGTGGAACGATAAATGGCAATCAATCTTTCCTAATGAAAGCTGAAAAAGTAGGGTCGGATACCTTGCTTTCCCAGATTATCCAAATGGTCAACGATGCCAGTCGTAGCCGTGCACCCATCCAAAAACTAGCAGATACGGTATCTGGATATTTTGTTCCAGTTGTGGTAATAATCGCTTTGATAACCTTTGGTGTTTGGGCGATATGGGGACCAGAACCAACCTATGTTTATGCTTTGGTCAATGCCATTGCCGTATTAATAATCGCTTGTCCTTGTGCTTTGGGACTTGCCACGCCTATGTCTGTTATGGTGGGTGTTGGTAAAGGCGCGCAAAATGGGGTGCTTATCAAAAATGCAGAGGCTCTTGAAAAAATGGACAAGGTAGATACGCTTATTGTCGATAAGACTGGAACGATAACTGAAGGAAAACCTACGGTGGAAAAAGCGGGTTCTTTTGATGACAAAAACTTTAGCCAAAGCGAAGTATTACAATATATCGTTTCCTTGAACAGCCAGAGTGAACACCCCTTGGCAGAAGCCACGGTCAAATATGGCAGGGAACAAAAAACCGAATTTCTAAAAGCGGATGGGTTCAACGCTGTTACTGGTAAAGGTGTTGAAGGCAATGTGAATGGAAAAAAGATTGCACTCGGTAATTCCAAAATGATGGAATATGCCAATGCTAAGCTTTCTGAAATGATGGAAAATGAAGCCCAGAACTATCAAAAACAAGGTAAAACAGTCTCGTATCTGGCAATTGATGAAAGCGTGGAAGGTTATGTTGTTATAGGTGATAAAATCAAGAAAACAAGCGCGAAGGCTATCAAAGAACTACAGGAAAAAGGCATTGCGGTAATAATGCTTACGGGCGATAATCACGATACCGCACAAGCTGTTGCTACAGAACTGAATCTTGCAGATTTTCAAGCAGGAATGCTACCAGAAAATAAGTTGCAGGAAGTCGAAAAATTACAGAAAAATGGTAACGTGGTGGCAATGGCAGGCGATGGTATCAATGATGCCCCTGCTTTAGCAAAAAGCGATGTGGGTATCGCAATGGGAACAGGAACTGATGTAGCTATAGAAAGTGCTGCTATTACGTTGGTTAAAGGTGATTTGCACGGTATAGTCAAAGCAAGGAATCTCAGTGATGTTGTGATGAAGAATATAAAGCAAAACTTATTCTTTGCGCTTATTTATAACACCTTGGGAATACCCGTTGCAGCGGGGTTACTTTATCCGTTCTTCGGAATTCTGCTTTCGCCGATGATAGCTGCCTTAGCGATGAGTTTTAGTTCTGTATCAGTGATAGTCAATGCCCTGAGATTACGTTCCAAAAAAATTGATTAGATATTTACTTAAAATCGAAAAATTATGAATAAAAACATTTTATACTTAGGTATTGCAGTTCTTGCAGGACTGCTTGGTGGCTGGCTAATATTTGGGAATTCAACCAACGATAACAAGGCTGATACACTCGAAACACACGACCATTCAGGCGAAAGTGCTGAACAAATGTGGACGTGTTCTATGCATCCACAAATTATGCAACCAGAACCAGGCGATTGCCCTATATGCGGAATGGATTTAATTCCAGCAGAATCAAGTGCGGATGGTCTAGCAATGAACGAAATAAAAATGACCAAAAATGCAATGGCATTGGCAAATGTTCAAACAACTATTGTAGGCAATGCAATGGCAGATAGCGAGAATATGATTTCCCTTTCAGGGAAAATCAAAATGAATGAGGAAGAAAACGCCATTCAAGCCAGCTATTTTGATGGTAGGATTGAACGACTTAATGTCAATTTTGAAGGTCAGGAAGTTAGAAAAGGGCAATTATTAGCCACCATTTATGCCCCTAATTTGGTAGCAGCTCAACAGGAATTGATTACCGCAGCTTCGCTCAAAGAATCACAACCCTCACTATACAAAGCGGTACGGAACAAACTAAAACTTTGGAAGCTTTCGGAAAGCCAAATCAATGGTATTGAGGAATCAAGAAAAGTTAGAGAAAACTTTCCTATATACGCAACCGTTAGCGGCACGGTATCAGAAAAAATAGCCTCTGAAGGCGATTACGTTAAGCAAGGGCAACCCATCGTTAAAGTGAGTAATCTAAATTCCGTCTGGGCAGAATTTGATGCCTATGAACATCAAATTTCAGAATTCAAGAAAGGACAAAAAATCAAGGTTACAACCAATGCTTATCCCAATACGGTATTTGATGCTACGGTTTCTTTCATAGACCCCGTTTTGAATACCCAGACAAGAACTGTAGTAGTACGAGCCAACTTAAGAAACAACAAAGGAATTTTTAAGCCAGGGATGTTTGTAAAAGGTAAAGTTCAGAGCGCATCAAATAAGGCCAAAGCCAGTCTTCAAATTCCTGCAAGCGCAGTAATGTGGACAGGCGAGCGTTCACTGGTTTACAAAAAGACCAATCCTAATGAACCCGTTTTTGAAATGCAAGAAATAACACTTGGTAATCGCGTTGGTGACACTTTTACAGTGGTATCTGGATTACAAGAAGGCGATGAAATAGTTACCAATGGAACGTTCACGGTAGATGCAGCTGCTCAATTACAAGGCAAAAAATCAATGATGAACAAATCAGGCGGAAAAACAATGACGGGTCACGAAGGTCATTTAGGAATACAAAATGGCACAGAAAATAAAAGCAATGTTACTTCAACTATGAAAATGAAATTTCAAAAAGTCGTCAAAGAGGTTTTCATAAAAAGTCTTGAGCCTTATTTAAAAATGAAAGACGCTTTTGTGGATAGCGATGTTTCAGCTGTTTCCACTTTTTCAAGAGCGATGTTGCAAGAAATACAATTGGTTCCAGAATCTGAGTTAGGGAAAATGGAAAAAACTCATTTCATAAAAATCAAACAAATGCTATCGTCAATTTCTGAAAATAATGATATAGAAAACCAACGAATTCATTTTGTTGAACTCAATCAGAATTTTGTGCCGATTATTAAGACCATAGAAGGTCTACAACAGCAGGTATACATTCAAAAATGTCCTATGGCGAATAACAACAAAGGGGCATTTTGGATGAGTGCGGATAAGGAAATTAGTAACCCCTATTACGGCGAACAAATGCTAACGTGTGGAAGCGTGATTGATTCTGTACAATAATGTAACTCACTTTTGCAACTCAGTTGCACGAAAAAAAATTTATCTTTGTAACTTGAAATATTTCACATTCATATTATCAATTTACTTTTTGGCACTAAATATAGTGCCTTGTAGCGATGTAGGGAACGTTAAAGATGATTCCCAAATTACTTCAGTATTTGATTTTGATGGTGAACACGACCAAGACTGTGAATTATGTTCGCCTTTCTGTCATTGTCATTGCTGCCACGTGCATACGTTAGATTTTGGTATAACTCATTTTGAGCCACTTCAACCAGCGATACCACAAGAAAACTTTACTCACTTTGATAGTTTAGGTAAAGACTTTTCTCATTCTCTTTTTCAGCCTCCACAGGTATAATTCAGTTATGTATAGGATAGTTATATCCTGCTTTAATGTGTTCCCTTTTTGGAAACATAATTAGTGCACACTTCGCTTGCGCGAAAGTGTACCGTTGTAGTTCAACTGAATTAATACCCTTAAATATGATTAACAGAATCATTGATTTTTCAATCAATAATAAATTTATTATCGGTCTACTCACGCTTGTCTTAATTGGTGCGGGAATATATAGTATGACCCAAGTTCCTATTGATGCCGTACCAGATATTACAAACAATCAAGTACAGGTCATCACACAATCGCCCAATCTGGGAACAGAAGATATTGAGCAATTCGTAACCTACCCAATAGAGCTAGCAATGAGCAATCTGCCTAGCGTCAAGGAAATTCGCTCAATTTCTCGTTTTGGGCTTTCCGTAGTAACCATCGTTTTTGATGATGATATGGGAACTTACCTACCGCGTCAACTTGTTTCCGAAAAACTAACAGAAGTACGCGAACAGATTCCTGAAGGGCTTGGGCAACCTTCTATCGGACCTATTTCGACAGGCTTGGGGGAAGTATATCAATACACCTTGAAAGTAAATCCTGAATTTCGGGATAAATATTCCTTGGCCGATTTACGTACAATGCAAGATTGGATTGTACAGCGGCAAATGGCAATGGTACCTGGCGTTGTGGAAATCAATGCTATTGGTGGAAAAATAAAACAATATGAGGTTGCTGTAGACCCGAATGAACTAAAAGCCATTGGACTTACAATTGCCGATGTATTCGTAGCATTGGAAACGAATAATAAAAATACTGGGGGCGCTTACATTGAGAAGAACCATCAGGCTAACTTCATTCGTGGCGAAGGTCTGGTTCGTAGTCTTGATGACATTAAAAAAATTGTTATTAAAAACGAAAACGGGATTCCTATTACCGTAAGCGATGTTGCCAATGTACGTTTTGGTTCTGCTGTTCGCTATGGGGCATTAACACAGGATGGTGAAGGTGAAGTCGTAGGCGGTCTGGTAATGATGCTTAAAGGGGCAAACTCAAACGAAGTTATTGTTCGTGTTAAAGATAGGATGGACGAAATACAGAAATCACTGCCCGAAGGTGTGATTATTCAACCATTACTGGACAGAAGTAAGCTCATAAGTGAAACCACAGGAACTGTGCGCAACAATCTAATGGAAGGTGCACTCATCGTAATTTTTGTATTGGTTTTCTTGTTGGGAAACTGGCGTGGCGGATTTATTGTAGCTTCTACTATACCGCTTTCACTATTGTTCGCATTTATTCTTATGAACGTTTTTGATGTGTGGGCAAACCTTATGAGTTTAGGTGCTATAGATTTTGGTATCATAGTAGATGGGGCGGTTATCATTGTTGAAGCCAGTGTATTTTTAATGGGAAGCTACGTCCTTAAAAAGAAGACGTTGAACAAGGAAAAGCGTGATGATATTGCCGCAAATGCATCCAAAAAAATGATGAATGCAGCCTTCTTCGGACAGTTAATTATCCTTATCGTATTCTTACCCATTCTAGCATTGGAAGGGATTGAGGGTAAGATGTTCCGGCCAATGGCGCTCACGTTTATTTTTGCAATGATAGGCGCTATGTTTCTTTGCCTTACGTATGTGCCAATGATGTCTGCCTTGCTACTGAAACCGCCCAAAACCGAAAAAAAATCGTGGGGCGACCGTTTTGTGCAATGGGTACAGGACAAGTATGAACCGCTTTTGATAAAAACACTGAACCAAGGAAAATGGATAGTGGGGATTGCAGTTGCAATATTTGCCTTTGCCGTATTTATGTTTACTAAAATGGGTGGTGAGTTTATTCCACAACTAGATGAAGGTGATATTGCATTTCACGCCATTCTTAAACCCGGAAGCTCGTTAAGTGAAACCATTGAAACCACCACCAAGATAGAACGTATCGTAAAGGCCGAATTTCCAGAAGTGGATAAAATAGTAAGTCGTATAGGTGTTGCCGAAGTACCCACTGACCCTATGCCTATGGACTTTGCGGATGTATTTGTTATTCTAAAGCCTCAAGATGAATGGACATCCGCCGAGAGCAAGGATGAACTTATTGATAAGATTAAGGAAGCAGTAAGTATTATACCTGGTGTCAATTATGAGTTTACCCAACCTATCGAAATGAGGTTTAACGAATTGTTAGAAGGTATCCGTGAAGATGTGGCGATTAAAATTTACGGTGAAGATATCGACGTGTTGTCCGCAAAAGCAGAAGAAATTACTAAAATCATTGCAGGTACCCCTGGTATCGGCGATATGAGGGCTGAAGCTACCTCAGGATTGCCACAGATGACCATTAAATATAATCGTAACAAGCTCGCACAATATGGGGTGAGTATCGACCAACTCAATACCATAGTACAATCCGCTTTCGCTGGCGGTTATGCAGGGGTCATTTTTGAGGGTGAAAAACGTTTCGATTTGGTTGTAAGGCTCGACGAGCAGAACCGAACTGATATCAGCGACATTAGAAATCTGTATGTTAATCTGCCGAGTGGTACACAGATACCTCTTCAGGAACTTGCAGATATTGAGTATACTCCCGGACCGATGCAGATAAGTCGAGACAATACCAACCGTAGAACCTATGTAGGTGTAAATGTACGTGGGCGCGATGTAGAATCCCTAGTTAACGAGATTAAAGACAAACTTGACGCAAACCTTGATTTGCCACCAGGGTATTTTATCCGATATGGTGGTGCATTTGAAAATCTGGAACGAGCGAGCGAGCGATTGAAAACGGTCGTTCCCATTGCCTTACTGCTCATATTCATATTGATTTATTTCGCCTTAAAATCCTTTCCACAGACCTTGATGATTTATCTAGCCATCCCAATGGCAACCATTGGTGGTGTGTTCGCCCTATGGCTTCGGGATATGCCTTTTAGCATATCCGCAGGGGTTGGTTTTATTGTGCTTTTTGGTGTTGCTGTTTTGAACGGGTTGGTAATGATTAGCGGACTGAACGAGTTAAAAGAGGAAGGTGTAACTAATCTTAAAGACCGAATTATTGAAGGTACAAAACGCAGGGTACGCCCTATAATGCTCACAGCATTTACTGATATTTTAGGTTTTCTTCCTATGGCGATTTCAGCTTCAGCAGGGGCTGAAGTACAGCGACCTTTGGCAACTGTAGTCATTGGCGGATTGATAACTTCCACGCTCTTGACGCTCTTTATCCTTCCAATTTTTTACCAATGGGTAGAAAGACGTTCGGAACACAAAGCAAAGTTTAATCCAAAATTGGTGACCGCAACTGCGGTGGTCTGCTTGCTGTTTACATCCACTTTTGTAAAAGCACAACAAGTTCAACAGAGCGATACACTGCCTGAAATTTCATTAGAAAGAGCAGTTGAAATTTCAAAGGAAAACTATCCGCTATTAAAAACGAAACAGTTGGAAATTCAAAGACAAAATTCTCTCAAGGGTACGGCTTACGATTTTGGTAAGACCCAGGTTTTTACGGGTGGTGAAGAAATATCGGATGGTCAGGGTATTTACACTTTGGTTGGTTTGGGGCAACAGAATATCAACCTATTCGGTATCGGTGCAAAAAAGCGTTTGCAAAAACAGCGTATCGCTTTGGCCGAAACAGCTCTCGACCTTTCTGAACTTCAAGTAGAACAAGAAGTAAAAAGGGCTTGGTCACAAGCATATCAGCAAAGGCAGAAATTTGAACTCTACCGTGAACTGGATTCTATTTATTCTCAATTTGAAAAGGCTATCCAATTGAACTTTGATGTAGAAGCCATTTCAAAATTGGAATATTCATCAGCTACAAATCAGGCCTTGCAAATTAATAACAAATTACAACAGGTAGAAAGCGATTACGCCATTGCCTTGCAAAAACTCAATCTATGGTTGTTAACGGATATCTATTATTCTGTTCCTGAAACATTGAATGAAAGTGAGGTTTCAATATTAGGAATGGACACGGATTTAGGCAACCATCCCGAACTAGTACTTTCTCAAAAACGTATTTCCGAAGCGGAAGCTAACTATGATTCAGCGCGTGCCGATTTATTACCCAATTTCAATTTGCAGGGTGGACTTCAACGGGTAAATGGCAATAGTGGATTTTACAGCTATCAGGCAGGGATTTCTGTTCCGCTATTTTCTGGTTCAGAACGTAGCCAAGCAAAAGCCGCTAAAATAGATAGCGAAATCGCAAAAGCAAATGCCGATTTTACTCAGCGACAACTGCAATCTGGATATCAGCAAGCAATACAAGCCTATCAAAAATGGAAAGTATCTTGGCATTTTTATAGAGATAAGGCATTGCCACTTGCAGAAGAACAACGCAAAGGTGCACTGCTTGCCTATAAGGAAGGGGCGGTAGACTATGCAGCATTCACGCAAATCATACGTGATGCCATACAGACCGAAATAGATGCATTAGATGCTCTTGACAATTACTTAAAATCAGTTTTCGAATTACAATATTTCAAAAAATAACAAATGAAAAATTTATCTAAATATACAGTTATCGGACTATTTATGATGCTCTTAGGTCTAACGGCTTGTGGCGACTCTAAATCCGAGACAGCCAATAACAAAGAGGGAAATTCCGAAATGGAAAAAGCGCACTCAGAAGGCGAAGCTGAAGAAGTAATGCTCACAAACAAACAATTTGATGTGCTACAAATGAAAGTTGATACTTTGCGAATGCGCAATATGAGCGGATATATAGAAGCAAACGGACAACTGGAAGTTCCACCACAGAATGAAGCAACTATTACTTCAGTTGTAGGTGCAAATGTGGTTTCTATCGAGGTTATCGAGGGTGATAAGGTCAATAAAGGCCAAACCGTTGCCTATCTCTCACATCCCAACATCATTCAAAAACAAACGGATTATCTCAACGCATATACTAATAGTCAATTTCTTAAAAAGGAATTTGAAAGACAAAAAACTTTATACGATGCTGGCGTAAGCAGCGGTGCCAATTTTCAAAAGGCGGAAGCGGAATATCAGGCTTCCCGAAGTATGGCGAGTGGACTTGAAGCACAACTGCTACAATTGAACGTTAGCGCATCTGGTGTGAGAAATGGTACAATTTATCAGCGTGTGGCTTTACGAAGTCCCATCGAAGGGTTTGTTCAAAAAGTAGAAGTTAAAACAGGACAGTACGTAGAACCTCAGACTGACCTGTTTGAAATTGTGAATACCCACCACGTGCACGCGGACTTAATGGTTTTTGAAAAGGATGTTTACAAAGTAAAAAAAGGGCAGAAAGTTTTGTTCAAAGTGCAATCTGTTCCCGGAAAGGAACTGACGGCTGAAATTTATTCCATCAGTAAAACCTTTGAACAAAACCCCAAGGCATTGCACGTTCACGCAGAAATTGAGAACAAGGAAGGCAATCTAATACCTGGAATGTATATAAAAGGACGTATTCTGACAAACAACGATATGACAACCGCATTGCCAGAAAGTGCTATTGCAAAAGATGGTGATAGGTCTTATGTTTTTGTGGTCGAAAATGAAGATAAAAACTGGAACTTTGTTCCTGTGGAAATCACAAAAGGTATTCAAGATGGCGAATGGATTGTAGTTAATTTTCTTACCGACCAAGAATCGAATACGAAATATGCCTATAACAATGCATACTATTTGATGGCGGAAATGAAAAAGGGCGAATCCGAAGAAGAAGGACATTGATAAAAAACACAAAATAATGAGCGAAATAGAACAAACATTGAAAAACAAAGGATTACGCCCAACGGCTATGCGCATCCTAATTTATAAATATCTTGTAGAAAAGGATGCCGCAGCTGCATTGACTGATATCGAAAACGCTTTCGAGAAAGCTGACAGGACTACCCTATACAGAACCGTCAAAAAGTTTGAAGAAAAAAGTATCGTACATCAAATAGATGATGGCACGGGTATTTCAAAATATGCGCTTTGTGAACCGGGCTGCAACTGTGAACTCGAACAGGATTTACACCTACATTTTCATTGCAATAATTGTGATGAGACCGTTTGCCTGACCGAGCAAAAGATACCACATATTAACTTGCCCGATGGGTACGTAGCAGAGAATGCAAATTTAGTACTCAAAGGTATCTGTGATAAGTGTAGCGGGCAATAAATGCACTTCCGTTGCATTGAAAATAGAGCGAAATTGCAAAAATTATGAAAAAGAAAAAACTCAATCTAAGAGACATTGAAATGCAAAAGCATTCAAGCGAACATACACACGATGATGGTCATAATCACGGTAATTCTCAAAACAGCTTAAATTTGAAGGCCTATCGTCCTGCCATTTTCAGTTTTGTAATGCTGATTGCAGGTATCGCTTTCGATTACTTTGATATGTTCCCCTTCTTCAAGGGTTGGGCACGAATAATTTGGTATGTAGTTGCTTACATTCCTGTCGGTTTTCCTGTTATTAAGGAAGGTTGGGAAAGCATCAAAAAAGGCGATTTTTTTACGGAATTTTTCTTGATGTCCATTGCCACTTTGGGTGCGTTTGCCATTGGTGAGTATCCAGAAGGTGTGGCTGTAATGTTGTTTTATGCAGTAGGTGAACTGTTCCAAGCCGCAGCCGTAAAAAGTTCTAAGGATAGTATCAAAGCTTTATTAGATGTACGCCCAAATGAAGCTTTGGTGTATCGTGATGCCAATTTTATTTCAGTTAAACCTGAAATCGTTCAAATAGGTGAAAAAATTCAGGTACGCGTAGGTGAAAAAGTGCCATTAGACGGTATTTTACTTTCAGAAAAAGGTTCATTCAATACCGCTGCTTTGACGGGCGAAAGCAAACCCGATACCATCGCAAAGGGTGATAAAGTGTTTGCAGGAAGTATCAATCTCAATGGTGTTATAGAAATAGAGACCACCAAAGAGTTTAAGGACAGTTCCATTTCCCGTATTCTCGATATGGTACAGAATGCTACCGCACGTAAATCGAAGACAGAATTATTTATAAGGAAGTTTGCACGGGTATATACACCAATTGTGGTTTTCCTCGCTATCGGCCTGACGTTTCTACCCTATTTCTTTGTAGATAACTACGTGTTTCGGGATTGGCTGTACCGAGCTTTAATTTTCTTGGTTATTTCGTGCCCCTGTGCATTGGTCATTTCTATTCCTCTAGGTTATTTTGGTGGATTGGGGGCTGCATCCCGCAATGGCATACTATTCAAGGGTGCGTCCTTCTTGGATGCAATGACTAAAGTAAATACAGTGGTAATGGACAAAACTGGAACCGTAACCAAGGGTGTTTTTAAGATTAAGGAAGTTGTAAATAGTTCTGGTTTCTCGGAAGCGGAATTTATGAAATACTTGATGGCAATGGAAGAACAATCCACCCATCCCATTGCCAAGGCTATATTGGAATATAAAGCCGAGGGCGCAGATTTAGAGGCCTCAAATGTCTATGAGGTTGCAGGAAAAGGCCTAAAAGGAACGGTCAATGAAAAAACTGTTTTGATAGGTAATAAAGCGTTGATGACATCAAATGGCATCGAAGTTCCGTCTGCAACCAATGATATTGTGGAATCAATCGTAATGGTAGCCATCGACAGAAAATTTGCGGGCTACGTTACCATTGCCGATGAACTGAAGGAAGATGCCCACCAAGCGATAAAACAAATCAGGGATTCTGGGATTTCTAAAGTAATAATGCTTTCTGGTGATAAGGATTCCATAACCCAACAGATAGCTAAAGAATTAAAAATCGATTGGGCAAAAGGTGACCTATTACCCGAAGATAAACTGAATGAAGTCGAAGAACTCAAAAGACAACCTGATTCGAAAGTAGCATTCATAGGCGATGGCATTAACGATGCGCCAGTATTAGCTGTAAGTGATGTAGGTATAGCAATGGGCGGTTTGGGCAGCGATGTTGCTATCGAGACTGCAGATGTCATTATACAGACCGACCAACCGAGCAAGATTGCACGAGCAATAAAAATTGGTCGTTCTACCCGAAGAATTGTTTGGCAAAATATTGCCTTGGCATTCGGTGTAAAATTTATAGTTCTCATTTTGGGTGCAGGTGGACTTGCCACAATGTGGGAAGCTGTTTTTGCTGATGTTGGTGTGGCGTTGCTTGCAATCCTCAATGCAGTACGGTTGCAGAAAATGAAATGGCAAGATTCTTAGAATACCTGTAAATCGTGATGTGCTGAATGAAAGTACATTGCAAATAATAACCATTATATTTATAGGTCACAACAAGTCCTATTTTATGATACATATAATTACAACAGGTGGTACAATTGAGGGGCTGGACTATGATTCAGAAAAGAATCAGACTCAAGAAAATAAAATCTCGATTGAGGATTTTTTTAGGTCGGCAAATGTTTCATTTTCCTATTCAATAGAGAATGTCCTCAATAAAGATAGTCGCTTTATTACAGACGATGACCGTAGGCTTTTGGTTGATAAAATCAAAGCTACGAGCGCGAAAAAAATAATAGTTACCCACGGTACTTTCACTATGGAAGATACCGCAAAATATATCGGAAAACTTAACCTAAATAAAACGATAGTCTTGGTTGGCTCATTCGTTCTAGGTTCATCTTATGGCACGGATGCCCCTTTTAATTTAGGTTATGCAATATGCTCAGTACAATTTCTAAAACCAGATGTATATGTGGCTATGAATGGCACTATATTTCATTGGAAGAATGTCACAAAAAATTTAGAAACCAACAAATTTGAGCAGAGATGAAAAAGATAAATGTTTGGAACATCAATACATTGGACTACTTTTTTCTATCTTTTATTAGATACGGTCATTGTATTGTTTACACTTTACTACTCAACTCGAAAAGATTCAAGTGGTTATAAACGATTTTTATCTTTGGGTATTTTATTTATTACCTATAATCTAACAGGTGGATTTTTGCCAATTAAGAACTTTCCTGGTCCTCTCATTATTCAGTACATTATAACTTATGGCGTTGCCATAGCTCTATGTGTTTATATAGTTTACTACCTCTATAAAGAATATGATATCATTGTATTAAAGTACAATTCTTCTATTAGAAATTTAGCGATTTTGTCTTCTGGAAGTTTTATTATACTATTTTTAATTCCATACTTTTTTACCTATTCCTTAGACGCTTCAAGGTTACTTTTTACCATACCTATTTCTGTTCTTGCCTTTGTGTTTTTAGGTATGTTTTATGAAAGAATTTCCCATCCAAACAATCCAAATGAATACATCCTACGTCGTAATAGGTTATCAATGATTAGTGTGACAAGTATTGCATTGTTACCTATATTAACCTTAATCGGGGATTTTCAATGGTTGACTTTTACTGTTATGAATGCTGCTTTTTATGCTATAACCATTATTGAAATAGACCGACATTTGTATTTTTTGGAAAACAAGACCAAAATGTATGAAGTATTTGCAATGAGCAAGGAACAGGCAATTAACTCGGCAGAAACGAAAATAATCTACGAAAACTTGACACGAAGGGAAATAGAAATTACCTTATCTATTCTGAGTAATCTTAGTTACAAACAAATAGCCAAAGATTTATTCATTGCTGAAAGTACTGTCTCTAAACACGCTTCTAATATCTATAAAAAAACTGGTGTAAAAAATAGAAGACAATTCATTAGTCGATATCGAAAAAAGGCGAAGTAGCGTTGTTCTTGATACTATAACAATTACCGTAGGAAAATACGGTTTATTCCGTACATATCTACGGAATAAAATACCCTTCTTTCAAAATTATGTTATTACATTTCAGTTGTTCTTTGGCCGCCCTTTGTCGTAAAAACTTCTACTTTCAAGTACCTGTCCCACACATTCGCAACTAAAGAATTCTAACAACCACTAACAACCCATCCAAACTAAGACCGCCCACAATAATGTTGGTGCTTAACTGTATTTATGGCTATAAATGGATTTAGAATCACTAGGCGAAAATCTTCTCGTAGAATTAGACGGGATAAGGCTCGAAAATCTTCCGATTTTGGAACTATCCTATCGTTCCATCGAGTTAAGTAGAAATTTGCTTACCGTTTTTAAAAGAAATATTTTGGCTAATGATTTTAAAAGTATTGATGATGAAATTGATTTCTTTAAAAAAATAAAACAAGTACCATTAATTAAACTTATATACTTCTCAGAGATTCATTCTTTTGAAATTCAATTTCCTAAAGCTGATAGAGCTGCCCAACTAAAATTTATAAAAAAGAAGATTGGTAAACTAAATCGCTTTTTTCTTTATAACCTTGACTTTGGCCAATACGTAAAATCTGGGGCAACCCATTTTGATAAGACATATTACACAAGAGACCATCTCGATAAGTATCATATCACTACTTCTAAATTCTATTTTCAAGACCCTGATTTTTGTACGCCAAGAGATATGCTTTTAGGAAAGTTCAAGGCCTATACTTCCCTTATTAATTATATGGCCCAAAAGAAACATTCTATTAAAAATAGATTGAATGGTTTTAGTGTGAATATAAAACCTACTGAAAAAATTATTTGGCCATTCACAAATACAGATTGGGTTGAGCTGCTCTACGCACTATGCGCAAAAGGTCTCGGGAAGCAGGACAATAAAAGTATTATGCAACTTTCTAGAAAGTTGCAACAGATATTTGATTTTGAACCCAAAGACATCTACAAAACCTTTCAAGACATCAAGAATCGTAAAAACAGCCGAACATTGTTCCTTGACCAGCTGATTGCTTCCCTTCTTTCAGAAATGGATAAAAGCGAGGAATAGTCGCTAACCATTCTCATTTACCTATCCTTTTATCTGCTAAAATAAGACCGTACTACGGTTGACCTACGGTAATTATATTCCCATCCTCTTTTCCATAAATTTTGGTACAATTTAAAGTTCAATTAATAGTGCAAGCACCTCAAAACACCCTAAAACTAATCAAATTTCAAAATGTTAAATTTTGACCGTAGTACGGTCGTACTGGGGAATAAAATCCATTAAAGCTGTTCAAATTTGTAGAACGAAAGTCAAATCAGGTCAGGGGCTATCAAATTAGTTGATAGCGATGCGATAGCCTCTTTCTTTAAAACCGTTCTATTATGCCGACAAGTATTATTACAACAGACGACCTTCGGGAATTCAAGATGGAATTACTCGATGACATCAAAAAACTATTATCCAAACAAGCTACTGGAAAACTCAAAAGATATCTCAAATCTTCAGAGGTTATGGACTTGTTACAAGTCAGTCCAGGCACTTTGCAAAATCTTCGTATCAATGGCACTTTGCCCTATACCAAAGTAGGCGGTATTATCTACTACGATGCCGAGGAAATTCAGAATATAATGACCGCCAACCGAGTAAAGCACGGTTCAAATTCTTAAGTAATGAACTATATAAAGCTACTTAATGCGGCTTTTGAAAAGTTCTATTTTGATGACCGCCTAAATCCTACCCATATCAGTCTGTATATGGCGCTGTTCCAAGAATGGAACAGCAGTCGCTTTGCGGATGAATTTTATGTAAACCGTAGAGATTTGATGCGTTGTGCTAAAATAGGCTCAAAATCCACTTACCATCGTTGTGTTACGGATTTGGACGCGTGGCTTTATCTATCCTATTTCCCATCTAATAATCCATACAAGGGCAGTAAAATCAAGATGTCCATTATTGGGACGAGTGATGAACCAGATGTGGGACGGTACAATCCCACATTAGAACAGCTTGCGGAACAGTACTATCCCATACGTGAACCAGTTGTGGGACAGTACCATCCCATAAATGGACAGGCTGTAGACCCACACCGTCCCATAGGTGGACAAGCATTGGTATCTACTACAAACAATATCAAACAAGAAAACTGTACTAAACAACCAAAGGGCTGGCAGGCCGTAATTGATTTTTTTATTGAAAAAGGTTTTAATGCCGATGAAGGAAAAAAATTCTACGAGCACTATGAAACTAGGAACTGGCAAACTAGCGATGGTAAGGCAATTCGTGATTGGCGGGCTCTAGCCACGAATTGGATGGACAGAACAGAATTATTTGACGAGAAAAACGCGTCAAATAAAAAACAAGCGTCCCAAATCAAGGACAACTTGCGAACCACTAAAAACAAAGATTATGGACAACCCCTCTAAAATTACCGAAGGTGGCGTGGAATATTCGCTGGGAAAGTTTGACGGCAAAAGCGTTGTCTATGACTTTCCAAAAATTTTGATTTACCTGAATGCAAAAGGAAAACTATTGTTTGGCAAGAAATTCAGAATCTATGAAGAAGACAAAAACATACTGCTTAAACTTTGTTCATACTTCATTAAGGATAAAGAGAACTGTGCTACCTACGGTATTGACATTGACAAAGGTATTTTACTTTCCGGACCTGTTGGGTGTGGTAAAACCAGCCTTATGAAATTACTACGCCACATAGTTCCAATGCAACGTCCTTACGAAATGATTCCTTGCCGGAATGTAACTTTTGGTTTTAACCACCTTGGCTTTAAAACTGTTGAAGAATACGGCAATACTAAATTCTATTGCTTTGACGATTTGGGCGTTGAACCGGCTGGACGGTTTTATGGAAAAGACTTGAACGTAATGGGCGAAGTACTATTATCCAGATATGAACTTTATCTCGATACCAAACACAAAATCAAAACTCACGCAACCACCAACTTAAATGCTGAAGAATTGGAAGAACGCTATGGCAATCGAGTTCGTAGCAGAATGCGAGAACTGTTTAATTTGATTGCCTTTGATAAAGGTGCTGGGGATAAGCGGAAGTGATATGGAAGTTAAACTAAAGGATTAATTACAACCAAAATTAAATTAGAAGAAGCGTTTAAATAGTGTTTCCTTTTCTGTATCTGAAAATTCAGCAATTATATAATCAGAAATATTAAACTCTAATTTACCATACCTGTCACTTAGCTCTTCGGTAAAATCAATTTCATCTTCATTAAAAGTCAGGATGTATTGAAAATTTTGCAGTTTGTTTGCCTTGTGATACATATAGTTCAATACGTTGAATATCGTTCTTTTAGAGATAGCGTGAAAAACTCCATCATGAATTAAAAAATCAGGCAAATTTCTTTGGTCCAATCTACTATTAAGAAAAGCCATTAAATCATAAGAAACTATTTTTAGACGTTCTTGCCCCAAAGCATCAGCCTTAGGAATTTGTATATTTATTGAAAAAGGAAGTTGATTTCTTTTGGATGTAGGGTTAATGGTAACGTCAAAATATGAGTTATCAAACTCTTCATCTAGATAAATTGCATTCTCTAATACATCCTGGAACAAAAGTCTTAATTCATTTAACTTTTTATCAACCTGATTGACATCATTTACTATATCACGTTTCAATTCGGAAATTATAATATCAGTATCCGCCATTATAGTCTCAATTTCGTCAATTTCTTTGATTATGGCTGTATTTCTTGTTAATAGCGTTTTTTCTTCAATCAATTTTTCATAAGTAGTTTCAATTCTATCTAAAGCTCCTTTTTCTTTAAGTAATGTAAACAATTGACTACGCTTTTTTTCGAGGATTTCAAGGTCGTTAAGTGCTGTATCAATAATTTTCGTTAGTTTCTTTTCTTCATCTAAAAGATACTTGTTTCTATTAGCTAAAAGTTGCTCCTTAAACTCTATTACTTCATCTAAGCTCTTTTTTACAAAGTTTCCGAATGTTGATAAAGTTTCATTATAAAGTTTTTGTATCTTATCAATGTCGATATTTGAGACATCAGAATAAGAAGACTTTAGTTTGTCTAACTTCCTATTCGCTGTATGATATAAGGTGGATTTTTCATTAATCCTACCAATTACATCAGTTAGTTCCTCCTCAATATTTTTATGATTTTCTAGAAAATTATAATCTTTGAGACTTTTTTCAATTACTGATATCTGCTTCTCTATCTTTAATATTTCTGTGCGAAACTCTCTTACTTCTTTCCCAGTATCTGCTTTTATTTTATTTGTAAGTCCCTTTACCGTTTTATTTTTTTCTTCATAGTCTTTTGATACATCATTAAAATTTACTAGATTTTTGGTAGGCAGATTAAGTAAGTAAAAATTGTATAATGCCTTATCTCTAACATTGGCATTGTATGATACAAAATTTAGTGGGTCTATTCTTTGCTGGTTTTGTAAATCATCTTTTACAAAAAACTCCATCAAAGTACCATATCTTTTCCCCTCAAAAAATACTTCATTGTTTTCAGTTGGAAAGAATATGCTTTCGAGTATTTTAGGCATTTCTGACTTTTCGTATTCTTCGAACTTATCTGGGCGATTACCCAAAAAAACCGTTTTAAGGTCAGAGAAGTATCTCTTTAAAAAATACTTCTTATTATTAATTTCAAATTCTAATGTCAAACTATGTTCCTCTTCTCTTAAAAAATCATATTTCTTTTTAGAAAATCTTTTTTCAGCCTTTCCACTTAAAAGAGTAAAATCAATTAGACGCACCAATGATGATTTTCCTATACCATTTACACCTCTTGCTTCCTTATCCTCAGAGTATTTACCCAAAATGATATTTATTCCATTATGAAACGGAATAACGTCTATTAAATTAGTTTCTGAGTATAGTCTGATTAGCATTATTGAAATAAATTTAATTGCTCTTTACTGGTATCATTCTTAATCAATTTTATCTTGTATTCTTTCTTTTCGATACTTCCAACAGTATGTAAAAAGGTAACGGCATATAAAAAGAGGTCTGGTGTTCTATTTTTATCTACTTTCAAAAACTTATTCATAACATCATCAACCAAAACATACTTCTCATTAAAAGGGCTTTTGCTCATAATCCCTATAATTTCGGCTCCTAAAACCATTAAATTGGTCCTCAAATTACTTTCTGGATGCGGTAAAATCATTCTTTATTTGTTTTCCTTCCTATTAAACATTGTTCGAACATATAGAGTAAAATTGTTCTAACATTTAATCTATAGCCGTCATCATCGAGATTACTATACTGTTTTGTGTATCCCTCTGTCAAACTATTTAATCTAGCTTTAAAATCGCCGCCAAGCTTATTGTAATCTTCAATTATCCTGCGCTTTATTAAATCTTTTTCATTATCCTCATACCCTGATAATATGTTAGAAATCGTTATGAAGTCTTTCATAACTAATATCATTTCGGAATTTACTCCGTCCCAATCTTCCTCATTAAAATTTAACTCAATTTTTTCTTTTGGTGGGGTCAAATCTGATTTATCGAATTGAATAGTGTCATCTCTATTTGAATCATCCAACAAATCTTGAATGATATCCAAGATATAATCTTGTCTGAAATATTCACCAATACCCAAAAAGGTAGCTAATTTTCGCCTTTGATTATTTGTAAAATCGTTTTCTATTATGTGTAGAATTTGCTTTATTCCCTTAATAAAGGTATTCCCCTCAAGTTCCTCAATTAGACTTAATTGGTCTGGTGATACTTCATGATTTACAAGCATTTCCCAATTACAAAATTGCTCCTTCCAGTTATTTACATATTTAGGAAAATCTCCTTCTTTCTTATCGCTACCTAAAACTTTAAAAGTAAAATCGGACTTATTATATTTTTTGGGCGCATAACAAGCCAATATCTTGTTTTCAGTCAAAATTGTCCCATCATTTCCTTTATCCCGTGTACCGCGAATAGGAATGTAATTTTCTGCACCATATTTTAATAAGAACAATTCGTCAATAAACTCCTCAAAATTTGAGCCTTGTTTCGCTTCAATTTGAACTTTAAAAGCATTTTTGAGTAACTGTTCCATTCTATAAATCTAAATCAATATTTAATTCCCCTTCTAAGCCTTTTTCTACTATTTCTCTTAAGGTTTGAAGATTTATTTTGTTTCCTTGTTCCGTTTCAATCCTTGTAATATAAGCACGTTTTTTGCCTACCTTTTGAGCTAACTGTTCCTGAGTTAGATTTTTCTGCTCCCTTGCTTCTTTTAGCATTTCTCCAATGTTTTTACTAGATATTTTCATATTGAAACAATTAAAATTTTGAAAAAAAACAGCCTGACAAATGTAACTTAAAAGTTTCAATTGTTAAATTTTTTTCGGCATAGTATCCTAGGTAATTTATTTGAAAAGACGACTGCATTTCTATAACTCTTTCTGAAAAACCTTAGCTAGTTGTTTAAAAACAGTAAGAACTATCAATTTTATTATCCGAATTATTTCCTCATAAAAATTACTCAAAATCTATAGTTTAAAAAAATTAGCAATGTTCAATAAAATAGCGAAAGAAATGGTGCTGATATTCTTTAGTTTTAATACATATTTAGCTTCATTCCCATTACTCAAAAACCCCAATTCCAGAAGTACAGCTGCAAAATTATCTACAGTTTCTCTCAACACCTGAAAGTCCTCAAACTTCACACCACGACTCTCAAAACCCAATTCTTTTTTAAACGCTGCTTGAAACTGAAAAGCCAACCAAGTAGATTCATCTAGATACTTAGATTGTTTCTCTGACACATATACTTCAATACCTCTAGCATTGGGATTATCTGAATGATTACAATGCAAAGACAAAAACAAATCGGCATTCAGTGCTTTGGCCAGCCTAGTCCTGTCCGATAAAGAAATGAGTGTATCGGTATACCTAGTTAAGTAAATATCCAAAGGCTTATCCAACTTGTCATTTAGCTTCAAAATGGTATTTGCAATATTGAGTACAACATCCTTTTCTTGGATGCCATTTACACCTATCGCACCAGCATCTTTTCCACCGTGGCCAACATCAATTACGATTCGTTTTTGAGTACTCGTTTCTTGTCCAAAAATGATGCACATTTTTAGAAGCAAAAAGACAAAACTGACGTTTTTAAGCACTTTTTTCATTTTCAATTTTCGTGTTATCAACAACTTTCCTTCAAAAATTCATAGAATTTGATGCCAAATAATAACAATCAAATTCAATTGATTTCAAATAATATTTTATTCACAAATATTTGATTTTCAATTATTTATGTACAAATATATGTAAATTTCAAAAAAGGAAAATGAATAAAAAATCTAAACAGTTTTATTATGAAAAAATCAGTCTACTTAGCAACTTTTTTATCTTTGCTCTCAACATCACTTTTCGCACAAATTGGGGGAATTGAAGATTCCGTTAATGATGTGGGCGACACCATACGAACCATCTTTCCTATTCTACTTGGTGTTATTTTTCTTGTTGGTTTCCTGTTTAATGCAGGACATTTCTTTGGGGAAAACGCAGACCTAAAAAAAGGGATTACTAGAGTACTTGTATTTGTTTTGATTGCTGGTGCTGTAGTCGGAATCTTCACATATTTAATTGGAATCGTAGTATAACCCACTAAGTGGGATTTGATTACCAAACTGTATGAAGAAATTCGAGGTCTATAAAAACATTAGAAAAAGGGCAGTCATTTTTGGGCTGCCTATTTCCCTGTTTGCTCTGATGATGGTTTCCATTTTAGCTTCGCTGCTCATTATCATCTTTTCTTTCAGTTTCGGGATAATAATTAGTGTTCTCGTGTTTAATGCTGCCTTATATGTAGCCCTCACGAGAATAACACATAACCCACAATTATTTCAAATGGCTAAAGCCTTCCCAAGAATAATAAGTAACAAAAAAAACTCGGGCTTCGATTATGAACAAGATTAATCTTTCGACATATAACCCTATTACAGATATTCAAGACAATATCATATTTGCCAATAACGGCAATGTCGTTCTGTGCTATAAAGGAACATTGCCAGAGATTTATTCCCTATCCGAAAAGGACTTTGAGGACATACACGGCGCTTGGTTTCAGGCTTTAAAATCATTACCCATTGGCACAGTAGTACAAAAACAGGATGTCTACCTTAAAAAGAGTTACACTTCAGAAGAACTTCCGAATACAACGTTTTTAGAAAAAGCTACACACGACCATTTCAAAGGACGTGCTTATATGGAACATCGTTGCTTTTTGTTCTTTACGCTCACTAAGAACAAGGCGCTAAATAATTCAAAATATGTCAACCCTTTTCGCAAAGTTTCAAAAGGCATTGTTCAACAATTAGATGACAACGTTAAGAGCTTCATTGGCTCGGTTAGTGATTCGGTTTCCTTTATAAACAATAGCCGAAAAATGACCTTTGTCCCGCTTAAAGCGAAAGACATTCAGCACCTCACAAATGGTTATTTCAATGGATTCAATGAAGGTTTTGATACGGACATCATATTAGAAAAGAAAAGCGTCAATATTGGCGAAAACCATTTTGATGCCCTGGCTATCAATAGCGAACTGTGCTTTGGCGAAAGTGTACAGAGTAGCAAGACCAATGAGAAATTCACTTCTGACGATTTCGTGTTTCATCAAGGGTTTATTGATGGCTTAGGGCTTACGCTTAATGAGAATCATATTGTTAATCAAATCCTGTATTTGGATGATAAACAAAAGTGGCGCAAGCTTCTAGATAAGAAAGTTGAAGAACTCAACAAAAGTTCAAACTTCGGTTCGCAAAACAAAGTAGTACTTGGCAAAATTCAGCACATTCTGGACCAAATTAATGCTGATGATAATGCACGTATTATTCGTGGTCATTTAAACATAGTCTATTGGGATAAAAACCCAGAAAATTTAAGCCGAATCGGTTCTAAAATCAAAACTGAATTTAAGGAACTGGATATTATCCCATATTATCCAAGAGGTGAGGAACGGAAGAATTATATATTAAATAGTTACTGCTGTTTTTCTTCCAACTTTTCAAATAACGATTTATACGTAACGGATTTAAAACACGCACTTTGCTTGTTCATTAATAACACTAATTACAATTCCGATGCTACCGGAATTATCTTTAATGACAGAGAACATAACGTTCCAGTCCTCAAAGATGTTTGGGACGAGCGTAAGAAGCGCATCAAGGCTCGCAATTTTGCCATTTTCGCACCAACTGGCGAAGGGAAATCCTTTTTGGCTAATAATATTCTACGTCAATATTTTGAAAGTGGTGTTCGATTGGTCATTATAGATTTGGGTGGCTCGTATACCAAATTCGCCAAACTCTATCCTGAGAAATACACGGTGCTTCGTTATGAAAATGGAAAAAATCTGGGCATCAATCCCTTTTATATAAGTGATGTAAATGACTTGACACCTGAACGGTTGGAAGACTTGTCCGTTTTCCTATTTGAACTGTTCGCTTCAGATTTAAAAGTTACCAAAGCACAATCAGTTTCGGTTAAAAAGATACTACGTCACTATTACAACAACACTTCAGAAAATCATTCGCTGGATGGTTTTTACAACTTTATAGAACGGAACCAGAAAGACCTTCTGAACACCTTAAAAATCCATCCCGACTATTTCAATATTACTAGCTTTTTGCACGTAATGTCCGAATATGTCGGCGATGGTCTATATAGCTTCCTTTTTGAAGTAAGTGAAGACCAGACCTATAAAATCGAGGACAAAAGATTGATTGTTTTTGAACTGGATGAAGTAAAGGATAACAAGGAAATCCTATCCGTAATGTTAAAGCTTATAAAGTCGGCAATCCAAAGAACTATTTGGAAAAATAGAGCTGAAAAAGGTATCATCCTTTTCGATGAGTTTGCGAAACAATTGAAGTTTGATAACGTACTGGAAAGTGTAGAATTCTACTATCAAGCTATCCGTAAACAAAATGGTGCGATTGGTATTATTCTACAATCCATCAATCAGCTTCCAAACAATTCCACATCAGCCAGCATACTAGAAAATACGCAAGTAGTCTACAGCCTAAACAATGAAAAAGGCTATAACGAATTGGTCAAAAGGCTCAACCTTTCAAGCCACGACTTGAACCAATTAAAGTCCATCAAAAATAATCTTTCCGGACCACGGAAGTACACCGAAATGTTTATCAAGATTGGGAAGGAAAGCAACATCTTTCGGCTTGAAGTTCCTAAAGAAGTCTATGCAGCTTACTTAACCGATGGCCAGGAAAATGAGGAAATAATGAAGCTCTACAATGAGCATCACGATATGGAAAAAGCAATAATTCAATTCACATCTAAAACATAATATTATGAAGACAAAAATCAAAACAATCTTGTTCGGGCTATTCTTAATGATTGCCCTTTTATCGCCTAACGGTGCTACCGCTCAGGGGATGCCAGTTTATGACAATACCAATTTTATCAGCTTGGTAAAATCGCTTGTTGAGTCGGCTAAACAGACAAGTCAACTCATCAAATCTGTACAATTTTTGAAAGACGCCAAGGAAGCTATTGAAAAAGTGTCAAGTGTTGTCCAACAACTTAGGGCAGTTGAAGAAATAGCAGCTAACAATCAAAGCCTTATCAATGTAATGCAAAACGATTTGCAGGATATTTTAAACTCGCCTTACATCAAACCAGAGGAAGTTACACGAGTTGCGGAATCATTTGATGCGATAGTTCAAAACTCTTTGGACACGGTTGAATTTATGGGTGAAATTTTATCTAGTGATAATCTAAAAATGTCCGATGCTGAACGTGCTGAAGTTTTGAAGGAAAAAGAACTAGAATCAAAGCAAATGGTTTCTAATATCAAGACAAAAACAAAACGCTATCGCGATATCATTTCCTTCAGAAAAATGCAGGACAAAGTGAACAATCGAGAAACCACCTATTAAAGAAAGATAATGTCAATCGGACTAGAATATATCGATACTGTTTTTCAAACTATTCAGAATAGTAGCTTCTCGCAATACACTATTGCTGGAATGAAAACGCTCGCTGTATTGTTCTTTCTGGTCAATATCCTTAAAAAATACAATGAGGGTATTGCTGATAAGGATGGGTATTCTTGGGGGCTGAGTCCTGGGGATTTGGCCAAGAACTTTGCCATAGTGCTCATAGTCATTTTTTCAACTCAGATTTTAGGTTTTTTCGATGGCATTCTGGTCGCTATTGAAGGACAGTACCGAGGTACCGCGCCAGCACTTTTGCCGTTACAGATGCAGGATATTCCTATTGAGGAAGATGTAAGTATTATCGAGGTAGCTCAAGCGGCAATGACGCTCTTGTATGAAGCTTTGGTAACACCACTTTACGGATTCAAAATTTTTGCATTTATCATTAGTCTTATCCTCTGGATTTTGGATTTGTTTATCTACCCGCTGTTCCTTGCAGAACGCTATTTTT
This sequence comes from uncultured Aquimarina sp., assembly GCF_947492115.1. Lineage (NCBI taxonomy): Bacteria > Pseudomonadati > Bacteroidota > Flavobacteriia > Flavobacteriales > Flavobacteriaceae > Aquimarina > uncultured Aquimarina sp. The sequence goes on from NZ_CANLMM010000002.1 coordinate 751,267, forward strand.
TATTGGGTATAATGCAAGCCTTTTTTCCGCTGGTAATCAGTCTGGCAGTTTTTGAAAAATTCCGTTCGCTGGCCTACACATTTTTCAAGCTGTACGCTGCGGTTTATATGTTGGTGCCAGCCTTCTTTTTGGTCAACGTATTTGTAAATGCCCTCTATACAGAAATCAATACGAACTTCTGGACAAACCTCTTTGGAACTGATGTTGGCCAGGGCTTTTTTGCGCCAGTCGTTCAACTTGGGTCGGTTGGGTTTATTGTTTTTCTAAAGTTCAAGTTATACAAGCGTGCCACATCATTTACCCTGAGATTGTTTACCAGTTAATTCCAATGAAAATGAAAACACCTTATAAAAATATCTATGCAGTCTTAAAATTGAACAGGTTTATCGTGTTGGCAGTTGTCATTTTTGCAATGCTATCCAGCACGTTTTCACTATGGATGGCATTTAAGACAAATAAAGAAGCCCTTAATAGTGCCTTTGCCATTAATACTGATGGCAGTATTATTCCGTTGAAGCTCGTTACCCAAAAAGAAAATTTTAAGGTTGAAGCTCTTGCCCATTTAGACCTTTTCCATAACTATTTCTATAATATCGATGCAAGCAATTATGAACGGAATTTGGAAAAAGCTCTTTGGTTGGGCAATAGTTCTGTGGATAATCTATATCGTCAAAAAAAAGCTGATGGTGTCTATAACCGATTGCTACAATATTCGCTCGTTCAGAAAGTCCTGAGCATTGATTCACAAATCGAAGAACAAAACGGAACGTATATTTTTAGAACTGTTACCAACTTTGAAATCAATAGAGGTTCTATAATAGACACCTACGAACTTGTTTCTATTGGAAACCTAATCCCTGTTGACAGAAACTTTCCAAACAATCCACACGGATTGTTGATTACAAACTATTTCGAGAACACCTTAAAAAAACTGAACTATGAAGATAGAAAAAAATAAAATCGTCTTTTCGGCTGTATTGGCTGTGATTTTTATTTTCCTGATTTCTTATTCCCTCTTAGTAATGGGCGATGATGAAAGTGAAAATGAAAACCTAGAACAGACCTTAGTTCCAGACTTGGAAGAAAATCAAAAAGAATATGATTCCAAGCTTGATGCTATCAATGATTTAAAAGAAGTACGTGAAACCAATGCACCCAGCATATATAACGAAAAACTGATTGATTCCTTGGGCTTTTATGACCCAGACCTTCCGGAACGAGAAAAAGAACGCATTGTAGATAGTATTTACGAGGCAGGTAAGATTCAATATTCTGAAAAGCAATATCAAAACTTTGGAAAAAAGAAAGTAGCTCAAAAGAATACACAACAAATTGATTCTGCCGATATCAAAAGAGAACAAAAAATTGAAGTGAAAGAATTGGGTCTGGAACATCAATTGTTCTTTGCCGCCTCGCCTAAACCCAATGAATTTTCGATTATTGGCAATACAGATGAAAGTATTTACGTCATCGTCGATGGCGACCAAATCGTAACGGCAAATACTAGATTAAGAATGCGCCTTACTAAATCGGCAACTATCAATGGTAAGTTGATGCCAAAGAATACGCCTGTTTTTGGATTTATTAGTTTTAAGCCAAATCGTGCGCTCATTGAAATCGAAAATATCAATCATCATCCTACAAAGCTCAAAGCATTTGATTTGCAAGATGGAAGCGAAGGCATTTATGTTGAGAACAATTTTAGAGCGGAAGCAACGAGAGAAGTGCTGGATGATGTCATTGGTGATATCAATATTCCTAGTGTTCCACAAGTGGGTGGACTTACTCAAGTATTTCGGCGTTCTAATCGAAGGGTAAAAGTGACCGTGTTGAACAATTATAGATTAATCCTAAAACCAAAATTATGAGAACAATAATCCTAATATTGATTGTGATGATTTCTGCTTTTACAAGAGCACAAACAGACACAGTCCTCGATACTATTTACGCAAACGACACTAAAAATGTTGCACTATTTTTTCCAGAACCTATTCGCCAGGGTATAACCGGTTCGGATAATTTTGTTTTTACCTACAATCGTGAAAAAGAACAGTATTTTGGGTTACTTCAGGCAAAGCCTGGGGAAGAAAGTAATCTGCTGGTAGTCAACAGAAGTGGTTCAATTTTTTCGTATATTGTAAGCTATAAAAAACAGCTGTCAAAGCTCAATTATTTTATCCCATTATCAAATAGTATTGGTAATGAAAAGCCAATCGTAACCGATTCGATTCAGGTTGTAACTTCTGAAAAAAATATAGATAACAGAACCTACTATTATCAAAAATTCTGCACCTATCTTCTTAACAGAAACCAACGTATCGGTCGGATTAAGAAGCGCACACAGGGCATCGTCTTGACCGTTGAAAATATTGTTTTTGATAAAGAAGAACTATACTTTGTCATCCAGATTGAGAATAATTCTACGTTGGATTACGATTTGAATTTCTTGAACCTTTCCATCGAGACTCGACAAAAAGGAAAAAAGAAATCTTTACAAAATCTATATCAAGAACCTATTTACAAGCACAATCTACCGTCAAAAATTTCAGAGGGTAAGAAGACAAGATTCGTCTACGTGTTGCCCAAATTTTCAATATCTAATGACCGTAGGGCAATTCTGGAATTGAACGAGAAAGATGGCGAACGAAATATTGAACTGAAAATATCGCATAGACATATCAATAACCCAAATTAATAATATTATGAAAAAATTAATCATTTGTTCACTCGTACTTTTATTCATTTCCTGTTCAGGAAATAAGAATATGTCCCACACAGAAACCGCAGAAATTGTTGCAAAAAGCTTTTTCTCAAAAGATGAATCAGCTCTAAAAAAACACACAACATCAGAAGGATATGCCAGTTTGATTACGGTTCAAAATATGCTTCCAGATTCAAGTAAAGAAATCGAGGTAGAAATTTTAGATGAAGCTATTGAAGGTGAAATTGCCTGGGTAAAATACAGTACAAGCTTTGATGGCAAATCAGGTGTTTTTAAACTTATAAAGGAAGATGGTCAATGGAAAGTTACTAGTAAAGGTCCTAGGGAAAAGGGACCTCTTTAGAGTTTAAACAGTTAATAAGAATTACTATTATCTTGCAGATACTAAATTAGTATCTGCATTTTTATATGACGCCATCCGAACTATATGTAAGCAATCTTTGTAAAAAATCGTTTCTGCCTTTCTGGAATTTTCCAAATCCTATAGGTAAAAAGAGCAAAGAACTATGCGATGTTTTGGTTTTATGCGGTAATATTATTTTAATCATTTCCGTTAAAGATATTAGGATGTCCAATCATTCTGATAAAAAAATCAGGTATGAGCGTTGGGTAAAAAAAGCCATTGAAAATTCAGCAAAACAAATCTATGGCGCCGAACGCTATCTTAAAACCGTAGAAGAAGTTTACACTAAAAATAGAACGAACAAAATTTCCCTACCACCAAAAAGTAAAAGGATAATTTTTAGGATTGCAATTGCTTTTGGAAACGACAACACATTCCCTTTGACGTATGGTGATTTTGGACAAGGCTATATTCACGTTTTCGATGAAGAATCGACTTCTATTCTATTAAATGAACTTGACACCATTACAGATTTTACAAAGTATCTTACAGATAAGGTTCAGTTCTTAAAAGGAAAGTATTTTTCAATGCCCAAAGAATCTGATTTTCTTGCTTTCTATATTCAAACTGGTCTTGATATCGATGAAAAAGTTGATTCTATGGTATCTGATGGTGGTTTGTGGGATTCCTATGTGGAATCTGAAGAATATGAAGAATGGCAAAAACTTTTACCTCAAAGTAAAATTTGGGATTATATGATTGCTCAATTACACGACTATCATATCTCTGAAGAAACAACAGATAAGCGCAGAAATGAATTAGAGGAAGCTATTAGAGTCATCAATCAAGAATCTCGCATAAATAGAATAGAATTGGGCGGAATATTGGACAACGCAATTCAAAGAAAGACAAGTGCTAGAATGCTCAGACCTTTAAAAGATGCTAAACATTGTTATGTTTTTATGCCTTTAACTTCCAAAAACTGGGAAGGTAAAGAGAAAGAATTAGAGCTTCGATGTATTGTAGCTAGAATGGAAAATCCAAGTGTTGAAATCGTTATTGGTATTGGATTTGGAAACAATGGTAATGGGCAAGATGTATATGATATTTGCTCTCACTACATCCCAGAAATGAGTGAGGAATTTATTGCACGTGCTAAAGAGGTACAAAAGGAATTAGGCTATTTTAAAAACCCAACTATCTCGCACAGTAAAGAATACAGAAAAGAAGATTTTAAAGGATTTGGATTTTAAAGTCAATTCTTCTTTTTATGCAGGATTAAGTTTGTTAAATTTATGGGTTTAACTAACCTTCTAACAATACTATGTATGTATCGCAACTTGAAATAAGTAATTACAGGAATTTCAAAAATTTTACCATAAAATTAAAGCCTGTTACTCAAATAATCGGCGAAAATAATATCGGGAAATCAAACCTTTTAGACTCGTTAGGCTTAATATTTAGCCAAGAAGTATCTTTTTTCAAAAGACGTATGTTAGATGTTTCGGACTTCAACTACGATACAATTTTGAAACTCAAAAAAGAAATCTTAGACACTACTATTGAGCCAAAAAATATTTCCTATCCAAAAATTATTATAAAGGCAACGCTCAAAGACTGGGATTTAAAACAAGAAGCAGTTATAACAGATTGGATGAGTAATTCTGATTTTACAGAGGCTACTCTTACTTATACGTTCGCACCAATAGCATCCTTTGATACGCTTGAAGAAATAACACAGCAAAGACTGTTCCTTCAGGAATATGAAAAAGAAATAGGGTCTGAAGAATTCAAAAAAATACCCGAAAGAGAGATTCTGAACCTTATTAATTTTCCTATTTCAAAATATCATTACCGTATACACGGTGGAAACCAAAATGAGAGTGTGGCAAATGCCTATCACTTAAACCAACTTAAGTTTGAGCTGCTGGATGCTCTCAGAGATGCTAAAACAGAACTTTCCGCAAGTAGGAATAATGGGTTACTATTTAGGGTACTGAATGCAAATGAAGAAACCGATTATCAAGACTTGAAGAAACAGCTAGTAGGTCTTCAAAGAGCAATTGAAGGCAATAAAGCTATTTCAGGAATAAAAACACGAATTTCAGAGCAACTTGATAAAATTTCATTAAGTACTGAAACGTCCAATAATATTGTAGACCTTATATTTTCTCTTCCGAATGTTTCGGACTTGCTGAAGAAATTAAGCCTAATTTACAACGATAACCCCATAAAAATAGAACGTAACGGAACTGGACGAAATAACCTTTTGTTTATTTCATTGATGTTATCATTTATAGAAGACCCTGAGCGAATGCAGTCTACTTTTTTCAGAATAGTAGGACTTGAAGAACCGGAAGCGCACCTTCACGCGAATCTTCAAAATCATTTAGCCTCAAATCTTGAAGGACTGATAAAAAAAGAGGATGGAACCTACAGAAAGGATATACAGCTCATACTTACTTCACATTCTAACCATATTACTACCAAAATAGATTTTGAAAATACTGTAGTCCTTCATTATAAAAACAATAATGTACAAGCACATTATATATTGGAAGGTTTTGGAACAACTGCCGAAGAAAAAAGGCAGGTGAATTACCTGAAAAAGTATTTGGATAGTGAGAATGTCAATTTGTTTTATTCGAGGCGATTGGCGTTGGTAGAAGGAATATCCGAAAAACTTCTCTTTCCTATTTTCTATAAAATTCAGACAGGTGAGACGGTTGACCAATCTGCTTGTGCTGTGGTTAACGTTAATGGACTTGCATTCAAAAATTTTCTTCAAATAATTGTAAACGGTTTTCATACTAACTGCCTAGTATTAACAGATAGCGATATAGGAACACAATCTGAAAATAGAGCTCAAGAACTTAAAGATAAATATGATGGTATAGACGAAATAGATGTACAAATTTCCGAACTATCTACATTTGAAAAAGATTTAATAAATTATAATAAATCTGGAAGCGGTAAAATTATTCTGTCCAAAGTTGTTCAATTAGTACGACCCAATGCAGGGAAAGATTATGTAAATGGTTTAGGTACAGATGATATTGATATTGAAGGATATTTTGCTTTAATTGAAGATTACAAAAGTGAATTTGCGTTGCAACTTTCGTTAACGTTGGCAGAAGACCATAGTGGTTTTGTTATCCCAAAATACATTGAAGATAGCATTAAATTTTTAGACCCTTTAATGTAGATATGGGAAATTTAGCTAAACCAAAACTCGTTATAGCTGGTCCTGGGGCAGGAAAAACCCACGGTATGGTGGATGAAATAATCCACGCGCTTAAATACTTGGAACGACATCGCTATATGATTGTTGTTACCTATACGAACTCTGCAACTAAAAATATAAAAAAACGTCTTGGTAAGCGGATAGCCATACCTCCAAATTTGTTTATTGGAACCATACATTCTTTCTTAAATAGATTTATAGTAATTCCATATTCAAGTTTGCATAACCAAGATGTTAATGGTGAAAAATTGTTTATTCAATGTGGAACAGATGATGTTTTAAATAGGATGTTTCAGAATAACGGCGAAACACCTGATTATAAGGCTAAAAACTACATTAAAAGTCGATTAACTACCTCCTTGCACAAAGATGGGTACATCACCTATGACCAAACGCTAAGTTTAGCCGAAAAAGCTATTGCTAAACAGAGAATAAAAGAAATGTTAGCTAACAGAATTCAGTATTTGTATGTTGATGAATTTCAAGACACTGGTAATAAAATGTTTTCAATAATAGAATCTCTTAGAAAGGAAAAAAAGACAATTATATATTGCGTTGGCGACCCCGAACAATACATTCAAAGCTTTGATTCTTCCATTAGGAATTTTCAAAACATACCGATTCTTAAAGCTTCAAAAATGAACCAGTATGAGACAATATTGAATAAGTTTAATAGACGCTCGGTAAATACTATTGTAACTTTCTTAAATCATTTTAGCAAACGAGTTTACGAGAGCAACACATTTGAACAACACTGTCATAATGAGATACCTGGTACACCTGTCAAATTCATAAGTGCCACTCAAGATATTACAACAATGCTTCCAGAGTTCTTTGCTCGATGCGAAAAAGAAAATATTTCATATAAAGAGCGAGGCATCATTTCAAAAAAAAATGATGTAGTAAATAAAGCGATTGCCGCTTTGAATGGGAACGTTCTTGCTCCAGATAAATCTGCAAAGATTTCTGCAGTTTCTGAAATTAAAGACACATTGCTATCATCGTTAGGAACTAACCAAAGTAGTTTTTGTGACGAGCAAGGACTTACACCTTTTGATTTAAGAATAATGGCTGTTCAAATAATAAGAGCCATTCGAGAGGAAGTCATAACAAATGAAAACTCATTTGCTGCTTTCGTAAAAGATGAATTTGGTCTTACTATCAAAAACAACATTCCTTTTAAGTTAGATAATCTAAGACAAATAATTGTTTCGAACTCTAACGCTAACGCGATTATGGTTTCTAACATTCATAGATTTAAGGGGCTTGAATTAGATGCAATACTTGCTATTGCCAAAAACGAAGTAGAGCTTAATCTTTGGTTGGAAACAAATACCAAGACTAGGGATGAACATTCAGACCGAGGCACAAGTGATTATCCTAGATTAGGTTATGTAGCTTTTAGTAGAGCAAGAAAAGTTTTGTGTATATCTTGTTTAGAGCCTATTTCAGATAGCACAAAGCAAAAGTTGAGCGATTTAGGGGTTGAGATAGATACTCCAACTATAAAATTCCCAGAACTTTTATGATAAATAAAAATACCCTCCAATGGGTATTTTAGAATTACTCAATATTTATATATTGCATTGATAAAACAAAGAAAATGAGAAACTTATACTTAATAATGTTATGTTGCGTCACTCTAAGTGGTTTTGGACAAGAAACCTACTATAAAAGATATGGCATAAAAAATTTCATAGATTTTTTAGAAGACAAAGTAGATGACTATGACTATAACAGTTTATCCGACATTGAAAAAAGTAAAGTTATTTTTCTATCAAAAGAAGAATGTTTACCCTTCCCAAAATTAACAAAAGAAGAGAAAGCTATTATACAAAAAAAGCTAGATTTAGTTAGAAACAAGCTTTTATCTAAGGTTGTTTTTACGGACTGTAGTGGTAATTCAATTGAAATAAATAGCAAGAACGTCAATAATCAGGCTGTCATAGACTTAATAAGTGCTAAAGTAATCCGTAGAGCCAAAATCTACGATAATGAAAAAACAAATACAAAGAAAAACACATATGACGGTGGACTTTTATTCAAAGACGATAGATTATATGTGAATTTCTGGCCGTTTATACCGCCAAAAAAGAAAGGGGATAAAAAGAAAAAGGACAAAAACACACAAGAACTCTTAGCTGACGCAACAGCTAAAAATAAACTGAATATAGACAATGAATCAAGAGAAGAATTGTTTTACAAATTACCAGATGACCATACTGCTACCTTTCACTTTACAGAATACACAATTACGGCTATAACTATACCATTGAAATATCGTTTTCAAACAGATAGAGATGCCCTTGATTCTTCTGACCCTGAAAATATAACCGAAATTAGTGTAGAAAGTGAAGAGTTTAGTACTTCTGTAAACATCGCTCTTTTCGGTGGTTGGACTTGGGGGAAAACAAAATTCACTCACAGGAAAAAAATAGGCAATAGAACAAATACCAAAAAAAACACAATAGGTTTATTTCTTGGCTCCTCTGCAGTAGAACTAAAATCGACTAATACTGATATCACATTAACTCAACCACAAGGTGATAGGGAAGGAACTTTTGGCACAATTAGTTTCGGACTTGGTTATGTAAAAAGTTGGAATAAAATTAGTATTGGCTTGTTTACAGGTATTGATAAGGGTGTGGGAAGAGTTTCAGAAGCTTGGATATACGATGGAAAACCTTGGTTGGGCATAGGTGTGGGATATGATTTGTTTAAATTATAAGTTCCATCAGCTATATTGATTTTAAGGTTTACTTGAATATAGACCTCGCATTCTCATAAATCCTCTCAAAATTTGCCTCTAAATCAGCCTGAGAAAATGGTTTTGATACTTTCGGTAATTCTCGTTGAATATTAGCCAATTTGAACTGAACTTTCTTATCCTTTCCATCAGCATAGGTTATAAATTCGCCCTGTTTTAACCTGAAGAAAACATCAGCACGAATCTTAGGGATTTCTTTTTCTCCAGTCGTAATACGTGTATCAAAATCGAGATTATGTCCACGACTTATACTTTTCGTTGGGTCTTTGATAATTTCAAAAAAGCGTTCGTAATATTTGGCGGTGTCTGGGTCGTTAACTTTACCAAAAAATTGATAGGACAGATTGCTTAAAATTGCTTTGCTTGCTTTATCGCCATACATCATATCATTCTGAATTTTATCTTGCATTACATAAATGGTGGCAATATCATAACTACGTAAAGTTGCAGGAATACGATGCATATTCAATAATCGGATAGTTGGTGCTTCTTCCATTAGCAAGAATGAAGGCTTAGAATTACGAACACTCATTTGTTTGGTAATGGTGTGAATAATTGTTGCAATTACAGGCGAATAAGATGTCTCAAATTTTGGGTTGTTTACTACAGAAATAATTGCAGGATTTTCTTCACTGTTTATATTCAATGGAACTTCATCTGCAGATAGTGCCATAAAAATACGCTGCGTGCTAATGCGCTTTAATGCATTGGCCAAGGTGCTTTTTACACCAGCCGTTTGTCTATCGGAATCCTTGCCACTAATAAAAGAATCTGCCATTGCACGCGATGTAGTGTTGGTTTCCAGAAACTGGATTAAGCTTTTTGTATCAAGAAATTGATAAACAGCTATCAAATGGGGTAACGTACAATATTCTGGATATTCGGTTTTTAGTTTCCAAATCAAACCACCAATCAATCCTTCCGCAGCATCATTAAAGAATTTTGTTGTGCCGGTTGTTCCGCTTTCTCTTTGCTCCAATAGGTTTTCAATCAGCACCCTCGACACTTCGTTTACGCTTTCCTCATTCTCTAAATAGCGAGGTGCAATAGGATTTACCCTATGAATGATTTTATCGAAGGAAATGACCTTAAACGGAATATCGCCATCTTTTAAAAGTGGATAAGCCATTTCGGTTAGTTCAAAGTCTTTGTAGTCGTGAATGATACCACAAAAGCTTTCTTTCCTGAAATGTTTCAGAAAACCATAAACCACACTTTCCGTCTTACCGCTTCCCGCAGAACCAATAATAGACGCACCACGTTTAATATTATCTAATTTGAAGTTTCCTTTGCTCGTAGCAAAACTAACTTGGTATTTAGTATTTCCATTTTGTGCGCTTTCAGTCTTATGCAGAAAGACATACAATCCTGTATTGATTAATAGTAAAGGACAAACTAAATAGAGCAATATAGATACCAATTCATTTCCTTCGGACATATAGAAGACGAGAGTTGAAAGCAGTATGATATTCAAAAGAAAGGCATATCTGCTTACCCGAAACATCGCATAGAAAACGGTACTGGCCAGACCAATAATTGAAAGTGTTGTTATGATATTATCTATTAGCATACTAATTATATTCCGATGGAACTTGATTTTATGGCCACTTCCGCACCACGCCTTAACCGTTTGAAAACCCGAAGTGCAATTTGCGCCTGAGTAACAGGAATACTTGGAACGATTGGCAATCCCGTTTTCGTCATCATTTTGAAAGCCATTGCTCTTTCGTTAGCAGGTAATTTCATCAAAGCCGCAAAGTAGAGCTTGGGATTTTTCACAAAATCCTTTCGCGCCTTATAGGTCTCGGCAAAGTTTCTATTATAGCCAAAAGTCTTGTCGAAAGTCTTTTCGGCGCTCTCAAAAAAGGTATCTCTATCGAAACCACGTTTTACGTTCTTACCGTGCATTTCAACCTCTGAAGCTTTGTGCTTACTTCCCGGGGAAAGGCTGATTGAATTGGAAGCATCTTTTCTACTCACGATGATATGAATGTGACTTTGGTTTCCATCTTTTTGCATTCCCTGGACTATCCGTTTTCCATTTTGTTGATGTGGTGCTTGGCGTTCCAGTTTGGCAATTTCTTTTCTCATTTTTTTGATATTCCCTTCAGCTCTTGCTTCTTGAACATTTCTGATTTCTGTTTTGAGCTGCAATATTTTTGTGGCAAAGGGTTGGTTTTCTTTTATCTGAAAATCCGTTCCTTTAAAGGTGCGTTGATGTTCAATTTTTGCGAAGTACTTAATGTCATTCATCGTAATAGGTCGCCCATTGATTTCCCGATTGAAGCTGGCAACATAATCCTTCATCAATTCACGAGTATAGTTTTTTAAATCTTGGCTATTGTTCTGAAGTTTGCGTAATTCATATTTTGAAGGACTGACCGTAATGGAATAAAACTTGGGTTCTTTCTTTTTCAATTTTGCGGTGTTTCCATCAATCTCTTTTACTACTTCTTCAGCAGAAATCTCATCCCCATATTGATTGAAAAAATGTTCCATATCCTGTTGTTCCAAACCTTGATTTTCTTTCTCTAAATACCCCACAAAATCCGCTGAACTTTGTGAGTAATTTGCACCCAATTTTTGAGCTGTGATTGTGATATACATAATTCAAAAAATTAGAGTTGATTACTTGTATTTTGCTTTTCACGAAAGCGCACTTCTTTCTTTTCTTCGGCATATTTCTTTTCTACAATTAGCGGTTTTTTGGTCGGTTCTTCTGTTTCAAAAAGCGATTGAATCATTGCCACCGTGGGTTTGGTTTGTGTCTTTTCCACGTCCCGCATTATGGCAATGACTGCATTAATTCTTTTTAAGAGTTTGGCTTCGATGGTGCGTCCTGTTGGACCTAATTTTTCTTTAGGGGAAATCTCGTTGTAGAAGAAAAAATCGAGCATCGTGGACATTGCCTCGGTGTGCGATTTGAAGTATGTACGTGAGAAAGTTTGGAAACGTTTTGCAGTTTCTTTTTTAAATCTAATGCCAGTAAATGAGTCCATATTTCGCCGATTTGTCGCAAAATCATCCCTAAAAATGGGCGTTTCCAGCCCGTTTGTCGCAAATCGTTGATTGTAAAGAAATTAAAATATATTCAAATTGGTGATAATCAGCTATTTGAAAACGAAAAAGAATACGAAACATCGCGTAGCGTGTTACCCTCTTGCTATTCCTTTTCGTCCCGCGTGCGGGACAAAAATCCATACAATCCGGCTAAAAAGCCGATTGCCATTTACAGGGAAAATAATTTTCCGATATGTTATTTTTCGATGTGTAAGGGTATCGGCGAAAGTCGAAAAGTGGATAACCTTACTTTAATTTGTGCGCTGAATTTCAGCAATGTAAAGATACATTTTTTTCTTGAATTGGATATACATTGCATACAAAAACACCTCTAAAAAATCAGAGGTGTTCGGTTTAAAAATTGATAAAACTATATATTGAATACGTATGTGTAGGAATACAAATTCCGAAATGCTTCTTCTTCAATCATTGTTTTAAAACAACCATAATTTTCTTTTACGTATTTGCGAATACTATCGCCAAATTTTCGTTTCACATCTTCTTTAGAATTTTCCAAAAGTCGGTTTTGAGCTTCTTCGCTCAAGTCTGTAAAATTGAGATATATCATAGCTATAAATTTTACAGAATTCCATTGTCAGAAAAACTATAGTAATCGCCATCGGGTGCAAATATCAAATGGTCAAGAATGGTGATATCAAAAAGTTTGGATGCTTTTTTAATCTTGTTTGTGAGTTGTTTATCCGCATCACTTGGTTGTAATTTTCCACTTGGATGATTGTGCACCAAAATGATGGCTACGGACAAGGATTTTAAAATTACTGCAAACAATATTCTTAGGTCTATTAATGTGCTTGTTATTCCGCCCTGCGAAAGTTGATACACACCTTTTACCTTATTGCTGTTATTCAATAAGACGACTTTAAAAGTTTCTTGAATACCAATAGTATCTTTATCCCAGTCTTCAAAAAGCAATTCTGCTGCATCTTGCGAATTTCCTATTTTATGCCACATTGAGGATTTCAATTCCCCCTTATAACTAATCTTTATTTCATTAACTTTGTGCTTCATTGTTTCTATTATTAATATGGATAATGAAAAGAGGGCGCATCTTTCGACGGTTACGCCCTCTTTAATTTTAGGTTTACTTATCGCCTTTACTTCCAAGTAAAAGGATTTCATCGGCTACCACTTCCGTAACATAGCGTTGTTCATTATCATCGGTTGTATAGCTTCGGGTTTTTAGTTTTCCCGAAATTCCAACTTCTTTCCCTTTAGCAACATACTTCTCTACAATTTCGGCAGTCTTACCCCAGGCTACAATTGTATGCCAATTCGTATCTGTTTGCTTTTCGCCTTTACTGTCTTTGTAATACTCATTTGTGGCTAATGAAAAACGGGCTACTTTCTTTCCGCTTTCAAGGTTCGTAATGGTTGGTTCTTGTCCAACGTTTCCAATTAACTGTACGTGATTTTTAATAGTACTCATAATAAAATATTTAAGTGATTTATATTTCCCCTATTGATTTAAAACAGATTAAATTTTAAGGGGTGTTTGTTCTTTTCTTCTGTGCACCGCACAATGGATAGAGTGGGTTTTGTCAAGACTTTTAGGGAATAAATCAGGTGTGTTTGCGACGTAGTAAATTCCTTGGAATTTCAAGGAAGTAGATACCTTATTTTTCACTAAAACTTTGTACAGTCTTGACAAGTTCCATAAGGGCATTAGCAATTCTTTTAAACGCAGTTGCGTTTGAGCGTACCGACAGTTAAGCGAAATAAGCAGCTGCGGTTAAATTAGAATTGGTTATGTCGTGCCTGTTTTTCGACGCCCCGAAAAACAACAAAGGCTTTATCCATTATAAACCCCTTAAAATGTGTAAGACAGCGGTTCGGTTTTTAAGAATTTTCGAGGAAGCACTCAAGAAGGGCTTACCGTAAATTCTGTTAAGAACACCGAAGTGATGACTTTCCGATGAAAAGCGGACTTAATTCAAAATTTTGGCTCATAAATGAAGTGTTCCTTCCCAGAGCATCGGGAAGGGTTAATGGAATGGAAAGTTAAAATTGGGAATTGTGTCCAAGACCTTTGTAGGGAAGCTCTTTTCCCGAAATGTAGCTTTTCGCGAAATGCAGGGGAATGGGCTGAGTGGGATTAAAAATAATTACGGTATACTAAAAACTATTAACCAGACACCCAAATAATACGATTCAATAGTATTAATAGTCAAAAGTGTACAATTCAAATGAGATACATCAAAAACCCCAAATGTTGTACCTATGTTGTACCTGAGCATAAAAAAAGCCTAGATTTTCATCTAAGCTTTTTCGTACCTCGGGTGGGAATCGAACCCACACACCTTGCAGTACCGGATTTTGAATCCGGCGCGTCTACCAATTCCGCCACCGAGGCATTAAATTTCAAATCTGGATTTTGAATCCAGCGCGTCTACCAATTCCGCCACTTGAGCATTTTTAATCGAATTGGACGGCAAAATTAAAAAAATAATTCATCAGATCCATTAAATAAGTAATAAAATACTCACCAGAGTAGAAATAAATTTTTAAATTTGCACCTTGTTTTAAAAAAATAAGTTTTAACTCATTACAAAACAACTGTTTACCCTATGCCTAAATCAATTACAGAAGCGCAATTTTTTGCGTGTACCCAAAGTACAGAATTAGCTGAGAAGATCGTACATGCGTATGGGGCGAAATTAGGTAATGTTATTACATCAACGTATAGTGATGGTGAGTTTCAACCGTCTTTTGAAGAATCGGTAAGAGGATCTAGAGTTTTTATTATTGGATCTACTCATCCTAGCTCTGATCATCTAATGGAGATGCTGTTAATGTTAGATGCTGCAAAAAGGGCTTCTGCCAGACATATTACAGCAGTAATGCCATATTATGGTTGGGCACGTCAGGACAGAAAGGACAAACCGAGAGTTCCGATTGCAGCAAAGTTAATTGCAAAAATGCTAGAAACTGCTGGTGCCACAAGAATTATCACTATGGATTTACATGCAGATCAGATCCAAGGATTCTTCGAAAAGCCCGTAGATCATTTGTTCGCTTCTACTATATTTTTACCGTACTTACAATCCTTAAACCTGGACA
This sequence comes from uncultured Aquimarina sp., assembly GCF_947492115.1. Classification (NCBI taxonomy): domain Bacteria; kingdom Pseudomonadati; phylum Bacteroidota; class Flavobacteriia; order Flavobacteriales; family Flavobacteriaceae; genus Aquimarina; species uncultured Aquimarina sp. The sequence continues at coordinate 766,481 of NZ_CANLMM010000002.1, forward strand.
ATCTTACCATAGCTTCTCCAGATATGGGTGGTTCTAAAAGAGCATATGCATATTCTAAAGCACTGCAAAGCGATGTGGTAATCTGTTATAAGCAACGTGCCAAAGCCAATGTGATTTCTCACATGGAATTAATTGGTGATGTAACCGGAAAAAATGTTGTATTGGTAGATGATATGGTAGATACTGCCGGAACACTTACCAAAGCTGCCGATTTAATGATGGAACGAGGAGCAAAAAGCGTGAGAGCTATTTGTACTCACCCTATTTTATCTGGTACTGCTTATGAAAGATTACAAAATTCTAAACTAGAGGAATTAATCGTTACAGATTCTATTCCTTTAAAACAAGAAAGTAACAAAATTAGAGTGATTACTTGTGCAAATTTATTTGCAGATGTAATGAATAGAGTTCATAATAATGAGTCTATCAGCTCTAAATTTATAATGTAAATTAATAACTATTAATATATTTAAAATGAAGTCATTAACAATCAATGCATCTCAAAGAGAAAGCGTAGGCAAGAAAGCAACAAAAGCCTTACGTAATGCTGGACAGGTACCTTGTGTTATTTATGGTGGAGACACTATTGTACACTTTGCAGCGCCAGAAATTGCTTTCAAAAATTTAGTGTACACTCCAGACGTTCATACCGTGGTAATAGCGTTGGATAATGGTAAAAACATAAACGCTATCCTACAGGATATTCAATTTCATCCTGTAACTGATAGAATTTTACACATCGACTTTGTTGAGATTTTCGATGACAAACCAATTACAATGGAAATTCCATTTAAAACCACTGGAAATTCTCGTGGTGTAAGAGCTGGTGGTGTGTTACGTTTTAACTTAAGACGTATTAAGGTAAAAGGTTTAGCATCAAAATTACCAGACCTAATCGAAGGAGATATTACAGAATTAAAAATCGGTAATAAATTATATGTTACTGATGTAGCTAGTGAAGATTATACAATTCTTCATCCTGATAACACAGTAATCTGTCAAGTGAAAACTTCGCGTAACGCAGTTGCAGATACTGATGATGAGGAGGAAGAAGAAGCGGCAGCAGCTGAAGCTTAATCTTTTCTTCATAGAAAACAATCAAAAGCGCTCTGATTATTTTTTCAGAGTGCTTTTTTTATTTTTGCAATGATTTTATGAGGGCGTGTCCTCCGCTATACTTCGGTCGGGCTATTCGTTTTACTCCTCGATTATTTATCTATCGAGAGCACTTCGACAAGCTCACTGCAGTACCGCAAAATCTATAATCTGCGGGGTGCTCACTACTATCCCTCACGCAAAAGAAGAGCTATGTTTGCTATTTTTAGAAACCTTTTTTCAAAAAAAGAAGAAGAAACTCAAGAAGATCTTATGAAAAAATTTCTTGTTGTAGGTCTTGGTAATATTGGACCTAAATATCACAATACACGCCATAATATTGGTTTTAAAATTTTAGACGCTCTCGCAAAAGAGGAAAATCTTACTTTCGAAACTGAAAAATTAGGAGATCTAACCACCTATAAATATAAGGGGCGTACTTTATTATTACTAAAGCCAAATACATATATGAACCTCAGCGGAAAAGCAGTTCGCTATTGGCTTACCAAAGAAAAAATAGCTATCGAAAATCTTTTAGTCATAACAGATGATATCAATCTACCATTTGGCACAATTCGATTAAAAGCTAAAGGAAGTGCCGGTGGCCATAATGGTTTAAAAGATATAGAAGCACAACTAAATACTTCCAAATATTGTAGATATAGATTTGGTGTTGGAGCAGAGTTTAGCAAAGGCAGACAAGTAGATCATGTGTTAGGAGAATGGAATTCTGAAGAAGAAGCTGCCATGCCAGAAAGATTGGATAAATCCATTGCACTTATTAAATCTTTTGCAGGTGCAGGATTAGCCAATACAATGAACACCTTTAACGGAAAATAAATAGTAGATCTCGCAACATTTGCTTAATTTTATAGCTATCTAGCATTATGTATCTAATTATGAGTTATAAAACTAGAATAGCCACATGGTTGTATCAAAATTAATCTTCTTGAAATCAGACAAACACATAACACATACCACAGTTGTTGCTCATCTATATAAATTCCATCTTACCCCTAAAAATCAATAAGAAAAGCGGATGAAACTTTATAATGACGCAAAAACATATGATAATCATTCTCCTTCAGTTGTTACTATCGGAACTTTTGATGGAGTTCATATTGGACATAAAAAAATAATTGATCGGTTAATTGAAGCCGCAAATCGAGATAATCTAGAATCTGTTATTCTTACATTTTTTCCCCATCCTAGAATGGTATTACAAAAGGATACTAATATAAAATTGATCAATACAATTGACGAACGTATTCAAATTTTGGAAAAAACAGGTTTGGATAACTTAGTAATTCACCCATTCACAACAGAATTTTCTCGACTTACTGCTAAAGAATATGTAGAACAAATGCTTGTTGGCACTTTAAATATTCGTCATGTAATTATAGGATATGACCATCGTTTTGGTCGTAATCGAAATTCTAATATTACTGATTTAGCATCCTTCGGAATTCAAAATAATTTTACTGTCGAAGAAATTTCAAAACAAGATATTGACGATGTCGCTGTTAGCTCTACCAAAATTAGAGAAGCTTTGCTAGAAGGAGATATTACCAAAGCGAATAAGTACTTAGGGTATAATTTTATGCTTACAGGTAAAATTGTAAAAGGAAAAGAGCTTGGCAGAAAACTAGAATATCCAACAGCCAATCTTTATATAAAAGAAGAATATAAACTAATCCCTAAACGAGGAGTATACGTAGTAAAATCTCAAATTAATAATAAAACATACTTTGGGATGATGAATATCGGTAATAACCCAACGGTTAATGGACAACATCAGACCATCGAAACGCACTTTTTTGATGCTTCTTTTAATTTATATGAAAAGAAAATTCAGATAGAACTTTTAAAACGCATAAGAGACGAAAAGAAATTTAATTCTTTGGAAGATTTAAAAATTGCGATGCAAGAAGATGAGGATTTTTCTAGAGAATATATAAATTCTATGGTATGATCAATCGTTGGTTATTTACACAAATCGACAATAGTGCATTAATAATTTTTAGAGTCTTTTTTGGATTTTTAATTGCTGCAGAGTCGTTTGGAGCAATCTTAACTGGATGGGTACGACGTACATTAGTAGAACCCCAATTTACATTTAATTTCATTGGTTTTGAGTTTTTACAGCCATTACCTGGTAATGGAATGTATTTCTATTTTGCGCTCATGGGAATCTTTGGAATCTTTGTAATGATAGGTTTCAAATATCGATGGAGCATGATTGCATACACCGTACTTTGGGCTGGTGTATACTATATGCAGAAATCGTCATACAATAACCACTATTACCTCTTATTACTACTTTGCATCCTTATGAGCACATTACCAGCAGGTAATTACTTTTCCATAGATGTAAAGAAGAATCCTGCACTCAAAAAAATATCAATGCCCAGATGGTGTGTTTTATTTATTATCATTCAATTATGGATAGTATATACTTATGCCTCTGTAGCAAAATTATATCCGGATTGGCTGGATTATACTGTTGCAAGAAATTTGATGCTCTCTAGAGCAGACTATCCAATTGTTGGAAGTATCTTACAAAAACACTGGACACACGTTAGTATTACATATTTTGGCATTCTATTCGACCTTCTAATCATCCCATTATTATTATGGAAAAGAACACGGTTAGCTGCTTTTTGTATAAGCATATTTTTTCACCTTTTTAATTCATTCGTATTTCAAATAGGCATATTTCCGTATTTATCGCTCGCATTTAGTGTATTCTTCTTTTCCAAAGAAAGAATACATAAAATTTTCATGCCCAAAAAAGAATTCTATATCGATAACGAAATTATTGTACCTTCTTATAGAAAGTTTTTGATACCCGCACTATCGATATGGTTTCTTATTCAACTTGCCTTACCTGTTCGGCATTGGTTTATTCCTGGCGATGTTTTATGGACCGAAGAAGGTCATAAATTAAGTTGGAGAATGATGTTGAGAGGAAGATCAGGACATACTAACTTCTACATAGAATTTAAAGACGAAAAATCTAATAGAATACGAGTAGACAAAAATCAATATTTGACTAAAAAACAACGTAGAATTGTAAATACCAAACCGGATGCCATATGGCAGTTTGCTCAATTCCTTAAAAAAGAACACAAAAAACAGGGGAAAGATATTGCGGTATATGTAAAAAGTCGTGTATCTGTAAATGGCAAAAAATCTAGAGTCCTCATAGACCCAGATGTGGACCTTACCAGTGTTGATTGGAACTACTTTACAACCAATCCTTGGGTAATTAAATATGATAAAGAATAATTCTTTATTATTGTATAGCAATATTTTAGTGTGTAATGGGGGTTTCTACTAAAAGAATATTACTTGTATGTATACTACTTTCTTTTCTGGCGAATAGCCAAGAGAAGAAAGATTGGTACTCTTTTTTTGGAAAAATACCCAATACAGTTTCAAAGCATTATTATCAGAAATTAAAAAACTCAGAAAATCCAATAGACAAGGCTAGAATAATGGATACGATTGCTACGATACACATCCAATCCGGAAATACGGATTCGATTATTTATTACGGTAACTTATTGCAAGAGCATATTTTATCAGAAAAAAGCGCATTCGAAGAATTCAATATTTATCTTTCTAAATCCTATCATATCCTCGGAAAAGGAAAGCTACAGAAAGGTCTTTTTGATGATGCTATGAAACACCATCTCGATGGTATTGAGATCTCACCCATTTCAAATATGGAGAGAATGCACTATTCTCATCAACTAGGTCTAGGAACAGTGTATTTATATCAAAAGGAATATGACAAAGCACAACCTATTTTTGAAAATTGTATCAATAACACAAAAGATACGAGCCTATTGCTTTTAGCCAACAAGTTACTAGCAGATACATTCTTTTTTAAAAATGAGTTTTCTGAAGCTAAGTCGATATATCTTGAAGTATTAGAAGGGCTGAAACTTTATGAGAATAATAAAATAAGACTACAGACCCAATTAAAATTAGGGCGAATAGATCTTTTCGAAAAAAATCTTTCTCATGCGCTAACCTATTTTTCTTCAGTAAAAGATATCGCCTTAGAAAGCAAATTCTATGACTTATATATCGATGCGGTTATCCAAATGGGTATCGTTTATTATAATCAAGGTTATACACAAGATGCAGAAATAATACTATCCTCTGCTTATGTAAATACGGTACAATGGAATAAACTAGAACTACAACGCGACGTAATCAATGTACTTAGAAACTTAAAAGTTGCAGACAACGATTATGAAAACGCTTACAATCTGATGACGCAATATCTTTCTGTTTCCAACCAGATTCTTAAAGATCAGAACAAAGCTATTGTAAAAGAAATGGAGGTAAAGTATCAGACTCTAGAAAAAGAAAAGGAAATACTTGCTCTTAAGGAAGAACAACTATTAAAAGAAAGTGAAATTGAAAGACAACGTACTATCAAAAAAGCCTTTTTGATAGGTTTTCTAATTGTTTTACTCCCAGTCATTGCTCTATTATTTGTTTATTTTCAAAAACTAAAAACACAAATTGCGCTGAACAAATCACAAGAAGAAGTAAACTCTCAAAGAGTTCACGCATTAATGATTGACCAAGAATTAAATCTTATCAATGCTACCATGGAAGGTCAGAATAATGAACGAAAACGATTAGCACGAGAATTACATGATAGTATAGGAGGAAATCTAGCCAGTATAAAACTGCAACTTTCTGGCGTAGATGATCAAGAAAGTTTTCAATCTAAGATCATCAAACAAATTGATGAAACCTACCATCAGGTGCGCGATATTTCTCATAATTTGGCTTCCAAGAAGTTTCAGGATAATGGTGTGTCTTCCCTTATTAAAGAATATGTGAACAACATAGAAAACGGTAGTAATCAAAAAATTTCATTCAATCCTTATCCCGAAGAGAAGATTAATGAAATTGAAAGTCCATTAAAAGAAGAACTATTCAAAATCATACAGGAATTACTCACCAATACATTAAAACACGCCCAAGCAGATCAAGTAGATATATATTTGAATAGATATCAAACGATTCTACAACTCCTTTTTGAAGATAATGGTGTTGGGTTTGACACTTCAAAAACCAGAGAAGGAATTGGTTTTGAAAATATTAGAAACAGACTAAAACTTCTTTCAGGCAGTTTAATGATAGACTCCACTATTGATAGAGGTACAGTGATCAATATCGAAATTCCCGTTTCTTAATCTCACTATGGATTCTTCTTTGCTTTAATTCGATTTCTTTAGATATCATTTTCAAGTTAATAGTAGTAAATATCCATTGATCGACAGAAAACACAGACTGATCTATAATAATCATACACTCATCTTTTTGGACACATAAATCATATAAATGCTTCTTACTTTTATACCAGAGTTATAAAAAATAGTACAGTTTGTATGAAACATAAAATAAGTAACCAAGAGTTGCCACTAGAAAGAAACATACAGTAATACTTAAACATATTGATCCCCAAAATTTCGCATCGTCATATTATGTCAAAGCTATGCATCTCGCATAGCTTTTTTTATATAGTTTAGGGTCTCAACCAAGTATCAGGATCTAGATAAAACATCTTACGATTTCCTTGAATAACGTTTGGATCTCTTAACCACCAATAAGGAAAAGGTGTTGTAATTGAATAATGTAAATGTGGTGGTTTCCCGATAGCATTCCCAGTATTACCAACAGTTCCTAATTTGGTTCCTAATTTTAACGGCTGAAAAGGAAAAGCCTCCACTTGATCTAAATGCGCATAATAATGAAAACGCCACTTAGGTCCTAACACCATAACCGTTTTCCCTCCTTTCCCACCTTCATAAGTGTAAATCACTAAACCGTAAGTAGCAGATATTACATCGGTTCCCTTCTCTTTAAATATATCGATTCCCTTGTGTGTTACAGAACTTCCCCAAGGATACGCCCAAAAAGAATTATCATCCCAATCTTTTATGGTTGCACCATGAACAGGAATTACCATTTTTTGAGGGATCAAAAAGCCAATAGCTATTACTATAAGAGGCAACAAAGTATATTTTCTGGTTTTACGATTTCTATATAGAAAACCCATCCAAGAAAATAATGACACCAGAAAGTTTTTTGTTGTGGATGTGATCATATTATAGATAAATATACAATATTAAAACACAGCTATTTTAATGAGCTATATTACAAATGACTTTATAGCGGTTTTTAATCCTCTTTAATAAAGGTAAACTTTCAATATTGTTCTTCTAGAAAAATCCCAAAATACAAAAGGGGAAATTTACGGTAACATATTATTAGGTTTTTGCATAAACTAAAAGTAGGCCTTGGTTAAGAGGTCTAGTTAATAAGGATGGTCCGATAGATTAAAACAGTTTGTCTATAGTGCATAGCTTGTTAACTAAGTATGTTATTATTAACGAACCTATCGCATTCATATTTTGAACAAATTTTAAATGATTTTCACACTACACTTAGGAATTCTTTCGAACTCTTTACTTCTTTATATTTTATGGAAAAATGGTAGAAAAGAACTTCATTTCAAAGTACTTTTTATGATCTTTTTATGGATACTTTTTACGCAAATAAGTTTTTTAGGCTTTATTAACGAAAGTAAAATTATTTTTTATGCTATGTTCTTGTTTCAAGATACTCTTCCAACAAGCGTAGGCCCCTGTTTATATCTATATGTAAAAACAATCTTTTTTCCTAGTAAGCATGTTTTTAAAAACAATTACAAACACTTCATTATTCCTTTCCTCTATCTTCTTTTTGCTAGTATTCCTAAGCTAATTAGTCTCATAAATAGCTCTGAACCCTTTACCCATCTTAGAATTGGTCTCGAAAACCTTTGGGCACTTAGCAATATCTACTCACTAATTTATTGTATACTAGCACTTATCATTTTGTCAAAAACAAAAAAACTTGTGAAGTTCTATTATTCAAATATCAACTCCAACGATTTAGACTGGTTACAGATTTTTTTATATGGTACAATTGTTATTATAGGTATTGATATTTCTATAACTATTTACGAAGTACTATTCGGTGATATCACTTCTGCAATCGGAATTATTGCCGTTTTCGTGGTCTTTTTAATTGTGTATTTAGCATACAAAGGTATTTCACAAACAAAGGTATTATTACCAGAATTCTTATTAAAAAAAGAAGATGTCATACACGAACAGAGTACAGAAGAATCTAGACTTATTTCTCATCAAACCAAAATCACACATGATCCAGAAGAATTGGATATTTTATTCAAACGACTAGAAATCATTATTCGCGAACAAAAATGTTATCTAACACCCGAATTATCCTTAAAATCAGTATCTGAAAAACTCAACATCTCTGACAAAAAGCTATCCTACTTATTGAACCAACATATGAATGTTAGTTTTTATGATTATGTAAATCAATTTAGAGTAGAAGAAGTAAAGAAAAAAATTATGAATCCTTCATTTTCTAAATACACACTATTGGCTATTGCTCTGGAATGCGGTTTTAACTCTAAGACCAGTTTTAACAGAACTTTTCAACGCTTTGAAAAAATCACACCTTCAAAATTTAGAACCCAAGTTTTGAAATCAAAAAGTAATTATGACTTAACCGAATTGTAATATTTACAACTTGTGATAAACTTAAATACCAAATCTATTTCACATAAAAAAGCCGCCTTCATATAGCAGGCGGCAATAATAAATTAAAGTATTCTCCTACTATAATTTACAACATATACAATGCCCTGTGATATAATAGCCAGGCTCGCAAGTTCCATCCGAAGAAAAATATGGAGCTCTGCATCTGTCCACTGCTATAGGAAGTAACCCTCCATTAATATTTTTTTGTTCTGATTTCTCTAAAATTTTACCTAAAGCTTGAATTGATTTTTTCATAAAATGATGAATTAATGATTTGTATATAATTACTGTTGTTTGATGATTTGACTATGAATCTTATTAAGAATACAAACAAAATTCTGGAATACACTGAATAGGTGTAGTATCACTAAAAAGGTAACAACAACTTACATTGTCACAAATAAAATCTACGGTTGGACAATCTTGCGAAAAACCTCCATTGATTTGTTTTTGAGCATTTTTAGTAAGCACCATTCCGAAGCTTAATAATGATTTTTTCATAATGTACTAGTTTATTTGTTATTAAAACATTTCGCATAATAATCCCTGTTAATTACCATCTTTCAAAACGGTATTTTATTAAAGATGCTTAGTCTTTTTATTAATAGAACCAAAAACCTCCACCGATACCTGTGCAAGCTGCGGCATGTCCGTTGATGGTACAACTCTCATCCTGTTCACGACCTACGCAAGCACTTGAGTGCCCAACAGAACCCACTCCACCAGTACCTGTTCCGATACAAGTTGTAACTATAGCGATTAGACGACTTCCTGCGATTTGTTGTTGTTCTTTTCTAGTCAATACTTTACCTAAAGTGGACAATGATTTTTTCATTCCTAAACAATTTAGTGAGTTAATTAATCCCTGACCCTTTTTCGACACTCAGGGCTGTGTCTTTTTTTTCACAATACACTCTCAAAAATGGCTATATCCTACAAAACCAATGAGATAAATTATTATGATATAAACGTAAAACTCCCCGAAGTAAAGTGTAAATTCCTTGAAAATCGTACCAAAAGAAGATGTGGCACCTTTTTTATTCGATTATAGTTTCGAATATGTATTTGAAGTAATTTTAAGAATGCTTAGAAATAATAATTTAAAAAATAAAGAAGTGAGAACTCAATAACTTTTATTTTCTATTTTAAAATTTTACTATTCTACTGCATTTAAAGTGTGGTTTCAAATCTAAAACCATCTTTTAGGTCGCCATAGACCTAACTTGTTGTGATGTTTATAATAATTTTTTAAGATAAGAGCTTCATAAATCGAAGCTCTTATTTACTACATTAATTATAATAGACAATTACCCATAAAGCATCGAACAGGACACCACTGATTTGTAGTATGTGCGTTCCCGCCAGCACACCAGTAAATGTTTCCTTTTCCATTAATTTGTAATTGCTCTGATTTACTCAATTTCTTGCCAAATTCTAATAATGACTTTTTCATGGTTTTAATAGTTTATTTGTTTATTTAAGAATTATATGGTTTTAAACGCAGCATTGTCCATTAACAACACTACCAAAACAACGTCCTCCTGGAAAAGGATCTCCCCAAGCAGTTCCATTTGCAACGAAAGAACATTCTCTTCCATTAACAAACTCTCCACCTTCTAAAATGTAATCTGAAGAACATCCACAAGCAACGAAAGCAAGTCTTCCTCCATGGATCTCTTTTTGTTCTGATTTACTGATTGTTTTACCAAACTCTAACAATGTTTTTTTCATGATTCTAAAAGTTTTGATTTAAAAATTAAGCGCAAACTCCTCCGTAAAAACCAGACATATCGCACCTTCCAGTACCACATTGAGAAGAACTTGTACAAGCACATCCTCTAGGAAGCCCTGTTCCATTATATACATCTCCTCCACCTGCACAGATATCTTCAGAATCGGTAAACGAAATACCTCCTTTGATTTGTTTTTGTTCGTTTCTGTTTAAAGCTCTTCCTAAGTTTAACAATGATTTCTTCATTAGTAATTATTTTAAAATGATTAAATCCTTGAACATTTTATGACACTCAAGGTATATGTCAATTCATTTATCAATCCCCTACAAAATGAATTTTCAGATAGGGTTCTATGGTAGTAATGCAGGAACTAAAAAACATAACAGCTTTTATCAATATTTTTTGATTTTTATTTTTTGATTAGCTTTGTATCCTTTTGAAACAATGATCCATAAAGGTTGTCTTTAATCAATAGATTTGATCACCGTTTAATTGTTTTAAAGAAATTTACCCTTATATGAAAAGAAATAAACTTGAAAAGATTGTTGAACAAGCGAGGCAAGGAAATGAACTGCCATTTGACTACTTTTTCAAGGATCTTTTTAAGCGATTACAACCAAGACTTTTATCACTAACTAAATCTCCACAAGAAACTGAAGAGATCTTTATTTCGGCTATGCAAAAGTTTTGGGAACGTTTCGTTATTCAAGAAGAAAACTTACCAATAAATAGTTTGGGATACATTTATCAAATGTGTAAAAACAACTGGCTAATGAATAAGAGGAATCCATGGAATTCCTTTGCATTAAAAGACGATTTACATTTGTTGAGTAACCGAGAACAATCTAATAATACATATAGCAATGACTCTATAGAAGATCTCGAACAGGAATGGTTACAAAACAAAGCATTATCACAAGCTTTAGACGCCTTATCCGACAAATGTAAAATGTTAATGCAGTCAGAAATAAATCCTGAAATTAAATTAAAAGATTTACAACAAAAATTAGGATTTGGAAATTATCAAGCTCTTGTGCAAGCAAAATATAATTGCAAAAAAAGACTTATTAAAAAGGTATATGAAATATTTGATCAACTAATAGCTCATAAACAACGTTAAGATGAAGAAGATAGAGGATAACGATATAGCATTAATTACTCGGTATTTTGACCTTGACCTTTCTGAAAAAGAAATGGAGGCGTTTGATCAAAGATTTCAAAATGATCCTGACTTTGCGATTAAGGTAACGAAATATCGTCTTAGTATAGGTCTTATTAAAGAACATTATCCTAACCAAGAGCAAGAACAACGCTCTGAAAAATGGAAACAATTAATTTCTGAGAATCCATCAGTGAACCAAAAACAATCCTGGAAATTAATTGCGGCTATTGCTGCTACAATTGTAATATTAGTTACATCTTGGTATTTCTCGGTTTCATCATCCGAAATTAATCTCAAAGTTTTAGCAAAAAATGCTTGGGATAAGAATGTCGGTTTTAGTGATTATCTAGTAAGAAACAATGTTGAAGACAATCCAAAAAAACTAGTAATTAATGCCTTTAAATCTTATAAAAAGAAAAATTATCAGTCAGTGCTTGAGCAATTAAAAGATTTAGATAATTCGTATAGATATTATGAAGATGTTCTTTTAATAAAAGCTCTTGCTACGTATAAAACAGGACATTCCAAAAAAGCATTGCAGATATTAGATTCTTTGAAAAATTATCCCTCAGAAAAGCTATCCAAAGAAGCGCAGTGGTATATGGGATTAATTTATTTAGATCAAGATGATCTTATAGCCGCTAAAAGATATCTCGTAATTCCTAATCACAAAGATCATGAGATACAATTAAGCGAATCATCTTATTAATTTTCTTTTCAGGAAGAAAAATATACCTATAACTAAAAATCCTAACAAAAAGAACCACTTCCAGTTATTTGTACTGGGTGTTTCAAATGTAATAGTACTATAATCCCCTAATAAAAAAAAGCCTCCCCAATAAAAAGGGTCTTTTGTAAAAACATCTGTAGTTTCCAGATATTCTAATTTTGCTTGTTGCAAGGCTATAGCTTTATTCATTCCTTTAGTAAGGTTACTATAAAAGCTTTGTATTATTATGGGCGTAGTTTTATCTGATACTTCCCAACTAGTTAGTAATAAACTTTTTGTTCCTGCATATTGAAAAGCGGTCCCTAAGCTTAAAATTCCTTCTCCTTTAGCGACCTTCCCCATTCCAGTATTACAAGCACTTAACACGGTTAACTCCGCAGGAATCTCGAGTGAGTACAATTCATGACTATAAAGAATATTATCTTCTAATGAATCTTTGGTTTTGGTAAAATAAATTCTGGAATTATCTGGGTTTTGATGATCCACTTCTCCATGCAACGCAAGATGTAGTACATTATAATTGGAAAGGTTATTTTTAAAATTACGTTCAATTGCCTTGGAACCAAAGAAATATCTTCCTTTAACAAGTTCTGCTATTTTTTTAATCTCATTTCTTGTCCCGGGCAAATCGTCATCTATATTTCTTAATACTTTTAACTCCATTTGATCTCCAGCTAATAAGGAATCTTGATTAGAAAATGAAAATGCCAAGCATTCTTTTCGAACATCAGTATTTATCACCTTTTGATTTGATTGATCCAATAACAAACTGGCAGAATTCGCATAACTGATCGCAAATTCTTTTATCAAATAGGGTTGTTTTTTCGGGTCTTTTGTTTCTAAATTTTTAGTTAGCAAAAGATCGAAATTAAGATGCCATAAAGATTCATCAGGGATAATAATTAACTGATTGCCTTCGATATTATCTTTTATTGGAGCTATTAATTTTTGGTATAATTCAAAACTTATTTTTTTAAAAGCTTCTATATCTTTAGACAAAATATGCCCTCTAAATTGGTTTATTTTTTTATTCAGATCAGAAATTGATGCTTGATTTATTGTAATCCCATTTTTAGTTATGACAAAAGCATACAAAATATCATCTTCTATAAAGTACTCTATCAACGTGGTTTTTGTAGGAAGGTAATTCTGAATATCATTAACAACCAAAGGAGTATAATTGAATTTTAGGTTATAATACTTAGGATATTTTGCTTCAAGCACCTTAATCAAAGAGTCCTGCCTTCTTGAAATAGTTAAGAATTTTGATTCCAAAAAGTTAATCGTATCCTTATTCTTCGTATTTATCAAACTAGATTTGAGTGCTGATAATTCTGCTTTAATCTTATGTTCAATTTCTAAAAGTTTGTTAGGTAATCCAGCATAAGTTTTAGCCTTTTCATCATTTAAAAGTCCTTTAAGGATATTATATTTACTACTTTCTGAAAAATAAAAAGCCTTTTGAATCCATTTTTCATCATTACTTTTTTCATATTTTAATAAATATGCAGCAATGGCTCCACTATATACTCTTTTAGTATTTTTTGCCAAGACCTCTACATCTTTAGGATCATATTCTCTTCTTAAAACTTCTATAAGTTTCTTTGCCGTATTATAGGTTTTTATACTTTCATTCAGAATAGTATCCTCCTTTTTTTGTAGATAAATTTTCTGTAATGAATATGCTTTTTTTTCTAATGAATTTAATAATCTGACTGGTGAAATAAAATCTTCAAATATTAGTTGTGAATTATCATTATTCCTATATGCTTTTTTATTGGCTTCTATAGCTTTTTCTGAATAAACAAGTGATTCCTCATACTTTTTTTGTGACAGAAATAAATCGACTAGTAAATTATAAGAATAAACAATATTTGAATTTCCACTTTCAAAAATATTCTGGTGAATTTTTAATGATTTTTTCAAATACTTTTGAGCCATATCAAAAGCATTAGCTTCCTGATACAATAAACCTATTGTACTATAGACCTCGGAAGTTCTTATATGGTTTTCTCCAAAATTATTAAGACAAATATCTAAAGCTTTCTTAGCATAATAAATCCCTTTTTGTCCACCATAAATTTGTGCAACAAATGAATATGGATAAAACAAATCCTTATAACCTTCTCCATAAGTATTTACACCAATTTCAATTGTTTTCTCTACATGATACAAAGCCTTTTCTCTTTGTCCTAATTCTATATAGATCGTCCCGAGATTATGATGTAGCCTAGCCTGATCTGGATGATTATCACCTAAATTATGAATACTAATTTGAAAAGCTCTTTGATAATATTTTAAACTTTTGTTGTAGGCTTTTTTATAGTAATGAATAATCCCTATTTTGTTATATATTTTTACAAAATAGAGGTTGTTTTTATCAAATGTTTGGCTTGCAATTTTATAAGCGTTTTCAAAATACCCAAGAGCTTTATCATAGTTACCTACGGCATATAATATTCGACCTATTGCTTCATAAACATCAGCAATTTGAATATGATTCTTACCGAGTTTATTTTTCCTTATTCCCAATGTTTTATCATAATATTCAAGTGCTAGCTCATAATCTCCCTTAGTTCCATAGATATTTCCTAGGTTAAAATAGGAATTTGAAAATTCCAAATCATCATTAGGTAGAACTTTAGATTTAAGCTTTAACGCTTTTTCATAATATGATAATGATATTTTTAAATCAGACCCTTTCAATCGATAGCAAGTACCTTTATTCTCTAATGCAATGGCATATTGAAGATGATCCGATCCTAACTTTTTAGAACTAATATCAAGCGCTTTATTTGCCGTTTGTAAAGCCTTATTAAGCTGAACATTCTTCCATTGACTTTCCGAAATTTTATTATAGCATGCTACAACTTTTTCCCACTGATTATTTTTCTGATGTATTACTAATGCTTGTTCAAAATTAAGTATAGACTCTTTGAACTTATTCTGCAACAATAACACGTCTCCTAATTTGAAATACTCCTCAGCAGTTGTTTTTTCTACTGCTTGAGAATTCACTACTAAACTAAATAACAACAATATACATGTAATATTTAATAAAGAATTCCTGAATTTCATAAGCCTAATATAAATGATTTGATGAAACGAGTTATCTAATAGTAAGTTTTTAAAAACTTACTATTAGATAATTTAATTTCCTTTCAAAAGTAGTATTACACAGACAAAGAAAGAAGTAAAATCTAAATATTTATACTTGTAAAAGCATTACCAAAGAGAACGTAATCTTTTACTTACGATCTCTTTTTCTTTATTAAAATATTTATAAGACAAAGAATATTAGAAAGTCGGAATAGAAGCTGCTAAAACTTCTTTTTCGTAATGCGTGATTTTATTGTCTTCAGAAAACTCAAACTTCATGATCATTGAGGATTTTTCTGCTTGCATAATGTATGATTTTTCTCCATCTTTTTCAGAAATCATTCGACAGTCTTCTATCATTCCTAAAGTCTGATTCGTACTGTCTAGAAAACGATCAATTTCTTCCATAGTCATTTTCTCTTGATACTTTTCGTCTAATAGATCAAAAATCATCGATGGAGAAAGATAATTATATCCTTTGGTGAAATCTGCAATAATTACGTCCTTATCATCCAGATTCTGAGCAGAGATTGTGTGAATAAAAAATACGGTAAATAAAAAATATAATGGTTTCATGTTGGGGGTGTGTATTGATTATTCTTTGTATAAATGTAAGAAAAAACTTCAAAATAAAAAATTATTTAATCGATAAAAAACATTTTTTATCGATTAAAAGAATACGTAAATCAAAGTATTACCCCTTGAATATCATCAAAAATTATAAAAAGATAAAGTCTGGTTTACTTGATTACATTTTTCAACGATCCATACTAATTTTTACCCACATAATACTATGCTCGTTTTCTATCTTTATTTAAATTTGCTTCTTTAATGCGAAAGGGATAGTAGCGACATCCTTTTGTTTTATTATTCTGAGCTTGTCGAAGGAAGAAACAAAAGATATAGCGAATAGCCTGACCACGAGGAAAGCGAGTGGAATCGCCCAAAACAAAACACATGTTACTTGCACAACAAATCATAGCCAATAAAGAGGAGTACGTTAAAGCTCTAGCCAAAAGAAATTTTGATGCTGCTGAGATATTAGAAAAGGTCATCAGTCTAGACGAAGAGCGTCGTGCTACGCAATCTAAATTAGATACCATAAAAGCTGATTCCAATAAATTAAATAAAGAAATTGGTTTTTTATTTAAAAATGGAGAACAACAAAAGGCTAATATTTTAAAAGAAAAAGCTTCTCAAATAAAGGAAAGTATGAATTCTCTGGAACAGCGACTTCCAGAGGTAAAAACAGAACTTACAGAACTTTTGTATACGATTCCAAATATCCCTCATGATTCTGTCCCTAATGGACAAAGTGATGAAGATAATGAAGAAGTCTTTAGAGAAGGAGAAATTCCTGTGCTAGAAGAAGGTGCATTACCACATTGGGAATTGGCGAAGAAATATGATATTATCGATTTCGAGCTTGGAGTAAAAATTACAGGAGCTGGATTCCCAGTATATAAAGGAAAAGGAGCGCGACTACAACGTGCACTAATTAGTTACTTTTTAGATAAAAACACTGCGGCTGGTTATAAAGAGTACCAAGTACCTCACTTGGTAAATGAAGCTTCTGGATATGGAACCGGTCAATTACCAGATAAGGAAGGTCAGATGTATCATGTAACTGCAGATGATCTATACCTGATACCTACAGCAGAAGTGCCAGTAACAAATTTATTTAGAGATAATTTGGTAAATGAAAATGATCTTCCGATTACTTGTACTGGATACACACCTTGTTTTAGAAGAGAAGCAGGGTCTTATGGAGCTCATGTAAGAGGATTAAACCGTTTACATCAATTTGACAAAGTAGAGATTGTTCGTATTGAAAAACCAGAAAACTCTTATGAAGCATTAGATGGAATGGTCGCTCATGTAAAAGAAATTCTGAACGAACTTAAATTACCTTACAGAATTTTGAGATTATGCGGTGGTGATATTGGTTTTACTTCTGCACTAACTTATGATTTTGAAGTTTTTTCTACCGCTCAGGATCGTTGGTTAGAAATTAGTTCTGTATCAAATTTTGAATCTTATCAAGCGAATCGTTTAAAACTTAGATACAAAGATAGTAATGGTAAAAACCAATTAGCGCATACGCTTAATGGTAGTTCTTTGGCTCTACCGAGAGTACTTGCTGGAATTTTAGAAAACTATCAAACACCTAATGGAATCAAAATTCCGGATGTGTTGGTTCCTTATTGTGGATTCGAATACATTGATTAACACATACTATATTGGATTGTTAGCATACTAGTTTAACAGTATCTATAACATTATATCAAAGCGCATTTTGCTATATTTACAAAAAAACTTGCAGAATGCGCTTTATTGCTATCATTATATTTTTTGCTTTCTTAACACCTGTTTTCGGTCAATCCGAACAATTGGCAAAGAACTATGTGCAGCAAGGCCAATATGAAAAAGCACTTTCTATTTATCAAAAGCTTCATTCTAGAAACCCAAATAGAACTACTTATTTATTAGGTCTTGTAGAAGCTTACCAGCAGCTAGAACAATTTGATAAAGCAGAAGAAATTCTGAAAAAGCAGATTGAGCGAAAACCCAGTAATGCGCAATTGTTAGTGGAACTTGGGCATCATTATGAAGTTCAGGGAAACCCAGAAAAAGCAAAAATGTATTATGATAAAGCTATTAAAATATTTAATAGTAATAATGTAAATGCTGCTTATTCTCTAGCACAGACTTT
The DNA here is from genome assembly GCF_947492115.1 of uncultured Aquimarina sp. Lineage (NCBI taxonomy): Bacteria > Pseudomonadati > Bacteroidota > Flavobacteriia > Flavobacteriales > Flavobacteriaceae > Aquimarina > uncultured Aquimarina sp. The sequence goes on from NZ_CANLMM010000002.1 coordinate 784,656, forward strand.
TGAAAAATATAACCTTTTGGATCAAGCTGCTTTGATCTATGAAAGAGGTATGGCCTCTAATCCAGGTTCTAATTTCAACGTACAACTTGCTAAAATCTATGGAGAACAAGGAAAACTAGAAAAGATGTTTAGTAGTTACCTTTCATTACTCATTTTACAACCTAATTACAAAAATATTGTTCAGCGAAATTTTAGTCAATATATAACTGAAGATCCTTTTAACGAAGCTAATGTTATATTCAGAAAATTATTGATTAAAAAACTACAACAAAATCCAGATATTATCTATAACGAAATGCTCAGTTGGCTTTTTGTGCAGCAAAAGGATTTTAAAAAAGCTTTTGTACAAGAAAAAGCAATTTACAAACGTAAAGATGAAGGTCTGCAAGGTATTATCGGTCTTGCTAGAATTGCCATTGGCGATAAAGACATTAAATCAGCAACGCAAATTTTGGATTATATCCTTAAAGCTCCCGCTGGAAACGACATGAAACTTACTGCTCATAAGATTATTCTAAAAGCAAAAACAGATCTGGCAGAGAAAAAAGACTATAAAGAAATTAATAAACAGTATACCGAAGTATTTAACACCTATGGAAAATCTCGAGAGACTATCGGATTACAAATAGACTATGCTCATTTCTTAGCTTTTAATCAGGATGAAAAGCAACAAGCAATTGATTTTTTAAAACGCTTACTAAAGGAAGAAAAACTATCCAGATTTCAATCATCTAGAGCAAAAATGAAAATTGCGGATATCTTAGTATTGGACCAAAAGTTTAATCAAGCATTGATTTATTATTCTCAGGTACAAAATGCCCTAAAAAATAATTTTCTTGCTCAAGATGCACGTTTTAAAGTAGCAAAAACCAGCTATTATAAAGGGGATTTTGCATGGGCGCAAACTCAACTGGATGTTTTAAAATCATCAACTTCTCAGTTGATCGCAAATGATGCTATGGAATTGAGTCTCATTATTAGTGACAATTCATTAGAAGATTCTACACAAACAGCTCTTAAGATTTTTGCAAAGGGAGACTTATTATCTTTTCAGAATAAAAACCTAGAAGCTATTGCCAAATATGAAGAAATTTTGGTCAATCATAAAGGAGAAAAAATAGAAGATGAAGCCTTTCTGAGACAGGCTAAATTATTCGAAAAAGAACAGGAATTTGAAAAAGCGAAGGTGAATTATCTAAAAATTATAGAATTCTATCCTGATGACATTTTAGTAGATGATGCTTATTATTGGTTGGCTGAGCTCTACGTAAACCAACTAAACCAACCAGAGAAAGCAAAAGAATTGTATGAAAAGCTCATCTTTAATCATGCAGATAGTATCTATTTTGTAGATGCGAGAAAAAAATATCGTGCACTACGTGGTGATGCTATAAATTAGATTCGCTTTTAATCCCTTGTCACTTTTAAATATTAACTAAGAAGTAATAGTAGGTCTTAGCTTCTTCGTACCTTTGCCTGCTACCAATAATTTTTGGTGTAGCAATAATAAAGAAGAATATTCGCATGTACATATATAACGTAACTATCAATATTGAAGAATCCAAAAACGAAGAATGGTTACAATGGATGAAAAGCGAGCATATTCCAGATATGTTGGCAACAGGAAAATTTAGTAAAGCACTAATGACTAAAGTTTTGGTAGATGAAGAAATGGGTGGTATTACTTATTCGGTGCAGTATACTACCGATAGTAAGCAAACTTTAGAGAAATACTATCAAGAAAATGCCGAGCAATTGCGTGCCAAATCCAATAGGTTTGCTGGTCACTTTGTTGCTTTCAGAACGGAACTAGAAATTATTAGTGAACACTAATTCATACCTAAAAAACAATTAAAAATAGATTTGTGAAGACATATCATGCGTCCATACTATATGCTATCAAAATTTTCGGTCTCATTGTTTGTGCTGGCTTTGCGGTATTTATTATAAGCCTATTCATTAATATCGTCTCATTTTTTATAGAAAGTTCACTATTCGAAAAAATTGTTGTTGGTATTCTTGGTACTTCATTTTTAATAGCAGCATTTTTAATTATTAGATCTAATAATCCATCAATAAGCTTTCATGAGAAGTATATACGTATTGGACGTCAGGAAATTCCTTATGAAATTATAGCTAGTTTTCATAGCGCAAAAGGAGGTTCAGAACCGTATTTACTAACCAAACAGGGTAATAAGATTGATCTTGAAATTTCCTGGTTTAGAAAAAAAGATCGATTAGAAATCGAAAAGACTCTTGTAGAGAAAATCAATCCATCATAGCATGTCATCAAAATTTAAAAAAAATAAAAAGCATAGTTCTCATGATAAAATCAATTATGAGAAAACTGCTGTACGTGCTAAAAAACATTTGGGCCAGCATTTTTTAAAAGATGAAAATATAGCGAGAAAAATAGGTGACACCCTAACGCTAAATAACTATACTAATGTTATTGAGATTGGCCCTGGAATGGGAGTACTTACGAAATACATTCTTCAAAAAGATCTCAATCTGGTTGCTATGGATTTGGACACAGAATCTATTGCTTATCTCAATACAAATTTCCCTTTGGAACATCCAGAAATAAGGACTGGAAAAGGTAGCTTTACAGTGATTGAAGCAGATTTTTTACGATTTGATCTCGATACTTTATTTGATAACGAACCTTTTGCGATAACTGGTAATTTTCCGTATAATATATCCTCACAAATAGTCTTTAAAGCCTTAGAAAAGAGAGAAATAATTCCTGAATTTACAGGCATGTTTCAAAAAGAAGTTGCCCAACGTATTTGTGAAAAACCAGGAAGTAAAACATATGGTATTTTATCTGTATTAACTCAAGCATTTTATGATGCTGAGTACCTATTTACCGTGCCTCCATCTGTTTTTAATCCTCCACCAAAGGTGGATAGTGGAGTCTTGCGTTTGATCAGAAAGGAAAACTATACACTTCCATGTAACGAAAAACTATTTTTTAGTGTGGTAAAGACGGCTTTTGGTCAACGTAGAAAAACCTTAAGAAATAGTTTAAAAACATTTCAACTACCCGATAATATTAAAGAAATGGACTTGTTCACCAAAAGACCTGAACAATTAGATGTCACTCAATTTATAGAGCTTACCTTACTCATAGAAAAAACGGTGAATTAATTCATTTAACATCATTGTAAAGTGCAATTCATTTCTTTGGTTATCTTTGTGAGCGTTTGTAAAGAATTCCTATAAACGAATATCCTATGGCATTTGAGATTTCCGATAAATTTATTGACCAAGTGAAGCACCTTGTGGAAACAGAAGGGAATGTTCATTTGCAAGAAATGCTTGAAGAAATTCATTTTGCGGATATCGCAGAAATAATAGGCGAACTCAACCTTTATCAGGCAACCTACATTATAAAACTACTAGATAGTGAAAAAACTTCTGAGGCTCTTATGGAGTTAGAAGAAGATTTTCGTGAACGTATTTTAGAAAACTTATCTGTAAAAGAAATTGCGGAAGAGTTAGAAGAAATGGATACGGATGATGCCGCTGATATTATTGCCGAATTGCCTGATCATCGTGCAGAAGAAGTAATTGCCGAAATAGAAGATGAAAAACATGCAGAAGATATTAAAGAACTGCTGTTATATGAAGAAGATACTGCTGGTGGATTAATGGCTAAAGAATTAGTGAAGGTAAAAGAAACTTGGACAGTAGCGGGTTGCGTGCGTGAAATGCGTAGGCAAGCAGAAAAAGTTACCCGAGTACATTCTATTTATGTAGTTGATAAAGAAGGTAGACTTAAAGGACGATTATCTCTAAAGGATTTACTTACTGCTTCTGCCAAGGCATATATTAAAGATGTATATATTCCAAAAGTAGATTATGTAAATGTAGCAACTGAAGGAGAAGAAGTTGCTAGGATTATGCAAAAATATGATTTGGAAGCAATTCCGGTTGTTGATAATGAGACCGTTTTATTAGGTAGAATTACCATTGATGATATGGTTGATTTTATCAAAGATGAAGCTGAAAAAGATTATCAAATGGCAGCTGGTATTTCTCAGGATGTGGAAGCCGATGATAATGTATGGGAGCTTACAAGAGCAAGATTACCATGGTTAGTTTTAGGACTTTTTGGTGGTTTAGGTAGTGTGTTTATCATGCAAGATTTTGAAGATGTCATGAACAACCCTCAAATACGAGACCTATTCTTTTACACACCTCTTATTGCCGCTATGGCAGGTAATGTAGGCGTTCAGTCTTCTGCTATTATCGTTCAAGGTTTAGCCAACGATAACGTAAAAGGAAGTCTTTGGAACCGTTTATTAAAAGAAATTGGATTAAGCTTAATCAACGGTGCTGCTCTTGCTTTATTGATTATTCTTTTTGGTATGATCATGGGATACGAAATATCCTTTAGTCTTACCATTGCTATCTCGCTAATGAGCGTAATTATTGTAGCTGCTCTAATAGGCACTTTCGTACCAATTATTTTAGACAAAAGAGGAATAGATCCCGCCATTGCTACCGGACCTTTTATCACCACTAGTAATGATATTTTTGGAATTTTCTTATTCTTTTATATTGCCAAATTAATCCTCGAATTTTAGCCATAACATTCGACTAAGTATTGTATCTTATTCCAGAAGAACAATGCATTACTTCTTATATGAATACTGAAATATTTGAATATAATATTACTGTTCCTGCATCGGCAATTGATGATATGAATCACGTAAATAACGTAACCTATCTTCAATGGGTACAAGATATTGCCAAAAAACATTGGGAAGCCAAAACGAGTAACGAATTAAGAAACACCTATGTTTGGGTTGTTCTTAATCATTACATAGAATATCACCATCCATCTTTTGAAAATGAAAAATTGATCATAACCACCTGGATTGATCATCATCGTGGTGCAAAAAGCGAACGACATACCAAAATCGTAAATAAAGTAACCAAAAAGGTAATTATAACAGCCAAAACCTCTTGGTGTTTGCTACATAAAGAAACGTTAAGACCCACCAGAATCACCGAAGAAATAAGTACCTTGTTTTCGTATCAATAATTTATCAATCGAAAACATGGAAGCGATAAACATAAAAGACAAACTTTCGCAATTTAATAAACAATGGCATCCACATCGTATTGCTACCGTAGATGATAATCAAATTTACCTAGCAAAAGTATGTGGTGATTTCGTATGGCATAAACACGATGATGAAGATGAACTTTTTCAGGTAGTAAAAGGAACTCTTTATATGAAATTTAGAGATAAAACTGTAAAGGTTGAAGCTGGTGAAATTATTGTGGTCCCAAAAGGTGTTGAACATTGTCCTACGACAAAAGATAATGAAGAAGTACACCTATTGCTATTCGAAAAGGCAAGCACTAAACATACTGGAGAAACCATTTCCGAACGAACTGTATCTGAATATATTGACATTTAGAAAACGCTTTTGATTTATAAAAAGCATCTATCTTGAATCTTAAATTATTGGAGTTATGAGTTTAAATAGAAGAACTTTTATACGTAATATTGGTTTAGCTGCTGGATATAGTCTTATTCCTTCTCAATATTTACTTGCTAATTCATCTGAAAAAAAGTTAGGCGTATGTCTTGTCGCGCTTGGAAACTATAGCACTACTGTGTTAGCACCTGCTTTGCAATTAACCAAGCATTGCAAACTTACTGGAATCGTTACTGGAACGCCTTCTAAAATTCCTATTTGGCAACAAAAATATGGCATACCCGACAAAAATGTTTACAACTACGAAACGATGGACCGCATAGCGAACAATCCAGATATAGATGTTATTTACATCGTTTTACCCACAGGTTTACATGCAAAATATGCAATTAAAGCTGCTAATACTGGAAAACACGTTTGGTGTGAAAAACCAATGGCGAAAACAGAAGAAGAATGTCTATCCATTATAAATGCATGTCAAAAGAATAAAGTGAAACTAGCTATTGGATATCGTATGCAGCATGAACCCAATACTCAAAAAGTTATACAATGGGCATCGACTAAACCTTACGGTAAAATAAAAACCGTTCATGCCGAAATAGGTTATTACGTAGGAAATCCAAAAAAAAGCTGGCGATTAGACGCAAAATTAGGTGGTGGAACAATGTATGACTTAGGAGTGTATTCTTTAAACGCTGCGCGATATGCTACTGGTGAAGAACCTATTTCTGTAGTAGCCGAACAAATGACTACTAGACCAAACATATTTACAGAGACTGATGAAACTACTCATTTTACATTAGAATTTCCATCAGGCGCAATTGCATACGGAAAAACAAGTTTAGGTCATGATATGCATAGACTTCATGTTGATGCAGCCAACGGTTGGTATCAATTGCAACCATTTTCTATGTATTCTGGCGTAAAGGGAACGACAAGTGATGGAAAACAACTGAATACTTATATTGCTAACCAGCAGGCCAAACAGATGGATGATGACTCACTTTCTATCATAAACAATACTGATATGATTGTTCCTGGAGAAGAAGGCATAAAAGATATTAGAATTGTGGAAGCTATTTATAAATCCGCCAAAACTAAGCATAAAATATCCTTAACATAATAAGTAAACACACATATTATGCTGATCCTAAAATCAATAAGATAGTATTGATAAAGAATTTATAGCTCTTCTTTACAAGACCTTACGGCTTCATAAAAAAGTCTATAATCTGTAGTGGTTACGACCTCTCCCTTTGTACTTAATGTAACCGTTCCATTTTTTGCTATTTCGCTATAAGGAACTTGCTTTTTTACATATCCCTTGTATACAAATTCGAAATAACTATTCTCGTTTAACTTACTAGGATTCACCAAAAAATCATACAGTCCATCTTCGTCAGTGTAGGCTTTCATACAAGTATTCTCGTCGACGACCAATTTTACAGCAACATACTGCATTTTCTTCTTGCGCTTACCTAGAACTTTTCCAGTAAGTAGTTCATCCTCAGTTATCGACTCGATGCCTTCATTTTCAGTAAGGCCTTCGCTTTTCTGTTGCGACTTGCAAGAAACAAGTAAGGATAAAACAAATGATAATAGTAGTAGTACTCTCATAGTATAGTAATTTTGGGTTTGTACATTATAAGTATAGTAAAAAAAACTAAAATTTCCGCTATTTTTTATAAATCTTGGTCAAGTTACAAAATAAAATTACTTGTTTCACATAACTTAGGTAGTGTTTTTTTATAATATGTTAAAATAGAGTAATTTCTTCATCAATTCATCTTAAAAACCTGTAAACCACCTAAAAATTTAAGTGGTTTGCTAGGAATTATTAGTTCATTAATAGTGCTATCGATAAAATTATACTTACCAAAAATGTGGTTTTCTTTAGTTTTTAATCAACTTATATGTTTTACTATTTGGCATGCCTAATTTAACAAAATAAGCTCCGGAACTCAGATCTCTGATGTACCCTTTACTTATTGAATAAACTCTCTATTATTATTGTTTTCATAAACCACTTATTATTCAAAAGCATAATCTTCATAACGCTAAAAACACGTATAAATACCATATTTTCCCTCATTCTTATTTTATAGTTTTAACCCTATTAAAACCTACGCTCAAAATTCAAAACAATATGACCACTACAGTTGAAAAAAAACCTAATTCTAATACATCTAATGAGACAAATACAACAAAAATAATTCCTGGAATTTCCGAAAATATTATTCAAACTCTTAGCGATGAAATAAACAATATGTTATCGTACGCCATTTTTAATGGTATTACAATTAATACGGAGGTAAACACACTAATTCAAAATAGTTCAATAGACGATCTTATTAATGCTCATAATTTATTATGCAAAAATGTTGCTCCTGCTACTCCAAAATCTATTGAATTTATAAGAAAAATTAGAGAGCAAGGTAAAGGGAAAAATTTCCTTAGTAAATTACCGATTCTAAGAAACCTAGTACTGTTATCTTTAATCTTTCTAGTCGCATTTATTGTTACAGGAATTTCTCCTGAAGTAAATAATGATTCGCTAGACAAAGGCATCATGGAGAATCAAGGTATTTCTTTATTGCTCAACCTCGGTTTTTTAACATCCATATCAGGATTAGGAGTACTTTTTTATCTGCTAAAAAATGCAAGTACAGCAGTTAAAAACGGAACTCTAGTTCCTGAAGACACCATATATTATGCAGCCCTTATTATATTAGGTATAATCGCTGGAATTATTTCGTCAGAAATCATTTCCTTTTACCAAGAAGATGGTAAGAATATCAATCTATTTAATAAAAGTTTATTAGCATTAATAGGTGGATTTTCTTCGGATGCAATTTTTAGTATTCTCCAAGGAATCATAGATAGGGTAAAAACGATTTTTATTCCCTCAGCTACATAGTAATACAACAAAATTAATACTCGTTATACTTTTAATCTTTTATTAACTATTTTTTGACCTTTTAAGAATACCTTACGAATTAATTTATCTTGTAGACCAAGTGGATGCTGGAGTATGACTAAAAGTATTTTTGAGCATCGAAGTGTCTTTTTACAAAATCAAAAGTCAACCAATAGTTATTCATGAAAATATTACATATAGATGAAAATCATCCCTTACTTATTAAACAATTAGAAGCGTTAGGATTTCAAAATGATGAAGATTATCAAGCTATAAAATCTGAAATAGAAGAAAAAATAGATCGATATGATGGCGTAATTATACGAAGTAGATTTAAAATTGACAAAACATTCATAGATAAGGCAACAAATCTAAAATTCATAGGACGTGTCGGAGCCGGTTTAGAAAGTATTGATATAGAGTATGCTCAGAAAAAAGGGATTCAACTTTTTTCAGCACCTGAAGGAAATCGAAATGCTGTTGGAGAACATGCGTTAGGAATGTTATTGTCTCTTTTTAATAAATTAAACACCGCAGACCAACAGGTAAGAAAAGGAGCTTGGAATCGAGAAGAGAATCGTGGAATTGAATTGGATCTAAAAACAGTTGGTATCATAGGATATGGAAATATGGGAAGAGCATTTGCTCGCAAACTAAGAGGATTTGATGTAGAAGTAATTTGTTATGATATTAAAGAAGATGTGGAAAATAGTGATGCTACACAAGTAGACTTAGAAGAACTCTTTGAGAAAACAGATGTGTTGAGCCTACATACTCCTTGGACTCCATTAACCGATAAAATGGTCAATGCTTCGTTTATCGATAACTTTAAAAAACCATTTTGGCTCATTAATACAGCAAGAGGAAAAAGTGTAGTTACTAAAGATTTAGTGAATGCTTTAGAATCTGGAAAAATTTTAGGTGCAGGATTGGATGTGTTAGAATATGAAAAATCTTCATTCGAAAACCTATTTACCTCAGAAAACGAAATGCCAGAGCCTCTAAAAAAATTATTACAATTCGATAATGTTATCTTAAGTCCGCATATTGCAGGGTGGACTATTGAATCTAAAGAAAAATTAGCACAAACAATTGTAGATAAAATCAAAGCCCAATTTTGCTAAAGGAAATTTTCACAACACTTGTTTCTACTTATTCTGATGACTCTCAAGTCATAGACGCTCTTTGGAGTCAAATATTGAAAAAACACAATAAGAAAAATCGCTATTATCATAACTTATCACACCTAGAAAATGTATATCAGAAATTACTAGTTGTACAAGACAAAATAGCTGATTGGGATATGATTTTGTTTTCCATTTTCTATCATGATTATATTTATAATGTTCTCAAAAAAGATAATGAAGAACAAAGTGCTTTAAAGGTAAAAGAAGTTCTAGAATCATTAGGAATAGATCCACAAAGAATTGAACTCTGTACAGAAATTATCATCGCTACAAAGGGACATCAAATATCTGAAATCAATGATATTAATTACTTTACCGATGCTGATCTTTCAATTTTAGGAAGTAGTTGGCATAATTATGAAACCTATTATAAACAGGTAAGAAAAGAGTACAAATACTATCCAGATTTTATTTACAACAAAGGAAGAATTGAAGTGCTAAAACATTTCCTAAAAATGCCTCGTATTTTTAAGACCGATTATTTCTTTGATAATTTTGAAAGGCAAGCAAAAGAAAATCTTCAAAAGGAAATTGTCATACTTTCAAAATAAAATTAGCAAGGTAATTTCTGGAGGCAATTAAACTTTAGTTTTGTTACATTTATATTGTGAAGAAAACCGTTTTTATTTTTGGAGCTTTAGTACTGGCATTGCTTACCCTATTTAAGTTAAGTAAATACAGTTTTGTTTCAGGCAATACCTCTATTGAATTTATTCTAGCTGCTATAGCAATTATCTTTTTTGTTATTGGAGTAATGATCAACAGAAAGGTACTTCATAAAAACAAAACTTCTGGTAAAGAAATTGATCATAAAAAAATCACACAGCTTGGACTGAGTAAACGAGAGTATGAAGTTTTATGCGAAATAGCTTTAGGTTTATCGAATAAAGAAATTGCCAACAAACTTTTTGTTTCAGAAAGTACGATAAAAACACACGTATCAAACATTCTAGTTAAATTAGGCGCCAAACGAAGAACCCAAGCCATACAAATTGCTAAAGAGTTAAAAATCATTTCTTTTTAATAATACTTAGCACTAAAGTACTACTAAGTACACTACAAACAATATCACCACTTTTAGCTAAAAATAAGATTTCATACTTTAGTATGAGTAGTTTTTTGGGCACCTAATTTACTTTTGAACTCAACCTTATAAATACATATACAAATGAAAAACACAGTTATTCGTTATGGAATTTATGGTGCTATCACCATATCTATATTGTTTCTATTAGCACTTACTTTAGGTAGAAATCTTTCCTATTTCGCACAAGAAGTTATTGGCTACACAAGCATGGTCGTTTCTTTACTTTTCGTTTTTTTTGGGATCAAACATTATAGAGATCATGAGAATAATGGCATTGTTTCTTTTGGAAAAGCCCTCCTAATAGGAATGCTAATATCTTTATTTGCCGCATTGGCATTTGGGATTATCGATGTCATCTATATTTTATATATAAATCCAGATTTTGCTGCAGAATATTATGGGCATATGGTAGAGCAAATGAAAACAACGCTTCCTGAAGAAGAATTTAAAATAAAGCTTGCAGAACTTGAAGCCGAAAAGGAGTTGTTCTCAAGTCCGGTCATGAATTTTTTATTAATGTCATTTACTGTTCTTATCATAGGATTTATAATTTCGTTAATTTCAGGTCTCATTTTGCAAAGAAAATCAACCGCCAATAACTAAAACAAAACCAGATCATGCAGTATAAAGCAAACTCACCAGAAGAGTATATCAATGCCATCCCAGAAGAACGTAAAGAAGTCATGCAAACCCTTAGAAAAGTGATTTTGGAGAATCTTCCAGATGGATTCTCAGAAGTAATGAGTTATGGAATGATAGGGTACGTAGTTCCTCATGAGCTATACCCTAACGGATATCATTGTGATCCTAAATTACCCTTACCATTTATGAATATTGCATCTCAAAAGAACTTTATTGCGGTATATCATTCTGGTATCTATGCGGATAAAAATTTAATGGATTGGTTTGTTGGAGAATACCCTAAATATGTAAAAACAAAACTAGATATGGGCAAAAGTTGCGTCCGATTTAAAAAAATTGAAACAATTCCCATGCAACTAATTGGAGAACTTGCTTCTAAAATGACTCCAAAACAATGGATAGAATTATATGAAGCTAATGTAAAAAAGAAGTAAGTAATAACGATTTTATAAGATTCCCTTCTTCAAGGGAATTACTAAAAACATATAAATATGAAAAGAGTAACTGGATTAGGAGGATTTTTCTTTAAAACAAAGGATCCAAAAGCTACTAAAGAATGGTATGGAAAACATCTGGGATTACCAGTTGATGACTACGGCTGTACTTTTTGGTGGAAAGATAAAGAAGGAAATGATTGTTCTACACAATGGAGTCCTTTTAAAGAAGATACGAGCTATTTTACACCAAGTAAAAAACAGTTTATGATGAATTTTAGGGTAGAAAACCTAGAAGAACTTCTTAAGGTCTTAAAGGAAGAAGGAGTCCAAATAGTAGGAGAAATTGAGGAGTATGACTATGGAAAATTTGGTTGGATTCTAGATCCTGAAGGAAATAAAATTGAACTCTGGGAACCCGTGGACAAGGCATTTCTATAAGCCAAAAAGAGATAAATATTTTTTGTAACTTTCTACTCACTAATCAATTATATAACTGTTATTTATGAGCGAAGAAAACAAAAACCTTGGTGACGATCTAAAAAAAGGGGCTGAAGAAGCTTTTGATAGTGCAAAAGATGCTGCTAAAAAGGCATCCGAAAAAGCAGGTGAATTTGCAGATGATGCCAAAGATGCTATTAGTGATTTTGCAGAAGATGCCAAAGAAACGGCAAATGAGTTTGCAAAAGAAGCCAAAGAAACTTTTAATGAAGTAACTGGAGACAATAAAAAGGTTCTAGCAGGTATTTTAGGGATTTTATTTGGTTCTTTAGGCATTCACAAATTCGTATTAGGATATACAAAAGAAGGCTTAATCCAACTAGTAATATCAGTAGTAACTTGTGGAGCTGGAGGTCTTATAGGAATTATAGAAGGTATCATTTATCTTACAAAATCAGATGACGAATTTTATCAAACATATCAAGTAGGCAGAAAACCTTGGTTCTAGAAATAGGATAAAAAGCCAAAAAAAACAATTTTGGCTTTTTAGTTTTATTTTATTATCGTAATATTGCGATATTATAATTTAAATATGGGTATTACTAAAACGCAAATATTTGATCAAAGGCAAAATGAATTGGCCCAACTTTTTAAAATACTTGGACATCCAGCAAGAATTGCCATACTACAATACATCAGTAAACAAAATGCTTGTATATGTAATGATCTGGTAGAAGAAATAGGTTTAGCGCAAGCTACCATATCCCAACATTTGAAGGAATTAAAGAGTATTGGATTATTAAAAGGAGAGATCGAAGGAAAAAGCATGTGTTATTGTATTGATATTGACAGTTGGAATGCATTACAACAAAATTTGAACTCATTTTTTAACACCACCAAACAGAATTGTTGTTAAACTAAAAAATACATTATGAATACATCAGAATTTATCTCTCTATTGGGAGAACATCAGGAGAAGTCGTTACTTTTCGAATATGCACCAGGAATGTTAGTAGGTGCAAACTATCACGTTACCGAAGTTAAGCATGTTACTATTGATTCTGTAGACTGTGGTGCCGGAAAGGATTCTTGGAAAGAAACTATCATACAGTTATGGGAAAGTCCATTAGAACTAGGAAAAACAGATTATCTAACCACCTATAAAGCGTTGGGCATTCTCCAAAAAGTGGGAAAAATATCAACTTATGATATGGATGCGGTAGTAAAAATTGAATACGGTAATACTATGTTTCATACCGCTCATTTACACATTACTGGTTTTAGTGCTCAAGAAGGAAAATTAATCATCCGATTATCAGTACAACCAACAGATTGCAAAGCAAAAGAAACTTGTGGCGTTCCCGAAACAAACGCTACCGCAAATGCTTGTGCACCTGGAAGTGGGTGTTGCTAGAAATAATGAGTACCGAAGTCGAAATAACTTATTTTACCAAACAAGATTGGCCTACTATCGCTACAATCTATAAAGAAGGTATTGAAACTGGAATTGCAACTTTCGAGACTACTGTTCCAACATGGGAACAATGGGATACATCACATATTAATTCTTGTAGGCTAAAAGCTGTTCTAGATACCGAAACGGTAGGTTGGGCAGCACTAGCACCTACATCAAAAAGAGAAGTTTATAAAGGTGTTGCAGAAGTTAGCATTTATATAACATCAAAACATCGAAATTTAGGTATCGGAAAGTTACTTTTGACCAATTTGATTATCGAAAGTGAAAAAGAAGGGTTTTGGACATTACAAGCTGGTATCTTTAGTAAAAATTATGCTAGCATCAAACTACACACCAATGCAGGTTTTAGAATCATTGGGTATAGAGAAAAAGTAGCTAAGTTAAATCACATTTGGTATGACAATACCATTTTAGAAAGAAGAAGTAAAAAAATTATATAACCGCAAAACACCACAAAATGAATATTTTAGTTTTATGTACAGGAAACTCTTGTAGAAGTCAAATGGCAGAAGGGTATCTAAAACACTTTGTAACAGATAACGCAACAGTGTATAGTGCAGGAGTAGAAACTCATGGAGTTAATCCAAGAGCTATTGCTATTATGAAAGAAGATAATATCGATATATCAAATCATACATCAAACAACCTAGATGAATATTTAGATATTAAATTTGATTATATACTTACAGTTTGTGACAACGCTAAGGAAAGATGTCCATTCTTTCCTGGAAAAGCTGAACGTTTGCATTATAACTTCTTTGATCCATCAAAAGTAGAAGGGACAGAAGAAGAAATTCATACTGCTTTTACAAAAACCAGAAATCAGATTAAGGAGTATTGTAAAGATTTTGTAGCTAAAAATGTGCTACAGACTTCCTAAATATGCAACAATACCCTATCGATCAATTTTGAAACCTGGTTTGGCATAATTCTCAGGAATATTAGAAGGAGGTACCGTCAGAGAATTTCCATCTCTTACAGCGTGATAGTGAGGAGATAAAATCTCAATTCCTGCCTGATGCAGTTCATTTTTAATATTTTCGTGTAATACAGAATAAATCTTAGATGACTTTTCTGGATTTTTTGTGTAAACATTTAATTCATAATGCACATAAAAGTCATCCAAACTTTTAATCAACACAAAGGGTACAGGTTCCGATAATATGCTATCTGTACTCTTTGCTCCTTTTTTAAGAGCTTCAATTACATCATCACTTGGTACATCATATCCTATGGTTACCGAAGTATGTAAAATAACACCCACATCTTCTGATGCATTTTTTGTGAAATTGATAATATGATTTCCTAGAATGGAAGAATTAGGAATGGTAACATCTAAATTCTTAATTGTTCTAATTCTGGTTACCAATAAACTTCTTTCCGTGACATCGCCGATAGTATTACCAATCTCCACCCTATCTCCTACTTTGAAAGGCCTCATATAGGTAATGACAACACCGGCAACAATATTAGAGATAGCTGATGTAGATCCTAAAGAAAATAATATTCCAAAGAAAATAGATAACCCCTTAAAAGCTGGAGAATCCGAACCAGGGATATAAGGAAAAACAATAATCAATGCAAAAGCTATAATAAAAACACGTAATAGATTAAATGTAGGTCTCGCCCAATCCGCATGAAAACCATCTAATCTAACTGCTTCCTTCTCTAATTCTGTAGTAACATATTTTAAGAATCTTATTAGATATTTAGTAACTAAAAAAATTACAATTATAAAAAAGAGATTGGGTATAAATCCAATTAAACCTTCATATAAAAATATCAATGGTTTCTTTATATATCCAAGTACTACATCTGCATATTCTTTAGTTTGCGGCACCAAACTAAATAAGAAAGGGAGATAGAAAACGAAAAAGATTAAAACAACAGTAATCTTAAGTAGTCTAAGAATAAAAGTTAATATATGCCTTTCTCTCCTAGGTGTAATGAATCTAAAAAACTGAGAGAATTTTGTTCTTCCGAAGAAAATATTGTTTTCTAATTTACTTATTTTGCTCTGTAACCATTTGAAAAACTTTTTATTCAGAAATAGAAAAAGTATAACGCCCAACAGCGCAATTGCAAAATAAATGTATTGTACTACCACAGTTAGATATTTTAACCTTTAAATTAGGAAAATATCTCAGGAACTGAAAGAAATAGGTTATTAAAAAAAGGGAATATTACGATCAAATACACAAAACCACCGACAATAACATTATTTGTCGGCATTCTTAAAGTACTTCTGCTCCAGTTCCGCTTGAAATTCTTCCATCACTGGTTTAACCGTACTATCAGGAAGATCTGCAATTCTGATATACATTAAACCATCTACAGCATTATTAAAAAGAGGATCCACATTAAATGCTACTACTTTAGCATTCTGCTTGATATATTTCTTTATTAGAACTGGTATACGAAGGCTTCCAGGTTCTATTTCATCAATAATTTTATCAAACTTATTCAGATCACTCCTACTTTCATCAAAAACAAAATCTTTATCAGCGTCTTTTAGTTTTACCTTAAACTCTTTCTTCGGTCGTACATACTGAGCAACATACGGATCATAATAATGAGATTTCATAAATTCTATCATCAACGATTTAGAGAAGCTACTAAACTTATTACTGATACTTACGCCGCCTATTAGATATTTGTGCTCAGGAAATCTAAGGGTACAATGAACAATTCCTTTCCAAAGTAAAAACAATGGCATTGGTCTTTGCTGATATTCTTTGATAATAAAAGCCCTTCCCATTTCTATAGATTGGCTCATCATTTTATGCAGTTCTGGCTCAAATCTAAAAAGATCTTGCAGGTAAAATCCATCTATCCCATATTTAGAATAAATCTCTGTACCCATTCCCATTCTATAGGCACCAGCTAATTTTTTGGCACTTTTATCCCATAAAAACATGTGGTGATAGTAATCATCAAATGGATCTAAATCTATAGACTGATTTGTTCCTTCACCTATTTCTCTAAAAGTAATTTCCCGTAATCTTCCTATTTCATGCACTACGTTTGGAATACATTCCGTTTTTGCCAGGAAAACCTCATAATTTTTGCTCGCAAGTAAACGCTTATCATTTTCTCTACAATACTCCAATTCCAATTCTATGGCACTGATACTACCTTCTAAAGCGATTTGCTTAGGAGATTTAGGAAGTTTAAGATTTTGTGGAATAGATTCCCTTAATGTTTTCTTCTCATAAGGATTTGCCAACATGTACGTCTTTTTACGTAAAAATGTGGTAAAATCTTCAATATTAGCATACTCCTCCTGATCTTTTACAGAAACAGGATTCCCAATTCTAACCTTAATTACCTTATTCTCTTGTGAGAATAGTTCACTAGGTAATTTAGCAGTTCTAAGGGTATCGTTCATTGACGCTAATTGATAAAACAATCGGCTATTTCTGGCATGAAAATAAATCGGAATTACAGGTACTTTTGCCTTTTTCACCAATCGCATAGCTCCTGGCTCCCAAGGTCTATCTACATACTGCTTACCTTCTTTAATAGTAGAAACTTCTCCAGCAGGAAAAATCCCCAAAGGTTTTCCTTCTTTAAGATGCCTAATAGCATCTTTAATTCCTTTAAGGCTTGATTTTGCTTCTTTCCTTCCTTCAAAAGGATTTACAGGCATGATATACTGCTTTAAAGGAACAAAATTATGAAGTAAAAAATTCGCTATAATTTTATAATCCGAACGGTGTTCTAACATTAATTTTAGCAATAAAACTCCGTCCAACCCACCAAGCGGATGATTAGAAAGGGTAATAAATGCACCGCTTTTGGGTAACCTTTTTAAATCTTCTGGAGGAATTTCAAAAGTAACACCGTACATCTCCAATACCGTGTTTACAAAATCCTCGCCCCCCAAATGACTTATTCGGTCATATTGACGATTAATTTTTGATAACCTTGTGATTTTTAAAATCATCCAGCCAACAAAAGTGCCAATAAAACCAAGTTTATCTAATTTGAGCCCTTTGGCTACTTCTTTTGAGGTGACTACCGCCATTAAATAAGTTTTGTGCTAACTACAAATATAACAAAATCATTGAATAGAGTATCTTATTGTTTTGCAACCATTTGATAGGTTTCTTTTGTACTCTGTTTTAGTAAAATATCCTTGTTTTCTTCTAAAAACTCAATTGCATTGCTTGTAAAATGTCTAATCGTGAATAACGAAACATGCTTTTCATAGATTACGCGAAATTTTGCTTTTAAGTGAATTAACAGCTCGTCAAAATTATGAAATTTATCATCTAAACAAACAGAAAAACTTATAGCAGAGTTTTGAATAAGATCTACTTTTAGATGGTATTGATGGAAGAGACTGAATATTTCGCTGATATTTTCTTCTACAATGAAAGAAAAATCCAAAGACGAAAGTGATAACAATATCTGATCTTTTTTAACAATAAAACAAGGCATATATGGGACTAAACTCTGTCCTTTTCTTACAGATGTTCCTTCATTTTCCGGATTAAGAAATGATTTTACGAATAAAGGTATTTCTTTTCTTTGTAGAGGTTGTAATGTTTTAGGATGAATTACAGACGCTCCATAAAAAGCTAATTCAATTGCTTCTTCGTAAGAAATTTGTGAAAGTAATTCTGTGTTCTGAAAAACTCTTGGGTCTCCATTTAAAACACCAGGAACATCTTTCCATATAGTAACATTGGCGGCATTGGTACAATAGGCAAAAATCCCCGCAGTATAATCACTACCTTCCCTTCCTAGAGTGGTCGTAAAGTTATTACTATCGGAACCAATAAAACCCTGAGTAATTGTTAACCCTGTTTTAGCAACTTTATCATTAATACATTGTTGAGTTAGCTTCCAATCTACAGTAGCATCTCTGTAATCATCATTCGTTTTTATTACATCACGAGCATCCAACAATGTATTCGTATATCCTTTTTCAGACAAATACTCACTAACAATAGTTGTAGAAATTAATTCTCCATAACTCACCGTCTGATCATAAACATAATCATATTGTACGGATTTATTTCTTCTCAACATAGTTTCCATATCAGAAATCAAGGAGGTAACTTTTTCAAAAACTGGATGTTGTGCATTCGGAAAAAGGTCTTTTAAAATCCCATGATGATATGTTCTAATAAACTCTAGAGAATTATTAAATTCAGGATTTTTGTTTAGATAATTCGCAACTACTGTTTCTAGTGCATTTGTCATCTTACCCATAGCAGATATAATAATAATTGTATCCGCATGCCCAACTTTTTGTAATACCTTGATTACATTTTGAACTCCTTCGGCATCTTTTACCGATGCTCCTCCAAACTTAAAAACTTTCATTGATTTATCTAATTTCCTGATATGCGATACTACAATTCAGCTTAATTCTTAGACACAAATGCTTGTAACCCTTGTTCATCCATTTGTACTACCTGCCAACCTTCTAAAATCTTAGCACCACTTTTTAGATAAAAATTTACTGCTGGTGTATTCCAATCCAAAACATTCCATTCTACACGTTTTACACCTTTTTCTGTTCCATATTGCATCACTCTTTTATAAAGAGCCATTCCAATACCTGAACCTCTCATAGATTCTCTCACAATCAAATCTTCTAAATGAACCGTTCTTCCTTTCCAAGTAGAAAATCTAAAATAAACTAATGCCAAACCTACGATTTCACCTACTGATGTCTCAGCGACAAAGCAATGAAACAATGGTTTATTTCCAAACCCTTCTTTTACTAAATCATCTACAGTAACTTCTACAGCATCGGGTTCTTTTTCAAAAACGGCTAATTCTTTGATTAATTGAAGTGCTTGTGGCATATCTCCTGCCACTCCTTCTCGTATAATATAGTCCATAGGTCAAAAGTTTATCAAAACTATAAAATATGTGTTAGAATCTAGATAATTTTATAATCTTATATAGAACTAATTTTAGTTTTTACAAAACTCACTTAAGTTTGACAAATTAGCCTTACGAAAACGTTTTAGTTGTCTAAAAAATAATATTTTTGCACAAATCCAACACAACCTAACATGACAAGAAAAAACCAAACCTTAGGAGAATTTATTATAGAAAACCAAAAAGATTTTCCATATGCAAGTGGTGAACTTTCACGACTGATCAATTCCATTCGCCTTGCTGCAAAAATGGTAAATCACGAAGTAAACAAGGCAGGTTTAGTAGACATAACTGGAGCTGTTGGAGAAACAAATATACAAGGTGAAGATCAACAAAAATTAGATGTACTTGCTAATGAAACGTTCATCAATACCTTAACCAATAGAGAAATTGTTTGTGGTATTGCCTCTGAGGAAAATGATAATTTCATTACCATTAAAGGTCAAAAAAGCGATCATAGGAATAATTATGTAGTTTTAATGGATCCTTTAGATGGCAGCTCTAATATCGATGTTAATGTCTCAGTAGGAACTATCTTTTCTATTTATCGCAGAATTACTCCAACAGGAACACCCGTAACCATTGAAGATTTTTTACAACCTGGAAATTTGCAGGTAGCAGCAGGATACATTATTTACGGAACCTCCACAATGTTGGTATACACAACCGGAAATGGAGTAAATGGTTTTACATTAAACCCAGCTCTGGGAACCTATTATCTTTCGCATCCTAATATGACATTCCCCGAGGATGGTAGAATTTATTCTGTAAATGAAGGAAACTATATTCATTTCCCTCAAGGAATTAAAGATTACATAAAATACTGCCAAGAAGAAAAAGATGATCGTCCTTATACATCCAGATATATTGGATCATTAGTAAGCGATATTCATAGAAATATGATAAAAGGTGGGATTTATATGTATCCTAGTACTTCCAAATCTCCTAATGGAAAACTACGATTGTTATATGAATGTAATCCTATGGCATTTTTAGCAGAACAAGCTGGTGGATTTGCTAGTGATGGTTTTAGAAGAATACTAGAAATTAAACCTACCGAATTACACGAAAGAACACCGTTTATCTGCGGAAGCAAAAACATGGTCAAGAAAGTAGAATCTTTTATGCAAAAGGAGAGTGCGAAATAATATATTCTTCCGATCCTACATAGTAATAATAATACAATGATCTGTATTTAAATTGGATACTGCTTTTTTTTTAGTATTCTTGCATAATAAATATATCTGTCTGTAGGCCTACCCCTCACTCTTCCCTTTGACTATAGATTAGATGGATTATATTTTTAATGGAGTTGAAAGGAAATAATGATTAACATTATTACTCCTTAACTGTATTTTTTAATGTTTTTATATTAAATTTACTTTTAGCTCATAGAATAAACATAAATTGACCGATAATGGCTAAAGAAACTAAAGCTGTCCAGGAACAGGTTGCTAACGATCCTTCTTCAAAGATAGAAGCAATAAAAAATTTAATTTTTGGAGAAAATATTGCGGCTTATAACTCTGAATTTGACGCCGTAAAAAAAGACATTTCTTCTAAAAAGAAAGAACTAGAGGATTTTATTGAGGATACAAGAAAAGAGCTACATCAAGCGATTGATAATTTAAGTACTGATATCAATATTAGAATCACTGAATTAGAAGATAATTTAGCAGACAAAGTTTCAATGTTAGATGATAAAAAAGTCGACAGAAAAACGTTAGGTGATCTTTTGATTGCCATGGGTGAGAAAATTAATAAGTAATCTGCCTATCCAAGATTATGGAAGAGCAGGACAAATTTAAAATTCTTAAAGAACTTCTTCTTACAGATGAGAAGGAGTATGCAGATTCCATTGCTAAAAAAGTTGAAGAGCTTAGTAAAATAGTTTATCAGAAGCAAGAGCTTTCTGAGAAAGTAGATCCTATTATTGATGACAAATTAGAAGAATTTGTTGAAGAAATTCCTAAAACACTAGGCCCAACGATTACACAAACGCTAAAAGAAGAAATTAAGAATTCTCAGGATGCCGTTGTAGAAGCTTTATTTCCAATTATTGGAAAGATGATTAAGCGCTACATCGCTCATGAAATGAAACTCTTAAGCGACAATATTAACAAAAAAACCAAACAAGCTTTCTCTTTTAAAAATTGGTTTAAAAGAACCAAAGCAAAAGCACAAGGTATTAGTGACGGTGATTTGGCAATTTCAGATTACGCCAAACCCAGATTAATCCAAATGTTTGTCGTTGAAAAAGATTCAGGATTACTTATTGCTGATTATAGTCCTCTTTCTGATGGTACAATTGATAAAGATATGGTGGCTGGTATGCTTACCGCAATAAAGGGGTTTGTTGAGGATGCTTTTCAGGGCGGTAATCAAAATTTAGAAACTATAGAATACGAACTATATACTATACATATACAGAATTTTTATTCTTATTATATAGCAGCTGTTATTTCTGGTGCCTACAACATCATGTTTAAAGAAGTATTGGAAGATCAAATTATTGAATTTGCTAAGAATCATATTTCCAGAAGGGATCTAGAAAATAATGAGCTTTTTACAAATAAATTAAAAAAACATTTTGAAGATGACATTGTCTAAAAAAGTAGTGCTTTTAGGACACTTTGGAGTTGGGAAAACATCATTATTTAGACGTTTTGTTGACAACGAATTTTCTGAAGATTATAAAGTAACATTAGGAGTTCAGATAAAAAAGAAAGTTGTTGAAATGCCAGATGGCAGAGAACTTTCTATGATCATTTGGGATACCGAAGGTCATACCGATATAGAAGACACGCGAAAATCGTATCTTCTTGGCTCTAACGCTTTTATTTACGTATTTGACCTTACAAGAATAGACACCTATAAAGATCTTACCAAAGATTTAGAATACCTCGCCAAAAATCACCCAAAAGTGATTATCAAAACAATTGGTAATAAGTTAGATTTAGTAAGTGAAAAAGAAATCCAAAAGAAATTTGATGAGCTAAACATTACTGTAGATTGTTTAACGAGTGCTAAAACAAACAAAAATGTTCAGAATTTCTTTACTGATCTTTCTATCGAAATAACATCATAGCCCTATGACTTACCAAGAAGAAAAGTTGTTTTTTGATCAACAAATGCAATGCACAATTACAGGCCATGATGGTGTGATTAAGGAAACCGATGCAAATATTTTTAGCTGGAAAGTCAGTACTTCTATTTATGATGCACATCCTTTTTTTGAGATCATAAAAGGATTCTTAGAAATATTTGAAAAAGAAGAAACCACCTATAATTTTCCTTGCATTCACTTAGAAGAAGGAAAACTAGAAAAGATATGCGATGTAACTATCAAAATCAATACAAAAGAAGTAGTTATTCTCTTATTCGATTATTCGTCTAAGTATCATGAACTAAATAAAATAGCGCAACAAAAAAATGAATCTGTTCTTAGAGCTAAAGAATTAGAGCTCAAAAATAAATTTCTTATTGATAAAGAGAAGTTTAAAAACAGTTTTATTGCTAATATCAATCATGAAATCAGAACTCCTTTAACCAGTATTTTGGGATTTATAGAGGTATTGCAAAAGACCAACTTAAATTTTGAACAAGAAGAATTAGCTAGAATTATTAAAAGACAAAGCCTACATCTTAACTCTTTAATAGAGGATATGGTAGATATTTCTAAAATAGAATCTGGTAAAATAAAAATTGTAGAAGAGCGCTTTTTGTTTGTAAATCTCATGGAAGGTTTCCAAGAAACCTATTCGAAATTAGCTGAAGATAGAGGATTAGCATTTGAAACGTATATTGATCCTAATATTCAGGAGTATTTAATTGGAGATCGAACCAGAGTATTCCAAATTATTAATAATGTGCTCAATAACGCCTTCAAATTTACTGAAGAAGGTAAAGTAAGTCTTTCTGTGACTAAAAACTTTCAACGAACCAATAAGTTAAGTGTTAGTTTCAAAATTGAAGATACCGGATTAGGAATACATGAAGAAGACCTCGAAAATATCTTTGATAGATTTACCCGTTTTAATAGAGACAAACAGATTTCGGGAACAGGATTAGGACTAGCCATTGTAAAAGATTTGGTAGACCTCCTGAATGGTGAAATTAAAGTAACTAGCGAACCGGATAAAGGGACTACTTTTGATATTAAACTACCATTTAAGTTTGAAATTTCGAAAGCTAAGCCAGAAAAGAAAAAGAAAAAATATAGTTTACCCGAATCAAAAAAGAAATTCAGAATTTTAGTTGTGGAAGACGAAGAGTCTACGCAATTCTTAATTATGAAAATACTTATTAGTCACGGTAGTTTCTTTGTAGATGTTGCTATGAATGGAGAACAGGCCATTAGCTATATGGAACGAAGAAATTACGACTTAGTTCTTATGGATCTAGAATTATCTAAAATAGATGGCTATAAAGCAACTCATATGATACGCAAAAATTATGGAGATAAAGCCATAGCGGAGGTGCCAATTATTGGTTTTACTGCCAGAGCTACCGAAGCAGAACGAGATAAATGCCTGAGATCTGGAATGGATGATTTTATCGCCAAACCTTTTGAGCAAGAAGATTTACTATATAAAATAGTTAAACAAATAGCTAAAAAAGCCGCTTCATAGAAGCGGCTTTTGTCATTTTTGGTTGGATGTATTTTCTTTGTAAATAAAGAAAATTATCTGTTCATATTTTTAATCTCTTCGGCAAAAGTATCTCCATCCACATCTTGATCTACTAATGTTAAGGCTTTATCCACAACATACTTTGCATTATCAGATTTAAAACCTAATCCGATACATAATTTTTCTAATAAAACTACCTGATCATCTCCTTTGATGTTATCTGCATATACCATTCTCGCTAAATCAAATAACCTTTCTAATCTTGCATCATAACTAGTCGGAGGATTGATAGGATGCGAAGCATAGTTCTTAGAAATTTCTTTATAATCATTTTCAGAAATATCAAGATTACGAGCCAATCTGTCTAAGAACGCTCTCTCTTCGTCTGTTATAACTCCATCACTCATGGCTACTCTTACGATAGCAGCAAAATGATCTTGATTTCGCTTTTGAAATCCACTATCAAATAAATCAGATATTGACATTATGTATTTTGTTTATTTTGCCGCAAATATAACCAAACTTAATTCCTTTTAAAATATATATGTATCCTTTTTTAAGGATCAAAAAATATTTAGTTCACTGAACATGTGGAGCTTTAGCACAATGGTTCAACTATGATTCTAGTTGAAGTGTATTGGATTCCTCATTAAATTCAATATTTTTGAACCATGCAAACTCATCATATCAAAAAACAGAAGATCATCCTTATGATCTTTGTATTTATCATTACTACTATAGGATACACTCAAAAAATTGCGATTCCTGATTCTTTACAAACTAAAACAGTTGACGAATTGGAAAGCCTTGTATTAAAAAATGCAAAAAACTCTACTAAAGCATCATTTTATGCAGAAATGCTATTACTCAAGGCTAAAAAAGAGAAAGATACATTAGGCTTAGCGAAAGGATATTTTCAAGTATCATTCAATTATTCAAAACCTTTAAAAAGTATAGCTTATCTAGATAGTTCAATAGCTGTGAGTGGTTCTATAAATCACAACAAATACCCTATTTTGGCATATTTGAACAGAGCACTATCTTATGAACAATTAAAAAATTATGATAAAGTACTGGATAATAATATGACCGCCTTAGAATTAGCTGAAAAAACAAATAATATTTATTTAAATGATATAAAACATAATATAGCAAGACTCAAAGATTATATTGGAGAATACGAAGAATCAAATGAAATATACAAACAGATTAAAAATCATGAAGACTCAATTAGCAGAAAAGGGGATGGTCCGTTAAATACGGTATTTCTATTAGCAAGATCCTACAGAAAGCTTAATAAACTTGATTCAGCTTCAATTTATAACAAAGAAGGAATCCGAAGAGCCTTGAAAGACAGCTTTAACATTTATTATAGTTTTGTATTGCATGAAGGAATAACTCTTTATCAAAAAAAAGAATACACATCAGCTTTAGATAGTATTAACAAAGCACTATCTCATATTAAAAAAAATAAGCGTTGGAGAGACATTAAAAATACTTTAGATGGATTTTTGCATTTGAGCAAAACCTACAATAAATTGGATAGCACAAGTATGTTTCTAAAATCTTTACAAGAAATTGACCAAATTTATGACAAAACTCAATACACATCTGATGAAGTGAGAGAAGCATATGAATTACTCGTTAACTATTATAAATCTAAGAATGATAAAAATAAACAATTATTCTTTCTAAATAAGTTATTAAAGATTGATAGCACTTTGCATATTAATTATAAAAATCTAAACAGAAAAATAGTATTCAAATATGATACTCCCAAACTATTAAGTGAAAAAGAAAAGTTAATTTCTCTTTTAGAAACTAAACAAAAAAAAAGTTCCAATAAATTTTTAATGATGGTATTATTAACCTGTGTTCTTATTGTTACTTTTGGCTATGTCTATTATAAAAACTATCAATATAAAAAACGTTTCAGAGCATTGATGTCGCTTGAAAAAGAAAAAACCGATTATACTAAAACTAATTCATCAAATAATTTATCTTCAAATGTATTATCTGACATACCAGAAGAAATAGTGAATAATATTTTAAAACAATTAAATCAGTTCGAAGAAAAAAATGAATTTCTATCTCCAAATTTGACAGTAAATATTTTAGCAAAAAAATTAAAAACCAATTCAAAATATTTATCAAAAGTCTTAAATACTAAAAAACAAAAAAGATTTAATGTTTACATAAACGAGTTAAGAGTAAATTATGCAATTGATCAACTTAAAATAAATCCAAAATTTAGATTGTATAGTATTAAAGGGATTGCTCATGAATTAGGGTATAATAATGATCGAGCTTTTTCGAAAGCCTTTTATCAAAAAACCGGAGTGCATCCGTCATATTTTATTAAAAAACTTGAAAAGGAAAAACTCTAGCTAAATAACTTCATAATGAACTCTAGTTCATATTAATTCCTTGAACAAAGGATCGTTAGAAATACTATCTATTAGTTTTTTTTTTGTTTCGCATTTAATTTTCCTCAAATAACTCTCTGTAGTCCCATAATTTAACGCTATTTCTTGATAACCTTTCCCTTCAAAAATTTCTTTCAATACTTGTTTTACAAAATCTGGCAATATGTTAAAATAAGTCCAAAATAAATTTTCTCGATCAATTTGCAATATTCTGTTATCAACAGTATCGTTTTCATCACTAAACTCCTCTGTTAGTATCTTTTTGACATCCCATTTTTTGTTTTTCCTATAATAATTCAACCATAATTTTTTACAAATTCCTAAAAAAAAAGAACCAACATTAGAATGAATTAATATCTGATCAGAACGTAATTTTAGATACAAAATCAATAAAGCTTCCTGAAAAATATCTTCAGCATCTTCTGCTCCCCCTCCTCTTCTTAAAATATAATTTTTAACCCAAGGAAAATACTTCAAATAAAACGATTTTAGGACCTTTTCATCACCTGATTTTATTCCATTAATTAACGAGGTTTCCTCATCATTTTTCATATTTTTTTTATTTAAAGATTAATCATTTACTGATCCGGCAATATTTGTCATTTAAAAACTAAAAAACAACAAATAGAACGACCTATTCACGGAATTGAACTTAATAAAACAAATGTAAAACCCTTAAAAACAAATATTTAAAACGTTTTATGAAGTGAGCGCTATTTTTTTATCCTCACTATAGAAATAAACAAAAAAGCTTAAAATAAGAGAAACTTTTGTTGTTTTATGCAAAACTTCAAGTAAAAGAAAGAACAACAAATTCTAATAATTCATCAAACATATTTGTAACTCCTATACTGGATGATTTATACAAAAAACTATACTCGAAATACTAAAAAAAGATAAATGCTATCTTAAACAAACTCTTTGTATTAAAAATTTTAGTATTTCTAATACATCCAAATTTTAAATATATAGCCAAAATTTTGCTTGTAATTATTAATAAATGAAAAAGAATTTAGAGTGGTAGAAATATTTTTTTACTTTTAAATAAAAAATGATGAAGAAAAAACTGAATAAGCTTGATTTAAATAAAACCAAAATAACAAAATTAAACTCTCAACATTCTTTGATCATAAAAGGTGGATCGGATAACATTTGTAGATCTATTGGAAGGTTTTGCGTAACTAGCAGAGAATGTGAAAATGATTAACAAATTATTCAAGCTTAATGTAAAGTTTGATACCTTAAAAAATATTAGGACAAAACGCGTTCTAATTTTATTTCTATTTATCAACTAACAACACTTCCCCAAGCCTTGAATTATAGTTATCAATTGTTATTTGTTTCAATTACAAAACACTTCAAACAATATATTTTTAATTTATATATTAGAAGTGATCTATATTAACTCATTTTTTCGTTAAATAATCTAAAACAGTAGTGGCATATATTTATGGAGATTTTACTACAATTTTGGAAAACGCTCAATAACAATACTTTAAACCTTCCATTGCTGAAATTGCATATCATAAATCCATTTTAAAACATTAAAAATCAAAAAATTGAGATATTTTTTGAAATAAACAAAAAGTGTAAAAAAAGGGAAATATATATTTACTATTCCACAAAATCAGACTCAAAAAAGAGCATCAACAACTCCTAATATTTCACTAAACACTTTTTTGTAAAACCAGTATTCCGTAATTTCCAAAAAACAATAAGAATATAGTTACAACTCCTTATGCCATCTAGACCACTTTTAGAATTTACAGAAAAGGGAATCTATTGTGCTGTTGCAAAAGTATACTTGGATCCTTGGAAACCTGTAGATAAAGCAATCATTACTCATGGTCATGCAGATCACAGCAGATGGGGACACAAACAATATATAACACACCATACGAATATCCCTATTATCAAACATCGCTTAGGAGATATAAATGTTACTGGAAAAGCATATGGAGAGACGTTCTCTATCAATAATGTTACGTTTAGCTTTCATCCTGCAGGTCATATCATTGGCAGCTCACAAATCAGAGTGGAACATAAAGGTGAAATTTGGGTCTTTACAGGAGACTATAAAGTAGAAAATGATGGAATCTCGATTCCTTTCGAACCTATTAAATGCCATACTTTTATCACAGAATGTACTTTTGGATTACCTGCGTTTAAATGGGCTTCTCAAAAAGATGTTTTTAACGATATTAATAATTGGTGGGCAGAAAATAAATCCGAAGGTAAAACATCCATTCTTTTTGGATATTCTCTGGGAAAAGCACAACGACTCTTAAAATATTTAAATCCAGAAATTGGTAAAATTTATACCCATGGAGCCATAGAAAATATGACAAATGTTATTCGACCTATGGTTTCCTTTCCAGAGACAACCTTGGTAACAAGAGAAACCAAAAAAGAAGATTTTATCGGTAATATTGTTATCGCTCCACCTAGCGCTCATGGTAGTACCTGGATCAGAAAAATGGTTCCTTATGTTACTGCATCTGCAAGCGGATGGATGACCTTTAGAGGAGCACGACGACGTAGAGCAATAGACAAAGGTTTTGTACTTTCTGATCACTGCGATTGGGATGGATTACTAACAGCTATCAAAGAAACAGGAGCAACCAAAATTATTACCACACACGGATACACTGAGATATTTTCAAAGTATCTAAGAGAATTAGGGTATGATGCCCGAACAGAGAAAACACAGTACGAAGGTGAACTTGCCGAAATAGATACTAAAAAAGAAAGTGAGGTTGTCGAGTGAAACTATTTGCGAACCTCATCAAAACTTTAGACAGTACCAATAAAACAAACATAAAAGTGCATGCGCTAGCCACCTATTTTGAGCAAGCACCAGAAAAAGACAAAGTATGGACGATCGCCATTCTCTCGCATCGGCGACCTCCTAGGCCTGTAAATACTACCTTATTAAGAACATGGGCTTCAGAATTAGCTAATATTCCTCTTTGGTTGTTCGAAGAATCTTATCACATTGTAGGGGATCTTGCCGAAACCATTGCTTTGGTAATTCCATCTTCCACAAAAAGCACTACAAAAACGCTGACCCAATTTCTTGAAGAAATGATTACTCTTAAAAAGAAAACCGAGCAAGAAAAAAAGACATACCTTCATGAAAACTGGAAGGTTTTAAATTACTATGAACGTTTTGTATTTACCAAACTAATTACTGGTGGTTTTCGAATTGGAGTTAGTCAAAAATTAATGACAAGAGCTTTATCAAAAGCTACACAAATTGATGAAGATATTTTAGCATATAAGCTGATGGGAAATTGGGATCCAAATACTATTTCCTTTCAGGATTTAGTCTTAGAAGAAAAGGAATCTGACTTTCTTTCTAAACCTTATCCCTTCTATTTAGCGTATGCTGTAGAAAATGAAGTTTCTGATTTAGGAGATGTCTCAGAATGGTATGCAGAACATAAATGGGATGGAATTAGAGCACAAATTATTATTCGAAATAGAGAAATCTTTGTTTGGAGTCGTGGCGAAGAATTGGTTACTGACAAATACCCTGAATTTCAACACTTATTAGATTTTATTCCTGATGGAACCGTTCTGGATGGTGAAATTTTACCATTTCCTAACGGAGAAATTGGAACTTTTAATGATCTGCAAACCAGAATCGGTAGAAAAACCATTTCTAAAAATTTACTACAAAAAACGCCTGTGATATTAAAAGCATATGATCTCTTAGAATGGAAAGGAAAAGATATTCGAAACCTTCCTTTTTCTAAAAGAAGAGAATTATTAGAATCTTTATACGATGATATTTTAAGTACACAAACACCCGAAGAACATAAAATCCCTTTACATCTATCAGAAAAAATGACTTTTTCTTCTTGGTCAGCACTAGCAAAAGAACGTGATAGATCTAGATTAGTAAGATCCGAAGGGTTAATGTTAAAAAGAAAAGATTCTCCTTATTTGGTAGGGCGTAAAAAAGGAGATTGGTGGAAATGGAAAGTAGATCCTTTAACGATAGATGCCGTACTTACCTATGCCATGAGAGGTCATGGGAGACGATCTAATTTATTTACGGATTACACATTTGGATTATGGAATGATGACAAAACGGAACTCGTAACATTTGCAAAAGCATACTCTGGATTAACCGATGCAGAATTTCGAGAAGTTGATAAATTTATAAAAGCAAATACACTAGAGCGCTTTGGACCCGTAAGAAGTGTAACTCCAGAATTAGTTTTCGAAATAGCTTTCGAAGGAATTGCTCTGTCTAAAAGACATAAAAGTGGTGTTGCTACCCGTTTTCCTCGTATTTTACGATGGAGACAAGACAAAAAAATTGAAGAAGCCAATTCTTTAGAAGATTTGAAATTGCTCATAAAATGATAT
Organism: uncultured Aquimarina sp.; assembly: GCF_947492115.1. Lineage (NCBI taxonomy): Bacteria > Pseudomonadati > Bacteroidota > Flavobacteriia > Flavobacteriales > Flavobacteriaceae > Aquimarina > uncultured Aquimarina sp. The sequence continues at coordinate 815,632 of NZ_CANLMM010000002.1, forward strand.
ATTAAGACTCCATTTTCCCTTTAAGATTAAGGTGATTCAGCAACGATGAATCGGATCGAGAATATAGGTTTAATTATGATGAAAAAAATACACAACAAACCAGAGCTTAGAAATAATAGAAAACAACTTCGTAAAAACTTAACTTCAGCGGAGGCATTTCTATGGAAACATCTTCAAAAAAGAAAATTTGAAGGAAAAAAATTTCGGAGACAACATAGTATAAATAATTATATAGTGGATTTCTATTGTGCTGAGGAGAAATTAATTGTTGAATTAGATGGCGAAGTCCATAACAATCCCGCAGCAGAAGATAAAGATACAAAAAGGGACAAAGATCTGAGTGAATTGGGTTTTTCAGTAATCCGTTTTGAAAACAAAATGGTGTTTGATTATCTACCGTCTGTTTTACAAGAAATAAAAGATAATTTTAAAAAAGAATAAAAAGTTCCTTTTCCCTTTGAAGGGAAAGGTGATTCAGCAATGCTGAATCGGATAGGGTAGCGTTCACCCCTTCCGCCCTGTCAAGACAGGACACCTTCCCCTATCAGGGTAAGGAATAATAAATACAAAATGACACAAAAGGAACTCTTTCATATAGCAGAATCCTGGTTTCAACAACAGCAATGGAAATCTTTTCCTTTTCAGAAACAAAGTTGGAAAGCATTTTTACAGGGTAAAAACGGATTGTTAAACGCTCCGACAGGTAGTGGAAAAACTTATGCGTTGTGGGTACCGATTGTTCTCAATTACATCAAACAAAACCCTGATTATAAAAACAAACATAAAAAAGGTTTAAAAGCCATATGGATTACTCCATTAAGAGCTTTATCACAAGAAATCAAGCAAGCCACGGAACGATTTGCAGAAGACTTAGGCACACAACTCACCGTAGGAATTCGCACCGGTGATACTTCTCAAAAAGAAAGAGCTGCCCAAAAAAGATCCATGCCGGATTTACTAATTACTACTCCAGAAAGTCTTCAACTATTAATTGCTTCCAAAGGATATGATAAAACTTTTAAAAACTGCACCGCCATTGTTATCGATGAATGGCATGAACTCTTAGGGACCAAACGTGGTGTGCAAATTGAATTAGCTTTATCTCGACTTAAAACTATTGCGAAAGATCTTCGTATTTGGGGAATTTCAGCTACTATTGGAAACCTGGAACAAGCGAGAGAAGTATTATTAGGTCATCAATCAGAAGCATTAGAGAATTCGATTCTCATAAAAGCAAATATCAAAAAGAAAATTAAAGTTCAGAGTATTATTCCTAAAGAAATGGAAACCTTTCCTTGGAGAGGCCATTTAGGGATTCACTTATTGGATGAGGTAGTGCCCATTATTAAAAAGAGTAAAACGACTTTGTTGTTTACCAACACAAGGAGTCAATGCGAAATATGGTTCCAGAAAATTTTACAGAAATATCCCGAGTTTGCGGGAGAAATGGCCATGCATCATGGCAGTATCAATAAAGAAACACGTTTATGGGTAGAACAAGCCATTAGAAATGAATCACTAAAAGCCGTGGTTTGTACTTCTAGTCTGGATTTAGGCGTGGACTTTGCTCCGGTGGAAACCATTATTCAAATAGGTGGACCCAAAGGAGTAGCGCGCTTTTTACAACGTGCTGGTCGTAGTGGTCATCAACCTGGTAAAACCAGTGTGATTTATTTTTTACCAACTCATGCTATAGAACTAGTGGAAGCTTCTGCCTTGCAACAAGCTGTTCAACAACATACAGTAGAAGATCGTATTCCTTATTTGAATAGTTTTGATGTACTCGTGCAATATCTTACCACACTGGCTGTTTCTGATGGTTTCCATCCTGCAACCATTTTCCCAGAAATCAAAAGTACCTTTTGCTATCAAGCAATTTCTGAAGAGGATTGGAAATGGATTCTTAATTTTATTACCATCGGTAGTCAAAGCTTGCAACAATATGATGAGTACAAAAAAGTAGAAATTCTGGAAGATGGATTATTTAAAGTTAATAATCGAGGAATCGCCATGCGTCATCGCCTTCAGATTGGAACTATTGTAAGCGATGCAGTCTTAACTGTGAAGTACCTTAAAGGTGGTTATATCGGTAGTATTGAAGAGTGGTTTATCTCTAAATTGAAACCAGGTGATGTATTTACTTTTGCTGGTAGAAACCTTGAACTTGTTCGGATAAAAGAAATGAAAGTATTGGTTCGAAAATCTTCTAAAAGAACCTCTAAGGTTCCCAGTTGGATGGGAGGAAGATTAACACTTACTTCTCAAATGTCTGAATTGCTTCGTAATGAATTATACAAAGCTACTAATGAAGAAAAAAAGTCTCCAGAATTAATCGCCTTGTCTCACATATTTAAAAAGCAAGAGGAAGAAAGTATCATTCCTGGTCCTGAAGAGTTTTTAATAGAAACCTTTAAAACTAAAGAAGGATATCATGCAATTTTTTATCCTTTTGAAGGAAGATTTGTACATGAAGCCTTAGGAAGTTTATTAGCCTATCGTATTAGCCTCTTATCCCCCATTTCTTTCTCCATAGCTTTTAATGATTATGGTTTTGAGTTATTATCAGATCAGGAAATAGATATGCAGCAAGTGATCGATAATGATCTTTTTACCAAAGAATATATGCATAGCGATCTTCAGAAAAGCTTAAATGCTACAGAAATGGCTAGAAGAAAATTTAGAGACATTGCTGTGATCTCTGGGATGGTATTTACAGGATATCCAGAAAAAATGCTCAAAAACAAGCATCTGCAATCCAGTTCTCAGTTATTATTTAATGTTTTTAGAGACTTTGAATCAGACAACCTTCTATACCAACAGGCTTTTATAGAAACCTTCGAACATCAGTTGGAAGAAGGACGTTTACAAGAAGCATTAGAAAGAATTGAGCAGCAAAAAATCGTTTGGAAATCTTGTAAAAAAGCAACTCCTCTTTCTTTTCCAATTATCACAGATCGACTTCGTGAAAAAATGTCTAGCGAAAAATTAGAAGATCGTATCAAAAAGATGGTAGCTTTGTTGTCTAAGAAATAAGTTTATTAGCATTCCTTTAGAAATTGCAAAAAATACAAATACAACATCAATCTTTTATTTTACACCCTTCTGGAGTTATATTTTGGGAAGAAAGAAATATGCTTTTGATTGCAGATCTTCATCTCGGTAAAGTATCTCATTTTAGAAAACATGGTAGCGCCGTTCCACAGGATGCAATCCAAAAAAACTTTGAGCAACTAGACCATGTTATAAACGTATTTAATCCCAAACATATTTGTTTTCTGGGAGATCTTTTTCATAGTTATTTGAATAAAGAATGGGATGTCTTCGAATCCTGGATTTCTCAAAGATCAACCATAGAATTTGTTCTTATTGTCGGTAACCATGATATTATTTCACCATCTAAATATGAGAAAATTGGTATAAAAGTAGCTTCAGAAATACTGATAGATAATTTCCTCTTAAGTCATCATCCAGAAGAACGCGACGGTTATTATAATTTTTGTGGGCATATTCATCCAGGAGTGCTACTTGGTGGTCTAGGTAAGCAGCGTTTGCGTTTGCCTTGTTTTTATCAAACAAAACATCAATTAATACTTCCTGCTTTTGGAGAGTTTACTGGCACTCATATCTTAGAACCTATAGAAAAAGTTAAAATATATGCTATTACCCAAAAGGAAGTTATTTTAGTGCATCAATAACATTTCATATGCAAAACCAACAACATCTTTTTGACCTTTCTGAAGAAATCACTTATCTCAACGGAGCGTATATGTCTCCACAATTAAAATCGGTAACAGATATTGGTATTTCTGCTGTGCAAAGAAAAGCACAACCTTATGAAATTTTACCTGAAGATTTTTTTAGCCAAAGAGAAGTTTTAAAAAAACGTTTCGCATCGTTAATCAATGCACCAGACCATAATAATACTGCTATCATACCTTCTGTTTCTTATGGAATCGCGAATGCCGCGAATAATGTTCCATTACAAAAAGGAGATGAAATCATTTTAGTAGATGAACAGTTTCCTAGTAATGTCTATATCTGGCAAGAAGTAGCTAAAAAGAATAATACACTTATAAAAGTTGTATATCCTCCAAAAGAATTTAACAGCCGTGGCAAAAAATGGAATCAATCTATTTTAGATGCTATTTCGAAAAACACAGCTGTAATTGCTTTACCACATGTGCATTGGGCAGATGGCACTTTGTTTGATCTCCAAGCGATTAGAGAAAAAACAACCGCTGTAAATGCTATGATGGTCATTGATGGAACGCAAAGTATTGGTGCATTGCCATTTTCTGTAGAAGACATACAACCGGATGCACTAATATGTGGAGGATACAAATGGTTATTAGGTCCTTATTCCATTGGAATGGCATATTACAGTGATGCTTTTAGCAATGGAACACCTATAGAGCACAATTGGATGAACAGACATAATAGTGAAGATTTTTCTGGATTAACAAATTATCAAGATCAGTATAAAGAAAAAGCAGCAAGATATTCCGTTGGAGAATCTAGCAATTTTATATTAACTCCAATGCTTACGAAAGCCATCGAACAGTTGATCCAATGGCAACCTAAAAATATTCAGGAGTATACTAAAAACATTTCAAAAGCAACTATTGATAAACTTAGAACCCTAGATTGTTTTATAGAAGAGGCCGACTATAGAGCACATCACTTATTTGGCATATATCTTCCGGAGCATTTGAGTTTAGAAAAAATAAAAGCTAATCTAAAAAAAGAACAAATTTTTGTTTCCTACAGAGGAAATGCCATACGAGTATCTTGTAATGTGTATAATTCTGAAAAGGATTTTGAAAAATTGTTATCTCAGTTTTCCTTATAAATCAGCTATATTTTTTGGATACAACTATGTAGCTATTATATTTGCTTTAAAATATTTGCTACGTGAGTAAAACAGCTATCTCGCAAACTTTTGCACAGTCTCCGCAATTGCAGAAACTGGGAACTGCTATTGCCCAGTCCGAAAGTAAAACACATATTCAAGGTCTTGTTGGGTCATCATTATCCTTTACCATAGAAGATGCTTTTCACAAAAGTGAAAAACCTTTCTTATGCATTTTTAATGATAAAGAAGAAGCTGCCTACTACCTTAATGATTTAGAACAATTGTTGGGAGATAAAAATGTACTTTTTTATCCCGGAAGTTATCGACGTCCTTATCAGATCGAAGAAACTGATAATGCGAATGTGTTGCTTAGAGCCGAAGTATTAAATAGAATTAACTCCAGAAAAAAACCTGCTCTAATTGTTACATACCCAGATGCTTTATTCGAAAAAGTAGTAACCAGAAAAGAACTAGAAAAGAACACGCTAAAAATTTCGATTGGCGATACATTGTCATTGGATTTTGTAAATGAAGTGTTATTCGAATATCAATTCCAAAGAGTCGATTTTGTAACAGAACCCGGAGAGTTTTCGGTTCGTGGTGGAATTGTAGATGTTTTTTCATTTAGTAATGATGAACCTTATCGTATAGAATTTTTTGGTGATGAAGTAGATAGTATTAGAACTTTTGATGTAGAAACACAATTGTCTACCGATCAAATTAAGAAAATCACTATTATTCCCAATGTAGAGAATAAAGCCATACAAGAAACTCGTGAAAGTTTCTTAAAATATATAGCATCTAAAACAGTAATCTTTGTCAAAGATATTGATCTACTATCTTCAAGAATTGACAAAAATTATGAAAAAGCTAAAGAGGCTTTTAAAACATTATCCGAAGATATCAAACATGCAACTCCGGATGAATTATTTACCTCATCAGAAGTTATTAAAAAACAACTTTTAGATTTTACATTAGTAGAAATTGGCAATCGACCTTTTACCAAAGCTGATTATGCTATAAAATATAACACAAAACCTCAGCCTTCATTTAATAAGCAATTCAATTTATTAATTGAAAACCTTAATGAAAATCATTCAGCGGGTTATAAAAACTATATCTTTTGTGTTAGCGAACAACAGGCAAAACGTTTCCATGACATTTTTGATGATGCTGATTTAGACGTTAAACAATATGAAACTGTAGTATTTTCTGCATATCAAGGTTTTATAGACCATGATCAAAAAATTATTTGTTATACAGATCATCAAATTTTTGAGCGTTATCACAAATTCAATCTTAAAAGTGGGTACGCCAAAAAGCAAGCGATTACCCTAAAAGAACTTACCAATCTCGAAGTTGGAGATTATGTAACCCATATTGATCATGGAATTGGAAAATTTGGTGGTTTACAAAAAATAGACGTTGAAGGCAAAAAACAAGAAGCCATCAAACTCATTTATGGAGAGCGTGATGTGCTATATCTTAGTATTCATTCCCTTCATAAAATTTCGAAATTTAATGGTAAAGACGGCAAAGCTCCACAGATCTACAAATTAGGGTCTAAAGCCTGGAAAACGCTAAAACAAAAAACAAAAGCCAGAGTAAAACATATAGCATTTAATTTAATTCAGTTATATGCCAAAAGAAAACTACAAAAAGGATTTCAGTATGCACCTGATAGTTATTTGCAACATGAATTAGAAGCTTCCTTTATCTATGAGGATACTCCAGATCAAAGCACCGCAACAGAAGCAGTAAAAGCTGATATGGAAAGCGAAAGACCTATGGATCGTCTGATATGTGGCGATGTTGGTTTTGGTAAAACAGAAGTGGCGATAAGAGCTGCTTTTAAAGCAGTAGATAATGGAAAACAAGTTGCGGTACTTGTACCCACAACCATCCTTGCTTTTCAGCATGCAAAAACCTTTAGAGAACGACTTAAAGATTTTCCAGTTGTTGTCGATTATGTGAATCGTTTTAGAACTGCTAAACAAAAACGAGAAACCCTAGAAGATTTAGCCAACGGTAAAGTAGATATCATTATTGGAACGCATCAACTAGTAAATAAAAATGTAAAATTTAAAGATCTTGGATTGTTAGTTATCGATGAAGAACAAAAGTTTGGTGTATCGGTAAAAGATAAGTTAAAAACCATTAAAGAAAATGTAGATACTCTAACCTTAACGGCAACTCCTATTCCAAGAACATTACAATTTAGTTTAATGGCTGCGAGAGATCTTTCTACTATAACCACTCCTCCACCAAATCGTTATCCAATAGAGACCAATGTTATTCGGTTTAATGAGGAGAGTATACGAGATGCTGTTAGTTATGAAATACAACGAGGAGGACAAGTATATTTTATTCATAATAGAATAGAAAATATTAAAGAAGTAGCCGGAATGGTACAACGTTTAGTACCTGATGCTAAGGTGGCTGTTGGACACGGGCAAATGGATGGTAAAAAACTAGAAAGTCTTATGCTTTCTTTTATGAATGGAGAATTTGATGTATTGATTTCTACTACTATTGTTGAAAGCGGGTTGGATGTACCCAATGCCAATACGATTTTTATCAATAATGCCAATAATTTCGGGCTTTCTGATTTACACCAAATGCGTGGTCGTGTAGGGCGAAGTAACAAGAAAGCCTTTTGTTACTTTATTACACCTCCTTATTCTGCAATGACCGACGATGCCAGAAAGAGAATTACAGCATTAGAGCAATTCTCAGAATTAGGAAGTGGATTCAACATTGCTATGAAAGATTTAGAAATTAGAGGTGCTGGAGATCTATTGGGCGGAGAGCAAAGTGGTTTTATTAATGAAATTGGATTTGACACCTATCAGAAAATCTTAAACGAAGCGATCGAAGAGCTGAAAGAAAATGAGTTCGCAGAATTATATGAAGATACCTCTAAAGAAAAAGTCTATCTAAAAGATACCCAAATCGATACAGACTTCGAATTGTTGTTTCCTGATAGTTATATTAATAATATTACAGAACGTCTTAACTTATATAAAGAGCTTAATGAGATCAAAGATGAAAAAGGACTACAAGCTTATGAAAAACGACTTATAGATCGTTTTGGAGAATTACCAGATCAAGCCACTGATCTTTTGAATTCAGTGCGTATCAAATGGATTGCTACAAGCATCGGAATTGAGAAAGTAATTATGAAACAAAACAAATTGATTGGATATTTTATTAGTGATCAACAATCTAGTTTCTACCAAAGCCCTGCATTTAGTCAAGTACTTCAATTTGTACAAAAAAACCCAACTAAGTGTAAGATGAAAGAAAAAAATACGAGAAACGGATTAAGGTTGTTACTTACGTTTGACAATATTAATACCATTGATCGTGCGTTACATGTTTTGCAACCTCTAAAATTTAAACAAAAAACCGAACAAAATTCTTAGTAAAGTTCCATCTAACGCAAGGGATCCTAAAGAATATTCAGCTTAACGATACTTAATTGCAATTCGTCGATAGTAATGCCTAACTAATCGTTTAAAATTTTTGTAAGTTCCTTTTCTAGGTAATTTTACATCATAATACAATGTAAACCAACTTAGATTATGAAAAAGAAAGAAGAATTTAGTTTTTTGAAAGGAACTTGGAAGCAAATAAAAAAGATTAATGACAAAGTGTATCAGATAATCGATGGATTAGATACCCACAAATTATATGCTATCAATTATAAAAATCTAAAACAACGATTTGCAGAAGAATTGGAAAATTATAAAAACCATCCAGAATTGATAGATATCGAAGAATTTTCTGCGAATTATGTTTTTGGATATCATTCTTCAAATAACATAGACAGTATGTATAGTAAACAGGCAATGTTTATAGAGGTAAAAAGCTACCTAAATAATATGAGAAATTGTGCCTAATTATTTTCTATACTTTTAAAAACAATATTTCTTTTTTTGTATTAAGTTCACTTATCTTCCATTTTAATTTTGTGTAATTGCTACAAATATCTTCTTAAGACAAACAGGAATACTTCGAAATAATTCCTATATTTCAAAATTAAATAAACCTAGCAAAATCTTCGAACACCGCACTATAACTGAAATGTCAGGTTAATGTCGGGTCAAAGTCAAGCGTAAAAATTTGAGATACTATCTCATACACCTAATATTGCTGTATCAAATGAAAACAAGTTCTAGTCATTCTACTGCAGAGAATACTACTTCTACAGAATCTAAAAACTTAAAAATCATGAAACAGCCAGCATTAGGAATAAAAATATCCGAATTACGAAAATCAAAAGGGTTAACTCAAGAAGAACTCGTAGAACAATGTAACATTAGTGTTCGAACCATTCAACGCATAGAAGCAGGAGAAGTAACACCAAGAAGTTACACTATTAAAACCATATTGTCCGCTTTAGATTATGATCTCGAAGACATCCAAACAAGAGATTCTCAGGTAACCAAAGAATTTAAAAAACTATTTCTGCTAGATATTGACGATAGTAAAGAAGCTTCTTTCTTAAATAGACAACTTACCATCTCATGGATTAGTGGAATCATCTATTTTATATTAGGCTTCGTTGAGTTTGCTTTTGATTATGCAAGATACTTTGATAATTCAATGATTGTATCTAATGCAATCTATAGTATTCTTAAATTAACGGTGCTAACTTCATTTATTTTGTTTATGCGGGGATTTATATTATCCGGTAAAATTTTCAAAAACTATCTGTTAAGAATTATAGCTTTTATCTTAACAATTATGACAATCATTTTCTATAGTTATGATATCATATCCATATATCTTGGAGAATTTGACACCATGTACATAGTAGGTGCTCATAGCGTATCCATTGGTATTATCGGTGTTCTATTTGGAATTTCTGTAATTAGATTACAAAATGCTTTAGGAATGCTAGCCAAAACAACAGGAATCTTCGAAATCATTGCTTATGGATGTATGGCAACAGTATTATTAGGGATTCTAGGATATTTCCTGCTTACTCCAACTATTATCTTAGAAATTATCTTGTTGTACAGAATTTCTGAAATGATAAAAGCTAAACAAGAAGAAACTCATCTAGAATAATATTCTCACTTCTTAAGAATTCTTTTTTCTTCATTAAGAACAACACTTAATGACTGGGAAACCTATCTCAATTTTAATCAGAAACTATCATGAAAAAAGCGATCATATCTATAACAATTATTGCATTATTACTATTAATCTACTTCTTTTTTGAGCCTATTTTCACATATACATCAGGTTGGAATAATTCTCCAGGCAAAAGTGAATTAAACCCGATACATACACATCAAAATATTACGCAACAAAAAGCTGATAGTATTTTAAAAAATATCTATAATAGATTAAACGCACCAGCTGTATCGATTGCAGTTGGTCAGAATAACAAGGTAATTTGGTCTAACGCAATGGGATATCAAGATATTAAAAACAAAACATTGGTAGATCTAAATACTAAATTCAGAATAGGAAGTACATCTAAAGCTGTAACTTCATTAGGAATTGGAGTGCTTCTTCAAGAAAATAAACTTCGTTTGGATCAAAAGGTAAAACAACTAGTTCCTTACATAAAAAATCATCTTGGAGAACTTACGCTAAAACAGCTTGCATCTCATACATCAGGAATACGAAACTATGGAGTTTGCTTTTGTTTTCCTGTTTGGGAATATTATAACAACGACTCTTTTTCTAGTGTGGAACAAAGTGTAAGTTTATTTGATGATGATCCGTTATTATTTGATCCTGGCGAACAGTTTAGCTACAGCAGTTATAATTATACATTAGTAAGTGCAATGCTAGAAGGAGCTACTGGAAAAGCATTCCCAAAATTTATGAAAGGATCTGTATTTGATCCTTTAAAAGCAAAATATATTGAAGAAGAGACTTCTGAAACCATAAAAAATGCAGCAAAATTTTACGAGGTACAAGACCAACACTATAAAGAAGTGTATCCGGTAAACAACAGCAATAAATGGGCTGGTGGAGGATACTTAGCATCTCCTACAGCTTTGGTTAAGTTAGGAAACGCTTTTATAAATCATCGTCTTTTTGACCTAAAAACCAGAGAATTGCTTACTACACCAGTACTACTAAACAATTCAGAAATCAATGAACAAAATTATGCTATTGGATGGAGAAATGACACCAAAGACATATTCGAAAATGGTACACAAATTAATATATGGCATCATGGCGGCATTGCTAATGGATCTATTTCATTACTAATGCTATTTCCAGAGTACAATTTATCTATATCCATGCTAGCTAATAAAAATGGAACATCTGCGGATCTATTTGAAAACGTATACGCAATTGCTAAAATATTTATAACCGAAAAATCTTAGGAGCATGAAAAATCAAACAATATCAATTTTAAAAACAATAGTATTCTTTACTATTTTATTTGGCGTTCCTATTTCAGCTATACCATGTACAATAGTAAGCGCAATAGCAAGAAATGGACATGTATGGAATGCAAATAATGAGGATGGCCCTTTTGGAATTGCTAATTTTATAAATGTATATACAAAATCTAAGGATGAAAAATATGGATATTATACATTATCTTATCTATCCCCAAAATACGGTCAAGGAGGACAAATACAAGGAGGAATGAATGAAGCTGGTCTAACTTTTGACTTTAATGCTATACCAAATGTCGAAAATTTCGATCCTACTTCTAAAAAAGTATTTCCAAAGGGTGACAATGCCATATTACCTTTCATTTTAGGAAATTTTAGCACTGTAACACAAGTAATTGAATTCTTTGACACCTATTGGTTTCAAAACGGATTTACAAGTGCCCAAATGCATGTAGCAGATAAACAAGGACATTTCGCAATCATAAGTGCGTCTGGTATCAAATTAGTTACGAATGGTAACCATTTAGTATCAACAAATTTTGATGTTTGTAGCAAAGAAAAAAGTACTTCTTGTTGGAGATATCCTATTGCTACTTCGAAGTTATCCGTACTTGGAGCTAGTTTATCCACTATGACCTTAATATGCAAAGAAACCGCTCAAAAAAATGGAGCCACCATGTATTCGAATATTCAAAATCTCACTACCAGAGAGATTTGGTTTTTTTCAAAACATGATCCAGATACAATAATTAAAACAAACATTTATGATCTTCTATCAAGGGGTAATGTCTCCTACAGTTTCAGCAATCTAAAATCAATTCAGGCCAAAGACAAAAAACATATATCGTCTAAACCAATAGAAATACCTTTAGATGATACTGTTTTAGATAATTATACAGGCACCTATCAAAATGGATTTATTGGCAAAGTTATGGTTGAAAAAGATGGTAAAGGAATCAAAATAATATTTTCAGATGGTATGAAATTAACGGTTAATCCTTCAGCTTCTGATACTTTCTTTTTCCCATTTGAAGATATTGTTGTTAGGTTTAGCTTCGATAAAGAAAGAGATAAAATGTCTATCAACTTCTTTGAGAATGGGCTTTGGTCTTTTACCGCTTGGAAAACATCTTTATAACTTAAAGTCCAGAATATTTTCATATTCTGGACTTTAAAATATTTGAATTAGCCTTTTTTCTATACTGGTCCTCCTACAGGTCTACATAAACATCCTGCACAGATTAGTGGATAACAGCACTCTTGATCTGAGTGACAAAAATCATTCAAATTACCGCTTCCTCCATTTACTGTTTGTTGTTGTTGTTTGTTTAATTGTTCTACTCCCTGTTGAGCTAAAATTGATTTTAACATAATAATTTGTTTTAAGATTATTTGAATTCTGGTATAAGGTACAAAATAAAAAAGAGGAAAATTCCCTTATTTCATTAATATTTTAAAAATACCTTTTTCTCATCTTTCATATGCCAAAAAAATTTTCATGAAAGATCCTTTTGAATAAAAAACTACACTCTTGTCCATACTCCATTTACACATTGAAGCTCCTCATCTTCAACCCCAAGCATACAAGATAAAAAAGGTACTGGTCCAAAACTTCCGAAACTACAAGCACTACCTTCTACACAAATCTGTGAGCCAAAACCTGCTTTTACGCTTCTTTTTTGTTCTTTATTCATTTGTTTTACCCCATCTAATTTTAAAATTGACTTTAACATAATTATTTGATTTAAGATTAATATTCAATACTAGTTTCTATAATTCGAAGATTACTTGTTCCTGCATCAGAAACATATAAAGTCTTCTGATTTCTACTAGCCAAAATTCCGTTTGGAAAATTAAAAGTAGCCTCAGAAATATCACCATCGTTATTTCCTAAAATACTTCCAGCAAACACCTCAAATTCGTTCTCTTTATTAGGATTAATTTTATAGATTTTGTGTTCTCCAAGTTGTGTAGCAAAAAGAAAACCTCGTGCATACGTTAAAAATCCAAGAAAATTTGCATTCGCAGCGGTTGCAGGTAACTCAGCAATAAAAATAAGATCACCATCTTTATATTTATAGATCTTTCTATCATTAAAATTTCCTATATATGCATCTCCTCTTTTATCGAATGCTATTCCTGCAGGTCCATTTATCGGTGTTCCTTCATATAGTTTGGTTACCATATTATCTTCTGATAAAATATTGATAGTATTCGTATTATATTCAACAAATAACATATCATTTGTTCCTGGTATTCTTTTGATTCCTGCTGGAGAAATTGCAGGAATACTATCTAATTGGACTCCATCTTCAGAATATTGATAAATAGTATTTCCAAAATGATCGCAAACGTATACTTCATTCTTTTTGTTAATTCCAATACCGTTAGGAGAAACTAATCCATCTACAAATACGGTAACTTCTCTATCCGGATTCATTTTATAAACGGTATTTCCAACAAAATCAGACCCGTATAAATTCCCTTTTCGATCAATCGCCAACCCATCGTAAAAGGAACCTTCTACTACTGTCTCTACGGAGGTACTAATATTTGGCACTTCTCCTGATATACATGAAGAAAGCAATAAAAATGCAAGAAGAGTCCATAACGTAATAAGAGTATATCTTAATTTTCGAAGACTAAAAAAATAACTAACTGTTCGTTTCATTTGATTTAATTTTAAGGTTTACTTCAAAATTGAATCAAAAATCTCCTCAAATCGACCGAGTGTATACTATGAAACGCTTTTAGCTAGTTTTTAAACTTTTAATATAATTGCTTGGAGTATCATTCTTAACCATTTTAAATGCCTTATTAAAAGTAGATTTAGAATTAAAACCAGAATCTAGTGATAAGGCCAAAATCGTGTGTTTAAAATGTTCTCCATTCTGAATTTTTGAAATAAATTCCTGAACTCTATATTGGTTGATATAGTCGTAAAAACTACATTGATGAATATTATTTAACAACCAAGAAACATTATTGGTAGTAGTACCCAATTCCTTAGCAAGATCTTTTAACGTAAGTTCATTATTAAGATATATTTTTTTAGCAACCATTAACTCCTCCAAAGATTTCTTGAGCTGCTCTAACTCTTTTCCCGACAATCGCTGCTTTATTTCTCTTTTTTTCTTCTGTATAGGAACTCTAAAAACCTCTGGCTGTTTTAAACTAAAGAAACCAACTATATAAATAAAAACAGGTATCGAAACCCAAATTAAATGATAACTTACAAAAGCCAATTCTCTTCTTCTAATAAAGAAACTATTCAGATAACTTATAACCCATAAAATCATAAAAATAGAAATACCTATCAAAAACATCTCAATATATTTTTGGACTTTTTGAGAATATGAAAGATTTGCTTTTTCCTCTTTCTTATAGATTTGTAATAAACCATAAGACAAAATAGTATACATAAGATTACTAACTAAGCCTAGGGTTTCGACAATAAAATAAATCATTCCAAAATCTCCATTCTGTATCATTTTTAATACTTCTTCCTGAGAATAAAATAGTGTCCAACCAAAAAAAGCAAGATGAAGAAATGCTGGAATAAAATGATACAACGACATTCGATATACTGGCGATTCTAAAAAAGTTAATCTCCTAATGTAGACATACAATAATGGACCAAAAATAAAAATCAATGTGTCTACAAAACATGCTATTCTAAAGAAGAGAACTCCAGAAAATTTTGGATAAAATATCCTTCCTATTAACATAATAGAAGCAATAAGCAATAGCAATGATAAAATTCTGTTAGCTGATTTATTTCTATTATGCAGTAATGAGAGCGTAATTGCTAGAAAAACACCTTGACTAATTCCTAAGAAAAGTAACAAATCAATAATTCCGAAAGAATTCATACCAGAGATTTTTCGTTTATTTCAAAACTAACCAAATTTTAAAATCAAGTAGTACGTTTGGGTACACTCATACTACTTTAACCATTTTTTTAACTAATTTTATCTATGATTCTTATAACGATGTATTGAGATCGTATTTAGTAATTTTTGATACGTTACATCAGAAAATGAAGGTGATTTTAATGTTTCTAAACAATCTAGTAATTGCTTTTTTGTTCTAAAACCTATCACAGATGAACTTATAGCAGTATTTGTAAGTACAAATTGTATCGCAGCTTCTTTTAGGGATAGATTATCTTTGGATACATCTTTTAATTTTTTAAGATTTTGTTCCACTTCCAAAACTGAATGATCCAAATATTCTTTTATTGGTTTCCCTGCCAATAATCCTTTGGCCAAAGTGCCTCTTGCCAAAACACCGATATTATTTTTCTGTAACAACTCCAAACAAGATTCTTCGGGTCTTCTATCCAAAATACTATACTGCATCATTACACTTGTAATATTAGACTTTTGCACATAAGACCTAATAACATTCGGCCTAATAGATGAAATTCCATAGTGCCTTATTTTTCCCTGTTTGATTAATGTTTCAAAAGCATCAATAGTTTCATCAATAGGATCGTCGATCGTACCTCCATGTAATTGATATAGATCTATATAATCGACCTGTAACCTCTTTAAACTATCTTCAACTGCTTTAATGATATATCTTTTACTTGGATTCCAATCCCATCCTTGACCATTTTCTTTAATTTGATTTCCTACTTTAGTTCCAATAATAATTTGATCACGAAAACTCTTTACTGCTTTTCCCAAAAGCATCTCGTTTTCCCCATTTTGATATAAATCAGCAGTATCAAAATAGTTGATCCCCTTATCGAAAGCCGTTTGAATTAACTTTATTTCATCTGATGAGTTTTCCTGAAGAGACATACATCCAAAAGAGATTTCACTGATCTCCATATTCGAATTTCCAAGTTTGCGAAAGTTCATCGTATATAATATCTATTTTTATTTAATAATTTCTCATCAAAAATGATAAAATGCATCATCGAGATGTTCAATTCGGGTTCCTGAAGCATTTTTTATAATTGCAATAATATCAAAACGTATTTCTACGTCCATATCATTCTCTATAACATAGTGATCAATTGCTTTTACCAATGATTGTATTTGTTTTGGTTTTACAAAATTCTGAGGATCGCCAAACTCTGGAGTACTTCTTGTTTTCACTTCTACCGCTATGACTACATTGCCTTTCTTAGCAATGATATCGATTTCTGCTTTTTGATATCTAAAATTCTTTTCGAGAATAGTATACCCTTTCCTCTCTAAAAATTCACTTGCTAATTTTTCTCCTTCTTTTCCTAGCTTATTATGTTCTGCCATTCCAATGAATTATACATATTCTAAAATTACCCCATCTTCTGAAACTTCTAAAGAAACTTCTTCTCCCAAAATCAACGCTCTGTTATCTTCTATATGACCCATAGGAAAATTAAATACTACAGGAAAATCATACGCTGACACAATATCCAATATAATTTCCTCTACATTTTTCCCAAAAGGAATATTGTTATCATGCATCTTAGTCATCCCACCTACAATTAAACCAGATAACTTATCAAAATATCCATTCCTCTTTAGATTCTGAAGCATTCTATCGATATGATATAAGTATTCATCTAAATCTTCAATGCACAGTATTTTATTGGTACAATCCAAAGAAGAAGTAGATCCACACATTGAATATAACATAGATAAGTTTCCTCCAACCAATTGTCCATGAGAATTTCCTAGTTTATTAATAGGTGTCGAAGGTATTTTATAACTAAAGTAGGTTCCAAACAGTGCATTGTACAAAGATTGTTTTGTCTGCTCTGTACTTTTAAAAATATCCACTGGCATTGCAGCATGTATTGTAGAAACTCCTAAATTGTGAACATGTGAATGAATTACCGTAATATCCGAATATCCAATGATCCATTTAGGATGTTTTCGAAAATTTGTAAAATCAAGTAAATCTATAATTCGTACTGTTCCATAACCTCCACGAGCACACCAGATAGCCTTAATTTCCGGATCATCTAACATCTTCTGAAAATCATTCTTCCTTTGTTCATCCGTTCCTGCAAATTGATTATCTTCTACATCAATTGTAGCTCCTACAACCGGTATCAAACCCCATTCTTTTAGAATATTAATCGCTTCTTTAATCTCTCTTTTAGTGATCTTTCTAGCTGTAGAAACAATTGCTATTTTATCTCCTTTTCCTACAAAATTTGGCTTCAACATTTCTTAAATTTTCATTTTATCATACTAATTAACAAATGTTTTCGTTCTAAACTATTATATTACAGTGAAAATCGTCCCTTAACACTAATTAAACCTATTGCCTATGATCTCTGATACTTCTTGTAACTTAGCATCGTTAGACCCTTATATTCCTACAGCAGAAAACCCTTGGAATGTAAGTAAAATTAATCATTTGTACCGCAGGGTCGCCTTTGGAGCTACTAAAACACAAGTAATTGACGCTTTAAATCAAAACGATCCTTCTGCATTAGTGGATTCATTAATTGATGAAGCCTTAGCACTTGTTCCTACAGCTGCTCCTGAATGGGGTTTCTGGAATCGTGATCAGTTTGAAGCGGCAGAAATGCTGAATGAAGACAATGATATAAATTTTTATCAAGAAGAAGGTAAACGACAAATGATTTATGATTTCTTACAAAATGGTTTAAGAGATCGATTGACTCTTTTTTGGAGTAATCATTTTGTAACAGAGGACCAAACCTATAGAAGTCCTGCATACCAATATCAATATTATAATCTTCTTCAATTTCATGCCCTTGGTGATTTCCGACAATTCGTGTACGACATAGGAATTTCTTCAGCTATGTTAGTATATTTAAATGGAGATGAAAACACCAGAGATCGACCTAATGAAAATTATGCTCGTGAATTATATGAATTATTTACGCTAGGAGTTGATAATGGATATGATGAAAATGATATCTTGGAAACTGCAAAAGCAATTACTGGTTGGACAGAGACCAATGATATCCCATGGGGACCTATTACTTTTAATCCTGGCCAGTTTAGTAATGACACTAAAACGATTTTTGGCCAATCAGCAAACTTTGGATACTATGGCTTAGGAAGTCCAGATGATGTTATTGCGCATCTGTTTGTACAAAGAGAAACACTTATTGCAAATTTTATCTGTGGTAAGCTATATACTTATTTCGTTAGTCCTACTTGTAATGAAGCGATTGTTGCAGAAATGGCTCAAACGTTTATTACTAATAATTTCCAAATTGCTCCTGTATTGCGTCAGCTATTCAAGAGTGAACACTTCTTTAATCAGGAAGCGATAGGTGCTATTATAAAAAGTCCAATTGATCTATTTGTATCCCATTTTAATCAATTAAATTTTGAATCACCTCCTTCACTCGCTTCACTAAATTCATTACTAGGAAGAACCACTACTATTGGACAAGAAGTTCTTAATCCAATTGATGTAGAAGGTTGGCAGGGAGATGAAGATTGGATTAGCCCAGATTACTTAATTGGAAGATGGGAAGGTGTACAAAACATTATTAATACTTTCTATGCCCAAAATCAGACACAATTTGGTGATTTCCTAAATGGTCTTCCGATAGGAACACTAGCAGATGGGTTTGTAAATAACACATTGCAAGGAGAACAAGTAACGGTTGTAGTTAAGGCAATTTTAGATTACTTTTTACCAAGAGGTCTAGAAGATCAGACTTTGTTCGATGAAGCATTGGCAATATTCAAGGAATTTTATCCTGAAAATTACTACGAACCTGATGCTGTTGCTCCCTTTTTATGGACATTAGATTTATCAGGTGTTCCTGATCAATTTTATGCGCTACTAAGTCACATTGATGAATTGCCTGAATTCCAACTTAAATAATTAACCTATGTGCGATACACACCACCCCAACAATATAAAAACGAACGTTAAAGAAGGCGTTTGTAATACAGATGATCACAAAAAATGGAACCGTAGATCTTTTTTACAAGCTCTAGGACTTGTCGGAGGAGGATCCATGATGCTAGCAAATACAAATCTTACTGTTTCCAGACCTTCTCCTCTATCCGTAGCTTTAAGTCAGGCCGAAACAGATAATATTCTAATTATATGTAGACTTGGAGGAGGAAATGATGGTTATAACACCATCATACCAGTAAATCAATATGATATTTATGCCAATGCAAGACCTTTAATAAAAATACCTCCTAGCGAATTCATCAACTTAGAAGAAAATGAATATGCTATGCCCAAGCCAATGAATAAATTGGAGAATTTATGGGGAGACGGAATGATGAAGGTAGCACATGGCGTAGGTTATGAAGACCAAACTTTGTCGCATTTTAGAGGTACCGATATCTGGGCAAATACAAATTTAGTGGAAGAAGAGCGATCTGGTTTTATGGGTAGATATTTTCAGGAATTGTATCCTAGTTATATTACTAATCCTCCAGAAAGTCCTCCATCTATTCAAATTGGTAGTATTGGTAACTTAATTTTTAGAGGACCAGAAAACGACTTCTCTTTTGCAATTTCTGATCCAAGACGATTAGAAGCTTACATCGAAAATCAAGGGTATAGTCTTGATCCTTCACCAGAATGTACTTACGGAGACCGTTTAAATTTTATTAGAGAAAGTACAAACGTTACATATACATATGCCGAAGCAATTTCTGCTGCGTTTAATAGATCAACAGATTTCGGAGGATACCTAGAAGATGATAACTTCGCTAGACAAATGAGAATTGTTGCTCGTTTGATTAAAGGAAATCTAGGCACCAAGGTGTATATGGTAACTCTAGGTGGTTTTGATACTCATAATAACCAAATACAGAGGCATCAACAGTTATTAAACTCCTTTTCTGAAGGAATTAGTGCTTTTTATGCAGACCTTCAGGCTTCTGGATGGGACGATAAGGTATTAACCATGACAATTTCTGAATTTGGAAGAAGATTAGTAGAAAATGGTTCATTAGGAACGGATCATGGAACTATAGCACCAATGATGTTTTTTGGTACAGGTCTTAATGGAAATGGATTTATCGGAGAACACCCTACACTTCCTGATAGCCCTACTGTAGGTTTCAATGCCGAAAGTACAAATGATTTTAGACAAATATACTCTACCGTTATGAAAGAATGGATGTGTATAGACCCTACTACGGTAAATGATGCATTACTGGGAGCAGAATTCGAATCTCTGGATTTAGGATTCTCTTGCGGTGGAGTAAGCCCAAATATTCCTGGAGATGGTGAAACACTTTCACACATAGTAACTTATGATGGCGGCCAGACCTTTATTAATATCAATAATCCCGAAACCACTCATGTGGATATTACATTGTTCAATATTATTGGTCAAAAAGTAGCAACATTACGAAATGAAATGCTTCTAGAAGGAGAGCATGTGATTGATGTTAAAGCTTCCTCAGAAACCAGACTTAGTACTGGACAATATGTATATAGAATCGAAACAGGATCTGGAAAATTTAGTAAATCATTATTGATCTCTTAATAGAGAGTTCAAATTAAAATTCAATAAAAAAAGGCACTTTTTGGTTACCCAAAAAGTGCCTTTTTTTATTGAACCTCACAAATACTAGCTCAACTTAAACGAATACTAGATAAGCTATAAAAAAGTTACTGTTATTACGTAATTTTTAGCGTTTTAAATTTTAATTTAAAACAACTCCAAATAATCACTCACTTTAATCGAACTAACAAAATTCTTAACTAACTCAATCTATTTATGACAACAACAAATACTTCATGTAATGTTGCTTCATTAAATGTCTATTCACCCAACAATTCTAATCCCTGGAATAGACAAAAAGTGAATCATTTATTTAGAAGAATTGGTTTTGGAGCAACTCCACAAATGGTAGAAGATGCCCTCAACCAAACTCCTGCTTCTTTAATTGACAATCTCATTGACGAAGCTTTGAACTTAAACCCTACTCCAGCACCTGTATGGGGATATTGGGTAAAAGATGATTTTGATGCCACTCCAGATAACCCATTCAGTTATAGAAGAGACTGGAAAAATCAAATGGTAGCAGATATGTTCCAGAATAACCTTAGAGATCGTCTTACCTTATTTTGGAGCAATCACTTTGTAACAGAAGATATTAATTATCAAAGTCCTGCATATTTGTTTCAATATTATAACCTATTGCAACTGCACTCTATAGGAAATTTTAAAGAATTCACTTCTGATATTGGACTTTCTTCTGCAATGCTTATCTATCTTAATGGATATGAAAACACAAAGAACAAACCAAACGAAAACTATGGAAGAGAACTCTATGAACTCTTCACATTAGGTGTAGATAATGGGTACACGCAAAACGATATTGTTGAAACTTCCAGAGCTCTTACTGGTTGGAATAAAAGAGAACAACGATGGGGTCCAATAACATTCGACGCCAATAAATTTGATGATGAAGATAAAACGATATTCGGTCAAGTTGGAAATTGGGACTATAATGATGTCATTAATATTCTTTTTGAACAAAGACCTCAGCAAATAGCACAATTCATATGTGGTAAATTCTATCGTTACTTTGTAAGTCCAGTTGTAAACACAAGTATTGTGAATCAACTTGCACAAACATTTTTAGATAACAATTTTGAAATTGCTCCTGTACTAAGACAACTTTTTAAAAGTGAACATTTCTTTGACGAAAAATCATATGGAGTTCATATCAAAAGTCCTGTAGATGTTCAGATTAACTTTTTTAAAGATCTAGGGTTCGAATTACCTGCTGATTTTGAATTTAATAATAAAATACGTGGAGGTTGCCAGGAGCTAGGTCAAGAACTACTAAAGCCTGTTGATGTAGCAGGCTGGCAAGGTGATAAAGATTGGATTGATTCTAGTACAATAACCCTAAGATGGGATAGACTTGGATGGTATGTTTGGAGAGCTTGGAGACATAATGAAGAGCAGTTTAGAACAATTGGTAAAAGTATTCTAGGAGGAAACTCTAATGATGTCGAGTTTGTCTCTAAATCAATCATGGATAATTTTTTATCTAAAGAACTTATTAGTGATACAGAATACGCTCAAGGATTAGAAATTTTTAAAGACCAAGTTCCAGAAAATTATTTTGAAGATGGCACTTGGGATCTAGATTGGGATACTGCTCCTAAGCAAGTATACAATCTTTTACAGTTTCTAATAAAAATTCCAGAATTCCAACTTAAATAAAAAACATCATGTGCGATACTCACTATACAAACTTTACACCTCAATCAGGGAGTTGTAATACTAAAGAACATAAAAAATGGAATCGTCGTTCATTTTTACAAGCCTTAGGGATTGTAGGTGGAGGAACTGTTGCATTTGCCAATACTGCCTTATCAGTATCTAAACCCTCACCTCTGTCTGCCGCTCTTAATGATTCCGAAACAGATAGAGTTCTTGTTATTGTAAGACTTAAAGGTGGAAACGATGGTTTAAACACCGTTATTCCTTTAAATCAATATGATACCTACGCTAACGCAAGACCTAATATTAGAATTAGAGAAAATCAACTCTTTAATCTTACTGATGAATATGGTATGCCAAATTATGCCAATAAATTCGAACAACTTTGGGGTAATGGCCAGATGAAAATAGTTCATGGCGTTGGATATGAACAAAGTGCTTTGTCTCATTTTACAGGATCAGATATTTGGGCAACATCAGATGTAACTGATCAGGAAACTTCTGGATGGATGGCGAGATATTTTGAAAATATTTATCCCGATTACTTACTTAATCCGCCAGAAAAACCCGCAGCTATTCAAATTGGAAGTAGTGGTAACCTTATTTTTAATGGGTCTCAAAATAATTTTGCATTTTCTGTTGCTGATCCTAAAAAACTATTTGAAATAGCACAAAATGGTTCATTGTACGATCTTAATAATTTACCCGATTGTACACATGGTGAAAAAGTTGGGTACCTAAAAGGTGTTGCTAATACAACATTTACCTATGCTGGTGTTATTAATGAAGCTTATGAAAGAACATCCGATTTTGGAAATTATCCAGACAATCGTCTTTCTCAGCAATTAAGTGTCGTTTCGAGACTTATTAAAGGTGATTTAGGAACTAAAGTATATTTTGTAACTCTTGGTGGTTTCGATACTCATAACGATCAATTAAACAGACAAGAAGAGTTGATTACTCAGTTATCAGAAACCATGGACTATTTCTATAAAGATCTTGCAGATGCCGGATGGGATGATAAAGTACTTTCTATGACAATATCCGAATTTGGGAGAAGAGTTAAAGAAAATGGATCTAGAGGAACTGACCACGGTACGGCTACACCTATGATGCTTTTCGGAACTGGTTTAGAAGGTAACGGTTTTATTGGAGAACATCCAGACTTATCTAATTTAAATCAGAATGGAAACCTGTATAACACCAATGACTTTAGACAAGTATATGCTTCCCTGATGAAAG
This sequence comes from uncultured Aquimarina sp., assembly GCF_947492115.1. NCBI lineage: Bacteria > Pseudomonadati > Bacteroidota > Flavobacteriia > Flavobacteriales > Flavobacteriaceae > Aquimarina > uncultured Aquimarina sp. The sequence goes on from NZ_CANLMM010000002.1 coordinate 839,246, forward strand.
AATGGCTATGTGTGGATAGTAATTTGGTAAATGAAGTGTTACTTGGTCAACAATTTAACAATCTTGATTTAGGGTTTAGCTGTAATAGTTTAGGAACAGATGGTAACGATGGTGATGAGATTCCAACGTTCGACAACTTTAATCATACTGTTACCTACACCGATAATCAATCATATATACATATTACAAATGCCGAAGCTGGTCATACTAATGTGGACTTATATAGTTCTTCTGGACAAAAGATTGCAAATCTAAAAAATGAAATTCTTTTAGAAGGAGAACACGTCATAAATGTAAAACAGGCTGCAAAAACCACACTATCCGAAGGTTTTTATGCTTATAGAATCACAAAAGGTAAAAAAAGCTATAGCAAACCTGTCCTTATTCTATAAAAGACGATCATCAAAACACTTGAAATCAGCATCTATATCTTTTAGATGCTGATTTTTTATTTCTCATACTCTTGGTTTAAATGAAAAAACACACATAATATCTAAGAATTCGCTATTCGTAAAACAACCATATTATTTATATAAAGGTTTCTTATTTTATCTAGGTGTTTATTACCTTTGTCCCTCATTTTTACAAGCATTATGAGCACATCAAAGAGATACACAATTACATCCGCATTACCATATACAAATGGGCCTATTCATATCGGTCACCTTGCAGGAGTTTACGTTCCAGCAGATATTTACTCAAGATATCTTAGAATAACTGGAAACGACGTAGCCTTTATTTGTGGTAGCGATGAACACGGTGCTGCCATACCAATGCGAGCTAAAAAAGAAGGAGTTTCTCCACAAGTTATTATAGATAAATATCATGCAATCATCAAAAAGTCTTTCGAAGATTTTGGTATTACTTTCGACAATTACTCCCGTACCTCTGCTCCTATTCATCACGAAACAGCTTCAGAGTTTTTTAAGAAATTATATGATGATGGTAAATTTATCGAAGAGACTTCAGAACAATTATATGATCCAGAAGCTGATCAATTTTTAGCGGATCGTTTTGTAATTGGTACTTGTCCTAAATGTGGACATGAAGAAGCCTATGGAGATCAATGTGAAAACTGTGGAAGCTCTCTTAATGCTACCGATCTTATTAACCCAAAGTCAACCATCTCTGGAGCAAAACCAACATTAAAACAAACCAAACACTGGTTTTTACCATTGGATCAATATGAAGACTTCCTAAAAGAATGGGTTTTAGTTGGTCATAAGAAAGACTGGAAAACAAATGTATATGGTCAGATAAAATCTTGGGTAGATGATGGCCTACGACCAAGAGCTGTAACTCGTGATTTAGATTGGGGTATTCCAGTTCCGGTAGAAGGTGCAGAAGGAAAAGTACTATATGTATGGTTTGATGCACCTATTGGTTACATTTCTTCTACCAAAGAATGGGCTGAAAGAGAAGGTAAAGATTGGGAACCTTATTGGAAAGACAAAAACACAAAGCTTGTCCATTTTATTGGTAAAGACAATATCGTATTCCATTGTATTATTTTTCCTAGTATGCTTAAAGCGGAAGGTAGCTATATCTTACCCGAAAATGTTCCTGCTAATGAATTCCTGAATTTAGAAGGAAATAAGCTATCTACTTCCAAAAACTGGGCAGTTTGGCTTCATGAATATTTAGAGGATTTCCCAGGAAAACAGGACGTATTACGCTACGTACTTACCGCAAACGCTCCAGAAACTAAGGATAATGATTTTACTTGGAAAGATTTTCAGGATAAAAACAATAATGAATTAGTAAATAATTTCGGAAACTTTGTAAATCGTATTGTGGTGCTTACTAATAAATATTATGAAGGCATTGTACCAACTCCCAATGAATTTTCGGAAGTGGATTTACAAACCTTAACAGCGCTTAGAGCTTATCCTAATGTTATAGGTAGTTCTATAGAAAGATATCGATTTAGAGAAGCAAGTCAGGAGTTATTAAATGTTTCCAGATTAGGAAATAAATATCTTGCAGACGAAGAGCCATGGAAACTTATCAAAACAGATCCCGAACGTGTAAAAACAATTATGTATGTTGGATTACAAATCGCATCTGCTTTGGCAACTTTATCTGAACCGTTTTTACCATTTACTTCGCAAAAACTAAAAAATATGCTCGCGCTAACATCTAATGATTTAGAAGTTCAGTGGAATGAAATAGCTGATAAAGAAGTTTTATTGGTTGCTGGTCATAAAATCGAAAAAGGAGAATTATTATTTTCTAAAATAGATGATGCCGATATCCAAAAGCAACTGGATAAACTAGAAGCTACCAAAAAAGCTAACGAAGCAGAAAATAAAATTGTAGAGCCACAAAAAGACACAGCTACTTTTGAAGATTTTACCAAAATGGACTTACGTGTTGGGACGATTGTAGAAGCTGAAAAAATGCCAAAAGCTAAGAAGTTATTGGTGCTCAAAGTAGATACAGGGATTAATACAAGAACAATCGTTTCTGGGATTGCAGAACACTTTAAACCCCAAGATCTCATCGGAAAAAAAGTGACCGTTCTTGTTAACCTTGCACCAAGAAAACTAAGAGGTGTAGAAAGTAAAGGTATGATTCTTATGACGGAGACACCTGATGGAAAACTAGTATTTCTAAACCCTGATGAAGAAAGCGTAAAACCAGGAGCGGTAATTAGCTAATAAAAAGCTAAGAATATACAAGTTTAAAAAAGGGGTAACATTTATCCCTTTCTTGCAACTAATTGATACTAATTAAAAGATAAAAGATGAGAAAAGTTGTTATTTTAATTGGTGTATGGTGTGTTGTATTTTCATCAGTTGCACAAGAAAAAGTACTAGAATTAGGAGAGGTTTTTGAGAAAAAAAGATCCAATAAAGAATGCTATGCTCTTCCTAATCAGCTTAATAAAAATTTAGTCCTATTATTTGAAGAAGGAAAACAGTTTTATGCACAATTGGTGGATCAAGACTATCAAGAGGTGTCTAAAGTTAATGCTAAAACGATGCCTTCTAAGTATCGATATATATTAGGCTATAATATTATAGGTAATAGATATTCTATCTTTTTTAGCAATAGTCAGAATACTAAATTTGGTGTTCAAACTTTTAACTTCGATACAAATATCTCAGAAAACACCCTTCTCGACTTTAAAATTAAAGGAGAGAAGTATGTAGAGAGTATTGTTCATAACAATAAGATTCACCTAATTACAATCACAAGAAAAACATCAGATCTTAATATTTATACTTTTGATCATAACTTCAAACCCACAAAACATGTAGTCTCCTTAAAAGAAATGGAGTATCCTAATCCAAAAAATAGAAATCATACCATAACAGCATACTATTTATTACTATCTATTGCAGGAGACAGATCAAGATCAATAATTGATGTTGAAAAAATTGAAGGCAGTAATCCAAATGTTATTGAAACAACCTCAAAAGAAAACAAACTGTATCAACTGGATAATCAATTAATTTTTAGTTTTGATTATGATCATGAAAAGACTCAATTATGTTTTATTGATTTAGAAAAATTTTCAGCTGAGGTAAAATCATATGATAAACCCTCTAAAACAGAGGAAGGATATTCCAAAAGCAACTCGTATATTTTTGACAACAAACTTTTTCAGATTGCAAGCTCCAATCAAAAAATGAAGTTCACAGTATTAGATCTGGAAACCGAAAAAATAATCAAAGAATATAAAGTAACCAAAGCAGATTCTATTACATTTAAAAATTCTCCTATTATTCAAGAAGGTGGTGGTATGTTCCCTTCATTTTCCGAAAACAGAGTTCGCGAAATGGAAAAGACATCAAAATACCTTAGAAAAATCTCCTCTTCTAATCTTGGTATTTCTGTATATAAAGTAGATGATGAGTACAATGTAGTTCTAGGAGGAACCAAAGAAATAATTACCGATAGTGGTTTCGGGATCAATGGTTTTGGTAGTGGATTAGGTTTTGGTGGAACCATTGATAATGGAATTTGGTTAAGTTTTAATCCTACCTTTTATGACTATAACACCTACTCCACCACAAAATCTACATATATTAATTGTTTGTTTGATTCTAATTTTAATCACATTAAAGGGGATATCGGAAAGAATAGTTACGATATACTTTTCGAATTTGAAGATGGATTAAGTGATGATATAAAAGCGGTAAATATCTTTTTACACCTAAATAAACTTCATTATGGCTTCTTTGACCCTAATAAAAAGACTTATGAGTTATTTAGCTTTAATAGATAAAATATAATATCAGTACTTTAACTTAGTCTTGCTCCAAATCCTTTCTAAGATCCAATTTTCTAAAAGCTGGAGAGAGTATAGAAGTTAAAATCACAGTGATTAATGTCATACTACCTCCAAACACAACTGCAGTTACAGTTCCCATATATTTAGCGGTAATACCACTTTCAAAAGCTCCTAATTCATTAGAAGAACCCACAAATATTGAATTTACCGAAGAGACCCTTCCTCTCATATGGTCTGGTGTTTTTAGTTGTAATATTGTTTGACGTATCACCATTGATATGCCATCAGTTACACCACTAAAAAAGAGCGCAACCACTGATATCCAAAAAACAGAAGAAAGTCCAAAGACAATAATACAGATTCCAAATCCAAAAACAGCTAGTAACAACTTCTTTCCTGCATTTTTATTAATTGGAAAATACGCTGTAGTAAACATAATAATAAATGCTCCTACTGCTGGAGCTGCCCTTAAAACTCCAAATCCCTGAGGACCTACCTTAAGAATATCCTGAGCAAAAACAGGTAATAACGCTACTGCACCACCAAAAAGAACAGCAATCATATCTAATGTAAGTGCTCCTAATATAGCTTTCGTCTTAAAAACAAATCGAATTCCTTCTTTCAAACTTTGTAATACTGGCTCTCCGATATTTGGGTTCATTATTGGTTTTACAGGAATTCTCATCAAGCATATAAAAGCAAAAGTGGCCCAACCTACAATAACCAGCATAGACCAATTTACACCAATTAGATTAATCATAAAACCAGCTAGTGCAGGTCCCAATACTGCTCCAACTTGCCAGGTTGAACTACTCCAAGTTGCAGCATTTGGATATATTTTTTTAGGTACTAATAATGCCAAAAGAGAAAAAATAGTTGGGCCCAAAAAAGCCCTAACAATCCCACCACAGAAAACCAACACATATATTCCAAATAATACAGTAGATTGTTGCATAGAGTCTATAATTTCAGGGTGAGTAAGAAAAAACAATCCCAAACTAATACACAAAAAACCTATAATACAGATACGAAGTAAACTTCTTTTTTCTTTTTGATCTACAATGTGGCCGGCAAATAAAGCCAATGATACAGCAGGAATCACCTCCATAAGACCTATAATACCCAAGGAAATAGGATCTTTTGTAATACTATACACTTGCCACTCTATAACAATAAATTGCATGGTCCAGGCCATGACCAAAGAAAAACGCAAAACTAAAAAAATACTAAATTCTTTATATCGCAATGCGGAATATGGATCGTTTTTCATTTATTGAGTAGTTTGTCCTGATAAAGATATGGTATTACATTAAAATTTTTCCAGATGCTTAAGCTTAAATCCAGCGATTACAAAAAAGATAGTATATTCGTTTTTTCTTTATTGAACTTATCATTCTTATCGATCAAATGCTAAAAATAGCATATCATCCAATCTATAAACATCCATTACCCGAAGGACATCGATTTCCGATGATTAAGTACGAGCTACTACCAAAGCAATTATTGCATGAAGGTACTTGTTATAAAGAGAACTTCTTTACGCCGGAAATTCCAGATTCTACACCAATTTTAGCAGTACATACCAAAGAATATTATGAAGCGTTAACTACTTTGTCCTTAGATCGAAAAGCCGTTCGAAAGATTGGTTTCCCTTTATCTCAAGAGCTTGTAGATCGTGAAATTATTATTGCCGATGGCACATTAAAAGCATCTGGATATGCCTTACAAAATGGTATCGCTATGAATATCGCTGGTGGCACACATCACGCTTATACAGATCGTGGAGAAGCTTTTTGTTTATTAAATGATCAGGCAATTGGTGCGAGACAATTGCTCAGTAAAAAATTAGTAGAAAAAGTACTGATTGTTGATCTCGACGTCCACCAAGGTAATGGAACTGCAGAAATCTTCGAGAAGGATCCAGCGGTCTTTACCTTTTCCATGCATGGAGCTAGTAATTATCCATTTAAGAAGGACCAATCCGATCTAGATATTCCGTTAGCCAACAATACCGGAGATAAGGAATATTTAAAAGCACTTAAAGAAACACTCCCTAAACTTATTGAAACGCAAAAACCTGATTTTATTTACTATTTATGCGGTGTAGACATTTTAGCTTCTGATAAATTAGGCAAACTTGGCTGCACTTTGGATGGTTGCAAAGAAAGAGATCGATTCGTTTTACAGACCTGTAAAGATTTAGAAATTCCAGTAATGTGTTCCATGGGAGGTGGATACTCTCCCGACATTAAAATCATCATTGATGCCCATGCCAATACTTTTAGATTAGCACAAGACATCTTCTTTTAACACCAGTTAAATTCAAAAAGCAGCTGACTGATACTATTTGATTATTTATTAAAATTTTTACCTTATTCGTAACGAATAACTTTAGGGAATTTTCCTAATAACTTATTATAGGAAATTACACTAATCGCAAAAACGGATATCAAAACATAAAGAAAAGCGAATATTTAAAGTAAAAATCAAAAGAATACCTAAAAAGATTTTCCTAAATACTAAACTGTAATACCTTAACGTTAGGAGTCATACAAATCATTACTAAGCTTAACTAAAATGAAAAAAAACTACATCATGTTCTTGATGGCAATGGTATTGTCATCTGGAATCGCTATTTCCCAAGAAAATTGTCAAGGTAATTGGCTAAGCGTAAGTGGGAACAAATTATTAGACTCTAATGGAAATGAAGTAATCCTAGCAGGTGTTAACTGGTTTGGATTCGAAACCCAACTTAGCAGTTTCCATGGTATTTGGTCTAGAGATCACAAAAGTGTATTGCAGCAAGCCAAAGATCTAGGTTTTAATTGTTTCAGAATTCCTTGGCATAATATGATGCTAAGAGATGGTGCTTCGATAACCATAAACTCATACGGAACTGATCCTTATAGTGGTGTATCGCCTATGAATGAAGAAGAAGCGAGTTATACTACTCCTCTACAATTACTAGATCGAGCTATTCAATGGTGCCAAGAAAATGATATGAAAGTAATCCTGGACTGTCATTCTAGAAACCCTGATGCTTATTTAGTAGAAAAATTATGGTATACCGATAATGTTCCTGAACAACAATGGATCGATGATTGGGTATTCATAGCGGATCGTTACAAAGATTATGACGCAGTTATCGGAATGGATATTAATAATGAACCTAACGGTAAAATTGACAATCCAGAAGGTGCTAGATGGGGAACGAATGATGAATTCGATTGGCGCTTAGCAGCTGAAAAGTGTGGAAATGCAATCTTAGAAGTAAATCCTAACGTACTAATAATGGTAGAAGGGATCGAAGCGTATAGAAAACCAGATGGAGAAGTAACATCGTATTGGTGGGGAGGAAATTTACAAGGAGCAAGAGACTTTCCGGTTAGACTTTCGAATCCAGCAAAACTAATGTATTCTCCGCATGAATATGGTCCAACCGTTTTTGATCAAGAATGGTTTTCTGCACCTGATTTCCCAGACAATATGCCAGGTATTTGGGAAGAGCAATTTAATTTCCTGAATACGAATGGAACATCTCCTTTATTGGTGGGAGAATTAGGAATTAAAGGTCAAGGTGGAAAAGATGAAATTTGGTTCCAAAAATTCATTGATTATATCAAAGAGGAAAAATTACATTTCACATTTTGGGCGTTAAATCCTAATTCTGGAGATACAGGTGGTATTTTAGATAACGATTGGACGACTGTGGTGCAATGGAAAATGGATTACCTACAACCTATTTTATCTAATCCAATACCTAACTGTTCTGGATCTACATTAAGCGTAACTGATGTTTCTGACATATCATTTGGTATATACCCAAATCCAGCTTCGCAAATAGTAACTTTTAACTATAAACCTGGAAGTATAGAGTCTATCAAAATATATGATTTGAATGGAAGAAAAGTAGATTTTATACAAAATGATGTTTTGTCTTCTGACAGCTACAGATATGACATTTCGAAACTAACAGCAGGAATGTATCTTTCAGAAGTTACACCTTCTAACTCAAAAGAAGTATTTACAAAGAAGATTGTTATTCGATAATAGAGGATAATCAATATATTAAAAAAGCGGTTTATAGTTACTATAAACCGCTTTTTTAATACAAAATTCTACATATAACAAAAACATGTACAAACGATTACATCTGATTATTGTATCTTGCTAGGTAAACAAAAGAACATGCAAAAAGACTGTCCAGAATGTGGTGAAAAAATTATTGGTAGAGCAGACAAAAAATTCTGTAGTGATTATTGTAGAAATGCTTTTAACAACAAACTCAATAAAGACAGTAAAAACTTGGTAAGAAACATCAATAATCGTCTTAGAAAAAACTATAGAATACTAGAAGAACTAAATCCTAAAGAAAAAACAAAAACTACGAAATCAAAGCTAATTTCTAAAGGTTTCGATTTTCAATTTTTCACTAGTATATACACTACAAAAGCAGGAACGGTATATTATTTTGTTTACGATCAAGGATATCTTCCATTAGAAAACGAATATTACGCATTAGTAAAAAGGAACAGTTAATATGTATTTTCTTAATTCTTTACAGCTAGATATTGGAAAAGGTGGTTTCATTTTTATTTTTTTAATAGCCTTTATCGTTGTCATTCTTATATCTCAGATATACAGTAAGAAAAATAGAATGCTCCGAAAATTAAAAGAGCACTCTTTTAAAAGAATTCAACTATGTAAAGAAGGTGAATACATAAAAATTAAGGGAGATGCTTTTCCAATTGAAGAGGCTCTTTTATCACCATTAAGCCAAAGAAAATGTCTGTATTACAAAATACATATAGAAGAAAAAAGAAGCAATGGAAAAAGCAGTTCTTGGCGCACTATAATCAAAGAAGAAAAGTTTCAAAACTTCATTATTGAAAGTGAAGGAGATAAAGCTATTGTGATGGCAGAAACCCCTAAATCTCACAAAACGACGTATCTAAATCAAGATGCAGAATTTACCTCAGGAACATGGAAAGATGCTCCCGAGTTTTTAGAAAAGTATTTACATAAGCATGGTAGAAAAAGTACTGGATTTTTAGGGTTTAACAAAAGTCTTCGATACAAAGAAGGAATCATCGAAATAGGTGAAAAAGTAACAGTATTAGGTATCGGTAATTGGAAAGAATCTGAACATAACTTTGATCGATATTCTTCCAAAAGTTTATATATCTCCGGAAACCAACAAGAAAAACTGATAATTACTGATCTTGTAAAAGCGTTAAATCCTAAAAACAAATAGTATTATAAATCTCTCCAATGTTGACTATTCATTTTTAAAGCCGCTTTCATTACATCTTTTTGACTAATTTGACCTACTAATTTACCATCTTCGATAATAGGAAATCGTCTTCTTTTTGTTTCCAAAAATTTATTTGCAGCATCAAAAATACTAATGTTCCCATCAATAGTTTCAACATTTTTAGCCATGAATCGCTCCACTTGAGCATCATCTATAGGCATATTGTAATAACGACTCTCATTTAATTGCTTGATACAATCACCCTCAGAAATAATACCTAACAATTCATTACGTTCATTAACTACTGGTCCTCCCGAAATTTTATTTTTTACCAAGGTTTCCATAACCTCTAAAACAGATTGTTTAGGAGAAAAAGTGATCAAATTCCTGGTCATGTAATCTGATACCTTAATCGGAGTATTGTCTTGTCTTTTAACTTTGGTTCTCGCGCCCTGAAAACTTATAATTCCCATAATTATAGTGATTTAGTGAATCTTAAATATAGTCATTTTACATTAGTTATTCAATATCATTTTAACATTAAAGATTCTAAAATGTTATTTTATTACCTTTATCAACATGAATTTTCTAACAAAAATTGATTTTTTCTCAAAAAAAGACACTAAACAAGAATAATCTTGAAAAAATAGTGTTGAAATGAAGAAGATAAGAATCATTTTGATAAAAATAATAGCAATTTCAATTATTACAACCCTAAAAAAACACTCTTAAACATTTAAATTTCAAATATTTACGACTCAACTAACTAAATAAGCAACAAACTGATGAAAAAAATTCTTGCAGTATTAACATTCATATCTATACTTTTTTCGATTTGGTATATCTTTTACAGCAGTATGCCCCAAACAATTTCGGATTTAGATACACCAGAACAAGAATTTTCTACATTAAGAGCTTTAGAACATGTAAAAAACATTTCCCAAAACCCTCATTATGTAGGAAGTCCAGGACATGATCAAGCAAAAAACTACATTATTGAAGAATTAAAAAAATTAGGCTTATCTCCTCAAATCCAAGAAGGCTTTTCGATTGGTGATAGAGGAACCATGAGTAAGCCTCAAAATATAGTTGCCAAAATCAAGGGTTCGAACCCAGGAAAATCATTGGTTTTATTATCACACTATGACAGCAGTCAACATTCATCTTACGGCGCCAGTGATGCTGGAAGTGGTGTAGCAACAATTTTAGAAGGAATTCGAGCATTTTTATATACAAAACAAGCACCTATAAATGATATTGTGATTTGCATCACTGATGGAGAAGAACTAGGATTAAATGGAGCGGATTTGTTTGTATCGGAACATCCATGGGCAAAAGATGCAGGTTTGGTTCTAAATTTTGAAGCAAGAGGAAGTGGAGGAAACTCATATATGCTTCTAGAAACCAATAGCAAAAATGGTAAAATGATTGATGAATTTATCAAAGCAGATCCTCAATTTCCCGTTACTAATTCATTAGCATATAGTATTTATAAATTACTTCCTAACGATACAGATCTTACCGTTTTTAGAAAACACGGAAACACTTCTGGTTACAATTTTGCTTTTATAGATGACCATTTCGACTATCATACTGCCAATGACACTTGGCAAAATCTTGATCTAAACACTCTGCAACATCAGGGCAGTTATCTCATGCCTTTACTATCTTACTTTTCTAAATCCAATATCAACGACTTTACCTCGGAACAAGACTATTTATATTTCAACACGCCTATATTTAAAATAATCAAGTATCCTTTTGATTGGATCTACCCTTTATTAGGCGTTGCTATCATTTTGTTTATTGGTTTTATCATTTATGGAAGATCCAAAAAGCGTATCTCTTTTAGTGAAGTTGGTAGCGGGTTTTTAGCATTTTTAATATCTTCAGGATTGGCAGGTGTTCTAGGTTTTGGACTTTGGAAAGTAGCCTTAATTATATATACTGGATATAACGATATTTTGCATGGTTTTCCTTACAATGGATATTATTACATTGCCGCAACCGTATTATTAGGAACAGCAGCCTTCTTTAAAGTTTATAGCATATTTGATAAGGTAGAAGCATTGCCCAGTTTACTGGTTGCACCTTTATTTTTCTGGATACTTATTTGTACTGGAGCAAGTATTTATCTTCAAGGCGCAAGTTACTTTATCATTCCTGTGCTCTTTTGTTTAGTTTGTCAGTTTGTACTTATTAACCAAAAGAGACCTTTTCCTTTTTTGATGTTACTATTAAGTTTGCCGTCTATTTTCTTAATTTCACCTTTTATAGCTTCTTTTCCTGTAGCCTTAGGCTTAAAAATAGCTTTTATTTCCTCTATTTTAACCGTTTTTCTATGTACACTAGTGATACCTGTCGTCGGGTTTTATTCTAAAAAGAGTCTTTTAGGAACTATTAGTTTTTTAGCAGCATTAACTTGTATTGGGATAGCACATTTCAAGTCTGATTTCACAAAGGAAAGACAAAAACCAAATAGCCTTATTTATGTTTTACAGGAAGATCAACAGAAAGCATATTGGACCTCCTATGATCATACACTGGACTCTTGGACCAAAAATTACATTGATCGCCTCAAAAACTTAGCTAAAGATTGGAACAAAAATACAATCGAAAGCAAATACAGCAGTGCATTCAATTATGTAAATCAGGCACCATTAAAAGATATTCAATCTTCTAAGGTAGAAACATCTTTTGACAGTATTGCAGGAGAAAAACGAATCTTAGACATTTGTATTCGACCTCAACGAGATGTAAACAGGATGGATCTCTTCATGCGTGAATCATTTGAGTTTCAAAGTTTATATGCCAATGGAGTAACCACAAAAGATATTATAAACAAGGATGGCACGATTCATAATTCCTTTACAAAACGCACAGGAAACCGGCTACTAACGTATCATCTAAGAGATAATGAGCCGTTAGAACTTAGAATGGAATTTCATAAAGACTCCGTTCCTGAGATCGTGTTATACGAATCTTCCTATGATTTGCTAGAAAGTGAGTTGTTCTCGATACCGAAAAGATCAGAAAACATGATCCCTAAACCTTTTGTATTAAACGATGCTATTACAATTAAAAAGACAATAAGATTAGAATATGTAGAAAAAACTGTGGATTCTAGTAGTATCCGCACTAACTTAGCCGCAGAATTATAAGATATTATATGAATAAGCAGATTAGTATTCTAGGTACAGGATGGTTAGGATTACCGTTGGCAAAGCGTCTTATTGCGAATGGATATACTATTAAAGGATCAACTACCTCAGTTAATAAATTAGACATTTTAAAAAACTCTGGTATCGACCCTTACATTGTTGAATTAAAAGAAACTAAGTCAGAAAACCAGAAAGCATTATTTTTAGAAAACAGTGAAATCTTAATTATTAATATTCCTCCTGGTTTAAGAAGAAACCCAGAAAGTAATTTTGTAGCTAAAATTGAACATATAATTCCTTATATCATAACATCAGGAGTAGAAAAAGTTCTCTTTATAAGTTCAACTTCTGTGTATACAGATGAAGAAGGATTTCCAGAAATCACATCCGACACTATTCCTAATGCTACAAAAAATGCTGGAAAACAACTTATTGAAACCGAAAAACTATTAAGAAATCATCCTAGCTTCAAAGCTACTATACTTCGTTTCGCAGGTTTGTTTGACAGTAGAAGACACCCTGCAACGATGCTATCTAAAAGAAAAAACATTCAAAATCCATTAGCTCCAGTAAACCTCATCCATAGAGAAGATTGCATTGGCGTTATCCAAAAAATAATTGAAATGGATCAATGGGATCAAATTTTTAATGCGTCTTATCCAGATCATCCTAAAAAGTCCGAATACTACAGTACTATTTGTAAGCAAATGAACTTACCAATTCCTGATTATGATTTTGAATCTTCTTCTAAAGGAAAAATAATCGCTTCTACCAAAGTAAATGAATCATTACAATACAATTTCACTCATGATTTATATAACTCTTAATATATTATAATCTTGGCAACCACATACCAACCGTGGCTGCAAAAACACCGATACCTGTAGCTATTATAGAAATAAATAGAACCATGGTCATACTCCACTGCTCCAACGCTATTTTTCTATCCTTTACCTTCAAATATACTTCAAGGATTCTTAATGGAATAAGATACTGACCAAATCCTAAAAAAGTAATAAACGGTCCTCTAAAAGTTTCTGGATCAAACCCTACTGGTTTTCCATGGATAAATAACCACAACATTAACCCTATCCTAAAAAACCACACTCCATTTACAGCCAGAAACAAACGTAATACCCAACGATTATGAGATACAAAGTTTTTTTGTAAAGCTGTTCTCCATGCAAATACAGCAAAAATCATCATTAGAATTCCATTAAAACTCACACTTATATCACCAATCCATCCTGTAACAGAACCTTTGGACAAGATCATATAAATTCCACTAAAACCAGCAATAAATGTGGTAACAAGGTATATTTTTCCATTCCACCGATGAAAAGACCGTGCTCTCATTCTAATCTTATCAATAAATTGTAGTGGTCCACCTATGATAATAATCACAGCAAACAGCAAATGAATACCCACTACAACATTACTAATGGTAGCTCCTTCTGTATAACCATGCGGTAGTACTTCGTTCCATTTTTGATAATTACCTTCGATTGCCGCCGTTCCATAAAACGTAGTTACATAAAATGCAAAAATCCATTGTCCTAATACTGCAATAGTGAACCAAACTCTAGCACTAATATGTAGCATCTTTTGTGACCTTATGGTATTAGTTTGATTAATATAAGTTGTATTCATAACTTTAAACTTTAATAATATGATTGATGAAATTGATATTTTGAAGTGATACCCTAATTGAATTTGAATAGATTTTTGAAATAAGCTTTGTAAACATATATCCAAGGAATCACCAAAAGATCTATCGGGATTCCTATAGCAAATGGTTTTAAAAAACCTTTAAAAGTCTCTGGAAGACTACCCGATGACCATAATGGAATATATACTCCAAAAAAGAAAACCGATTTATAGAATAGTTGTAATAACAATAAGGGTAGCATTTTTAATGGATATTTTATACCTACTCCCATCAACATCGCATAAGACGCCCAAAAGCTATAAGTAACTCCATCATATGGACCCCATTGTTCACTCGGATATAGGATTTCGGACCAAGAACTATAACCTAGCGTCAAAAAAGTAAGTGTATAGAGACCTTTCATAAGATAAAGCCTCATCTTAGATATATCTACACAACCCTTTTTATCAATTGATGATTTGTCCTTTGCTTTACTTAAGTTCATTTTAGTAAGATGTTAATTGAATAGTAAAGCAACCCTATTTTACCTTATAGTCAAAAGAGTTTTGATGAGTGGAAGCAAGCTTTTGACAAACTACTAAACCAAGCTATTTTGACTAATGTATTGCTGATTAAATATGAAAAACAACCCGTTACACCTTAGAAGTTGTATTTGATCAAAAAAAAGCGGTATTTGATAAAATGATCGTATAAATTAATTCCTTTTTTATATCTTAAAACCATGCTACCTCTAGAAAAAATAAAGGCAAATTGGTTTTTTACTTATAAAATCTACCATTTCGTATTTTGGAGTTTTTACTTCTTTTCTTGGGGCGTCGTTGAACTAAGCTTGTCCGTAGCCTATAAAGCTATGTTTTTCTCACCGAGGTATATCATATTCCTATTTTATGTAGTAGTGCATACTTTGGCTACATATTTTAATCTTTATGTATTATTACCTAAATACCTTTACAAAGGAAAATTAACAACATATATTATATCTCTAGTAGTATGGATAGGAACCATAAGTTGCATTATGTTTGGCTGCTATTTTTTGAGTGCCTTTATCATTGGAGAACCTTTGGATTACTTTTGCGTTTTTAATGAAGAAAAAGGAGAGACTTATTTTCATACACTTACTTCAGAAATTTTACCCGCCACCTCTGGAACATTATTACTTGGATTATGTATAAAACTTGCTAAAAACTCATTGGTAAATCAACAAAAGCAGCAGTTATTAGAGCATGAAAAATTAACTACAGAACTTAAATTTCTAAAACATCAGTTCAACCCTCATTTTTTATTCAACACTATCAATTCTATATTTTTTTTAATTCATAAAGCGCCTAGTGAAGCTTCTACTGCTTTAGCCAAGTTTTCGGATTTACTTCGATATCAACTATATGAATGTAATGAACAGCTCATTCCATTTGATCAAGAAATCAGCTATTTAGAAAATTTTGTAGCCTTAGAAAAGTTAAGGAGAAATAAAAACCTAAAGATTGATCTTTCTGTACATCTAGCCAATAAAATCCCAATGCGAATCGCTCCCTTTATTCTAGTCACTTTTGTAGAAAATGCTTTTAAGCACGTGTCTAATTCTAAAGACATACTTAATTGGATTGAAATAAAAGCGCAATTAGCCAATGATAATTGCCTACATTTTTATGTTGGTAATAGTATTGAAAACAGAAATAACTTTGAAAAGACTTCAACTTACGGTGGAATTGGACTGGAAAATGTGACCAGAAGGTTAGATTTACTATATCCCAAAAAATATGATTTAAAAATTGATCATCAAAAAACACGATTTAGTATTAGCTTAAGAATTACCTTAGAAGAGTTGATTATGAACGATCAGGTGGTACAAAACAGAAATATGGTTTCATAAAAAAAACACTATGATAAAAACAGTTATTGTTGATGATGAACCATTAGCTAGAGAAGGACTCTCCAATTATGCAAAAGAAGTTGATTTTTTAACAATCATTGATACTTGCGAAAATCCGTTAGAATTGTCGGAAATATTGGATCAACAGACGATCGATTTGATATTCTTAGACATTCAGATGTCTAAAATGAGTGGTATAGATTTTTTGAAAATTACTAAAAACTTACCCATGGTAATTATCACCACAGCATACCCAAGTTATGCTATAGAAGGATTTCGTCTAAATGTTTTAGATTACCTATTAAAACCTATCACATTTGATCGGTTTGTACAAGCTGTACAAAAGGCTAAAGAACAATTTATTTTAAAGTCTAATAAAAAGAATACCGAAGATTCTTACTTCTTTGTAAAATGCGAACATAAATACGAAAAAATATATTGTAACGACATCCTTTATATACAAGGCCTACAGAATTATGTAGCCATTCATACTACCAAAGGAAAACATATAACATTGCTAAACCTAAAAGACATTGAAGAAAAATTAAATCCGCAACATTTTATTAGAGTTCACAAATCATATATTATAGCTATTACAAAAATTGATACTGTAATTAGCCATGAAATTCAAATTCGGAATACCTCTATTCCGTTAAGTAGAAATTACCGAGATCAAGTGTTAAAAACGGTTGTAGAGGAAAAATTATGGAAGAAATAGAAATCTAAACTTAGTACTCTTTAACTACCAAATTAAGTCTCGTTATCAGTGAGTCAATCAATTGTTCCTCTCTATATGGGTTGGGCAAAGTAAATCGATTACCAAATTTTGTGCGATGTAATCTTTCAAGATACAAGGAAAAACTACCAGATTCTAGGTTTCCTTTTCTGTATGCTTCGTATAAATAGGTGAAATTTCTTTCTTTGGATGTTATATCGCCGGTATGATGAATTACAATCCAAGGTGCTCTAGACGCTTTCTCTCCATGTTCGGCTATACTTGGGTGTCCGTATTTTTGTAGGTACAATTCTATCTTTTGAAAATTATTTCGATCATTATTCACCATTATTTGTTGTACCTCTTTTTTTTCAGCACTATCATATCCATATGTGAGTCTAGCATCATTCAATGCATTTCTAGTTTCTTGGTCGGTTTTATATATTTCCTCCAGAAATTCTTTTTGAAGATCAATAGTATTTAAGCTTTTCACTTTTTTTACAAAATCTTCTTCAGAAGAGACACCTCTTTCTTTACAACTACCAAAAGCTAAAATTAATATCAAGAAAGTTAATACTTTTTGCATAATATAATCTTTGATGTTTATCTAAAGTTTACTAATATAAACCGTAAAAGAAAAGCAATGTGTCATTGTAGTCACTACGGAAGGTAATAATTTTCGTCGAATTGATCATTGTAATAACTACTTAAAAACATAGCAAAACTATTAGCTCTTAAATCCCCATTCTTATATGCTTTATATAAATATTCGAAGTTTTTCTGTTTAGATTCTAGGTTACTACAATGATATAAGATGATATATGGAGTCTTAGCTGCTAGTTCTCCATGTATTTCGGCAGATGGATGTCCATACTTTTCTAAGTACAGTTCTATTTTTTGTAAATGAATCTTATCGGCTATGATTTTTTCCTCTAGTGCTTTTGATCTCTCTTTACTATTATAACCATAAACAGACTCGATATGTATTATATTATTTCTCGACTTTTGATTAGAAATACGTATTTCTTCCAAAAACACTCTTCTTTCATTATCTGATCGTAAGGAAGCAACTTCTTCAATAAAATCTTGATTGATTTCATCTTTTTTGCCGCACCCTACACATACTGTAAAGAGTGCTATTAAACAAAGTAATATTCTTATCATGAGGCAATTATTTAGGAATTAAAAAACTCCAAACCAATGTAAGTTTGGAGTTCTCTAGCGTTTAACAAAAAATAATTTTTATAAGGTGTCGTAGTATGCAACTAATCTAACCAAATCCACTTCTTCTTTAAATTTTAATCCTTCTTTACTGATATAGTCTTTTAACTCACTTTGCTTACCAGGGAATGATTTTACAATTTTCCTCTTATTCATTTTAATATGCACCAACTTTCCATCAATTTCCATATAGTACTTCTCAGTATCCATAAATTTAGCTGGTTCGTTTTTATGATATGATGTTTGCGCTACTTTTGGATGAACAAAAGTTTTTATAACCTCTTTATACACATTGATTTTTGCATTACATCTCAGCTTTATTAAATATCCTTTCTTAAGATCATTATTAGCATCTTGGTATTCTTTGTAATGATATTCTTTAGCACCAATTTTAGCATAAACTTTATCCGCTTTGATCATTGCATTTATGTTTTTGCTCTCTGGATGTTTCACTAGCTCAACTTCATTAGAGTACACATTGTACCTTACGAACATTCCAACTACTTTTTTCTCAAATCTTAAGTCTACCAGTTCTCCTTGTCTAAAAACTTTATCCTCATAAGGAGATCCTATTGCTCCTTCTAGATCAACATTTTCAATTTCTCCTGGTCTATCTCTTTCTTTATACTCTAGCGGTCTAAATAATAGGTCAATTGGTGTTAGTGTACTTCTATCAATACGATTTTGCGCTCCCACACTACAGGTTACTAAAGCTATTAAGGCTAATAAAACGGTTCTTCTCATCATATTTGTTTTTGATATTTCTAATTAAAAATAGCTAATAAAAAGCTCTTGTAATAGTCATTTAACTATTTGTGTACCATCCAGAACTTTTCCTTTACTATTAGTTAATGTCATTAATGATAAAATTGTTACCACAAAAAATACACCTTAAAACAAAAAAATCCCAAATCTCTTCTGATTTGGGATTTTTTTATGTTTGTATGACTGAAATTTATCCTTTCACACTTGCTTTTAAATATTCACGATTCATTCGTGCAATATTCTCTAAAGATATTCCTTTCGGACATTCGATTTCACAAGCACCCGTATTAGTACAGTTACCAAAACCTTCTTCATCCATTTGATTTACCATTGCCAAGACACGCTCAGTAGCCTCAACCTGTCCTTGTGGTAATAATGCATACTGAGAAACTTTTGCCGAAGTAAACAACATTGCAGAAGCATTTTTACAGGCTGCTACACAAGCACCACATCCAATACAAGTAGCTGCTGCAAACGCATCATCTGCATTTTCTTTATTAACCGGAATAGCATTAGCATCAATCGTATTTCCTGAAGTATTTACAGAGATATATCCACCCGCATGCTGAATTCTATCAAAAGCACTTCTATCTACCATAAGATCCTTTATCACTGGAAAAGCATTAGCTCTAAATGGCTCAATAAAGATCGTATCACCATCATTAAACTTTCTCATATGCAGTTGACAAGTCGTAATCAAACGATCTGGTCCGTGTGGTTCTCCATTAATCTGCAAAGAACAAGATCCACAAATACCTTCTCTACAATCGTGATCAAATACTACAGGCTCTTCTCCTTTATTGATTAACTCTTCATTTAACACGTCTAGCATTTCTAAAAAAGACATGTCTCCTTCAATACCTGAAATTGGATATTCTACTATCTTTCCTTTAGATTGAGCGTTTTTTTGACGCCATATTTTTAATGTAAGATTCATAGCTTTTTTATTATTTATAAGAACGTGTTTTTAATTCAATATTTTCAAATACAAGATCTTCCTTATGAAGTACAGCGTCTTTTGGTTCTCCTTTATATTCCCAAGCAGATACGTACTTAAAGTTTTTATCATCTCTTAATGCCTCTCCTTTTTGTTCACCGGACTGTTCTACAGATTCCTCTCTAAAATGTCCTCCACAAGATTCATTTCTATCCAAAGCATCTTTAGCAAATAATTCTCCTAGTTCTAAGAAATCAGCAACTCTACCTGCTTTTTCTAATTCCTGATTTAAACCATCTGCCGTACCTGGTACTTTTACATTTTTCCAGAAATCCGCTCTTAAGGCAGATATTTCCTCAATCGCTTCTTTTAGTCCACTTTCATTACGAGACATTCCACATTTGTTCCACATGATTTTACCTAACTTTTTGTGGTAATAATCTACAGAATGCTCTCCTGATCCAGACATTAATTTTTCAATTCTTTCCTTTACGTCTTTCTCCGCTTGATCAAATTCTGGTGTATTCGTTGGAATTTTACCAGTTCTAATATCATGAGAAAGATAGTCTCCTATTGTATACGGTAATACGAAATAACCATCTGCAAGACCTTGCATTAACGCAGATGCTCCTAGTCTATTTGCTCCGTGATCAGAAAAATTAGCTTCTCCAGCTGCATAACAACCAGGAACCGTAGTTTGCAGATTATAATCTACCCAAAGACCTCCCATTGTATAATGTACAGCTGGATAAATCATCATTGGAGTTTTATAAGGATTCTCATCAACGATTTTTTCATACATCTGGAATAAGTTACCGTACTTATTCTCGATAACCTTTTCTCCAAATTCCAAAATTTGTTGAGCAGTTGGATTATGAATTCCAGAAGTCAATGCTTTTTCTTTACCATATCTTTGTATTGCAGAGGCAAAATCAAGGTATACAGCTTCTCCAGTTTTATTTACTCCAAAACCAGCATCACATCTTTCCTTGGCAGCCCTAGAAGCAACATCACGAGGCACTAAATTACCAAAAGCAGGATATCTACGCTCTAAATAATAGTCTCTTTCATCTTCAGATAATTGTGTTGGTTTTAATTTACCTGCTCGTATCGCTTCTGCATCTTCTTTTCTCTTTGGAACCCAAATTCTTCCATCGTTACGAAGAGATTCTGACATCAATGTTAATTTAGATTGATGATCTCCTGAAACTGGAATACAAGTCGGGTGAATTTGAGTATAACAAGGATTTGCAAAGAAAGCACCTCTTCTATGTGCTCTCCAAGCAGCCATTACATTACTACCCATTGCATTTGTACTTAAAAAGAATACATTTCCATATCCTCCTGTGGCCAATACAACCGCATGTGCAGAATGACGTTCTATCTCTCCTGTTACAAGATTCCTTGCTATAATTCCTCTTGCTTTACCATCTATTTTAACAAGGTCAAGCATTTCATGACGATTAAATGCTTGTATTTTTCCTCTATTTATTTGGCGGTTCATCGCAGAATAAGCTCCTAATAAAAGTTGCTGTCCCGTTTGTCCTTTAGCATAAAATGTTCGAGAAACAAGTACTCCACCAAATGATCGGTTATCTAACAAACCTCCATATTCTCTGGCAAAAGGAACTCCTTGTGCCACACACTGATCTATGATATTCGCAGAAACTTCTGCTAATCTATATACATTTGCTTCTCGAGATCTATAATCACCTCCTTTTATGGTATCATAAAAAAGACGATAATTAGAATCTCCATCTCCTTGATAATTTTTTGCAGCATTGATACCACCTTGCGCTGCAATAGAGTGTGCGCGTCTTGGAGAATCCTGATAACAAAATGTCTTTACATTATATCCTAGTTCCGCTAAAGTTGCAGCGGCACTTCCTCCTGCTAGTCCAGTACCTACAACAATAACATCGATATTACGTTTATTGGCAGGATTTACCAGGTTGATTGTATTTTTATGTTTTGTCCACTTATCTGCCAGTGGACCTTCTGGTATTTTAGAGTCTAAAATTGACATAGTAGTGGTTTTTAATGATTATGATTAAAATGAAGTACTAAAGAAATGATGATAAAACCTAACGGAATTACAACAGCGAATACTTTAGCAAACTTAGTTGCTCCAACAGAAAACCTATTGTTAAATCCAACTGATTGGAATGAAGAAGCAAATCCATGCCACAAATGCAATGCTAAAAACACGAATGAAAGTACATATAATCCAGTCCTAACCGGACTTACGAATTTTTCTAGCAATTCATGATAATAGCGAGTAGGATCTTCTGGTGCAAATTCTACATATTTATGAACCATTTCAGGAATCCAAAAATCATAGAAATGTAACCCTAAGAAAGCTAAAATCACTAATCCCGAAAGGATCATATTTCTAGACATCCAAGAAGAATTAGCTCCACCACTATACTTTGCATATTTAACTGCTCTTGCATTTCTATTTTTTAGCTCAAGAACAAATCCCATTATAAAATGGAAAACTACTCCAAAAATTAATACTGGTTGCAAAGCAAACTGAACCACTGGATTTGTACCCATAAAATGAGACAACTCATTGAATGTGTCTGGGCTAAAAATAGAAGTAAAATTGATGGTAAAATGTTGTAATAAGAAAAATACTAAGAAAAGTCCCGAAAGTGCCATCGCAACCTTTCTAGCTATTGAAGATTTTATCAATCCACTCATTATAAAGAATGTTTAAAATTTTTGATTAGCAAAAATAAGGCTCAAACATCTTTTTAACAACATTTTGATACAGGAATGCAGTATTTATAATGAATTTAAAATAGATTCGAAATTTTGTTCAGTATTCATTACGAAATCGTTTGAAATATAGTCGTAACTTTAAACAAATAATAATCAAGTCTTAATCAAAAAGTATATTTTAACACAATTAGAACTACGAATTAGATTAGATATATCTCTAGAATATTGTTAAAGTTAGATTCGAAACCAGAGGTAAGAAAAGAAATTAATCCTCTGCAAATTGCACTCTTGATGTTAGCTATCTAAATTTTTCATTTTTTTATACCTTCACCTTTTGATTTGCAGATGAAAAACATACCTACTAAACTCCCTAATGTTACTACTACCATTTTTACTATTATGAGTAAAATGGCAAATGAGTATAAAGCCATTAATCTATCACAAGGTTTTCCGAATTTTGAAGCAGACCATAAACTTACCAACCTGGTTACTAAAGCTATGCAAAAAGGATATAACCAATACGCTCCGATGCCTGGTCTATTATCCTTAAGAGATATTATTGCAGAAAAGACTAATGGTTTATACGGCAGCACTTACCATCCAGAAACAGAAGTAACCGTTACCTCTGGTGCAACTCAGGCAATATTTACGATCATTGCTGCTTTTATAAAACCTGAAGATGAAGTCATTGTTTTTAAACCTGCATATGATTCTTACGAACCGTCCATAGAATTATTTGGAGGAGTGGTAGTGCCAATTCAATTATCAGCTCCAAATTTTAGCATTAATTGGAAAGAAGTAGCTTCTAAAATTACTTCTAGAACAAAGATGGTTATTATAAACACACCTCATAATCCGTCGGGAACCATTTTGTCTAAAAAAGATATGCTCCAATTAGAAGGACTTCTAAAAGGAACTGATATCATTCTATTAAGTGATGAAGTCTATGAGCATATCATTTTTGATCACAAAGAGCATCAGAGTGCCGCAAGATTTTCAGATTTAAGAATGCGTTCTTTTATAACCGCATCATTTGGAAAAACATTTCATACAACTGGCTGGAAAATGGGATACTGTTTAGCTCCAAAAGATCTTATGTCAGCATTTAGAAAAGTTCATCAATTCAATGTCTTTTGTAGTAATCATCCAATGCAATATGCTTTGGCAGAATATCTTAAAACACCAAGAAACTACCTAGAATTGCCTAGTTTTTACCAAAGTAAAAGAGATTTGTTTTTATCTCTCATCGAAGAATCAAAATTTACATTTACGCCAGCTTCTGGGACTTATTTTCAATTGTTAAATTATAGTTCGATTACAAACGAAAGAGATGTTATCTTTTCTGAAAGATTAACTAAAGACTATAAAATTGCCTCCATTCCTGTGTCTGTTTTTAATCTTAACCACCAAGATGACAAAGTATTACGTTTTTGTTTTGCCAAAACAGACGATACATTAAAACTTGCTGCTGAAATATTATGCAAGATCTAACTAAATCAAAACTTCAAAACAAAAACCAATTGACAGTAACATTATAGTAGCTAATGATACTAACGTATAGTTTAAAATTATTTTTGAACATAAATTTATCATAACCAATTACTAAAAAGACTTTATGAAAATTAGATTTACACTACTTATCCTTGCAATGTTAGCTACCTTATCTTGTTCCTCAGATGACGATGCGGAGGAGAACTCTAGTTATGCAATGACAGCAAAAGTTAATGGAGAAGATTTCCTAGCTAATAATCCTTTCGGAAATAATGAACCATCGAGTACAACAATTTTTAACTACTTTCCAGAAGAAGACTTTGTATTACTAATTGGTCGACAAGGAGGCCTTGTTGGTGCTAGAGAAATCAAAATCTGGTTAAAAAAGAGTGATATCGTAGTTGGTACTTATGAAACGGGGCAGGAAATTTTCGACACCACTCCTTCTCATTTTATTGACTTCTTAGACCTTACAAACGAAATAGATGAATCCACAAGAAATGGTACCATTGAGATAACAGAGGTAAATACCTCAACGAAGATTGTAACCGGAACTTTCTCATTTACCACAGCAGATGGAACTTCTGACCCTTCATCACCCATTGATTTCAATATCACTGAAGGAACATTTAGTTATATGTACGAATAAGAACTCTTATTGTTCAACTATAAAAAAGATTAAAAAGTCAGTAATTCAACTGGCTTTTTTATTTAAAAATCGAATTTCAGTTGTATTACTTCAAACTCCTTTAGTTCCTTTTCTTTCTTTTTCTGACCGCTAGATGTATTCAGGTTTGATAATGAAATTCCTAATAGTCTTACAGAATCTCTCATTTTTTCTTGATACAACAATTCTTTAGCTGTTTCTAATAATATTGCTGCATCACTTACATAATAGGGTAATGTCTTGCTTCTTGTTTGTAAAATAAAATCGCTATACTTAATTTTTAAAGTAACTGTTCTACCTGCTACCTTACTTCTTTGTAACCTTTTTTGAAGTTCTTCTGCGATATTTTCTAGCCTTTCTAGCATATATATTTCAGAAGAAATGTTCTCACTAAAAGTTCTCTCCGCAGCAAGTGATTTTCTTTCTCTATTAGGTTTTACTTCACTTAAATGAATTCCCCTAACAATACGATAATAATGTCCTCCAGATTTTCCAAAATGTTCCACCAAAAATTCCTCAGACTTAGCCTTTAAGTCTTTACCCGTATAAATTCCCATTTGATACATCTTAGCCTGAGTTACCTTACCTACTCCATAAAACTTTTTTACGTCCAAGTTTTCTAAAAATTCTAAAACTTCTTCTGGATTTACAGTTTTTTGCCCATTGGGTTTGTTATAATCACTAGCTACCTTAGCAATAAATTTATTGATTGAGATTCCAGCAGATGCTGTTAGACCAACTTCATCAAAAATTCGTTGTCTTATTTCTTGGGCTATTAATGAAGCACTGGGATTACCCTTTTTATTTGTAGTTACATCCAAATAAGCTTCATCCAAAGATAGTGGCTCTACTAAATCAGTATACTCAAAGAAGATCTTTCGAATTTGTTTCGAAATTTCTTGATACCTATCAAATCTTGGTCTCACAAACAATAAATCCGGACACAATTTTTTTGCCGTAAACCCAGGCATTGCAGATCGAACACCAAATTTTCGTGCTTCATAACTAGCAGCACTAACTACGCCTCTTTTACCTCCGCCACCAACAGCTAATGGTTTACCTTTTAATTCAGGATTATCCATCTGTTCTACAGAAGCATAAAAAGCATCCATATCCACGTGTATGATCTTTCTATCGCTATTCAATTTCATCACAATACAAAAATAATAGAAACCGCTTTTATCGATGTACTTTTTAGACATATGGAATGATCTATTTATAAAAATATTGTAAAATTAATAGTTGTAACGCAATGGTTTCTATCTTTACGATTTAGATTTATCAAATAAAAATCCTATCTTGCCTTATTAAGACCCTATCAAATTGAACTAATTAATAAAGAATACTGATGAAAAATTACGCCCTGCTATTTCTATTCGCTTTAATTTGCTGTAAATCAGAAAGCAAATCTCCAAACGATACTACTGTTAGTAATAATATTACGAATTCTGAAAATGTAAGTGATGTTACTACTACAGACAACTCAAATCCAAGAACGTATTCTATACAAGGAACTAGTTCCGCAAAAAAAGGAGAGAATTCCAAAAAAAATGGAGGTAATTTTAGTCAAAATCTTTCCATTCAATGGATTTCAGATACTTCGATACAATATACATTAACCTACAGTAATGGTTCTTGTAATAAAACTGTTGGAGGTAGAGCCACAATCGTAAAAGCCAAGAACGAGCCATTCGCAATAAGTCATAATGGAAAATCCGTAGAAGTAGATAAATACAAGGATACGAAACAAGGTTTTGATATTATTTTACAGATTGACGCTCAAAGTAAGGATAAGGCTTCGGTTAATCTTGTGTTTACAGAGGATGATGGAAATGAAAATTGTACTCCAGAAAGTGCAGTAATGTTAGAGCAGAAATAACACTATTTGGAGTATATCCTACAGAAGATTATCATAATATTTCTTAATTCTTTTTAAAAAAGCACGTTTTCATGCGCATTGTGCTATGTAAACAATCACGAGTATTCATAGTGCTTTAAAGTTATATGATAGTATGCTCATTATATTTACAAAAAATCAATAATAAATGGGCAAAACAGCAATTATACTTGGTGCTACTGGCTTGACAGGAACGATGCTCCTTAATCAATTACTTACGGATACTCGTTATGAAAGGATAAAATTATTTTCAAGAAAATCTATTGGTATATCACATCCTAAAATTGAGGAACACTTAGTCAACATGCTACAATTAGCATCCTGCAACAATGATTTTCATGGAGACGAAGTATTTTGTTGTATTGGAACCACTAATGCCAAAACTCCTGATAAAAGATTATACCGTTCTATAGACTATGGTATTCCTGTGACAGCAGCCGAACTATGTGAACAAAACCAGATAAAGACATTTATTGTGATTTCTGCTTTAGGAGCAGATCCTAAAAGCAAAATATTCTACAATCGCACTAAAGGTGAAATGGAAGAAAAAGTATTAGATTTTAAAATACCCAAAGTTCATATTTTACAGCCTTCATTAATTGGTGGCAAAAGAAAAGAAAAGAGAAGTGGAGAATCTTTTTTCAAACTTTTAATGAAATTGATCAATCCCTTGTTAATCGGTTCACTTAAAAAGTATCGATCCATACATCCAAAAACAATTGTTTCTTCTATGATTTGGCTCGCAAATAATTTTTCTGAAAAACAAAGAATACTTTCTGATGAAATTGAAGAGATTTATGCTAATCATATGCATTAATTGGTTCGTATACCGTATCCGTATCTTTCTTAACCCCTGATTTTACTAATTATTTAGTGAAGCCTCTACATTTGTCAATAAAATTATAAATCTTTAAAATTTGACAAATGACAACGCCATTTAAAAATCATATTTTGTTTTTGATAACATTTTTATTGACAACCAGTCTCTTTGCACAATCAGATATTAAATCTTTCTCTTTTAAAAAAGGAGAAATTCTAGATATTCTATTATTAACTACTAAACCGGATACCAAACAAAATTTCGAAAGGTATAAGAAAACGATTTTTCCAGTTGGGATAAAAAAAACATTTCAACCATTACCAGGTTTTAAGATCAGCAAAACAATTCAAGGAAATATTCAACCTACTAGTTTTATTTTGGGTAAGTGGAAAGATCTCAAAAACAGGGAAGAGTTTCTTTCAGAAATTGAAGAAATAGTGCCAGATTTTCATCAACAACGAAGAGATTTATGGTCTGTATTTAACTTAACCTACTATGAAATGCCAAATGACATCTCTTTTAAAATTGATAAAAATAAATATACCGTAGCAACTTCATATTGGAAGAAAGATGATACACCATTTGAAAAATTTATAGCTCTTTGGCAACAAAAAACAAAATCCAAAGGAGGAACAAAAATCTTGGAACTTACTAATGGAAAATCACCATTAGGTTATTATCACAATCCTGATTTACTTGTCATTACCCAATGGAATTCTAAAGAAGAGTTCGATGCTTTTTATAAAGAAAATCTAAAAATGGATCACAATGGTGTGTTGCATGTAAATCAATTTGTTTTAAACTAGTATATTAAAGCCGAAAAGATCAAGCTTCTATGCAATCATTCCTGAATCAACTTGTTTATTTTGGGTATTTTCAAAGCCTATTTTTGCTTTTTATTTATGTATTTTCTCCAAAAAAGAGAAAGACAATTAATAAATATATAGCATTCCTAGTACTTGTCCTTTCCATTGGACTTACGGGTCGGGTTTTATACATATCAGGGTTCTTTGGTGATAATTATCGATGGGTTACTTTTTCTGAGTTTTCTACTTTGTTATTCGGAGCTACTATTTATCTATTTACGAGGTCCAGCTTATTGAACAAACCTTTTTCAAAGAAAGAATTACTGCATTACCTACCAGCTGTAATATACAATCTTGGGGTAACTATAGCTTTTATTATTCCCTCTGATGATATCTTAAAAATTAGAATTCAAAGTGGACTTCAATTTAGAATCACACTGATTTTTATTGCAATAGGATTGGCTTTTAATATTACTTATTGGATCAAAAGTCTAATGATATTCCTAAAATTTAAAAAAGATATTCAGAATGAGATAAGCTATTATATCAAATCTCAATTTTTTCTAAATTTTCTAATTGCTATTGGTATATGTTTACTTTGCTGGTTTCTAATGTTTCTTAATTGGCTATTGGATTATGAATTATTCAATCGAGTAAGTTGGCAAGTAATCTGGATCAGTATTGCCCTAATTATTTTATTTATCACTTTTTACGGGATGAAAGAACCTGATTTATTTAAGGTTTCGAATATCATAAAACCCAAAAAATACGTGCAATCCAAATTATCACATAACCAATTAGATGATTTAAAATCGCAATTAGATCATTTAATGATTGAGAAAAAACCGTATCTAAACAGGAAACTACTTAAATCAGAATTAGCGGAAATGTTAGGTGTAAGCAACCCAGAAATAGCTCGTTTACTTAATGAGCGTATCGGAATGAATTTTTTCGAATACGTAAATTATTATCGCATAAAAGAATTTATCGATTTAGCAAAGACGGATCAAGCGAAAAATATGACCTTTTTTGGTTTAGCTCAAGAAGCAGGCTTTAACTCAAAAACCACCTTCAACAAATCTTTTAAAGATCTAATGGGTACAACTCCCAAAGAATACTTCTCAAATCTCTAATATTATTAAATTAAAAATTATGTTCAAAATATTTTTCATCAGTGTATTACTCACTGTAACTACTACTAATGCCCAACTTTCAATTCCGGCATTAAGTCCATTATCAAAAACAACTCAAACTGTTGGCTTAGCGGATATAGAGATTCAATATTCCAGACCTAGTAAAAGAGATAGAGTTATTTTTGGAGAAAATGGAATTATCCCCTTCGGAGAGTTATGGAGAACTGGCGCAAACGCCACCACAAAAGTTACTTTTAGTGAAGATCTAACAATTCAGAACACCGAAGTGAAAAAAGGATCTTATGCAATTTTAACCAAACCTAACTCTGAATATTGGGATGTAAATTTATACACCTATCAATCTGGAAACTGGAACACATATGTAGAAAAAGAACCTACTGCTAGTTTTCAGGTAAGATCAGAGAAACTAAAAGACTCACAGGAAACTTTACTAATATACTTTGATGAAATCACACTAAACAGTACCGATCTAGTAATAGCTTGGGATCAAAGTAAAATTGCCATACCTATAAAACTAAATACGCACACTAAAGCGATGGCTAATATAGAAAAGACATTAGCTGGACCATCTAATTTTGATTATTTTCAAGCAGCACTCTATTTACATGAAACAGGAAAAGATCTGGACAAAGCACTAGTTTATATTCAAAAAGCAACTAAGTCCGAAAAGCCACTGTTTTTCCAAGTATATAGAGAAGCACTTATTCTCGCAGATCTCAACCGAAAAACCGAAGCCGTCAATGCTGCAAAAAAGTCTTTAGAATTATCTAAGAAAGCAAAGAACAAAGATTTTATCAGGCTAAATGAAAAATTTATTGACAAATGGTCTAGATAAATAATATCTTTCAAGCAATCTAAATATCCATATTTGAAGATTAAAAATTGTTTTTTTGATCTTCAAATATGGATATAAGCATCTAAAAAAAAGGTGCTAGGAGATTGTAGTTATTATAACCTTTGCATAATAAATATTACAATGATTGAAATAGAACGTAAATTTTTGGTAAAATCAAATGCATATAAGCAGGAGGCAAATAGGAGCACACATATTGTTCAAGGATTTTTAAATACAGATCCTGATAGAACTGTTAGAATAAGGATCAAAGACGAACAAGCTTTTATTACTATTAAGGGTAAGAGTAATGAAACCGGTACTTCTCGTTATGAATGGGAAAAAAACATACCTGTAGAAGATGCCAAAAATTTAATTAAAATTTGTGAACAAGGAGTCATCAAAAAAATTAGGTATGAAATACCATCTGGAGATCATGTATTTGAAGTGGATGAATTTTTTGATGAAAACCAAGGATTAATCATTGCAGAAATAGAATTACAAGACGAAAATGAAGCTTTTGATAAACCAAATTGGTTAGGAGATGAAGTAACAGGTGATCCCAAATATTATAATTCTCAATTAAGCAAGCTTCCATTCCGAAATTGGTAAAAAAATCTTCAAAATCTGAGGATTTTTCAATTAACAAATCTGTAACATTTTGGTTTGTAATTATAGGTGAATATTCCCCGTCTAAGGAGGCTTATTAACCTTTTTAAAAAATTATCATGTTACACAAATCTAAGAAGTCCTTTTTAGGGGCTATGGTATTACTATGTTTTTCTGATCCTTTAGTAGCTCAAACAGAAGTAAGTGGTTTTTATCCACAAAAGAATGAACTTACAATAGCTCCGAGTTATTCTTTCAAACAATATGACAGGTTTTATAGAGGCACTGAGCTTACAGAAGGTAACCCTGCTGGTTTAGGTTCGATATCTTCCTATATAGTGAATCTTTATGGTGAATACGGAATCACAAATTGGTTATCTGCGTCCCTTAATATACCTTACATATTTATAGAAAGTGAAACGGGAGAACCAGATCCGGTACAAGGAACATCAAGCGTAGAAGGTATTCAGGACCTAAGTGTATTTCTAAAAGGAAGAATCTTAGAAAGGAACATCAACTCCTTAGGAAAACTTGGTATCGGTGCAGCTGTGGGAGCCAGTATTCCTATTGGTAATTATGAAGCTGAAGGTGTTCTATCATTGGGAAACAATGCGAATGCTTTTAATGCAAATGTTATGGCTCAGCTAACAACAAAAGTTAATTTTTTCACAGAAGTACAGTATGGATACAGTTTAAAGGACAACAGTGATTTTGATGTTCCTAATGCGCAAGTATACGGTATAAAGCTGGGGTATTTTAACAACTATTTTTATACACATGTACAATTAGCAGTACAAGATTCGATGGACGGACTTGATATTGGAACACCAGAATTTGCCGAAGCTGGAGGACCAAGAGCACTTCCACAAACCGAAGTTGATTATACGAATATTAATGTAAACTTATACATCCCAGTATATAAGAATGAGATTGGCGTTTCTACTGCCTATAATCAAAATATAGATGGTCGTAATTTTAACAAAGAAACTTCATTTTCTTTTGGCTTAGTCTATAAACCTCTTTAAAATCTTAAGACTATATCCTGATAAGCGAATTATTGGGATATAGTTTTACTCTTTAATTTCGATTCTCTTCTTTAACTCATTCCCTTTTTCATCAATTACCGTAATAATACGTTTTCCTGGAGATGGTTTTACCGGCATTTCATGAAACTGTTTCGTAACTCCTATAAAATTATCATCTATATACCAAAACACTCTTGTTTCTGGAATAGTATGAGCTATTTTTAATATCACATCATTAGTTTTTCCATCAAACCCTTTAGGTAGGTATACACTGCTATTCCCTTTCGGGAAAATAAAATCCATATTACCCGTCAGTTCCTTTACACAATCTGATCTATAGGGAGGTAAATTTTTATAACTAGCGTGTTTTCCCTTAAAATAATATGCTTGTAAAGGCGGCAATACAAACCATGGTTCATGAATCATTGTATCTACTGATTCACAAGAAGAATTCACACGAAATTCTCGCGAAGGATCTAAATGAATTAACTTATGATACGGACAAGGTTTTGTTTTAATTCCTGCCGTAGGAATCAACATTTTTTTAGAAGCACACTCTTCTGAAGCTAAAAAACCGCTCAGTGTGCATACCTCAGCTTCTACCAAATCATCATAAGGCGCCGGAAACCAATTAGAATTTGGTAATAAATTGACTACATCAAATAGCAATGGTGCTGCAGAATTTAATCCAGTTAGTTCAGGTCTTCCTTCGCCATCTGCATTTCCTATCCATACTCCTACTACATAATCTCTACTTGCCCCAATCGCCCAAGCATCTCTATTGCCGAAACTAGTTCCTGTTTTCCAAGCTATTTCTCGGGCAGAATCATAAAATTCCCATGCTTCATCACCCTCTGGACGATTTACCTTTTTCATTGCTTCAAAAGTTAACCATATACTTCCAGAACCATACATAGGCTTTTCTTGTTCGAGTTTACCAAAATCAACATTTTGATTGGCCAAAACAATTGGTTCTGCGAACTCATTACTATAATATTCGCTAGAGGATTCTTCATAATGATTAAGTGTGCCAGCGAGACCAGCATACGTTTTACACAAATCCCAAAGGTTCCCTTCTGCTCCACCTACAATGAGTGATAATCCATAGTGATCCGCAGTATATTTAAGATCCTTAATTTTAAATATATTTAATTCATCTCTAAATCGTTGCAATCCATATTGTTGTAACAATCTTACTGCTGGTATATTCAACGATCTTGCAAGCGCCTTGTTGGCAGGTACAGCGCCGTTAAAACTTTCATCATAATTCATAGGAGTATAACCTGCAATCACAGTTGGTATATCAGAAACCAACTGCTCTGGGAGTAACTCTCCTTTATCCATCATTGCTGCATATAAAAGAGGTTTTAAAGTACTTCCCGTACTTCGAGCAGCTTCTATAATATCCACATCTTTTTGGTGCGCTTTGTCTGTTGGAGCGTTTCCCACATAACTTAGTACTTCTCTGGTACGTACATCCAAAACCAATACCGCTAGATTATGCACTTCATTTTGCTTCAATATGCCATGATGGCGCTCAGCTAACTTATTTACTTGTTGTTGTAAAGATCGATTAATTGTTGTTTGCATACGTTCACCTTTATTATCGCGAGCCAATCGATCCAATAAATGTGATGCATCTTGCGGTAATGTATATGGTTTTTTAGGTAATGATTCACTTACCGACAATTGGTAGGTAATAGAATCTATTTTCTCTTGTTCCAATAATGTTTTTAGTAATCTATTTCTCTTTTTTAATAATTGGATTTGATTTTTACCAGGATAAATTAAAGACGGTGCATTGGGCAATACCGCTAAGGTAGCACTTTCTGACCAAGATAATTGATGTGCTGGCAATCCAAAGTATCTCCATGAAGCCATATCGATTCCGACTACATTGCCCCCAAACGGTGCGTAAGAAGCATATAATTTTAAAATATCCTCCTTAGATTTTCCTAATTCTAATCGTGTGGCCAAAATGAGCTCGATCACCTTTTCATAGTACGTTCTTTTCTGTCCTTTTCGAGAAAGCCGTATTACTTGTTGTGTAATAGTACTACCACCTCTTACAACCTTACCTGCTTCCAAATTTTCACCAATTGCTTCAAACATAGCAACAGGATTAAATCCTAAATGTCTATAAAATTGTTGATCTTCAAATGCAATAATACACTCCTTAAATTTGTGTGGTACACTGTCTGTTTCTGGAAAACGCCATTGTCCATCCTTTGCTATTTTGGCACCAAGTAATTCCCCAGTTTTCGTTTCGATTACCGTAGCAGTAGGATCATTAAATAATGGAGATGGCAAAGAAAAATAGTACCAAATAGATGCAATTCCAATTAAAATGAATTTTATTGGATGTTTCTTCACAAAATTTAAAGCTCTTCTGAACACAATAATGATTTCCCTTCAATATTAATTAATTCAATATCTGTGAAATTTATGTAAATGTATTTAGATAACTTATGAAACTTGATAAAAATTAATTTGAAAACTAAATTTAAGATCAAAACAGTACACTCACCTTTCCCTATTTGTTAAGAGGAAAATTCCCCAAATATTTTATTTCACTGGAGTTTATTCCTGAGTTTTCTTAAAAAAATCATAAATAAACCCTTTAATTTTATTAAATTATGACAGTTTTAATACAACTAACGACCACTGCATCTTCCAATAAATTAAAAACAATAGGGCTTATAATAAAAAATTAAACAGTGTAATACATCCAATGATCATATACTTAGATGTGTTCATTTTTAATAAAATTGTTTAGAATTGAAAAAAAATACCCTCTATATAATTGCTATTTTATGCACTTTATGTACGTTTTCTCAAGAAAAACCTTCTTACAAATACAATGACAGCCTTTATAATCTCATAAAAAAATCTGAAGAATTACGTGTTGCTAATAAGATGTACGAATCGTTAGAGTACGCCTTTAAAGCAGTCGACTATGGTAGAGAACTTAAAAATGATCATTATATATCTCATGGTTACTTTTTAATGGGAACTGTTCAATACGAGATTATTGATTATGAAAATGCCACTAAAAACTATCTTAAAGCATTAGAACATACCGAAAAGACCAAAGACAAATTACTTTTGCCTTACATTCTACATAGTTTGGGAAATATATACTATGATGGTAATAACGATTTTGAAAGTGCTTTGGATTATTACCAAAGAGCAGTGCAACTTGTAAAGAAAAGTTCGCATATAGAGCAGTATCAAGTCCCTTTACATAATTTGATTTGGACTTATATGGATTTAGATAAATATGATGAAGCTTCCGTATACCTTAAAGAAGCAGACAGCATAGATGCTAGCATTCCTGATAGTATTCTTGTGGATCGAAGTTCATTGTACCTTTTAAGAGCTAGGAACTATTCCCATCAAGGAAACATTGCAAGAGCTGAAGAATATTTTGACAAATCTTTAGAGTATTTGCAAGACGAGTCCTATTGGCCAAAAGGAAAAAGTTATTTTTATCAGTATCGAGCAGAGATGTATGAAAACATTGGTGATTACCCAAGAGCCTTAGCTGATTTAAAGTTACTTCAAGCGAATGAACGTAAAGTATTTGAAAACGCAAGATCTAAGGGAAATGAGACCGTTAACTTTAGATCTAAAGTTGATCGATATGAAAAAAAATTAGCATTAGCAGAAAGAGAAAAGGATTTACTTGTAGACCTTGACAAAAATAATAAGCTTATCATTTTTATCTCGACAGCAGCACTTTTATTACTGGCAGTAGCTTTTTTCTTTTACTATCGTGGGTATCAATCTAAAAAGAAGGTCACTGAAATTCTTGAGATAAAAAATTCTGAATTGTACGAAGCAAAATCGCAAGCGGAAAAACTTAGTAAAATTAAATCTCAATTTATTTCCACTATTAGTCATGAGCTCAGAACTCCCTTATATGGCGTAGTAGGTATTTCTTCTATTCTTTTAGAAAACGAAAAACAATCGGATAAGGACAAAAAACTACTAAATTCATTAAAATTTTCTGCAGATTATTTATTGGATTTGGTAAACAATGTTCTTAAAGTAAGTAAAATTGATTCAGAAGAAAAGGAACTTATTAAAACACCGACGGATGTTCATTCTTTAACCCAAAACATACTCCAATCTTTCGAATATCAAGCCCAAAAGAAAGGAAACGAACTTATTTTAAAATTTAATCCCAGCATTCCTAAATTACTAAATATAGATGCATTGCGAACCTCCGAGGTACTCATTAATCTTCTTGGAAATGCTATTAAATTTACAGAGCAAGGAAAAATTTGGTTAAGAATTAAACTAATTTCTAAAGAAGGCTCTAAAGTAATCTTACGCTTTGAAGTTGAAGATACTGGAATGGGTGTTCCAGAAGATCAAAAAGAGTATATTTTTGAAGAATTCTCACAAATAGGGAGTGTATACGATAATAAACAAGGTACTGGATTAGGGTTGTCTATAGTAAAGAATCTTATTGAGGTTATGGGAAGTCAAATTTATTTTGAAAGTAAAAAAGGGGTCGGCTCGATGTTTTACTTCGAGCTCGATACAGACATTCCTGAGAGTTTAGAAATCCCAGACAAAGATGAGGAATCGTCTGAGCAGGATTCGATCTCCGCCAATATCCTGGTTGCAGAAGACAATAAAATAAATCAACTGGTTACCAAAAATTTACTCAAAAACATTGGGTGTGAATGTACTATTGTTGCTAATGGTATCGAAGCAGTACAAGCTATAAAAAAGGACACATTCGATCTTGTTCTTATGGATATCAATATGCCAGTTATGGATGGTATGCGTGCCACAATAGAAATCCGTGAGTTTAATACTTCAATACCTATTATCGCCCTTACAGCTTCTGAATTAAGTGAAGTTTCGGATGATTGTAAAAAAGCTGGTATGAACGATCTCATCAACAAACCACTGAACAAAAAAGATCTACAATACGCTATCGAAAGAAACATTGTTATAAACAGCGCATAAATTAACGATGAAAATTTAATACTTATCCCTCCTTCCATTTATTGTGTAATAAAACCAAAAAATGGGGTAACAAACCGTTAAAAAAAGACACTTACCTTTAGAATTTCCGACTTAAAACCTAAAAACAGTAAATGTCACATCCAAAAATTACCCAAACTAGAACTTTTACAGATGATTTTACCGAAATCCTATCATTAACAAAAGATCAGGTTGAAGATATCGATGAACTGACGTATTTATTCCTTAAAGAATATACTTTTAGTATTGATCCTGATTATAAATATGAAAAAGCGAATTTAAAGTATATGCTAGCTATAGCAAGAAGATTAACCAGTTCACAAAAAACAAGGTTCAAAAAAATTGTAGAAGAGCAAAAACGACATATAGATAAGAATGATTTTGAAACTTATAAAAATCAACGATACTTAAAAAAATATAAAGCTCTTAATCTATCAGAAAATCGATATGATCAATTTAAGTTACTTCTTAACGATACAGAAGAATTAGTAATAAAAAGAAACGAAGAAATTATATCCGATAATCAACCAAGAAAGCCTTATCATTATAGATTTAAAGAAGTTGCTAATGAAATATTACATGGATTTCTAACTCCAGAAGAACTCACAACCTTTAATCAAATCGAAGAAGATGATTATAAAGCAATTGTGGATATGAGAACTGATGTAATTATGAATTCTTACGCCAACTCATTAGATCTAGATCGAAATCAAGCTAAACAAATGTTTTATTATGAAGAGAACGAACCTGTAAAGGATA
Organism: uncultured Aquimarina sp.; assembly: GCF_947492115.1. Lineage (NCBI taxonomy): Bacteria > Pseudomonadati > Bacteroidota > Flavobacteriia > Flavobacteriales > Flavobacteriaceae > Aquimarina > uncultured Aquimarina sp. The sequence continues at coordinate 876,863 of NZ_CANLMM010000002.1, forward strand.
AATATGGTGAATATTACAATGAATGGGAGAAACTAGAGCTTTATCGAGAATTCATGAAATCTATTCTCACCGAAACACAGTTTAAAAAATATATTCCAACTTTAGAAGAAAGAAAAAATAGTATTGATGAAGGAATCATCCATCAAAACGAGCAAACAAAACAAAAAGTCGAAAGGCTTATAAATAGAAAAACGTTCTTACAAAACAATTACCTTCCTGCATTGTGCAAACAGCGATTATCCATAGATGCATTATTGAACGAGCCTATCAAACAAGAACTACCTTCTTTAAGAAAGTTATATTATGAAAAAATAGTAACTATATACAGACAACATAAAAAAGAAGCAATACATCATTATAAAGATCTATTTCCGAACCACATGTTAGAATTAGAAATTGAATTGCAACTCAGAGCATTAATCCCAAATGCGACTTATTTCGGAAAGACACAGGATTTTATCTCAAAAATTCCTAACAACATAAGAAATGTTATTTTAACTCCTACCAAAAGCTTAAAGGAATCTCAACTAGCTCTAAACAAATTTGAAATAGAGAATTATGAAAATACTGGCGGAACTTATGGTGGTTGGATAAAAGTAATGAGACCAACAAAAGATGAACAGTTTGATAGTATTCAAATACTATCCACATTGCTATTATACCCTAAAGTTGATGATAATATAAATCAGATTGATTTGGTTTTGGATCTAATAAAGTAACAATTTATACAATTTTCGTACTTATTAGTAGGATAAGACTACTGATATATGAAAACGCTAATAGAATTCTTTAAGGAAATTGCTAAAAATGAAAACGGTAAATTGTATCTCCATGATAAGGACATATCGTTTGGAGATGGAACGAGAAGTCCAAATGTTATTTTTAAAATAAAATTTGAATACAAATCCAATCAATTTACGATCGTTAATCAAACAGGAACTAATTATGTTGGAACTATAAGCTGTAAATTATCTAACGATCTACAACCAATCCCTTTTGAAATAGACACTATTTCTCATTTAAAGAATCTATTCTTACGAAGAAAAAGTAGATTCGTTTTAAAATCTGAAAACCAAAATGTACTTCATTTTTTAAAAACTAATAATGCCTTAAACCTTCTAAGTGAAATTGCGAATAAAGAAGATTTTCGTCCCTTAGTTGTTTGTAGTTTGGATGGTTATTGGAGCATTGTTTGCAAATATCATCTAGAATTTGACGATTGGACACAAGTTATAGAACCAATAATAGCATTGTATAAAAATCTCATTGATGAATTTGAAAAAAGAATTGCAAACATTAATCATGGTCAATACCGAGAATTGAATTCTTAAATAAAACTAATTAGTGAAATAGAAAACTTAGTTCATATTCTTTACTCTATAAATCTGATCTAAATTGACAATAAAAATTGACCTAATTATACAAAACTTTGAACATTCTAAAAGTTATCTTTACTTAAAAAGAAATGATCCTCGATTATAAAAAGATTGATCTATTTGGGAAAATAGTATTTGAAACGGTTATTCTAAAACCACCGTATAAAAAACCAAATCTCATGCACGATGAGGCTTGTTTTTTATATATAATCAAAGGAGAATATGATTCTATCTCCGAAACTGAAAAGCTAAAAGTTAACTCAGAAGAGTCTGTTCTTATGAAATGTGGGAACTATTCTTGTAATATGTTGCCCTCTAAATCATCCGAAGAATACCAAGCACTAGCAGTTCACTTTCATCCAGAAGTGTTGCAAAAGGTGTATGAAAATAAGCTACCTAACTTTCTCAAAAACCGACAGCCTTCGGATATTGGAATGTCTAAATTACAAAGTGATATTTTAGTAAAGAAATATATTGAGAGTATTCTGTTTTATTTTGAGAATCCGAATTTGGTAAATGAAGAAATCCTAACCTTAAAGATTAAAGAAATTATTCTATTACTAAACCAAACCAAAAATGCGCCAGCCATTCGTTCCATACTTTCTAATTTATTTCATCCTACCTCTTATACATTTAGAGAAGTTATCGAAGCACATCATTTTTCTAATATTACCTTAGATCAATTAGCACATTTAACGAATAAAAGTCTTTCTACTTTTAAGAGAGAATTCAAAAAAATCTATAGAACATCTCCTGCTTCTTATCTCAGAGAGAAAAAATTAGAAAAATCCATTCAATTACTGGGTACTACAGATCTAAGAGCCACTGATATCGCTTATGATTGTGGTTTCGCTAATGTTTCCCATTTCTCTAAAACCTTTAAATCTTTTTACGGTGTTTCTCCAACGAATTATAAAATGACCCATTTTAGTAAATCATTGAACTGATTATAAAACATCAAATTACACCTTCTTTTCATTTTTGTAATGGTAATTATAAATCATATAAAAATGAAAACAACTGCAAGAGATTTTAGTCTAGAATTAAATGAAAATCCAATACCAGAAGTTGCTCAAAGAATAAATTGGTATCAAGAAAAATTTAATACCGTACCTAATTTAGGACGATTATTAGAATCCGCTCCGGCTACATTATTATCTTATGTAGATACTCAGAATTATTTAGCAGAATTTGGCACACTATCACCCGAAGAAAACAATATCGTACAGATGACAATTGCTGTAGAAAATGCTTGTGCTTATTGTGCTGGTGGTCATACTTTTGCTGGCGAAGTATTATTCAATTCTAACCCAGATGATCTTAATGAGATTATTAACAAACAAAAACTTTCTAATGAAAAGTTTAATGTGTTGCATGAGTTTACTAAGGATATTTACAACAAAAAAGGAAGAGTGAGTGATGCGAGTTTACAAAACTTCTTTGATGCGGGATATACGAAACCGCAAGCATTAGACGTGATCACCAATATAGCTGCAAAAGTGCTTTCTAATTTTGCAAATCAACTTGCTATGAATATTCCGGATGAAATGTTTGCCGAAATTTCGAATAATCTTAATTATGATACTAATTATAGATAACAAATAATGTGTTATAAGTTGATACAACCGGTTATGTCTTTACGTAATCGGTTTTTTTTATTTTCAAAAAGCCAGAGAAATCTTCGTAACATTGTAGACCATAAAGACACTGGGAAATAATAGTCTATATTGTACGAACTAAAAGCCAATTGAATCATCAATCAAAAATCAAATCATAATATGAAAATTAGAACTAAAAAGGATGTTGAAAAACTAGATAACAAGATAAAAAACGAATTAGGAATTGATGTTAGAAAATATAGAAATGAAGAAGTTGTTGAAAATTTCGTAGAACTTTTAGTTTTTCCAAAATATGTAATCAATTGGGTAATTCGCCCTATTTTACTGTCACTCTTATTTTTCATTATTGGTTTCTATGTGCTTGATTTAGTACATATAGAGTATGTTATTTATACAATCATCGGGTTAATTTTATTTTTAATTTCAGGGTTATTAATAGGCTTGTTATTTCTTATTTGGAAGATGAAGTCTGATATGTGGGGCATAATTAGTTATTCCCTAGATATTATGAAATCAGCAGTGGCCGATATTAATCAAGTAAATAATCAGGTAAATAAAGATAATAGAAAAGATGTTCTTGGATTACTTTTTAAAGGAATTATTCATATCGTTACAATTCCCATGGTTTCCAAAATAGTATCAGATAAAGTTCCCTTTGTTGGAGGAATAGTAAATCGAATCGTTAAAAAAATTCTAACACTGGTTTCTAATACAATTAAATTCGACGAAATCAAATTAAAGGAAGAGCTTAGCAAACAAAATGATGAACCTAACGCCGTAAAAATTTACACGAACTCTATCTCAAACGCAACTTTAGGATTAGAAAAAATTATGAATTTTACGTTTGGTGTGGCACAATTTCCTTTAAAAATAGTTTTCGGAATAATATTTTTGATTTTAATATTATTCCTTTATTTAATTAATTAAAAATCAAAAAACTGTAACAAACACTAACCACATGAATCTTTAGAAAAGAACCTATATTTCTAAGATGATGCGAATACGTACTTTACTAATTCTTATATGTCTCCAAATACAATTCGTTTTTTGCCAAACTTCGTTAGAAGAAATAAATCTTCCATATGGAGATTACAAAGTAGGTTTTAAGCACTATACTTTAATTGATAGTACAAGAACGTACCGTATTAAAAACGAGTTTAATAACCGATCAATAGACCGACCAATCCCAATAAGCATATGGTATCCATCTAACATTAAAACAAAAAATGATAAACAACTAACTGTATTAGACTATTTACATATCTTAAAAGAAGAGGAAGAATGGAAAAACTTACCGGATGAGTACTTATTAGATTGGTTTCATTATCTATGGAATACTCCTCAAAATAAAGCGCATCTCTCCGAAAAGGTAAAGGCAGTCTATAATGCTCCAATGCTGAAAGAAAAATTTCCAGTAATTGTATATGCTTCTAGTTATGAAGCTACTTCTATTGAAAATTTTGCTTTATTCGAATATTTAGCAAGTCATGGTTATGTAGTTATTTCAAATCCATCAAGAGGAGCAATTACTAAAGAACTAGAAGGCGCAACTCCTAGAGCTGCAGAAGCACAATCTAGAGATACGGAGTTTATTCTAAAAGAAGTTCATAAATTCGGTAACGTCGCTACAGACAAGATTGCTCTAATGGGATATAGTTTTGGTGGTTTATCTAATGTAATCACATCGATGAAAAACTCTAATGTAAAAGCATTGGTAAGCTTAGATGGTTCTGAAAGATATAATTACAAGGTATTAGAGAAATCACCATATTTTGATATAAAAAGGTTTGATATTCCATATATCCATTTTGCTCAAAAGGATATTCCTCAAGAAGTAATGATTAGTGATAAAATTCCTTCTGAATTGAATTACCAGTTTAAACTATATGATTCATTACTGTATAGTGAATCTCATAGTTTTAAGTTCCATGATTTAACGCATTCTTATTTTAGTTCTTTCGGAGTTTTATTTGCCAATAGAGATAAAAGACAAGATAAAAGCGATGTTGAGATTATGAAATCTTATCGTTTATTGTCTCAATATACTTTACAATTTTTGAATTTCTATTTAAAAGAAAAGAGTAGTAAAAACAGGTTTACAGAATTACTAGTAACTGATAATAAACTAGTCTCTCTAAAAACAAAAAATGGATTGAAAAAGACCTTTACTTATAAGGATTTTAACGATTTGGCCTTGCATCAGAATTTTCAGGACCTTATTCCATTATATCAAACCGAAAAAAAGAAGCATCCAACGCTCATTTTAGAAGAAGGAATGCTTAATACCTTAGGCTTACGCTTATCTTTTGATCCAAACAAAATAGAGCAAGGTATTCAGGTGTTTTTGTTGGCTTTATATATTTATCCTAATTCTGCCAATCTTTATGATAGTTTAGCAGAGGCATATTTACTTCATAAAGATGAGAAAAATGCCATTATCAATTTCGAAAAATCTTTAGTCCTAAATCCTCAAAATCAAAATGCCGCAAACAAAATAAAATTATTGAAACGGTAGAGTTCCTCTATTTTTTGTTCATATCAAAAACAAGCTACTTCACCAATTGCTTTGATACATCCATTCTAATTTTTCACATTGTAATGGTATAGTTTTCAATATCTAATAAAGCTCTAGGGATTCCATCCGAAATTGCACGTTCAAATCTAATAAGTTGATTCGTATCTTCATTTCGAATTACCACAAATATTTTAGTATGCTTCAATAATTTTTTGATGCTTTCAATGGTTCTATCTTTTGCCCAACTAGCTTGCAAAAAAAGAGTTTTCAGCTCTTCTGCCTTCGGAAGCTTTGCTCTACTTACAACGTATTGCATCTAATTTGATTCTATTTCACCACTTGTATCCACTTCCCTTTTGTACGCACCAAATAATCATTATCATACATCGCCTCACATTGGATTCCTGGTAAGTAGTAATTTCCTAAATAGGATGCATTTAATAATAATGTAACTGTTTTACTTTCTCTCGGTTTTAAATCAAAATAGAAATTCACTCGATCATCGCGGATATCTGTATGGGTCACTTTATTAGTTCTAAAAGAACCAAAATCAGTAAAACGCGTATTTACCACTTCCCAACCAGACGGAAAGATCTCTGTTAAAGCAATATCTTTCACTTTACTACTCGAAGTATTTGTTATGGTTACTTCGGCTACAAAATCAGTTCCTTGTGTAAGCTGAGTAACATCAATTATTTTTCCATCTCTATTTTTATAATCAACAACTGCCTTAAAGTTACTTTGGATCACTTTTTCCTGTCCTACTGGTAAAATACCACTCGTTGCTAGCTGTACAAAAATGGTATTATCCTTATTGTTTTTTAGCTTCAGTTTATTAGCTTTTGTAATGGCCAACTCTCCTGACGATTGCAGGGTTTTATCAGTTTTTGCCATCTTAGAGGTTCCATTTAACGAATACTCTACATCGATTCCCTTTCCTCCAACATACGCAGCATATTTTGCCATTGCCATTAAAGCATATGATGTCGTTTGCGTACTCATCCATGTTTTAGAGGATAATTCTTTGGCAAGTTCTTTTGCTAACTTCTGTGCTTTTACTTTTTGATCTAATAACACCAATGTTTCCAATGCCATCGCTCGATTTCGATTTGTAGAACCATAGGTATAATAATAACCACCTTTTCTAGGCTGAAAATCAATATTTGCCGTATTCATTAGTTTTTCTGCTGCGGTTTTCTGTCCTACCAATCCATATGCAGCCGCTAACCTTAATTTAGCGTTATTAGAAAGATTAGAAGTTTCTCTTAATCTGTTCATAGATGATAAATCTGGACTACCTGCTAATGCCAAAGTATAAAGTCTATATGCTTGCGCTAAATCACTACCTCCACTTCTCCAACGTTTTGCCTGTTGCTGCTGATAGTTGATCCAATTGCTTTTAAATCCTATTGGTAATACATATCCTTTTTTATTAGCTTCTAACAGAAAATGTCCTGCATAAGTTGTTCCCCAGTCATTTGCATTACTATAACCTGGCCAATATGACATTCCGCCGTTTGGTTGTATAAATCTCTTCAATCTGTAAATAGCTGCTTCCATATGACGCTGTATCTTGGCTTTCTTATCGGAAGGCAGCGTAAACACATCATTTAAATATAATTGAGGAAATGCTCCTGAAGTCGTTTGCTCAACACATCCATGTGGATAGCGGATTAAATATTTTAACCTTCCTTCAAAATTCATTGGAGGCAATGAGGACAGTTCTATAGTAGTTGTATTACTCCCATCTACTCCAAAAGAAGCAAAATCAATCTCTTGTTCGCTATTAGGTTCCAGAACTATAGAGGTGATCTCTGTAGTCATCGGATTTGGGTTCATTATATCAATAGGAATGCTATAAGAAGCTTTCTCACCATTACCACTAGCTACAACCTCGATATCCGTGATCGATGCTCCTTCCAGTACCTCGATATCAAAATAAACCATTTTTTCATCTGGTTGAGAGAATGAAAGTTGCTTCGTTGTTTCGCCTGTAACAGTAAATCCTTTATTTGGTTTTAGCGTAACATTTACATTCTTAACTTTATTCTCCATGGCAAAAACAGTAACGGGAATCGTTACTTTCTCACCTGGAGTAATTTTTCTAGGAATCGATGTTAACACCATTAATGGTTTTCTAACAGGTGTAGTTTTTTCTGTATTTCCGTATGCAGCATTTTCTGCATCTGATGCTACGATCATCGTTCTTACGGAACCGATATACTTAGGAATCTTAATCGAATGGGATTTGGTTTCTCCTTTTTCCAATTCAAAAGGTCCTTTATAGACCACCATTGGTTTAAAACGATTTGCTTTTTTGGCTTTTCCTCCTCCTGCTTCGGCATCACCACCAATACTAAAAATTTGATTAATACTTCCACCATAAGCTCCGATAACGTCGTCATAAACATCCCAAGTTTTTACACCTAGTGCTTCTCGGGCATAAAAAGTATTCCATGGATTTGGAGTTTTAAATCGAGTAAGATCAAGTAGCCCTTCATCTACAATAGCTATTGAATATGTCATAGCCTTTCCTTCTTTTTCGCTAATCTTTACATTTATGGTTTCTTCTGGTCGCAAGACATCAGGCATTTTTACTACAGGTTTAATTCTGGTTGCTGGATTTTCCACAGAAATCGGTATAACACCATATAAACGAATAGGTAAATCATTAGCTGTAGAATTGTGTGATTGTAGTAACGTAATATGAATATAAACATTCGGAGTATATAAATCTTCTATTGGCAATTCGAACTTTGTTTCTCCTTTTTGAGGAGTGACCCACATAGATGTTAATACCTCGGTGCCATTTTCTACGGTTACTAAAGCTCTTCCTCCATCACTTGATGGAAATGTAATAGTTGCTGTTTCTCCAACATCATAAGTTTTCTTATCTGAAGAAAACATAAGCATCGTAGCCGCCGACGGATCATTCTTATTAGCTCTTCCAGCCCAGCCTGGCCAATCTACATAAATTGTTTTCCCAGTTGCATGCCCTCCATTAGGATCCACTACTCTTACTAAATATCTTCCCCATTCTGGATGTTTTATTTCAAAATTAAAGTTGGCTTGACCTTTACTGTTTGTAGAAACTTTTGTCTTAAATATTTCATTTCTATAGGAACTTCTGTTATAAGAAGAAAGATTATCCTCGGATGTATCCCACCACCATCTCCAACTCACTTTATAAACGTACACTTCCAGATCTTTTACCGATTTGGGTTTTCCGTTTTTATCTACAGAAACTACCTCAAAATTATGCTGGGTATCCGTTAGTAACATTCCTCTCGCTTTATCGCCTTTGGGAACATTTAATCCAATATAGGTATCATATGGAGAAAAATCCTTGGAAATCACATCGGTACTAAAATCTCCTCCATTTTCATATACTTTCGTAATAAATGAAGCTTTTAGCATTCCTGCTGCTTTGTTTTCTAATTTAGGTTTTATGGAAAAACTTGCTTTTCCTTCCGAGGAAAGTTTCCCCGTAAATACTTCCTGCTCATCTGTCCCAAATCTTCGAGATGGGTCGTCGAAAATAAATCCAGGAAAAGTTTTAAAACTAGTCTTTTTAGCATTAAAACGAACGTTTACATCAGTTTGTAAATTCTTAGCAACCGCACCATGAAGCCATAAAACTTCAAGATTCCCATTAATACTTTTATTTACTCCTAGAATCTCATCATCAAAGCTTGTCTTTATCTTTAAACGATTGGGTTTTATCGTTTCAATTTTCAAAGATTTTGAAAAGCTCGCTCCTCCTACATTTACTTTTGCTTGCCAGTTACCGGTTGGTGCTTCTTGAGAAGTGGTTACCTCGAAATTATAAAAATTACCTATTCCTTCTGTTTTTGTTTCTTGATGCACAACCTTTCCATATGGATCTTTCAATTCGAACTTAACTGGATGTCCTTTAGGTAATTTATTCGCATTATCATTAAGCATAAAGGATAAAAACAATGTATCTCCAGGACGCCAAACTCCTCGCTCTCCGTAAATATAGCCCTTTATTCCTCTTTGTAATCTTACTCCAGCAACATCAAATTTACTTACGGATAATGCATTTCCGTCATTAAGTTTTACATAGGTTTGTTGTTTCCCTGAGGAAATAATTGCAAAAAAGGCTGGTTTATCAGCATCAAAACCAGTCATTCCTTCTGCGTCCGTAGTGGCTACTCCTATTTCTTGTTGTTGGTAATTGTAAAAAGTAACTTTTGCATTTGATACAGGGTTAGTAGTCATAATATCATTTACGATTACCGAATAAGAATTATTTAACCCTTTTTTAACCACTACTCCCAAATTAGTGGCCAATACATTAGCTGCTACCTTTTTATTTCTATAAAAAGAATTACTACAAGGATTATCTCTCTCATTCCAATCATAATCGTAATAATCATCATAGTAATATTGAGAACTATCCCAGAAACTAGATTCTTCTTCGGTATCATAATTATCTGCTAATTCTTCTAGCGGAGTGTCATCTATGGCAGCGCCATCACATTTGTACAATGAATATGCTTTTCTATAATTTAACTCAACTCGGTAAATAGAACCTGGATCTGGAGAAATAAGTTCGTTTAGATCGATTGCAAAAGCATTCCATTTACTCAGATTTAGTGATGCATTTTCTTGTAGATTGATTAGTTTTTTAGCGATAGGTCTCGCTACTCTTCTTAAGTTACTCGATCCATCAAGATTATTATTTTGTAAAAATTGAAGAACATTATTCTCAAAAACCTTCACCACCTGTACTTCAACTGCTCTTAGGTTTATTGCTTCAAAATTAAATTTCAAATTTTCCGAAGTAGGGAGAATTACTCCGCTTTGTAATAATCGTATTTCAGGTTTTGGTTGTTGAAAAGAAATACTTTCCGAATATGTTTGCTTCAATTTATAACCGTCAATACTTTTTATTCCTTCAAAAATGGTAACCTGCGAAGTTCCTTTTAACTCTTGTTTTGGGTATACCTTTAAATTCTGTCCTTGCACAGTATATTTTACATCTTTGGCTCCTGAAATTGTGACCAGACCATCAAAATTTTGATTTTTCTTCAACGGATCTGAAAAATTCACCTCTACATATTGTCCGTTAAAATTGGAAACAGAAACACTAATTACCGAAAAGTTATTTTTACCTGGTACTTGTAATACATCTTCTCCTTCGGTATCTATATCATAAGGTTTCCCAGACCATTTTATCTCTACTTCCGAATCATTATCGAAACGTTGAATACTATCTATTTTAAAACTAAACTGACGACTTTTATCTAGTGATTCTCCAAATTTAATCGGCACATCCTTTCCCTTTTGAGATGCTTTGATTAATTCTTTTGCAGTTTCAAGCTTCATTAAATCACTAGCAGTAAGAGTACCATTTAAATATTGCCAATCTTTGCTATAGGATTGAAGATTGTCTGTAATTATCGAAAATTGCTGTTTTAAAGTTTTAACACTAAAAACGAACTCATCATCCAAATCATCATTTAAATCTTTAACTAAATCTTCTAGATGTAGAGTAAAAGTATACTCCGTATCTTCTTTAAAACCTTCCTCTGGCTGAAAAGCTATTGTTTGATTATTCACTACGAATACTCTTCCTTTTACTTTTGGAGAAACCGATAACACTTTATCAGAAAGCTCCTGATTATCATCCCAACCTTCTACTGGTGTTTGAAGCACCACATAGACATTATCTAGCACAGAAATAACTCCTGTTGATAAATCAGAAATATATTCTTGATATTTATTAAGTTCAGAAGCATTTGCCTCTGCCATGGATTTAGCATCTTTCTTTTTACAAGAAAAAACAAAAATTAATAATAAGGAGAGTGATAAAATACGAGAAAGACGCATATCTAAAGGTTTAAGTTGTTTGTATAAAAGTAAGATAAATTTTTATGTACTCTATAAGAATCAAACTGTAATTCATGAGCTTACAAAAAAACATATGCTACCTAACCTTTAGTACAATAATGCTAACTTTTGTTACCTTAAAGAACAAAAAAAGTCTGGTAGTAACCAGACTTTTAAATATCGTTTACACCTAAATTTATTAAATTCCTTCTATTCAATAATAGTATTAATGAGACCTAGTGTAACTAATTTTTTTCCTAAATCAGTCATTTCATACTCAGAAGTGTAGGAATCAACACCCGCTAATTGATTCTTATCTAACCTATCATCGGAAACTAAATCATATCGCCAATACATAATTAAGGAGATCGGTTTACTTTTTAATCGTTGTTTGATTTCATTCTCTTTAATTCCAGCAACTTCGATACCCTTCATTACCTGATTAATCTCATTAGTCTGAATCCATACAAAATCACTCTTAACATCTGTTTTTAGATTTTCATTAGTATCTAAAACCTCTATAAACTGTGCTTGTACACTTTGCATTAAACCTAACACAAATAGCACTACTAACATTTTTCTCATAGTACTAAAACAGGTCTAACTAGTTTTTATGTCTTAAAAAAATGTTAAATTTATGGTTTTAACGTATTTTATAAATTTTTAACATTGTATTAAAACCATCCTGAAATAACTACAAAAAATATTGGTATCTACTTTTATAAAAATTGTCTTACCGCACTTTTCTTGTAATAATCGATTAGAGCAATTCTTCCTTGAAAAAACCGAAATATCAACGAAATGATATTTCCTTCCTTATCTTCTAAAGTAACTGATTCATCCAAATCCATATTATAGGGTTGATTCTTACCTCCTTCTATTGCAATATTATCAGCATATATTGACAACTTTTCATCTGTACTAATTGCTGGTTCTACTTTGCCAGTTAGTCCAGGGATTTGTCCCGACTTATTAATAATCAACGAACCGGTGTTTTCAGATTTCTCAATAGTCACCTCTATATCATCCTTTGGATTGACATTATGAAAAACTACAGCTGGATAATCTGAATGTGCTACTAAAACAGTGTATAACTTTCTGGTCCTTATCACAAAATGTGCTAACCCATTCTCATCTGTAAAACCTTCCAAATAAGTAGAGTTATTGGCCATCAACACCACTTTGGCGTGTTTAATAAACTCTTCTTTCTCATTTATTATTTTTAAAGTAAAAATAAACGGTTTCGGGTTGATCATGGTAGAGAGTTTCGACCATCGATTTCTGAAAAACGTTTGATCCTTTTTTAATTTATTTTCGATCAAAATGGCTAATTCTTCAGGAGTTCTGTTTTCCAGATTAATATAACCGATCGTTTTAAGAATTCCAGGGATTTCTGTATCATCGAATCTTGCAGGTAAAATATATTCCCTGCTTTCCTGAAATGCTCTTGCTTGCATCGAAACTCTCTCATGATTCGTCCATAATTTTTTATTGTAAAAACTGGATACAAATAATACGGTGTACCTTGCTTTACTTTGATAAATCTCTGATAAGTATTCATATAAATTTTTTCCCCATAAATTCGCTTCTTCAAATAAGTCATAAAATACCTTAATACCCTTTTTATTTAGACTATTTGCCACCTTCTCTACATACGCTCTATTCTCTCCTGCAAAGGATAAAGCCACATCATATTCATAACTTCTATTCTTCATCACTGACTATTTTTTTACCTAAATCCGACTATTACAAAATTACTTTCTTTATTTGGAAATATTCCATTTTTTATTGGAAATATTCCAACAAAAGTTTTACTTTTAAACCGTAAAAAAGATACCTTTTGAAACCGAAACAGAACATAAAAGGAAGAGGAGCACAAGAAAAAGTCCATAATCGATTCTTAGAAGATGAACATGAACTAAGGGATGATTTTTTGAATTATCTAGCCAAAGAAGGAGAAACCATTCTAAATCAGAAAACCACTTTTATTGAAACCTATCCGAAGTCTATTGTAAATAAGGTAAATAGTCCAGATGTTGGAATGTTGTATTCTTTAAATCCGTATCAAGGTTGCGAACATGGATGTATTTATTGTTATGCCAGAAATTCCCACGAATATTGGGGATATGGAGCAGGATTAGATTTTGAAACTAAAATATTGGTTAAAAAAAATGCTCCTAAACTCCTTGAAAAAAAACTAAAAAGTAAACATTGGGAGGCATATCCCATCGCACTATCTGGTAATACAGATTGCTATCAACCGATTGAAAAAGAACTAAAAATTACCCGACAACTTTTAGAAATCTTCTTAAAGTACAAACATCCCGTCGGAATCATTACCAAAAACTCTCTAATTCAGAGAGATATTGATATCTTGCAAGAACTTGCCAAAGATAATTTAGTCTCCATTTTTTTGTCCATTACCTCTCTTAACGAGCAAACACGTCGAATCTTAGAACCCAGAACCGCAAGCATTAAAAAGAGATTAGAAACTCTCGAAAAACTAAATACTTTGGGTATTCCCACTGATGTAATGATGGCACCCATTATTCCTTCTATTAACAGTCATGAAATTTTAGATCTATCTAAGGAAATTTCTCTAAGAGGAGCTAAGAATATTGGTTACACGATTGTTAGATTAAATGGAGCAATTGGAAAAATATTCACAAAATGGCTAGAACACAAACTTCCAGATAGAAAGGATAAAATTCTACATCAAATTATGGAATGCCATAACGGTAACCTAAATGATAGTGAATACGGAAGAAGAATGAAAGGAAGTGGAAAAATCGCAGAACAAATTCATCAACTATTTACTATTGCAAGAAAAAAATATTTTAGTCAACATCAACGATCTAATTTAAATTGCGAATTGCATCGGCAACATAAAGATGGGCAATTAAAGCTATTTTGAAGCTATTTTGGTTATTTTTGGAGCATAACTCAAAGGTTTGGGCCATTCTTTATGAGATTTCATCATTTCTTTATCGTTTACACCTTACTGATTTTTAACCAAATCACAGCCCAGATTGATGAAATTTTAGTCGATAAAAGTATTGACGATATTCGTTTTCAGTTGGAAGCTTTGGAAGAAAATAATATCGACGAAATTATTTCTGTAAGTAATCTTTTGTACAAAACCGCTTTAGAAAGTGAAGATGTAATACACATGATACTTGCTTTAGAAAACCTAAGTGTAGCTAATCTTAATGAAGGAAATAATAGTGCCGCCATTGAATATTTGGATAAAGCTATTATTCTAGCAAAGCAATACGATATTAACAAAAAAACCATTGTAGACCTTATAAAACTAAAAGGAAACCATTATTTCGACATAGAAGAGTATGACAATGCAGCGAACTCATACTATGAATCTTTAAACATTGCAAAAGAAATTGATTATCCTTATGCACTATGGGCTTTACAAACAAATTTGGGTTTTGTTAAATTACGTTCTGGAGATCCTAGACAAGCGTTAGAAGAACTTAAGATAAGTGATGAAATTCTGGCTACTGGAGAAGGGGAGTTTGCCAAACACGTTCCTATGCTCAACAAAGCAAGAATATGTGAAGCCTATATCAAACTAAATCTTTTAGACTCAGCATTATATTATAACGATGAAGGCTTAAAATTTACCGAAAAAGTAAAAATAGATAATATACATATTGATCTATTGATGCATAGAGGAATTATCTATAAACAAAGGGAGAACTATGAGAAAAGTCTTTTTTATTTAGATAAAGCAAAAGCTCTCTGCTATCAGGCTAATGATATTGTGTTTTTAGGTAAAATTTTAAACTTGATCGGTAACTGTAAACTGGAACAACAAAAATATGATGAAAGTATTGATGTACTTCAGGAATCTTTAAAAATACTTACCGAAAAATATTCTAATTCTGACGAACTGAGCATATGTTATAAGCTCTTGGGACAATCTTATAAAAAAAATGGTGACTTAGCGAAATCTAATGAATATTATGAAAAACATATTTTAAGTTTAAGCAAACTAAATAATAAAAAGTCTATAGCTTCTAGAAAAGTTCAGGATATTACAATGAAAGGGTATCAAAGTGAAATCGATAATCTGGAGAATCAAAAAAAACGACAAAAAAATAGGCTTACGTATTCTCAAATTGGTCTAGCAGTATTCGGTATAAGCTTACTAGTTATTTTATTATTATTTCAAAAAGTAAAAAAGAAAAATAAGAAAAAATTCGAAGCTTTATTTGCCCAAATCGAGCAAAGGGAACAAGTCGTTAATTCCACTGAGGTGATCAATAAGTCCACCGCTATTAATCAAGGAGTAATCGATACAAAAGATCGCAAATTGGATTCTCAATCCAGTGAATTAGATATTAATCAGGAGTTATATGATCAGATTCTTAGCGGACTTAAAAAAGTAGAAGATCAGGAATACTACTTAAAAACTGAATGTAATTTGTATAATGTGGCGAAAAAAATCAATACGAATACCTCTTACCTATCCAAAGTCATTAATGTTCACTTTAATAAAAACTTTAATACATACATTAATGATCTTAGAATAAACTATGCGATTGTAAGATTAAAGAATGATTCTAAATTCAGATCATATTCCATTAAATCAATCGCAAAAGAAGTGGGATACAAAAGTGCTGACTCATTTTCAAAATACTTTAAAATTCATACTGGATTACTCCCTTCGTTTTACATAAAACAATTGAAAGCTAAAAAGTAGACTCTTAATTTCTAAGCTTAAAACATCTTTAAACACCCTAAATTTATAAATATAGGGCTTTCCCGTAATTCCTAATAAAACACACGTATAAACAAAATAAAAACTTGATTTTCAATACTTTGAAACACAAAAAGACAACCTGTTTTCTTTAAAATAGGGTTACTTCTCTTGTTATTAGGTTTTTTTTAAAGGTACTTTGAATCATCAATCAATTAATTTCTTAGTACATCAAATAGATTAATAAATGAAAAAGCAACTTCTTTTATTTTCAATCGGTATTGTCGCTGGAGTAGTTACATATGCAACTATTACAAGACATAAAGTAGAAGATAAATCGAATGCTATTTTAAAGGTTTTAGAATCTAACTGTGAATGCGATCAGATAAAACAATTTCTATACGTAAAAGGTTTAGCTACTTCTGAAAGGGAAATTTCAACAGAAACCGCTGAATATGAACTAAAGAATTGTAAATACACCGATCTCAATTCTGAAGCTAAGAGGATTAACCAACTATTACTAAAAAAAGTGGATGGTTATAAAGAAATCGACAGATTTACTTTAGAGTTTGTTGATCAAAGTTCTTCAAAACTAGTAACAATCAATAACGGGAATATAAATTATTAATCATGATAGCACTTACAAAACTGTTGATCGATTTTATACTAAACTACTTTCTATTCGTGGTAGAATTTGTAGTTAGCATTTTCGCATAATCAAAAAACGAACAATCAATCTTTCAATCAAAAAACGAACTTTGTCATACCAAGGGCAGACGACTCATCATCGTCTGCCTTTTACTTTATAAATGTCTTTAGACAAAAATCTTCTTTTACGATTTCTAAGATCAAAACAGTTAATATAGATTTAACTTCACCTAATTTATATTATGTAAAAAAATCGTACTTTTGGTTAACCAATATTTCAAATGTTTCAAAACGAAACTCTTACTAAATAACCTTAAAACCTCAAAATGAAAATTTATCTCATCATTAAGACAGTTGTCATCAACACCTGTTGATCTCACTTAACAAAAAATAAAAAAGACCAGTTTTAATCTTTTCCTATTTATTTGAAAAACATCAGATAGACTTAGATCATTTCTATAAATGTATCAGTAGGTCTAAATCGATTTCAAAATAAGAAGGGAAGGCTAAATCATTACCTCTTTTTTGAAAAATCGTGTATTCCAACTACATGATTAGAAGTTACCGAATACTCAATATTTAACTCTTAAAAACCAAAATCTATGAAAGGTATTTTTACACTTTTTGTGATGCTAAGCATCACCACATCTTTTTTTGCCCAAAACCATAATCCAAAAACCCGTGTTCAAAATGCAAAATCATCAGGCACATTCTTTAAAACTGTATCATTATTAAACTTAAAAACAGAAAAATCAAATACTACGCTCCCAAAAGAATTCAAGAACCATTCTATTCTTTCTATAAATACTGAGTTTAACAAAAAGATGATTTCTTCTTCTCCAGAAGCTATTAATTTAATGCTACCAGGAAAAAAGTCATCAATGCTATTAGAATTGGTAAAAACCAATATCAAAACGGATGACTTTTATATTACGGAAATGCCTTCGAAAAAGGTAATCTCACCAGAAAAAAAAATTGTTCATTATCAAGGTATTGTCAAAAACAGTCCTAACTCTATTGCTGCTATTAGTATATATGATGGCGAAATTTCTGGAATCATTAGCGTAGAAGGAAGTCAGAGTGACCTCGTTCTCGGCAAATTAGATAATAGTACAGACCATATTCTTTATGAGGATAAAGATATAAGTCATCTTAATGATTTTATTTGTCAAATTACTGATGTACATCAAAAAAGCGGAAACAATGATACAGTTGATAATGAACCGCCTGCTTCAAATCAAGTAAAGTGTCCTGAAATATTTTTTGATATTGCTAATGATGTAGTACGTGACAAAGGAGGAAGTCAGTCAGCAGCAAACTTTGTTGAGGCTATGTTTAACCAAGTTGCAATACTATATGCTAATGAAGACATCAAAATAAAATTGTCTGGCCTTACCTCATGGACCACATCTAATCCCTTTAATAGCCTTGATAGTTATCGAAACTATCGAAATCAAAATGGGTTTAATGGAGATCTGGCACACTTTGTTACTTATAATTATTCTGGCGGCGTTGCTTGGTTAAATGCTCTTTGTGGTTCGTATAGGTACGGACTAACGGGCATTAATAGAAGCTATCAAAATGTGCCTACCTACTCCTGGAACATCTCCACTATCGCTCATGAATTAGGTCACAACTTTGGATCTAACCACACTCATTCTTGTGTTTGGAATGGAAATAATACCGCAATAGATGGTTGTTATTCTACAGAAGGAAGTTGTGGAAGACCAGGAATACCCTCAAATGGAGGGACCATTATGAGTTATTGCCATTTAACCAACGCTGGAACGAATCTTAGAAAAGGGTTCGGTCCACAGCCAGGCGACCTTATTCGAAGTAATATAAGAAGAGCCAACTGTGTGGGTAGCTGTAATAGCGATGGAGATAATGGAGGAGATGGAGATCAAGTAAATTGTACTGGAATTGACGCTTGGTCAGGTAACGTTAACTATGTTGCTGGCGATCAAGTTACCTATCAAGGTAGATTATTCGAACGAACTACTAATAATAGTTGGATTGATCTAGGCGAATGTATTTCAGATCCTTGTTCTCGAGCGATACCATGGACAAATAATACAGATTATAAACCTGGAGATGTTGTCCTTTACCAAGGCAATGTATGGTTACGAACAGAAAGTAATGACTGGGAATTGTTAAACTGTGATATCAATACTAACGATCCATGTTTTGGAATTGATCCATGGTCTGAAAACACTAATTATATTTCTGGAGATCAAGTGGTATATCAAGGAAAAGCCTTTGAATGGAATGGATCAGAATGGATAGAAATTGCAACTTGTGCTGAAGATCCATCTACAAACCAAACTGTTGAAAAACCAGAAATATCTTCAATAGATGAAATTTTAATCTATCCGAATCCGGCAAAGGGTTTTATTACTCTAGAAATAAAAAGATCTAAAAACAATCTTATTAAAATTAACATTAACAGTTTACAAGGAAGAAACATTTTCTCAAAAACTATTCAACAAAAATCGTCCATCCAACACTTAAAGGAGACAATCAATATTGATACTCTAAACACTGGTATATATTTTATACAAATTATTAGCGGAGGCGAAATAACCACTAAAAAACTCGAAGTGCAATAAAATCTATTCAACAAATTCTGAGGTGTTTGATATACCATCAAACACCTCTTCTTAAAACCCAAAAAAATGACTCAACTAAGTAACTCACTCATTTTACAACAATGGAAATACGTATTAGTATTTCTAATTATTAACACTGTATTTTTTCAAAGTTCTGCTCAAGAATTTTATGAACTTCTTGAAGAAGAAAACCTTAAAGTATCCAAACTAGAACGTATTGGTAATTCCTATTATAGGAACAAGGACAAAGGTAAAGGAAGTGGATATAAATTATACATGCGAAGCCTGTACTGGGCAAAAAGAAATGCAGACTCCAAAGGACACATAATTAGTGATGCTAAAGTTCTTGATGAATCCAGAAAATTCTATGAATCCTTTCAGAATAATTCTAAAACTAACATCCAAAATAATCAAAGAAACAGTGGTTGGCAGGAACTTGGACCTTTTAATTGGACGCGCACCTCAAGCTGGACTCCAGGTTTAGGTAGAGTAACGGCATTTGCAGTTGAACCTTCTCAGCAAAAACTAATGTATGCAGGATCTCCAGGAGGAGGAATCTGGAAATCCACAAACGCTGGACAAAGCTGGAGTCCAATAGGAGATCAAATGTTTAGTATGTCTATTTGGTCCATCGCTATTGATCCCAACAATTCAAACATTGTATATCTTGGAAATTCTGCTGGTCAAATTCTAAAATCAACAAACGGAGGATCTTCCTGGTCAGAAATTCAAAGAGTAAGCGGGACCCCAAGAAGGATTCTTATTCACCCTAATAGTAGTAGAATATTTGTAGGTACCACAAAAGCTTTGTACAGATCTAACAACAGTGGATCAAGTTTTAGTATCGTACTAAATACCAGAGCCGAAGATGTAGAATTTAAACCTGGTAATACCGATGTTGTATATGCTTGTGGAAACAGCTTTTACCGATCAACCAATGGAGGTAGTTCATTTAGCAGAATTACCAATGGTATCGATAGAAGTGAACGAATGAAAATGGCTGTAACTCCTGCAAATCCAAATGCCATATATCTCGTACAAAAAAGAGGAAGTGGTTTTGGCAACCTATATCGTTCCTTAAATGGAGGTTCTAGTTTTACTACTCGAGCAACATCGAGCAGTACCAATCAGGTATACTTTACACAAGCTTCGCGTGATATGGCTATTGCTGTATCAGACACTAATGCTAATGAGGTTCATGTAGGAGGTATGAATTATTCCAGATCTTTAGACGGTGGAGTCACATTTTCTACACTCGCAACATGGAGTAATCCAGGAGATCGATCTTATGTACATGCCGACATCGAAGTAATGCAATATGTAGATGGAACCATTTACGTTGGTAGTGATGGTGGGATTTTTAGAAGTAGAGATCGGGGAAACAATATGGCAGATCTTACTCAAGGCGGACTTGCCATTAGACAATATTATCGATTTGGCGGTGCCTTTACCGATGCTAACATGATCGTTGGTGGAGCACAAGACAATGGTACCAATATCATGAATGGAGCAAATCGACAATTTAAAGAATGGCTTGGAGCAGATGGTATGGAATGTTTCATAGACCATAAAAACAAAAATATTGTTTACGGAACTGTTCAATTTGGGTCTTTATATAAAAGTACCAATGGAGGGAATAGCATAGGAAATATTAGTAAACCAGGAAACTTTAGTGGTGAATGGGTTACTCCATTCATGATGGATCCAATTAATAATAACAAAATCTACGTAGGGTACAGAGATCTATATAGAAGTAACAACGGTGGTAGCAATGGAAGTTGGAGAAATATCACTTCGAGCATAAATGTTGGAGGAAATCTTGATGAAATGGCAATAGCTGCATCCAACAACAACTATATCTACATTGCACAAGAAGGAAGGGTATGGAGAACCAAAAACGGTCAAAGTAATTCGCCTAATTGGACTGAAGTAAGCAATTTTAGCGGAAATGTAAATTTCATAACTGTAGATCCAAACAATCCTGAAAGAGTGGCGCTAGCTGCAACAGGTTCTAGAGTCTACGTCTCTACAAATGCTGGAAGTTCTTGGACAAATATTAGAGGAAATCTTCCTCAAATATCAGTACAATGCCTTGTTTTTGATGATACCAGTGCAAATGGCCTGTATGTAGGGATGCAATCTGGAGTATATTATACAAACGATAATCTTAATTCCTGGGTTCCTTTTTCTACCAATCTCCCTAGAGTACAAACCACAGAACTCGAAATCCATTATCCTACAAGAAAAATACGAGTATCCACCTATGGGCGTGGAATTTGGGAATCTGATCTTTATAATGAAGACTCTAATCCTAATGAAATTAACCCGCCTACAAATCTTACTTCACTAGCAAATCAAACAGATGTTACTCTGACTTGGGAAGATAATTCTAATAATGAGAATGGATTTACCATTCAAAGAAATGATGGAAACGGTTTTGAACGGATTGATTTTGTTGGAACCGGAATAGAAACTTATACAGACAAAAACCTCCAAGATGGATCGTATTCTTATCGTGTAAGAGCATATGATGCCAACAACTATTCTGAATTTTCTAATGTTGCTGCGGTAACAATAGGAAATACAGATCCCGATGAAATTACACCGCCAAGTGATCTAACCGCTCAAGCAAATCAAAATGATGTTACGCTAAATTGGAAAGACAACTCTAATAATGAAAATGGGTTTACCATTCAACGAAATGATGGTAATGGATTTGAGCGTATTGATTTTGTTGGATCTGGAGTAGAGACATTTACAGATCAAAACGTTCCTAATGGTTCTTATTCTTATCGTGTTAGAGCCTACGATACGGACAGTTATTCTGAATTTTCAAATACTGTTGCAATAGCAATTAATGATGTAGTCGAAGATTGTAAAGGCTGTATCGTCTATGATACCAATAGTGAAGAAACTACCAATGCAGATCATTCCAAAGAAAAAGCTGCTGACGGAGATCCAAACACTTATTGGCATAGCAACTGGTACGATGACAATACATCACACCCTCATTTTATTGCCATAGACTTAGGACAAGCAAAAGAATTAGTAGGGTTCTCCTATCAAGGAAGACAAAACGGAACTACCGGAATGGTAAAAGATTATATATTATTTGGTTGGGATGGCAATGACTGGAAGGAGCTCTCTGCTGGAAGTTTTCAAAAATCAAGCTTAAAACAAACCGTAGAATTTGATTCCTTTAACACTCGTTATATCTATTTTAGAGCCCTTTCAGAAGTAGACGAAAAACGTTGGGCTTCCGTTGCCGAACTTACGGTGAGATACCTTCCGTCTGCTACTAACAATACTCCAACAACATATAACACAACTAATACGGCTCCTACTCCACCAATAGTAGATTCTTATAATTTTGAAGGAATTAAGGTATACCCTATTCCCTTTAAAGATGAAATTATTGTTAAAGGAATTAGCTCTAAACAAGCAGTACGTTCTATAAAACTCTTTGGAACCGATGGGGGTATCCAAAAAGTCAAAACCAATAGGGATGGAGACGACATAAAAATTCTTGCGCCGAACCTAAATACTGGTTTTTATATTCTACAACTAGAAAAAGATAACGTTCAAAAAAGAATAAAAATATTCAAAAAATAACAACCAAACTCTAAAGCAATAACAAGCTTTAAACTATTGTACAATGATGAGTCTAAATAGCAATATTTAGACTCTTTTTTTAGAGTACGACTTAAGATTTACCTTCCCACTCCAGATAAAACTGATCTAAAAACTGTTCCATAAAGAGATGCCTCTTTTCTGCTATCTTTTTACCTGTTTCAGTATTCATTCGATCTTTAAGTAATAATAATTTTTCGTAAAAATGATTAATAGTCGGAGCTTCGGATTTTTTATATTCCTCTTTGCTCATCTGAAGATTTGGTTTAATATCAGGATTGTAAAGTGCTCTATTTTTAAAACCTCCATAATTAAAGCATCGGGCAACACCAATTGCACCAATAGCATCTAAACGATCAGCATCCTGAACTACATCTAATTCTGGAGATTTAAATTTTTGTATTACGTTTCCTCCTTTAAAAGAGATATTTTCGATAATATTGATCACGTGATCAATAATGCTGTTATTTACGCTTACACTTTCTAAAAAATCTTTTGCTACTCTTGGCCCTACAGTTTCATCGCCATTATGAAACTTAGAATCGGCAATATCATGTAATAAAGCACCTAAGGAAACCACCAAAACATCCACATTTTCAGATTTAGCTATGGTTGTAGATGTTTTAAAAACCCGTTCTATGTGAAACCAATCATGACCTCCTTCGGCATTACGCAATGTATGTTTTACAAAATCAACAGTTTTCTGTATAATTTCATCATTATTCATACGCTACCTTATTTTACCATAGCAGGCTCTACCCATTTAAATTTGAACACTTCTTGAGGAACTACTAACCTCTCATTGATACGTTGCATACGTGCTGGTAACTTCATCACAAAATCACGTGCTTTTTCAGCTTCATCCGTTAAATCTACCAGTTTATCAATCTCCCATTTATTGATTAAACGCTGCATGATATCTATATAATCCTGAGAAGTATATACTCCTAATCGCTGAGCCGCATTCGAAAATTCCTCAAAAGCACTACCAATAGAATTTCCAGACTCTCTTAAAAATACAGCTGGCATTACAATTTTATGCTTCATCATATCTTTAAACGCCACCATCATCTGACTAGGGTCTACCTCGAATATATTCTTTACAAAATCACTATATGCATTAAAATGACGCATCTCATCTCCTGCAATAATCTTGCACATTCTCGCTAAAGACTTGTTAGAATAGCCTTTGGCAATTTTAGCTACACGACTATGAGAAATATTAGTTGCCAATTCCTGAAAACTTGTGTAGATAAAGTTCTTATAAGGATCTCTATCCGTACCGATATCAAAACCATCATTTATTAAATGCTGAGTTGTACGCTCGACTTCAATCATATTCACTCTTCCCGATAAATACAAATACTTATTTAGTACATCTCCATGACGATTTTCTTCACTCGTCCAATAACGCACCCAACGAGACCAACCATTTCCACCTTCTCCTTCGTGTTGATTAATTCCTTCTACATCCATTAACCAAGACTCATAGGTCGGAAGCGCTTCTTCAGTAATAGTATCTCCTACCAAAACTACCCAAAAATCGTATGGAAGTTCTTTCGCCAACTCTCTTAACTCTTTTACCTCATCAAAAAAGGTATCCTCATTCTGGGAATCAGGCAAAAAGTCTGTAGGCTGCCATACCTGATCAATCGGAATTAGATAAGTATCTATAAAAGATTCTATCTTCTTTTCCAATAATTGCATCACTTCTAATCTAATGTTGTCTATAGCCATGATTATGATATTTGGGTTTTTATGGTAGAGATTACTCTTTTTTCAGTAATATCTAATATTTCTTCTTTTGTCAATCCTTCTTCAGCAACAGGTTCTTTTACTTCTAACGTAAGATGTAAACCTATTCCCATAGGAAAATTACCATGCTCTACTAATCTCCAGCTATTGTTAATAGTTACTGGAACTACTAACGCATCTGGTGCATTTTTGAACAATATTTTTAATCCAGTAGATGCAAACTCTTTGGGTTCCCCAGTTCTACTTCTTGTACCTTCTGGAAAAATAACAGCAGCAAATTTATTTTTAGCAATCGTCTTACCAAATCTTGAGATCTCTGGAATCGACTGTTTTGCATTTTTTCGATCTATTAATGCATGACCACCATATTTCAAATTAAAAGAAATACTTGGTATTCCTTTTCCTAGTTCAATTTTCGAAATAAACTTTGGTTTATGTCTACGCAGGTACCAAGATATTAATGGAATATCAAACATACTCTGATGGTTAGAAACAATAATTAAAGAACGATCTTCTGGTAATTTATGTATATTCTTAAAACTAAATGTTACTCCTAAAAAGTGTAAACACCTCAATAAACAAAGGTTCATTAGATTGACAACTCCTCTATGTCCTTTTGCCCCTCCAAGCTTAAGTCCTAACCATTGTAATGGTTGGAAAACTAATAGGGTAAGTCCAAAAAACAGATAGAAAACTACTGAAAGCGGATACGAAACGATCCTTTTTAATGCCCCCATAACTTCTCTTAGCAATTAATGATTTTGATTTGTGTTACAGTTGTGCAAGGTCTGATATTATTTTTAGAACGCCAATTCTTTAACGCATAAAATTACGATGTCTAAAATTCTAGAAAATTATTCCAAAAAAATTGCCATTCAAAAAGAAAACCGTCTGCTATACAGACGGTTTTCTTTTTGAATTTATGTGACTAACTCCTAACAATGCTCGTTGTAAGCATCTTTAAGATTTTCTGCAATCATCTCTGCAGGTCTTCCTTCGATATGATGTCGTTCTAGCATATGCACCAATTCTCCATTTTTAAACAATGCCATTGACGGAGAAGATGGTGGAAATGGGATCATATATCCACGAGCTTTATCAGTAGCTTCTCTATCCACTCCTGCAAATACTGTTACTAAATTATCAGGTTTTTTATCATTTGCTAAAGATGCTTTTGCACCTGGTCTTGCATTTGCCGCTGCACAACCACAAACAGAATTTACTACTACCAAAGTAGTTCCTTCTTTTGCTATCGCCGCATCAACATCTGCAGCTGTTTGTAATTCATCAAAACCTATATTAGTTAGGTCTTCGCGCATTGGCTTTACTAAATCTGCTGGATACATATTTCTTTACTATTTTTTTATTTTAAATTTTAAGACAAAGATACAAATAATGTACCATATCCCTATGACTGCCAAGTAGTCGGAAAAGTAAACAAAAACTAACTTTTCGTAACAAAATTCTCGGTGGTAATACTAATATAGTATACTTAAAAATCGTGTAAATAATTCAACTATCTTTACACACCTAAATTTTTCATGAATGATTAAATGGTTTGCGGCTATATTAGGAGGAATATTTTTTAAGGTTCCTGGAGCCATACTTGGTTTTATACTAGGTAGTCTGTTGGATGGAAGAACCAGTAAAAGCGCAGGAAGTTTTACAAACGTTTTTACCCAAGACAAGCAAGTGAGTCCAGGAGATTTTGAACTTAATTTACTTTCTCTTTCTTCAATCGTAATCAAAGCCGATGGTCGTATAAATCAAACAGAATTAGATTACGTTCGTCAATATTTCGTTAGTGCCTACGGAAAGGAACGTGCTAATGCAACGTTTAGAACTTTTAATGAAATTATTAAGAACAGAGAGATTTCTGCTCAGCGTATTTGTATGTTTTTAACACAACGTACTCGTTATGCGGCACGATTACAAATACTTCATTTTCTTTTTGGAATTGCCAATGCTGATGGTAACGTAAGCGAAGCCGAAGCTAGAGAAATTCAGAAAATGGCTGGTTTTATGCGGATTAATTTTAGTGATTTTGAAAGTATTAAAGCCATGTTTTTTAAAACAGGTAATCACGCATACAAAATTTTAGAAATTGATAAAAATGCTACTGATGCTGAAGTAAAAAAGGCTTACAGGACCATGGTAAAAAAATATCATCCAGACAAAGTACAGCATATGGATCCGGTGCATATAAAAGGCGCAGAAGAAAAGTTCAAAGAAGTACAAAAAGCCTATGAACAAATCCAAAAAGAACGAGGCCTAACATAATTAAACAATCTCTTTTAAAATATAATGAATAGTTGTATTTTAATTGGTTTAATTTTTGATGCTACATTTATTGTATGTATAAGCCACTAATTTTCTTCCTACTAAGCCTGTTTTCGGCACTTAATATCTATGGTCAGGATTTTGACAAAATAGAGGCTATAGTTCATAAATACCCTACTACCTTCAAAACTCCTAAAAAACTTGCTGATCAAATAGCTAAAGATTTTAAAACAGAACTAGATCAGGCCAAAGCTATTTACTCCTGGATCACAAAAAATATATCCTATGACTATAATGAATCAGGAAAGTTTTATTCTGATTATGCTAACTCCTACAAATCTGTAAGTTATAATCCTTTTCCAAGTTTTAGATCTTCCAATTACATAGAATATGATAAGACTAAATCCGGTTCTAAAAAACATCTAAAAACAGAGAAAAAATATAGAGAGAAAATCTCTAAAAGAGTTGTTTCTACTGGAATCGCAGTCTGCGAAGGATATACACAACTTTTTAAAGATGTTTGTGACCACCTTGGTATAACTTGTTTTTATGTGCTAGGAACTGCTAAAAACCAAATACCACATATTGGAAGAGAATATCGTGTTGATCATGCATGGAATATTATAGAAATTGATTTCAAAAAATATCTCATTGATGCCACATGGGGAAGCACAGGTTATTATAATATCCAAACACAAGAATTTATAGAAGAAACAAATTATGATTATTTTGGAATGCCTGCGGAACTTTTTATAAAAGGTCATTATCCAGATTTCTATGAAAACAGCTTATTACCAAAAACGATCAGCAAAAAAGAATTTTTAGATGCTCCGCTTTTCTATCAACATGAAAAAGCAAAAGACTTTAGCTTAATTTCTCCATCAACTGGAATTTTAGATGTTAATACTTCTCAAATCGTAAAATTTGAAATAACATATAATGAAGCTGTAAATTCAATTATTTATACGATAAATAACAGACAGTTTAATTACCAAGGTGATATCAAACCTGAAAATGGAGTCATTCAGTTTGAAGTAACTATTTCAGAACCCAATCCAAAGGAACTTATAGTATTCATAAATCAAATTCCTATGGTAGGTTTTAAAATCGCAAAGGATTTTAATTAAGAAACCAATCTAGCCCAAATTGTTTTTAAGAACTTTACAGCAGGCATAGAAGACATTATTTTTAGATCTTCTAAAAACGAAGTTTCTTCATCCAAAAATTTGAGAATTTTTTCTGTATCATTATTTCTAAACAATCTTGAAAATAACTCCGAACCTTTATGATTTTCTTGGGACAAAACATCCAAAAACAATAAATCATAATACCAGAACTTGGTTCGCTTATCAAATTTAGACAACTCTCCTCCTTGTTTTATATTTTTTATTAATTGACTGACTTTTTTTTCTGTATTTCGAAATGCAAAACCAGTACTCGCTTTAGTCCATCCACCAGCGGTTCCAATATAAATAACATTCCTAGTATGTTGTTTATTAAACCGATAACAGGTCATCGGAATACATCCTTTTTCTTTCTCGGTGATCTCATACGTTTGAATCCCCTTTTCTCTTAAATATAATTCTATTTCTTTTTCATACGCTGACTCCGAAAGAAGGTCTTTAGAAAAGAGTGTATATTCGAATAGAGCTTCAGTTTTAGAAAATGGTAAAACATACATAAATCTAGTATTTCCTTTCTGTTCTACCTCAAAATCCATAAATGTAGCCGTTAAATGATCAAATTCAGGTGTATCGGTTTTCACAAACCAACCTACAAAATGCTGATTCAATAATGGATACTTGTTTTGATTTTTATACGCTGAGGAGAAAAGTATACTATTAAAAACAGTAGAACCTAAATAAAATCCTTTATCCGTTTCTACTTCAACGATATCTCCTTCATCCACAAATCCCTTAACGGTTTCCAATACTATTTCTATATTCGGTTTATTTTTCAAAAATGAGAACACGAACTCATAAAAATCCTTACTTCTTATCAATTTATAGATATACGGTGTGATGTTAATCGTATCAGAAAAATGAGTACTCCCAAAAAAAACGTTTTCCCATTTTTTACTAACTATCGGATCCCAAATACCAGCTTCCTTCTCCCAAAAACACCAAGTACGATCATTTTGATTTTTTTCTTCTTTATCAATGAGAAGAATCTGTTTTTTTTCAAAAAACGAATCCATTGCCATATGATAAGCTAACATTAATCCGGAAGCTCCAGAACCCATTATGATGTAATCATATCGCTGCATCTAGAAAAACAAAAATGTAGTAGAAAATATAAATATTGCTATGAAAATATGAATTGACAATGTGTATTGCAAGGTTTTGTAAGCTTTTTGAAATAAAACTTGAGCAATACATGCGGTAACTAGCCAACCTATATAATTTTGGATAGGTACTATACCTTTATCAAACTCCCAGAAATCAAACCTAGGAGCAGAAACCTCTATAATTATGTCCAGCGCTACCATCAACAATGCTCCCAAACCTGAAGCGATAAATATATTAGAGTGTATTTTTTTAGCAATTGCAGCAGAGGTATACACCAAAAGAGCCCAATTAACCCCTATTATCCACGGAACGCCTAAAACTTTACTACCTAAATTATCACCATATTGATAATTTCCAAAAATCAATCCATGATTGACCCCCAAATATTCTGTTATCATACCAATAGAAAAGGGGATTAACATTGCAATAATCAATCGTTTCCTTGTATTAGACATCCAAAAAATTAGCACGGTATAAACTGATAAATTCAAAGGAGTTAGTGGTAAGAACCAATCTTCGTAACCACATAGAATACCAATAATCCCAGAAACAGTAAATAACCAGATTACAACGAATGATATAATTTGCTTTCTTTCTGCTGTCATAGATTATTCATGTTTATGCTCTTTCTGAATTAATTCGGCAACTATCTTTCCTGATAGCAAACATAACGGAATACCTCCTCCTGGATGTACACTTCCTCCACAGAAATATAGCTTTTTGATTTTTTTAGAAAAATTAGGATGTCTCAAAAACGCTGCAAACTTATTATTACTACTAGATCCATATAAAGACCCCTGATATGATTGTGTTTTTGTTTCTATACTTCTAGGATCTAAAATTATTTCTGTTTCTATATATTCCTTGATTGGCACATCGAGTAATCTAGTAAGTTTTTCTATAATTTGTTTTCTAGAACTTTCAATAATTGCATCCCAATTTTGACCTTCATTACCGGGAACATTGATCATCACAAACCAATTTTCACATCCTTTTGGAGCATCGTTCGGTTCATTTTTTGCAGTTATATTTATATAAATAGTTGGGTCCTTATACACATCTTTCTTATCAAAAATATATTCAAATTCCTCTTTATAATTTTCAGAAAAAAAGATGTTATGTAAATCCAATTCTGGGAATTCTTTTTTGATTCCCCAATAAAAAATAAGGGCGCTACTAGATCTTGGTTGTTTTAGAGTTTTTCTCGGTTCCTTTTGATTAGGTAATAACTTCTTGTATGTTGGTACAACATCCATATTAGATATAATGATATCAGCAAGTACCTTAGTTTTATTTGCGATTATACCAACTGCCTTATTATTTTCGATTAAGATTTCTTCAACTTTCGTATCAAAACGAAATTGAACCCCTAAATCTAGTGCTAATTGATATAATGCTTTTGTAATACTATGCATCCCTCCTTTTGGAAAAAAAGTACCATAATACTGTTCTAAATGAGGAATCATAGACATTATTCCTGGTGTAAGATACGGCGATGATCCATTGTAGGTTGCAAACCTATCAAAAAACTGAACTAATCTTGGATCTTTAAAAATGTCAGCATTATAACTATGTAATTTTGTATTAATACCTAAACTATTGATTCCTGCAATAGCTCTTAATGTGTCCATTGACAAGTATGTAGATAGTTTATGCAATGAATTTTCGAGAAACAAAGAAGATGTAAGGTCATATTTCAATTTACTTCTCTTAAAATATTTTAGAATCTGATCACTTTTTACATCAAAGATTTGTGCCGCTTCTCTTGCAAAATCATTTATGTTAGATAAAGCAGTAAATTTTGTTCCATCTTCGTAGAAATAGTTACAAACCACCTCTTTCTTTGTATATTTAAAGTATTCGGAAATATTTTTATTTGAGATTTCAAAAAGGTTTTCCACAAATTGTGGCATAGTAAAAAGGGATGGGCCACAATCAAATCTATAGCCTTTTTCATAAATTTCTGTGAGCTTTCCTCCAGGATACGAATTAGCTTCAAAAACCACTACCTCAAACCCTTGATTCCTCAAGCGTATAGCCGCAGCCAATCCAGCGACTCCAGATCCAACAATGATGACTTTTTTTTTGGACATATAAGAGTATAAAGATATTATGAAAATTTATAAACTGTTCATAAATTCGGTAATTAATAATAAGTTTTCACATACCTTTAACCTTAAAGCTTTTATGATGAAATACCTTTTGATTTTTTTATTCCTATTCTTTTCTTTCTCAAAAATTGATGCTCAAAGTTCTCATGAGAAAAAAGAATCGCCACAGATCGTAACAAAACTAAAAGCTGGTAAAAAAGCCTTGTTTGGAAATAAGGGCATTCACTTTATCAACGTTGTGGAAGACTCGCGATGTCCAACAGGTGTGAGCTGTGTTTGGGCTGGGCAAGCAAAGGTGATTATAGGAATTTATGAAAATGACACCTTGGTAGAAGAAAAGGAATATATCATAAGCGCCAGTGGAATTAATCCCATAAAACCAAAAGAACTATTACAATCGGATAAAAAAACGATTTTTGGTTACAACTTAAGTCCTTATCCAGCGAACGGACAGAAAATTGATCCTTCTAGTTATTATTTAGAATTGCTTGTGAAATAATCAATTTATATTTAGTTTCTTTATCCAATGGTTTCAAACAAAGCTAAAGCCCACATTGCTTTACTCAGTCTTAATATGATTTATGGAGCAAATTATTTAATAGCAAAAGGGCTGATGCCTAATAAAATTGGAGCATCTGCGCTTGTATTTTTGAGAATTACTGGAGCTGGACTATTATTTCTACTTTTAAAATCCTTCGTAAAAGAAAAAGTAGAAAAAAAAGATATTCCCAGATTACTCATTTGCGGTCTTTTGGGAGTAGCTACGAACCAATACTTTTCCATGAATGGTCTTAGCCTAACCTCTCCGGTAGATGCAGCCATTATTGTTACTGCAATGCCTATATTTACAGTAGTTATTAGTTATTTTTTATTAAAAGAACCTTTGACATTGTCCAGAATTCTCGGAATCTTTATAGGAGGTAGTGGGGCTATTTTATTAATTTACTTGGGCAATTCGGGAATAGGAACAGGTTCATTAAAAGGAAATATTTTTATTGGTTTAAACGCCTTGTCATTTGCCTTTTACCTTGTTCTAGTAAAACCAATGATGTCTAAATACCAACCACTAACGGTAATCGTATGGACTTTTTTCTTTGGTTTCATTTTCATGTTTCCTTTTTGCATTGGCCAATTACTAGAAACAGACTTCACTACATACACCGCTAGCAATTGGACATCCCTATTTTATGTAATTATCGGGCCAACCTTTTTAGCATACCTGCTTAATATGTTTGCACTACAATATGTAAAACCTACAGTATCTAGTAGCTATATTTATGTACAACCTGCCGTAGCTATGTTATTAGTGGGTAGTATAGCATATTTCATTGCCAATAGTCAATACAAGGGAGATATCACGGTTACAAAATTACTATGTTGTGCATTTATTTTTGTAGGAGTATATTTAATCAGCAGTAACCCTTCGATAAGAAGAAGAAAATATTCTACTCATAAAGAACTTGATACATAATATACTTGGTATTGCTATTCCTAAAGATAAACTTGAAACCAGGATTCCTTGGTCTAGAACAAAAAACAGCAATCCAAATACGTTAAACAAAAGGAATACAAAAAACAAACCTCCTTTTAAATCTTTTATAAACTGTTTTTTATTGGATTTATAATCATACCAATAAGCAATAAGAATTATTATAGCAGCCATGATATATGTTTAAAGACAACCACAACCATTACTACCGCAAGCACCAGATTTTTTACTCACTGAAGAGGTTTGAGGTTTCCAAAAGAATTTTTTTACTAAAAAACCAATTGCCAAAGCAACAACAACAATCACAAGTATATTTTGAATAAGTAAATTCATAGTTTTTTAGTCGTTTAAAAATACAAAAACTTATCGTCTTCATATTTATAATACATTTATACTAGCAGAAAATATGTTATTTTAAAACTTGATATGCAATAAGTGCAACACTATATGCTAAAACACTCATAAAGACCAGTTGTGTCATTGGCCATTTCCAACCGTTAGTTTCCCTTTTTACAATTGCTAAAGTACTCATGCATTGCATTGCAAAAGCATAGAACAATAATAATGAAATTCCACTTGCTAAATTAAATAATGGAGTGCCAGTAACCGGATGTACTTCGGCAGCCATTCTATTTTTTATAGTTTCTTCTTCATCACTTCCTACACTATAAATAGTAGCTAGTGTTCCCACAAAAACTTCACGAGCCGCAAAAGAACTAATAATTCCAATACCTATTTTCCAATCATACCCTAAAGGTGCTACGATAGGTTCAATAGCCTTTCCTGCATAACCTATAAACGAATATTCTAGTTTGTGAGATGCAATTTTCTGATCTAATTCTTCTTGAGATAAGTTTGGATATTCTGCAGTAACAATTTCTTCTGCATTACTAAATTGATCATTAGGACCGAAACTCGCAAATACCCAAAGAATAATAGAAAGTGCCATAATGATCTTTCCAGCACCAAAAACAAACGCTTTCGTCTTTTCTACAACATTAATAAGTACATTTTTTAATAAAGGAACTTTGTAACCAGGCATTTCTATTACAAAGTAGTTTTTACTTTTTGTTTTAAGTACCTTATTCAATATCCAGGCTGCTCCTACCGCTCC
This sequence comes from uncultured Aquimarina sp., assembly GCF_947492115.1. Taxonomy (NCBI): domain Bacteria; kingdom Pseudomonadati; phylum Bacteroidota; class Flavobacteriia; order Flavobacteriales; family Flavobacteriaceae; genus Aquimarina; species uncultured Aquimarina sp. The sequence goes on from NZ_CANLMM010000002.1 coordinate 910,867, forward strand.
TCCAAATCCTATAAAATACAATAACATAAGCGTTAAACTTTGATAACTAAACACCCATCCTACTTTTTTATCAGGAATCACAAGGGAAATAATAATTAGATACACTGGTAATCTTGCAGAACAGGTTGTAAATGGGACTACCAAAATCGTTATTAATCTTTCTTTCCAATTTTCAATATTTCTTGTAGCCATAACGGCCGGAATAGCACAAGCTGTTCCTGATACTAATGGAACAACACTTTTTCCACTAAGTCCAAATTTTCGCATTACTCTATCCATAAGAAAAACAACACGACTCATGTAACCACTTTCTTCTAAAATGGAAATAAAGAGAAATAAAAATGCTATTTGCGGAATGAAAATGACAATTCCTCCTAATCCCGGAATAATACCATCTGTAATAAGATCTACAAAAGGACCTGCTGGTAATAAAGATTTAGTACTCTCACTTAACCAAGCAAATCCCTCATCTATTAGATCCATTGGATAAGAAGACCAATCATAGATAGCTTGAAATATTAATAATAGGATTGCAAAAAATATAAAATAGCCCCAAAATCTGTGGGTCAATACTCTATCCAGCCGAGCACGTAATCCAGTAGCAGATTTTTCGTCTACAAAGAGACCTTTTTTGAGAACCTGATTAATAAACTGATATCTCTTTATAGTTTCTTTTTGCTGAAATCGTTTTAATTCACTCTCTGATTTAATTTCAAAATCTGGTGATATAGATAGTTTCTTTTTTTCTACTTTCCTGAAATTTACATCCTGAGTAATTACCAACCATAGTTTATACAAAGATTGATCTGGAAAAGCCTTTTGAAGTCTTCCAAAATAATCTGGATCAAAACTTAACGCATTGAGACAAGGTTTTACTGGGAGTGTTTTATAGGATAGAATTAATTCCTTTAGCTCATCTATACCTTGATTTTTTCTAGCACTTATTAAAGCAATCTTTGTATTCAACTCTTTTTCCAATAATGGAATATCCAAGGAAATACCTATTTTACTCATGCGGTCTGCCATATTAATGACCAGAATTGTTGGGATTTCTAAATCCTTAATTTGAGTAAATAGTAATAAATTTCTTTTCAGGTTTTCTACATCCGTTACTACCACAGCTACATCAGGAAAATCTTTATCCTTTCTATTGAGTAATATTTCTATCACCACATTCTCGTCTAAAGAAGATGCATTAAGACTATAAGTTCCTGGCAAATCTAAGATATGAGCTTTTACTCCTCTTCGTAGTTTACAAATACCTTCTTTTTTTTCAACCGTAATACCAGGATAATTACCAACTTGTTGGTTTAACCCTGTAAGCAAATTAAAAACAGACGTTTTACCCGTATTCGGGTTTCCTATAAGTGAAACTTTAATCTGCTTAGCCATAAAAAGTAATCTGGTTAAATAATTTCAATTTCTATTTGTGAAGCGATCTCTTTTCGAATGGCTAGGTGACTACCATTAATTGTAAGATACATTGGGCATTGAAAGGGAGCTGTTTGAACCAACTGCACCTCGTTACCAGGTAAACAACCCATTTCCAGCAACTTAAGAGGAATCGTATCCGAAGTAATTTCTTTAATCAATCCTCGTTGACCTTTTTTGAGATGTGCAATGGTGACTTTCAAGCTTTATTTAGAATAATTTTAAACAAGGCAAAAGTAATGGAAAAAACTCTATTGAGAAAACTATGTACATGATTAATACAAGGTTTTATGATATTTTTTGGAATACTTTCATAAAAGGGTCTGTATCCTATCAGAAAAAGGTGTTTCACCTCAAAAACAGTCCGAAATCCTTGAAATTCAAAATTCTCGGACACTGATACCAGAAATCGAAATTACTTTCAACCCATCTAAATTTAGAAACAGGCGGAAACTGAAAAGCCTTCAATAGAGTAAGAAAAATTCTATTTGTAATTAAAACCTATAACAATGAAAAATCTTAAAAACCTACTACTTCAGGTATTCTCAATTTGCTTCGTTGTAGTTATCTCTTCTTGTGAAAAGAATAGTGTAGATTCAGAAAATATCAACTTGTTTAATGATGATAAAGCTGATAAAATTGAAAAGTACGATGAATATACCGTTAGAATACCAAAGAAAGATGGTGAATACCTCGTAGCAAGAAACGAAAAAACAGGAAGTAAACTATCCTATAGATTGCGTAATGCTTTTATTACAAGTTTTACAATTTCTTCGGTAGATGGAAAGGTTGATGTCTTCGACAAACTAGTCATCCCCACAGCAGGAAATTTACCACCTTGGAGACCAGATTGTCCTGATGGGTGGGACGAAAAACTAATCTGTTATGTAAATGAAGATGGAATTCTTGTTTCATATACTAGATGCACTCCTACTTCATTTACCATTGGTCTTGAACCAGAATGGTAATATCAGAAATCTGCGACCATCAATGTCTTAAGTATGCGCGTATGCATTCTTAAAATTTATGAGTAATCCCTAGAAACACAGCTGTCAGGCTTACCTATAACATATGGCGGCTGTGTTATTTTACGTTTTCTTCTTTTAAAACCTCTATATCTTCTAACAAACGTTCTATTTCCTCTAAATCTGTACCATCATAAAACCCTCTAATCCGCTTCTTTTTGTCAACCAATACAAAGTTTTCGGTATGAATCATATCATAAGGTCCACCATCTCCATTTGATTTGGCAACTAAGTAAGACTTACGTGCCAGATCATAAATTTGTTTTTTATCTCCGGTAACTAGGTTCCATCTGGTATCATCAACACCTTTTCGTTTTGCATACTCCTTCAATTGCGGCACATCATCTGTTTCTGGAATTACTGTGTGAGATAGTAGCTTTACTTCAGAGTCTTTTTTTAATCTATTCTGAATTAACTTCATGTGATCTGTCATAATTGGACAAATTGTCTGACATGTAGTGAAAAAGAAATCTGCTACATAAATTTTATCGTTATAATCTGCTTGTGTAATATTCTTACCATTTTGATTCCATAAACTAAAATCTGCAATTTTATGATATTTACGAACGTGTTGTACGGTGCTATCTACTAATTCAGTAGCTACCATATCTGGTTCATACACTCTAAGAACGCGTTTAGGTTTTAGAATAGAATAAATAATTGAAATTATAATTGCAGATAATACAAATAGTACAATGGCAAAGAATTTGTACTTGGAAAAAAAGCGAAGCATACCTGTTTTTTTAAGAATAACAAAATTACGAGGTTTATCGTATAAGAAATTATTGTTTTCGCTAAAAAAATACTAAAACCTACATCTGTAGACCTGATTTCTTTTATAAACTAGTCTAAAAGGTTACTTTTGCGTGATTTAATTTTGAATTAGACCCTATGAGTCCAATAATTGTAAAAGCATTACAGCTATTATTAAGTTTGTCCATTTTAATCGTTTTACACGAATTAGGACACTTTATTCCTGCTAAATTATTTAAAACTCGAGTAGAAAAATTCTATTTGTTTTTTGATGTAAAATACTCTCTATTTAAGAAAAAAATTGGCGAAACTGTTTACGGAATCGGTTGGTTACCCTTAGGCGGTTATGTCAAAATTTCTGGAATGATAGATGAGAGCATGGATAAAGAACAAATGGCAGGTCCTCCACAACCTTGGGAATTTAGATCTAAACCTGCTTGGCAGCGATTGATTATTATGCTTGGTGGAGTAACTGTTAATATTATTCTAGGGTTTTTAATCTATATGGCTATCATTTTCACTTGGGGTACATCTTACGTTTCTATGGAAGATATTCCTGATGGATATGAAGTGGCTGAAATCTTTGAAAAATACGGTTTCAGAGATGGAGATAGAATTCTAAAAGTAAATGGAGAAGACTTTAAAGATGCTACCGATATCAATATGTTTCTCTTTTTAAGAGATGTTCAAAATATTACTGTATTATCAGCTGATGGTAGCACAAAAACTATTGACCTTCCAGAAGATATAGGTAAAACTATGTTCCAAGAAGGAGTAATGGAGCCATTTGATATCCGACTTAAACCAATATTAGATACCGTGGTAGCTGATAGACCAGCTTACAAAGCAGGTTTAAGAAATGGAGACAAAATTTTATCAGTGAATGGTACGAAAATAACATGGTGGAATGAATTTCAAAAAGAAGTAAAACCAAAAGAAGATCAAAAAATCGATATCACTTTTCTTAGAGATGGATCGGAACAGACAATTTCTGTTAAGACCGATGAAAAAGGAACTATTGGTGTTTATCCTGTTTTTTATAAAATTAATAGAGAACAATATTCTTTTGTAGAAAGTATTGGAAAAGGGTTCGATTATAGTTATTGGAAATTACACGACTATATCGCACAATTTAAATATGTATTTACAAAAAAAGGAGCTACGCAAATAGGTGGTTTCGCTGCTATCGGTAATTTATTCCCTCCTGTTTGGGATTGGGCAGCTTTTTGGAGTACGACCGCTTTTATTTCGATTATTTTAGCATTTATGAATATTCTACCAATTCCTGCATTGGATGGTGGACATGTAATGTTTTTATTATATGAAATTATCGCAGGAAGAAAGCCAAATGACAAATTTATGGAGTATGCGCAACTAGTAGGTTTTGTAATCTTAATCGCTTTACTTCTTTTCGCAAATGGTAACGATATTTATCGTGCAATTTTCGGAAAATGATAAAAAATTAAAAAAAACTTTTTGAGTATCAAAAATTAGTATATATTTGCACTCGCAAAAGAGAAAAACACTCTACATTTGCAAAAGCATATTCCTCCTTAGCTCAGTTGGTTAGAGCATTTGACTGTTAATCAAAGGGTCCTTGGTTCGAGCCCAAGAGGGGGAGCAAAAGTCCAACAGAAATGTTGGACTTTTTTGTTTTAGATAAGTTTCCTGTACTACATCAATCCTAGTAATCATTGAAGAAGATCAAATTTTGATGTATAAAGATTGATGATTAATTATGTTGACACTAAAATTCTAATTCATCTAAAAAAGGAAGAGTCATACATTTTTTATTCTAAATCAAGTAGTACTAAGCCATTCTCATAATTATAACAAAAAATGGTTAAACCCTGTTAAAACTCTTGACTCTAGCAGTAAAAGAAGTTATTATGCGTTAGGTTATTATTTGTAATAACTGGTTAACCACAATTATAAAATTTACATGCCGAACAAAATCAATTTCAAAAAGAAACTAACTAAATCTTTATTCCTATTACTAATAGGTTCCATAATACTATATGGAGTATCATTTTTATTGGTAATGATTTTTTAAAAAATCTTACCTACACTTTACTGAATTCAAAAATCAAATATATCTGACCTAAAAATTACGTTACCAGCATATGAGTTAACTTCTCTCTTTTTTAAGCACCCGATAACAATAGGTTACAAGTACCTTTACAGAAAATAGCATAAACTGTAAAAAATTAAAACCTATGAAATTAGAAAACAAAAACATAGCTATTCTTGCTACAAATGGATTTGAAGCTTCGGAGTTATTTGAGCCTTATAACGCTTTAAAAAAAGAAGGAGCTGAAGTACATATCATATCTGATACTACTGGAGAGATAAAAAGTTGGGAAGACGGTAATTGGGGAAAATCCATTAAAGTGGATAAAACATTAGCTGATGCAAATTCATCACATTATCATACGCTAGTTTTACCAGGTGGTGTTATAAATCCAGATATCTTAAGAACAAATAATGATGCATTAGAATTTATTAGGTCTTTCTTTAAAAGCGGGAAACCAGTGGCAGCTATATGTCATGCTCCTTGGCTATTAATTAGTGCAGGAGTAATTGAAAATAGAGAAGTTACTTCTTACCATTCTATTAAAGATGATGTTATCAATGCAGGTGCTAAATGGAAAGATGAAGCTGTAGTTGTAGACAGTGGTCTTACCACTAGCCGAAATCCTAATGATTTACCAGCTTTTATCGATAAAGTTATCGAAGAACTATGCGAAGGTAAACATGAAGAACAAGTTGTTAATGCATAACAACAGAACACTCGCGAGAAAGTTGTAATCATATTTTATAAGCATATAAGTGTAAGAAAGATCAAGTTATTTGACCTTTCTTACACGGCTTATTACTTCACTACTCGTCGTAACCATTCTAGGTTACACATAATTTTAAAACATTACATATGGGAAACATAATTGCAGAAGAAAAAGAAACAAAATTTGACATACTACCAATATTAAAAGAGCGCTATTCACCTAGAGTTTTCTCAGAAACTCCGGTATCCGAATTGGAATTAAGAACTCTTTTTGAAGCGGGAAGATGGGCTCCTAGTTCGTATAACAGACAACCATGGAGAATCATTTGGGCCATTAAAGGAAGTTCAACTTACAAAAGAATCGAAGCCTGTCTTAGTGATTTTAATAAATCATGGGCAACAAATGCGCCAGTACTTTTATTAACTGCCTTCAAAAAAACAACAGATGAAGGCGAAGAGAACTTTCATGCGCTACATGATCTAGGTCTTTTTATTGGAAACATTACAGCTCAGGCTCAACATTTGGGAATAGGATTACACCAAATGGCAGGTGTAAATTATGAAAAAGCGAAAAAGGAATTTAATTTTCCTGATGAGTATCACATAGCTACCGCCATTGCTCTGGGATATTATGGAGGAAATCCAGATGATCTTCCTGAAGATTTAAGAGATCAAGAAGATCCTTCTAAACGAACTCGAATGTTACAACGAGAGTTTACGTTTAATGGGAACTACGGCACCATAACTAATGGACTATATTCATCTGAAAATGGTTTAGAACAAAACAATGATCAACCTCTTAAAAATCTAAATGATTAATTCCTAATCTTTAGTAAATCATGAGATAAATAGATAATCTACAAAAAATTATATAATGAAAACCATTTTTGAATATACTAACATTAGTGCTAGTGACCGCCTAGAAATGCAGGTAAAAGATAAGCTCGATATGATCGAGGAAAAATTTCCTTTTGTGATAAGAGCAGATATCTTTTTCAAAAAAACGAATGCTTCCAATAGTGAAAAAGCTCATCATTGTGGTATACGACTAAGTGCTCCTGGACCAAGAATTTATGCTTCCTCCGATGAAAATAATTTTATCGATGCTATCAACGAAACAATCCGAGATTTAAAAGATCAACTGGAAAGAAGAAAAGAAGGAATGAAAGCTTACTAGTTAGCCACTAACATCCACTATAACAAAATGACCGCATCTTCATGCGGTCATTTTGTTGGAATAAGCTTTATGGTTTATGCAATTCTCGAAAAGGAGTAATCTCTAGATCTCTCTTGATAATGTCGTGGACTACAATTGTATTTTTCCTTAAAAATTTTAGAAAAATAGCTTCTGCTCGTAAATCCTATGCTATAAACAATTTCCGATATATTGAGATCTGTTGTCTTTATTAAGTTTTCAGCTTTTTCTATTCTCGTATTTTTCACATAATCAGTAACAGTTCGATTATATAACATCTTAAATCCATCTTGTAGTTTAGCAGCAGAAAGTCCTGTTTGATCCATTAGGTATTTGATAGAGAAAGGATAATCACAATTTTCACGTATTTCTTTTGCAACTTCTTTAACGATCTTTTGTTCTCTAAGGGTTAACACTCCGTATAATTCATTTTGAGAATCTAAATCTTTTTGATGATGCTGAATTTCCATTGCCAAAATCATCTGGATGATACTCTCTACATATAATTTTTTTACAAGCCCTTTTTTATTGGTAGTATTTATCTTTGCGACCTCTTCGGAAATTTTAAGATTAGAGGATCCATAATAACTAAACTTTTCATTTACCAATTTGCCTTCGAATAAGTTATGAATATCCCTGGCAATATTCGAAAACAAAACACTACTAGGCTTTGCCACTGATATGACAACAACCTTTGCCTCCTCACCTTCGGTGAACGAAAGATAAGACAATTTCTTATCGTATATGATGGCTGTTTGAAATTCGTTCAACATCTGCTTATTTCCATCTAATTCATGTGTAACACTTCCTTTGGAACAATATATAAAATGAATCAACCCTAAACTATCCTCCAGTAGCGGAACCTTAATATCTACATGACAATTAATATTTATTTCAGTATACCATTTATAATTTCCAGAGGAGAAAAAATTAACATGCCCGAATCCTTTTTCTGAATGTATGGGCAATACAACATCATTTTGATCACCTGGAAAATCTATGTTTAAAGTAGAAGCCAACGCATCCAGATATTTACTAGAAATGATTGATTTATTTTCTGAAGCTTTCATAACGTTTCAAAATTTTTAAGATTGATTGTGTTTAAGAGTTTCTAAAAAAGATGATTCAAATCCCAGGATTAGATAAAAGATCGACTTTTACGGATTTAACTGATGTTCTATCAGATGAACTGTTATCACTATTTATAACAGAGCTGTTTGGATAATTTTTTAAATCTTTAAAGATTCTGCTTACCCTTGCATAATGTTTAGTCTTCATAGGAATCTTGTTTATTTTTTATGTAAATTTCTTAAACAACACAAAAAATAGTATTATATAATTTTTGGAAAATGTTATATAATTACCACTACAGAAAGAATAAACGACTTACAATCAAAAGATTAAACTCTTAAAAGAAAGTTTTCTCGACTTAAATTAGAAGTATGATATTGCCAATTAATCTTTAAAACCTCTGAAATGACAGATTTCAGTTTATTAAAGTCATTTGGTTTATTGATATATATATTGGCACCTTTGATAAAAGTGTCCTCTATATCTTGATCAGAAGAGGAAGTAGAATAGATCGCTATAGATAAATTTTTGAATCGCTCTTGAGCTCTTAATTCTTCTAAACATTCTATCCCGTTTTTTATAGGCATATTGAGATCCAAAAACACCAAATGAGGTAGAGATTGACCAGGAAGTAAAATATGATCCAAGAACTCTTGTCCATTCCCAAAAAGCAAAAGATTTGTCTTCATTTGGATCTCGTCTATAGCATCCTTAAAAAACATTCTATCGTCCTCGTCATCTTCTACTAATGCTATATGGAGTCTATCTAGATACATTTTACCAAAATTAAGATTGCTTAAATGATGTTTTGTTCTCAGAACGTTTTTTAATAATTTTTTGAAAAACCGTGGGAGTCAATCCTGTTATTTTTTTAAATTGAGCTGATACATGAGCATTACTGCTATAACCTAACTCAAATGCTATCTGTGAAAGTGTTAACTTTTCATGAACCAACATTTGCTTTACTCTGTCGATACGTTTTATAATTAAAAAATTTTCTAAAGAAGTATACGTGCTTTCTGAAAATAAGCTAGACAAATAAGTATAAGAATATTCTAATTTGTTTGGCAAATACTCTGATAACTTATGATTTCTTTCGGAAGAAGTATCTAGTACCATTTCCGAAATCGCATCTTTAATTCTTTGGACAATTTCACTCTTATGATCATTGATGATTTCTATTCCATAAACCGAAAGTAAAACCGTAAGCTCTTTTACCTTTTCTGCGCTCAACGATTGCAAAAACTCTATCTCGCCTAAACCATTGATCTTATAAGCCACCTGCAAATTGCTTAGCTGTTGTTCTAAAGTCTTTCTGAAAATTACATCCATATCGTATTTTAGATAAAACTTCATGAATTAGAACATTAATTTTGTTACCAAACGTTTAATTATAATCTTAAAAGATTAAACAAATATAATCAATCATTCTATATTTTACATATTTATGTTTAACTGTATTGAGGTTATTCATATCATTATTGAGTCAATTTATTTTCTTTACTAAAATCAGCCATTAATATGATGTTTTTAAAGAGCTGATCTTCAAAATTTAGACATAAACTTTATCTCTATTAGGCAATAATGTTGTAATTTGTTCTCTTCTTTTTAAAATTAATTTTAGCTTGATAAAATCATACGTTTTTGACTCATAAAAATGATCATATTGCACTTACTATAGACGTAGAATCTACAGAATTTTTACAATCACTTATTGATCGTTCAGAAAGTATTATTAGTTATTTTACACCAATTTTTGAACAAGAACAACTTGTTGATTTTAAATTAGTGTATATCACCAATAATTTTGAAAAATATATAAAATCAAGTATTGATTTGTTAATTAACAAGAGTGCTTCAGAAATTTTTCCTGTAATTTTTGAAAACGGTCTTTTCGAAATATATACTGCCTGTTACAATAAGGAAAATTTTGAGATAACTTATGAACGAGAATTTGAATTTGAAGAAAAGACTGTTTGGTTAGAAGGTAAGGTGATCAAACAAAACAATGGTATTATTGTTACCTCTAAAGATATCAGCAAACTAAAAAAAGTGGAAGCTCAATTAAGAGATTCTTTACGTCATTTAGAGTTTCAAAATACGATCCTTAATGACTCAGAACAGATATCAAAAACTGCTAGTTTTAGGTGGAATATTAACAAAAACATTTGGGTCTTCTCAGAAAACATACGAGAACTTTTTAAAGACACAATTGATGCGAAATGCCTTCAAAATGAAGGAGTATTTTGCTTTTTGGATGAACAAAAAAGTGCTAAACTTCGTTTACAAATTGAGACTTTGCAGTATGAAGATGTATTACCTCCGTTTGAATTTTCTATACAAAATGATAATACGCTTTTATATTTTTCTTTAAATGCTCATTTTATTCCTTCGAGAGACGGCCAAATGATGCTAGGGGTTATTCGAAATGTTACCGAAGAAATCAAATCCAAAAAACTACTAAAGGAAAAAAATCAAGAGCTTCTCACCATAAATGAAGAACTAGATTCTTTTAACCATATTGCTAGTCATGACCTACAAGAGCCGTTACGAAAAATAAGAATGTTCATTTCACGCATACTTAACGTAGATCAAGAAACGATTCCTGATAAAATTCTTAACTATCTAGATAAAATAAACGATTCTTCGGAGAGAATGCAGCAACTTATTCTTCATCTTCTAGACTATTCTAGCATCGGAAAAAAGCAGCTTCCTTTTGAAAAAATTGATTTGAATACCATTCTTCAAGATGCATTCATAGAACTAGAAGAAGAAATTAGTAAACATCAGGTGCAAATTCATACTATTAATTTTCCAGAAATATATGGAATACCGTTTCTAATCAAACAAGTATTTGTAAATCTGATTTCTAATGCTATAAAATATAGAAAAACTAACGCTATTCCTGAACTTTGGATACATCATAATTTATCCGAAAATCTAGAGAATTCATCATCTCATTTCTTAGAAATCACTTTTAAAGACAATGGTATAGGTTTTGACCCAAAACACAAAGAGTCTATTTTTAAGCTATTTCACCGTCTTCATGAAAAAACACAATATAAAGGAACAGGTATAGGTCTAGCGATTTGCCATAAAATCATGCAAACACATCATGGTTCTATATCCGCAATGAGCGAAAAAGGAGTCGGTTCAGAATTCAAATTATATTTCCCAATTACAAACAATTAGCAATCAAGCTAACATCTATATTTTTCACAATAACATTAGAGAAAGTCTTACTTATTTTTGTTGTTACTATTTGTAAGGAAATATCAAAAACTTTAAAATCATATTTTTTGGTATTTTTAACCAAATTGAATTACATCAAATCCAGGAAACTAAATATATAATTCTTGGAGAATATGATAAGAAAGGAAATAAATGTTACTTCCTGTCTTGTAAAAATGTTATGAAAATGAATAGACCTTATATAGTCTCTGTAGAAGATAGCCGAACTGATATAGAATTAATGAGACGTGTTGTCGAAAAAGAAATGAAGGATTGTGAGATAAAATACCTAGAAGATGGTGAATCTGCAATTCAGTTTTTTGAGTCCTCAGAATTTATTACTCATCCTCCAAAATGCATTCTTATGGACATAAAACTACCTAAAATGAACGGTTTAGAAGTTTTGAATTACCTAAGAAACAAAAAACAGATAAAAAATGTACCTGTTATAATTCTAAGCTCTTCTGAAAGACCTGAAGAGATTAAGGAAACATATTTATTAGGAGGCAATAGCTATATTACAAAACCTAAAAATTATTTAGATCTGAAAGAGAAATTACCAAAAGTAATTTCCTATTGGACAGAGTATAACAGATAAACTCTGATCTATAAATTTAAATATTCTACTTATGTTTTTCTTTCCAATAGAAAACCAAATTTAATTATTTCGTAATGCATCAATAAGCTCTTCCTTGTTCATTTTTGATCTTCCTTCAATACCGATATCCTTTGCTTGTTCATATAACTCATCTTTTGTTCGGTCTTCATAATTTGTTGCTTTTCCTCCTTTTGTACCACTATCTGGAGTGTTTGCAATTCTAGCTGATTTTTCTTTACTATATCCTTTTTCGCGCAGCGCCTCATACTGTGCCTCGTTTTTAATTCTTGGTCTATCACTCATCATAATATATTTTAAAGGTTTTATTTCATTTCATTAGTTGTAGTACTCAGGATTCTAACTTCACGTTGTGGGAAAGGTATAGAAATTCCATTTTCTTCAAGTCTCTTTTTAGCTTGCTCCATTGTGTAAAAATGTATCGCCCAAAAATCCTCATTTGATGCCCAATAACGTATGGATAAAGACACCGAACTGTCCCCTAAAGAAGAAACTACTACTTCGGGTAAGGGATCTTTGATTACCGCTTCTTGCTCATTCACCAGCTCTAATAGTATATCCTTCGCTTGTTTAATATTACTACTATAAGAAATTCCGATGTCTATTTTATTTCGTCTTTTATTTTCTGCTGAATAGTTTGTGATGTTGTCATTAGATAGTTTCCCGTTTGGAATTATGACTAATTGATTCCCAAAAGTATTTAGTTTAGTAGTAAAAATAGTAATCTCTTTCACTGTTCCTGATGTTCCTTGCGCTTCTATAAAATCACCAATTTTAAAAGGTTTAAAAAACAAAATTAACACGCCGCCGGCAAAGTTTGCCAAAGAGCCTTGCAGTGCTAATCCAACAGCCAAACCAGCAGCTCCCAATATTGCAACCAGAGACGATGTTTGGACTCCTAACTGAGTTATTACTAGTATGATTAATAATACTTTTAACCCTAAATTAATTAGATCATATAAAAATCGTTCTAAGGTTTCATCATAATCTCTTTTCTGAAAAAACTTCTTTAATCCTTTACTAAAAAGGTTAATAACCCATATACCTATAAAGAAAATTACAATAGCAGATAGAAGACTCGGCACGAAATCCCAAACCCATTTTAAGAAATATTCCCAATTTTCTTTTGTTAACCCCAAATTCTCTATGTCCATATGTATATAATTTTTTATTTTTTATCGATTTAATCAAAATATGCTTCAACCTCCTCTTTGATATTTTCCCATTGTTCTTTTTCTCCATTAAACGCTCTTAGCACTTCTTTTATCTTTGACATGCCAAAGCCTTTTACTTCTTCAAAACCTATTTTAGGTGGTAATGAGAGCTCTGCATTTGTAACTACAGCATCTATCACAAATGGCTTACTTGACTTTTTCGCTAATGCGACTGCAGTAAGAATATCTTTCGCTTTTTCTACTCTAATACCGTCTCCTCCACATAATTTAGCATACTCAGCAAAATTGAAGTTATTGACTTTTAATGCATCCATGTTAGGAGCTAATCCAGCTTCTTCCATTTCTATTTTTACAAACCCCAATTGCGAATTATTAAAAACTATAATTTTAACAGGAAGATTATTATGTACTGCTGTAGAAAAATCTTGTAATGACATATTAAAAGCTCCATCTCCAACAAGGCTCCATACTTCTCGATCGGTATGTAAAAGCTGCGCTCCTATTGCTGAGGGTAATCCTACGGCCATAGAACCATGATTAAATGATCCTATTACTCGTCTTTCTGCATTAAAATTCATAAAGTTTGAAGCCCAAATTGCCGCCGTTCCTGTATCTATCGTAAAAATGGCATCATCAGATGCTGTATCACTTATTGCTTTCGCAAATATTTGTGGATGCAATGGCTCCATATCTCGTGATGGGTCTGCTTTGTCTCTATTTCCTTCTTTCCATTCTTCAAATTGTTGTTTCAATTTTTTTAAGAAGGTATCATCTTCTTTATCCGTTGTATTTATTAACAGACTTGCTACCGTAGATTTAATATCGCCATGAAGACCAAGATTAATAGGACATCTATTTCCTAAATTCTCTGGTCTTATATCCACCTGAATGATTTTAGTGTTTTCGGGTAAAAAATCACTATATGGAAAATCGGTACCTAGCATTAAAAGTAAGTCACAATCCATCACTGCTTTATATCCCGAAGGATTTCCGATCAAGCCTGTTAATCCTACTACATTTTGTGTAGAATGATCAAAAATATCAGACGCTCTTAATGAATGGGTAATTGGTGCTTTTAGCTTTTTGGATAATGCTAACACTTCTTGCTTCGCATCTCTACATCCCGCTCCAGCTAATATCCCTACTGTAGATGCTTCATTAATTAAATTTACGGCTTCGATCAATTCATCATTTTGTGGTATGATATTACTTTTGGATCTAAAAACTTTATGGATATAATCGTGATTTTTAGCTTTCATTTGAGCTATATCACCAGGAAGTTCGATTCTGCAAACACAATTATGATTAATAGCAATTTTAATTGCTCTCAGAATCACTCTTGGAGCCTCTTCTGGTGATCGTACGATTGCTTGATACTCGCATACATCATCAAATATTTTTTGCAAATCTGCTTCCTGATGATAATTTGTTCCTAAGAACTCTACAGGAACCTGACCTGTTATAGCAATTACTGGTGTTCTCTCCTTTTTTGCATTATACAACCCATTAATAAGGTGTAATGCTCCAGGTCCTACAGTACTTGCACACACTCCAAAATTATTACCAAGTTCTCCTTGTGCAAAAGCAGCATATGAGCCATTTCCTTCATGATTAACACCTACCCATTGTACCACATCTTGTTTTGCTATAGCATCAACTAATGGATTTAGAGCATCTCCAGCCACACCAAAAATATGTCTTACTCCTTCATTTTGTAATATCGATAAAAGTTGTTCCGAAACGTTCATATTCTTATTATTTACTTTTAAATACTAATTGAGACTCAAATGGTTTAGACCAATTAGATACACGGTCAACAGCAGGTATCATGGTCGCAAACACTTCAAATTTTCTGGTATACACCGAAGTGTTTTCTTGCAGCTTCCCTAATTTCAAAATCATTGGTGTCTTTATGGTTACACTTTTTTTATTGATTTCGCTTGATCTGATAAGCACACTTTCTTTACATAAGAAATCATCTCTTCTATCATCTCTAGCCACTCTTAAGACCTTTGTATCATCCCAATTAGAAATCAATACTGGAACATCTTTCTTACCATGTACATCGTATACAAAAAGATGTAATATATACTCCATATTTGTTTCTATATCTAGTGGATGAAATTCAAGTTCTGTATGAATAAGCACCTCATTTGTTTTATCATCATCAACTTCAATAAAATCTGGTATTCTGTCTATTTTAACTTCTATTATTTTTGCCATTTTTTTAATTCTTTATAAACCTTATTATTCTTCTTTTCAAGAAAAAAGGGAGATGAATACCCCAAATTCAATCTCCCTTTAATCATCATCAATCAAACTTAATTATGAATCAACATACACAATTACTTACGGATCACAATCGATCCACCTAAGGTTTTATCTTGTTTTACTTTTTCGGGATTTCCATAGATTTCAATGATGCCTCCAGCGGTTACACTCGCATCCACGTACTCATCACTATTTATATAAGCTTTTCCTCCAGCAAGAACTGTAACATCTGTTTGTTCTGCGGATAATTTCTTTGCAAAATATTTTCCTCCTGTTCGTACTAAGACATCCTGATTTGGTACATCACCCGAAATACTAATCTTTCCTCCTGATACTGCTTTTGAATCCAAGTTTATTGCATTAACTTTTAAATCTATTTCGGCACCTTCCTGGGCTCTAATAGTTATGTACTTTGATTCTATAGTACTATTTGAAGTAATCACCGAATTTTCATTTGCATCAATAAGGGCAAGATCTTCTGTATGGTAAATGGTAACGTTGGTATCTTTCCCATCGAGAATATTATCAATCTCCATTTTTACTTTTACTCTACCATTTTTAGAAACAATTGCTACTTGGTCGACATCATCACCAGTAATGACAGCTTTATTCTCTGCCGCTTTAATTAATGTAACATTGATAGCATCATACACTTTTAACTCATCAAACGCTGCGAGTTCTACCGTAGTCTTCTGTGCGAACATCATCATCGGACTTAGTAAAAACATATATATTATTTTCTTGATCATTTTTTATTTTTAAAATTCAACATCATTTAACTTCACATCAAAAATACTACGACTAAACAGGGTATGTTATCTTATTTCATAGCAACATTGACGCATTTGAAAATTTTAATCTACTACAAGTATTCTAAAAAAATTCCAGAGGCAACTACTCCTACAATTAAGAATGCTAATACAAGAAGTATGAACTTAGCTCCCAGTTTTGTTTTCTTATTTTTTTGAAAAATGTAATCTCTTCTTTCTTCATTTTCGTCTTTTATAAATTTCATATAGGTATTTTTCTTTTTTAAATTATTTTATATAAACTGTCTTTTTATTTACAAACTCTAATATTCCCTCTTTGGAAAGTTCTCTACCATAACCAGAGGCTTTAGTACCACCAAAAGGTAATCGAGGGTCCGATTTAACCATTTCATTAACGAATAGCGCTCCATCGGGAATCTCACTAATTAATTCTCTCACTTTTTGCTGGTCTTCGGTAAAAACCATTGTACCTAAGCCGTATTTAGAGTTTGATGCTAATTGTATCGCATGCTTTAGGTTTTCTGCTTTGATTATCGATGCTACCGGACCAAATACCTCTTCATTAAAAACTGGCATATCAGGAGTAACATCTGTTAGAATAGTAGGCTCTATGTAAGCTTTATCTCGTTTACCACCAATGAAAATTTTTGCGCCTTTATTTACGGATTCAGTAATCTGTTGTTCCACTTCTTCTGCAAGATCTTCTCTTGCCATAGTAGCAATATCCGTTTCATGATGTAGCGGGTCTCCAAACTTTAATTTTTGAATTCCATTATTGTAATATTCTAAAAACTTATCATAAATTTTTTCTTCTACGATATATCGTTTAGCTGCGATACAACTTTGTCCGGTATTCTGAAGTCTAGCTTTAACAATTGTATCTATATACTTATCTAAATCAGCATCTTCTGATATGATACAGGCATTACTTCCTCCAAGTTCAAGGACTATTTTTTTAAGATATTTTCCTGCAAGCTCCGCAATTTTCTTCCCTGCCTTTTCGCTACCAGTAAAACTTACTCCTTTTATACGATCATCACCTATGATATCTTCAACTTGGTCGTGAGTAGCAATTATGGTTTGAAAACAATATTCAGGATATCCTGCTTTTCTAAAAATATCTTCAATCATTAAAGCAGATCCTAAAACATTATTAGCATGTTTTAGTACAATGGTATTTCCTGCTGTTATCGTAGGTATAGCAAATCGTAAAGCTTGCCAAAAAGGATAATTCCAAGGCATGATTCCAAATATGATTCCCAAAGGATCCTTGCTGATAAAACTTTCTTCTGCATCAGTTTCGATAAGTTCATCTGATAAAAATTGTTCTGCATTTTTTGCATAAAAATTTATCAGCCAAATACACTTATCTATTTCTGCAATGCTTTGCTTAAAAGGTTTTCCCATTTCTAAAGTAATTAGATTGGCACATACCTTTTTATTCTCTTCTAAAATATCAGATAATCGCGCAAGCATCTCTACTTTTTCTTTTAGAGTAACTTTTCTCCAAGAGGTAAAAGTCTCAGCTGACTTTTCTAACGCATTTTCTATTTGATCATCTGTAAAAAGATCATATGTATTTAAAACTTCTCCTGTAAAAGGGAAATTTGTTTGAATTTTGTTTTTCATTTTATATTCTTTTAAGAGTTCATTACATCGTGAAAATGAAATCTAAACTCATTTACTTCTTGGTATAATGAGCTATTACTTTCTAAGATCAAATCAAAATTAAATGGAGAAGATGTAAAGTATGAACGCATTTACATCAAATCTTGATCCTTTTACTAAAGTTGATATCCGTTAACATCTCCATGATTTGAGTTAATACAATCTTATTTGATTGAAGATCTTTGTAATAAAGAAATATTAACCTTTAAAAAAGATTAAAATGAGTAATTCAAGTAATACCATATTAGGCGTGCTAGCTGGTACAGTAATAGGAACTACCTTAGGAATTTTATTTGCTCCTGATAAAGGATCAAATACAAGACAAAAAATTGCAAAAGAAACAACCGCCGCTAAAGATAGAATCGCAAATGAGGCTATTTCGCTCCAAGATAAAATAAATACGACCTTATCCTCAAAGAAAGAAACATTAGATGATCAACTAGAATTAATTGTTTCTGATGCAAGTCATAAGGCTGAGGATTTAATTACCTCTTTAGAAAAGAAATTAGAAAGATTGAAATCAAAAACTCAAAAATTACAAAAAACATCATAATGAGCGTTTTTGATTCCATTAATAACAGTGCCAGCACTGTTTTAGATACTAGTAAAACGTATGTAGAAGTTTCTGAAAAATACTTCAAACTGAAGATATTTCAGCAACTAACACGAACATTTTCCTATTTAAGCAAGCTTGCCATCATAGGCAGCTTGCTATTTTTAGGATTTATTTTTTTACTGGTTGCTTCTGTACTATGGTTAGGAGAAATTTTAGAAAGCTATAGTCTTTCATGTCTTCTTGTAGCAACATTCCTTTTTATCATGACTGGAATAAGTTACTTACTACGAAAATCAATCGATAAAAAAGTAATTAAGAAAATAGGTAAAGAATTTTTTGACTAAAAACTATGAGAAAAGAATATACTTCATTTAGCGAAATCCAAAAAGACTTGAAAGTTCTCAATTTACAACGACAAATTTGTATTGAGGAAATGAAAGTAACAAAAGATCAATTAAAACAAGATTTATTGCCAAATCAATGGGTTTCTACAATACTTAGTGCTGTTAAAAAGTACGGAATATTATATTTAATCCGTAAGATTTTTAAATAACAGCGTTTAGCTTGCCATAATTTGTTCAACTGGCCTTTCTACACTATTTTTAAAATCATTAGGACTGATATTATACTTCTCTTTAAAAATTTTGGAGAAATAACTTCTACTACTAAAACCAATAGAATACACAACTTCCGAGATATTCATATCCGTAGATCTAATAAGATCTCTAGCTACTTCTAACCGAACGTGACGAATATATTCTGTCACTGTTCTCGTATATAACACTTTAAAACCTTCTTGTAATTTTGCTTGGGACAATCCACTTTCTTCGGATAATTGTTCCAAAGAATAATCCTTCGATACATTATTAATAATTTTCTTAGCAAGCCTACGAATAATAGTCAACTCTCTTCTTAATAAGGTAGTAGGTAACACCTCTTTTTTCATAGCTCTATCATGCTGCTGTATATGCATTGAAAGAATTTGATATACCATTCCTTCGATTTGCAAAATTCGAATCATCCCTTTTTGCTTTATCTTTCTCAAAGCTGATATTTTATCTGCTAATCTAAGATTATAGGTGCCGAAATAGGCAAAAGCTTTTTCATGATCTTCATCCATAAAAACCTGATATAGTTTCTCATTTAATTGAGAAACATTATTAAGCTTCTTCTTCAGGTATTTTTTTCTAGCTATTTGTATGACATTAATTTCCAGCTTTTCTTCTTTAGGAAAGTATCCATAGTTGTAACCACCATCTCTACTGGTTATGATAACTGACTGAAATTTCTCGAGCGTATGTATCTCCTTCTGATAACCAAAACGATGACCACAAAATCCAGTGAGGCAATATGCAAAATGAATTGGATTATATTCAGAGGCATCCATAATAAGAACAACCTCTTTATGGAAGATAATATCATATTCTAACAAACTAACTCCCCAATCAAATGTGATGAATCGTATAGAACCGTGGGCGTTAAGGTTATTTACGATAAGTGTAAACTCTCCCCATCGCTCTTCGATGGTACCGCCAATAACTTCTTGAATTTGTTTAACAGTACCTGCAGTATCTTTGGCTGTGACATTAATTTCTAATGCCTGGTTAGAATAACTATACATAATAGGGTTTATTTAGAAAGAACTTTATGACTTGTTTAAGTTTTTAACAAAAATAATAAAACGATCTTGCTTACATTTTAGAGTAAGGTTGTAAATATTTGTTAAATAAAAAAATCTTTTTTTTAGCAAAACAACTAAAGACTCTCGATTGACGAGAGTCTTTAAATTAGTTTTGATATGTTATGATCTCCTAGATGGTATCAAATTCGTCTACAAAAAAGAAGTCTTTGTCTTCATTGTTTACAAAATATAGACCTTCTCCAAAAATGTACTCTACATTTTTTTGATCCACTACCACTTTAAAACCTTTGTCAGTTGGCTTTAATTCGAAACTATCATTAGGATCTTTTTCGTAACGTAAAACAATGTACTTGTCATAATCATCCCATTGATCGTTATCAACATAAATTAGCTTAGTTACTTGCTCATTCATGCTCTTTCTTTCCTGATTCAACTTACTCTTATCTGTCTTCTTAAGTTTTAGAGGCGTATTACTTGTTCTGTACACTGTTACTCTGTATGGAATCGTTTTTCCGTCTTTTTTAAACTCAAACGTTTTGGTTGTTTTTGTTTCTACAGTTTGTGAGTTACTTTGTGCGATCATATTTGTCATAGAAAAACTTAAGACAATTATCATCAATGTTTTTAAAATATTCATGTTTTGCGATTTTTAGTTATTATTACTCTATTCTGTTGTGTTAATTCTTATTTAATAAGACTGGTGTCTAAATTATCTGAAGTACTTTTTGACCAAGCATTTAACATCCAACTAAATTTCTCTAGTTCTCTTATATAAGCTCCAATCATATCAATCGTTCCCTCATCACCAGCTTCTTCTGAATGTTTTAATATCACCTTCATTTGTGTTAGAATCTTCACATGATCTTTTAGAAGTTCTTCGATCATTTCTGTATCCTTCATTGAGGAAGAAGATACTTCTTCGATATCTGATAATTTCAAATATTCTTGTAATCTACTCGCAGGATGGTGTTGTAATGTTAAGATACGTTCTGCTATTTCGTCGATTTTCGTTTTCGCGTCATTATACAACTCTTCAAATTTTACGTGCAAATCAAAAAAGTTTTTTCCAAGGATATTCCAATGAAACCCTCTTAATTTTTGATAATATAAATTGTAATCTGCTAATAAAACATTTAGTTCTAGTACCACTGGCAACAATTTTTTTTCTTCTATATTCAAATAATTCATAGTCTTATTTTATTATTAATTAGTAATCTTTAAGGAGCATAAGTTTTTCTTATTACTCTCATTACAAAGATATTGTGTATAAGCACGGTTCTTTTGCTCATATACCATTTATCTTAACTCTATTGTAAGGCAGGAAATATTATCGTGATGTAGTAGTTGAAAAGATTTAATTTCAAAAATGTAAATAATTCCAATTCAATTATAAAATAGATAGATCATCTTAAAATCTTAGTATTTTAATTATAGAGGGCGCAGATCGATATAACTATAATTAATTTCACCTATATGTTTATATTCAGCTTTGCGATCGTGAAGTTCTCCCCAACCAAAATTACGTTCGATTGTGTTCTCTTTGTATTGAGAGCGTAAGTTTTCTGAAAGTAATATATATTCATCTATTGGTACTTTGTTTTTTAATAATCTATGTGCAATAATCACATCTTCCCCCATTAGTTTTATGTTTTTACCTATAGGAACCGAACTTATCTCACTGCCATAATGTAAAACAATTTTAAGACCAAGCATATCAGGAATACTCTTACCTTGATTACTGTTTTTGTACTTTTTATGAAGTATTTTTAGTTGTTCGTAGAATTCTGTATAAAATAATCGACATTGATTGACCAGCTCGGTAAACGTAGGTAATGGTCCCGTTTTATAAAACAAAATTGCATCTCCTTCAATTTCTGAAACTCTAAGATCTAATTTATTCGCATAAATCACTCTATTTAGTAGCGCAGGTATAACTTTTGAACTTAATTCTATATCAGTTGTACTCATAAATTGTGTAAATCCGCTGATATCCGGAATACAAATTAATGTTGGTTCTGCCTGCATGGAATTGTTCTATTTTATAACAACTCTAAGATACTTTTTAGATCCTTATCATTGCTGATATTATTGTTTAAATCGTTAACTAATGAGATAATTTCATTTTGTATGGCTGCTACATAGCCTGTATAAATCTCTTTACTATCTCTTATAAAAACCAAAGCATTTAAAAGCTCATAAGAAACTGAACTATCTGCTTTTGCATACATACGAATCGGTTGGATCACCATACGCATTAATTCTGAAGCGCTTATTTTATTATGTACAACAGTAATGTCACAGTTAGGTACACAAAAAAAAGTTTTTGGTTTAATATTTAATGCTTTTTCTACCAATTGTCCTAACTTAGAAATAGCATTAATAGCAGTTCCAGGGTCATTAATTCCTGGAGACAAGGCTTTTACCGCTACTTCTGTTAATTTTATCATCCCACCCACACCACTATCATCTTCGTGACGATTAGATAGAATATATAAACAAATGTGTAAAGATTCTAATTCTTCTTTAGAAATAGGTTCTTTGATAATAAGCACCGGATCTCCTTTCCAGATATGTTGATCTGGGTATGGAATAATTTCAATTATATTTTCTTTACTTTTTAGGGAATCTTTTAGTAGTTCAATATCGAAAGATCGGTAATAACCAGTTTTATTACTGTATACAACTTTCCAATATTTATCTGATATATTGCGGCTTTTAACAAGGTTATCCTCTTGTTCTGTTTTTTCTTTTCTTAGTAATTTGGAACTAGATATATAAATTTTATCAATAATATTATGTATTTGTATAGCTTGTGATATGCTATGAATAAAATATACAAACAACCCGATACAAAATGTTCCCAATACCGCTGCAACCATCACCGAAAAACCAACCAAGTTTGAAGATGAGCCATATGCTCCCATGGACATTAACACAATTATTGTATACAAAATTGTTCCAATATAGAAACCTAAAATAATTTGATGTTTTTTGTTGGAGATTAATCCAGGCAGCAGTCTTGGTGAAAAATTAGAAGAAGCTTGGTTAAGAACTACCATTACCATGGTAAAACTAAATACTGTTAGTGACAATATGCCACCAAATAAGGTAGAAAGAATTGTTCTAGCCGTCTCATTATCTTGCACTAAAAGATAGGGAACTTTTTTTTTAAAAGAATTGATGACTTCTAAATTTTCTGCAAATAATAGCGCAATTGCAAGAAACAAAAACCCAGTACTAATCAACACAGGATAAAATGCAATACTATGAAATATAGTACTCTTTATTCTTTTAAAAAACTTTAATGTAGATTTCATAATACCATCTCAATTGTTCTTAACGGTATTCGGGATTATCAAAACTCCATCTATTACCATTATCCCATTCTTTTCTAGAATTGCCATAAGCTGGAAAGCCATTTTCTTTCTTCAAAATATAGGCTAGGTTTAATAGATTATAGGTCATAAATGTGGTATTTCTATTTGTAAATTCATTATTCTTTGCATTCGACTCCTCATCTAAATAACTTGGTCCAGGACCTGCTTCTCCTATCCATCCACAATCCGCCTGTGGTGGAATTGAAAACCCTAAATGCTGCAGAGCGTATAAAATTCCCATTGCGCAATGCTTAATTCCATCTTCGTTTCCAGTGATAACACATCCTCCTACTTTACCATAATATATATATTGCCCTTTATCATTCATTTCTCCACTCATTCCATATAACCTTTCAATTAATTTAGCTGCAACAGATGATTTTTCTCCTAACCAGATGGGAGTTCCTATAACGACGATATCTGCTTCCATTACTTTTTGATAAATTTCTGGCCAATCGTCCTTTTCTTTTCCTTCTTCCTTCATATCCGGCATCAATCCATAAGCTATTTCATAATCCACCAATCGCAAATATTCTACTGATACATTTTCTGATTTCATAATATCCATAGATACTTTCATAAGACCTTCGGTATGGCTTTGCTTCGAAGAATCTTTTAAGGTGCAATTGATATAGATTGCTTTTAGCAATGAATAGTCCATGGTCTTCTTTTCGCTCATTATATTCTTTTTTAATTATACCCTCACAATTTCTCTAATCATTTTTACCCATTTAGATGCGATCGACACAATTTTTAACCCAAAACATATTCTGAAAAATTTTAAAAGTGCACTTTTTTAAAACAGTTAATCATAATCGTAAATGCGCACACCTTTAGCACGTACACATTATAATTTTGTAACTATAAAATTGAGCTATCCATAATATAAAATTCAAAAAAACATTTTTAGAGCAAATGTGATATGTAACTTACTAGATAGCTTTTTTAAATTTCTAATCTTTAAACATTTTTATTATGAAAAATTTTATAGGGATATTTATGATTATCCTTTTAATGAGTAGTTGTGATGTACAACAAAAAAAAGAGGCCAAGTTGCCTGAAGTGGATGTAGATGTGGAAACCGAATCAGGACAATTACCAACTTTTGATGTGGATTGGGCTGACGTAAATGTAGGTACCAAAACCAAAACAGTAAAAGTTCCTAAAGTAGTTATTGCGATGGAAGAAGTAGAGGTAGAAGTACCTTATGTAGATGTAGACATGCCAAACTCTGGAGAAAAAGAAGAACTAACATTAACTGTAGAAGCTGAAGTAAGTGATAAAGAACATACTATCGAAATTCAGGAAATCGTAGCTACAAACAATAATTTATATGTTATTTCTGAGCTAAATGAAACTGATCAAAAAATAGGAGACAAAACAATGCGCGTTTCTGATAGAGTAATTTTAAATGCTCCTGATCTAAATGTAAAACATATTATTGCTGGAGAAAAGCCTGATGAAGTGTTTAACGATCAATATAAATACGTAAAAGATATCGCTGAATTTAAATCTACTTTAGACAATACAAAAGTGATTTACACGAGATAGATTATAATTAGGGTTAATCAAAAAATGATCTCTTTTATTAAATAAATAATTAGGGGTCATTTTTTGTTTAAAAATTATGCTCCTACCCTTTTTATCCATAGTTCTAAGATTTATAGTATTCATTTATGCAGGAAGTAATTACAAATACCTCTTCTATACAACAGCTAATAAAGCATCCGGAACAAGTGATTGATAAATTTAATCTCTTGTATGTAAACGACCGTGATTTAGATATTTTCCGTCATAAGGACGGGAATAGATTTATATACAAAAGATCTGGCAAGCTTATATCTGAAAAAAATGAACTCTTTAGAATTGAAAACCTTAAAATCCCGCCTAATTGGAAGAATGTACGAATAACTTCTATAAAAAATGGTCATTTACAAGCTACTGGTAGAGATCAAAAGCACAGAAAACAGTACCGTTATCATCCACTTTGGAAAGAAATCAGAAGTCAAACAAAGTTCTACAAAATGTCGGATTTTGGAGAACAACTTCCTAAAATCCGTAAACAAGTAGATAAAGATCTGGAACTAAAAGAATGGTCTCGACAAAAGGTTTTAGCACTCATTATAAGACTCATGGAGGAGACTCATATCCGTATCGGTAATACTCAATATGCTAAACGAAACAAAACATATGGATTATCTACTATGAGATCTCGCCACCTACAGATAGAAAAGGATAAGTTGAAATTTGAATTTACAGGTAAAAAAGGCAAAAAACACTCTATCACCTTGCGAAACAAAAAATTAATCCGATTGGTAAATCGATGTGAAGAAATTCCTGGATGGGAATTATTCAAATTCTATGATCAAAAAGGAATAAAACATACAGTAGACAGCAGCATGGTGAATAATTACTTGCACGATATTTCTGGAAGCATGTTTACAGCAAAGGATTTTAGGACTTGGTCTGCCAACAAATTGTTTTTTGGAGAGCTCCTAGATTTAGGTGTTGCTAATAAAGAAAAACAAGTCAAAAAAAATATTCTGAAAGCTTATGATGCGGCTGCAACGGGTCTGGGCAACTCCAGGAATGTATGCAAAAAACATTATGTACATCCAATTTTAGTATCAGCTTATGAAAATGGATCTATCCATCAATATTTCGATAAGATTCATGAATGTACTATTGCTAGAGACCATTTCTCTACCTCTGAGTACTATATGCTCTCCTTAATTAGGAATTATACCCCCAACTTCATAAAAACGATTTCAAAACAAAAAAAATAACAATAATGGAAAAAAAGTTCATAGACGCCTGGGATAAAATGATTGAAAAATTAGGATCTTGGATGGATACAATTGTAGTTAATCTTCCTAATGTCTTAATAGCTATATTCGTCTTCATATTATCATTGATCGCCTCTAAGTATATCAGTAAATTAATATTACGAGTTCTTAATAAAAGTAACTTAAGACCTTCTATGAAGAATTTGATATCCAAAATCATTTCTATTTTGGTAATCGCAATTGGTCTTTTTTTAATTTTAGGGATACTTAATCTTAGCAAAGCACTTAACACTATTTTAGCTGGTGCTGGAGTAGCTGGTTTGGCAGTAGGTTTAGCATTGCAAGGAGCACTCGCAAATACATATTCTGGGATTGTACTCTCTTACATAAAGAATTTAAAGTTTGGTGATTGGATAGAAACAAATGATTATGAAGGAGAGGTTGTAGATATTGATTTGCGTGCAATAACGATAAAACAAGTAGATAACAACCTGGTTTACATTCCAAACAAATTAGTGGTAGAAAATCCGATTAAAAACTACTCTACAACATCGCAATCCAGAGTTATTTTAGAATGTGGTGTAGGCTATGAATCAGACCTTAGGTTTGTTAAAAAACTTACTATAGATACTATTGTAAATAATTTTGACGCTGTAGAAAACAAAGAAGATGTTTTGTTTTTATGGAGAGAATTTGGTGATAGCTCTATTAATTACGAGTTGCGATTTTGGATTAATTCTACCTCTGCCTTAGAAGTAGCTAAAGCAAAAAGCGAAACTATGATGTTATTAAAAGATGCTTATGACGAAAATGATATTAATATTCCATTCCCAATCCGTACATTAGATTTCCCGAAAGAGTTTACCATTGGTAACGAAAAGGATGTATCTAAAAACCAATAATAGAAACATCACTATATTGAACATATGAAAAACATAAGCCCAAATATTATCAGGCAGATTTTTATCCTCTTGCTAATCCTATTATTAGGAGGGCTAATATTTAGAGAAATATTACCTTATTTATCGGGTATACTTGGAGCAATTACCATATATGTAATACTACGAAAATGGATGGTTCTTCTCGTTAGAAAAGGATGGCATCCAGATCTGGCAGCTGGCGTATTATTAGTAATATCATTTGTTGGAATATTAGTTCCGATTATTGGGCTTATTTTAATGTTGAGCAATAAAATCGGAAATGTAACCGAAAACTCAGAAAAGTTTATACGCGCCGTTAAAAAGCAATTAGACACATGGGAACATCAAATTGGATACGATATTAGTTCTCAAATCGATCCAGATAATGTTTCTTCATGGATTGCCGAAAACCTTCAAAATTTGGCAGGTGGTACGTTTAATGTGTTTATAGCTATTGGAATCATGTATTTCTTATTGTATTATATGCTTACAAACCGCAAGAAATTAAGAGAATCTCTTTTTGAATACATTCCTATCAATGACGGAAATCTAAAAATTATAGGAGACGAAAGTCAAAAGATGGTAAGATCTAATGCCATAGGGATTCCGTTGGTTGCTATTATCCAAGGATTGGTGGCACTAATTGGCTTTTTTATTTTTGGAATTCCAGATCCTCTTTTTTGGTTTGTGATTGTAACGGTAGGTTCTATGATTCCGTTTATAGGAACGCTAATTGCTATTATTCCGATCTTCATGATAATGCTATCTAACGGAGAAACTTTTCAGGCATGGGGAATTCTAGTATACGGATTAGTAGTAGTCGGATCTTCTGATAATTTGGTTCGTTTATTTGTATTAAAAAGATTGGATAACGTACATCCAATTATCACTTTAATAGGAGTGATAGTAGGTGTTCCGCTTTTTGGATTTATAGGGTTAATTTTCGGACCCTTATTGATTAGTCTTTTTCTAATTGTTGTTCAAATCTATAAATCCGAATATGGCCAATCCGATACTGGAGGACAAGATAAGCTTTGAGCACGATTTCATATGAAATCATATCAGACTACTATACCTACTTCTGTTATAATTTTGATGATAACACTTTCTTTTAAATATTTGAGCTACCTTATTCCCGTCGATTCCATAAAATATGAGTGATGTGGAGATTTTGGTTAGGACCTCCAAAATATCTAAAGGTATATTTTTAATATTTAAGCAATTAATGCATTTCTGGATTAACTTTTGGTCGTGATCTAAACATTCTTCCATCAATTCTAAATACCCCTGTTTTTTAATATGTAATCCAGCGTACAAGTCATCTATATCAAAAACGTGTTTTCGTTTTTCTACCTCAAAAACACTAAGTCCTATTTGTTTTTGTTCAAAAACTTCTACCAGTTTATTAATGTATCCATTTCTAAGGATATTTTGATGGTTTAAAAATCGTAAAAGTTCTGGGTTTTGCACTTTTTGAGATGCCACAAAATATTTACGTTCTGATAGAAACATTGATTTTAAAACATCTTGCAATTCATTAACATATTCCATAATGACTTAATTATTGATTAACAATAAAAGCATGAATCACTCCTGGAATCCAACCTATAATTGTAAGGAGTAAACTAATTAAAAATGCAGTACCTAGACCGTGCTTTAAGAAAACTGCTAAGGGTGGTAAAAAAATATTTAAAAGTATCGTTAGTATAGACATTCGATTAATTTTATAAGGTTTATCATTATTTTATTTTTCGACTAAATAGACTTGCGTGTCATTTTTAAGAACATGAGTGCCATCAGCAACGCGAATAAATAAAGCTAGACGGGCTTTCCTGGATGTTTTAAGGATACTCTTTTTCACTTCTCGTCCTATAGAATACATATGTATTCCCTCAACAGTACCAGATAAAATTTTACTTCCTTGATTCCATTTAACCGTCATTCCTTTTTCTATCATGGTTTCAAATTTTATATAGAATTACTATTCTACTCTCTCAACTTCTTCTTCACTTTTTAGTACATGATCTCCATCCTCTTGTCTAATATATAGAGCTTTATTTCCTTGTTCACCATTTCGTGAAACTTCAGTTCCTTTGATGGTTTTGGTAATTTTATCAGTATAGGTTTCCACTACTTTACCTTCAGCCATTCCATTGCCCCATTTCCATTTAACTATTGTTCCTTTTTGTATCATTTTTTTGGTGACAATTTCCTTTTTTAAAAAATTATAATTTGATTCAAACGGAATTTTTATTGACCCAAAACGATTCTTTAAAACTATTCGCACTTTAAAAAAAAGTTAAAAATCATATGAGTTAACTTTTGTTCTATTTGAACCATTCTTTTTCCTAAATCAGAAATAATTTAGTGGCAAGAACCTGATGATATGATATTAGAAGCGCTTTTAATTTTTGTATGTGGATTTGCAACAGGAATAATTTTGGTTGTCCTCAAAGGATTTCTCAAAATTAATATCAGATATATTTTTTCTAAGAGAAAAATTAGAAATATAAGATGATTTATCGGTAATCATCTTAAAATAATATACCGTATAACTTAAAATATAGTATAAATATGGAAACATATTCTGAAAAGGTAGGAAGTAAATTAAATGATTTATTAGAGAAGACGTATGATGCAGAAAAAGGCTTTAAGAAGGCCGCAGAAAATGTCAAACATTCGTCTCTTAAGAACTATTTCAATCAAAAAGCTCAAGAGCGTTATGAATTCGGTCACGAGCTAAAAAGTGAAATAAAATCCTTTGGGCAAGAAGTAGATAAAGGAGGAAGTATAACAGGAAACTTACACAGAACATGGATGGATGTTAAATCTTTAGTATCTGGTAATAATGAAGAGTCCATGTTAGAAGAAGCTATAAGAGGAGAAAAAGCTTCTGTAGAAGAATATGAAGATGTTCTTGCAGAAACTACACTACCGCCAAGTACACAAACTATCTTAGCAAAACAGAAACAAAAAATAGAACTCGGCTTATCTAATATAAAGAGATTGGAAGACCTAAATTAATTCTACGATTCCCTGTTAATTAGTTGTAAAAGTTCCTCTTATAAGTCTTTTATCCCATAAAGGTTTGTAAGGGGGACTTTATTTATTGACATAATTAATTAAGGTATTAAAATTTTAAAAAAGGGAATTTTATTATTAGGAGGAGTAATGATTATGATATTTTTTTTAGTTTATATTCTTTTGGACTACAGAGATATTTTTTTTTAAATATCTTACAAAAATAACTCCTACTTGTGAGCCCAACGGAGTATACAATTTCTGAAATCGATAAATCTGTATTTCTTATAAGTTTTGCGGCTTTTTCTAACCGCACATTGCGTACAAAATCAGATACGGTTCTTTCATAAATAAATTTAAACCCTTCTTGTAATTTTGCTGGAGAAATACCAGATTTAAGACATAATGATTTAATACTATGTTGAATTTCTGGATGATTTCTGATAAATTCCCCTAATGCTGAAATAGAAGTTAATTCGTTTTTTAGTAAACCAGTAGTGTTTGATTCATTTTCGATTTCTGTATAAAACTGCTCTATATGTTTAGCCAGGATAAGATAATATCTCCCCTTTTGAGAAAGTAATTCCGAAAACTCAATACTATGTTCTATACTAAATAACAATTTTAGTTGTTCAGCTATTTTTAAATTATAATTTCCTAGATGAAAACACTTTGATGTATTCTTTACATTGAATAATAAATCTTGAATTTTCTTATCAAAAAGGTTGTTTTGAAGGTTTGAGTAATCGAAATATTCATTTTTATCAATACAAATTATATTAAACATAAATGAACAATTCTTTTCTATATATATCTTATTAGTTGAAAAGTTATTACTGTGTGCAACTGCAGTATGATATTGCTCTATTTTTAATTGTTCAATAAACTCATCCGATCGGTGATAATAATATCCTTTCAGACAATATAAAAATTGTATAGAATTAGTTGTAATAGAATTTATTGGTAACATCAAATCTTTGAACAATTTGATATCAAAATCATACGTATACAGACCTTTCTGTAAGTTTGTATATCTAATATGACCAACCCCTATAGATGAATCAATGACAAGTGTATGAATATTATACTTTGTTTGAACACTTCCATGAAAAAGTTCATTTAGAGTTTTTAACTCTGATGGAATATTTGAAGTATTCATTTTTACACTTTTCATGTATTCATGGATAACATTTATCTTGTTGAATTTTAGAAGTTTAGCATTTTATGCTATTTGCAAATTTAATCCGCAAATAAACAATTCTTTATCTTTATTGGGTTTTTGATTGACTCTATCGCATAAAAAAATAAACGACTACTAATAATTTCTAAAAAGCATTTAAATGCGTTACTAATTAAATGATACGAGATAACTTTGTCTTGTATATTTTTTTTACTTGCAATCGTAAGAAGAAGAGATGTTTAAAAAAATTGCAAACATAGCAGATAAGGATACTATAGAAACTGAATTTAAAATTAAATACAAGTTTCCAAAACTTTATACCCAAAAATCCGTGATTGACGGTACTAGTGAATCAACGATATCCATTATTACTTCAGAAAACTTAAACAACATATCTTTTGGTATTTGGGGCCTTTTGCCAAGTAACTATCAAGATGAATGGTCTGATTTTCAAAAAGTTTACAACACTCTTCATGTAGAGAAAGATGAACTACATACGAATTTAGTGATAAAGAATTCTTTTGATATAAGGCATTGTGCAATAATCATTACAGGCTTTTATATATATCATTTACATAATGGAAATCTTTACCCATATTACGTTTATCAAAAAAATAGAAAACCATTTTTAGTAGCAGGAATTTATAATACGCTCGATGATGGGTTTATAACCTGCAGTATAGTAACTTCAAAAGCTACTGGAATTGTGCAAACCATCCAAAATCTTTGTAATTCAATGCCAGTTATTATTACCAACAAAGATTACAAAGAATGGTTAAATTCAAAATTAACACTTAATGAAACTAACGAACTTTTAGACAATGCAACATCATCTAAATTAACAGCACATCCAATTGCCAAAGAGTTTTTTAAAAATGATATTTCTTTTGAATCTATGCTAGCCCCAGTTTATTACAACGACATTCCTATTCCCTAATATTTTGGATATCAAAATTTTCTCCAATTATTTCTTCTTTAATAGAACCTATATCTATTTTCAGCGTCATGGGAATCACTCCATATTTTGGGCCTAAGCCATCGGTTAAGAATTTTCCGACGTATTGGTTTGCAAGGACCAAACTTTCAAAAATAAAAATACCTCCAATGGTTTTGGTTTCATCATTTGTATAGCAGAAAAACGATATCAATCCCTTTGTTTTTTTTAAAATACGTTTCCGTTCCGTAGAGATCTTTTCCAGCTCTTCGATTGGCAACGTAGTTTTAAATTTTAGATTTACTAGTGTTCTTTCCTTTTGTGTTAAGGTCATATTTATTAAGATTTGGACAATATCTATCCTTTAAAATGTAATAATTACTACATTTTAGCAGATAGGGTTTCGCATTTAGAATTTGTATTAGTATTCCAAAAACAGCTCTTTCTATTACTCTTTCCTCACTTTTTTCCTGTACTCCGTTGGTAGAATTCCATAGCGCTCAAAGAAGATTTTAGAAAAATAACTTCTACTTTTTAAGCCTATTTTGTAAACGATTTCTGATATAGAATCGTTGGTATTTTTGATATAATCTCTAGAAATTTCTAGCTTTAATTGTCTTATATACTCGTTAACAGATTTTGAGTACAATACCTTAAAACCCAATTGTAATTTCTTAGGGCTCATTCCCGCTCGTGTAGCCAGCGCACTAACGGATAACGGTTCTGAAATGTTATCCATAATATATCCCGATAATTTATGAATCCTTTTTATATCGTATCTGGACAATGATTCTGGAAGTCCCAGATTATTTTCATAATTATAATGTTCTAACATTTGCATAGCCATGATCAAATTTAACTGACCCTCTATAGAAAGGGTTCTTACAATTCCATGATCGTAACTTTCCTGCAATTGCTTGATCTGATCCGCAATTTTCAAATTGTAATTTCCAAAATGCTTATACGGCAAAACATTTTCTTCTTGATTGAATAAAGAAAGTAAACTTTTGCTCAAATAAGTTAGGTTGTTATTTCTTTTCTTTATAAACTTACCAGGCAATACGTAAATGAAGTTTACTTTTACACTAGTATTATTTGGAAAAATATAAGTCTCTTTAGATAACTTTTCACTAGAAATGATAATGTTTTGATAACGTTCGAAAGAATATGATCCTTCTCTGGAGCTATTCTGGTACTCTAAACTACCCTCGGATATAAAAATAAACTCTATAGGGCTTGCATTGCCAACACTAAAGATAATCTTAGTGTCCTCGGTAAAGTTGACATTGTAATCCACTAAAGTAATTCCCCAATCAAAAGCGATACTTCTTATAGATCCTTTTCCAAATTTATTATCAAACTCTAGAACATACTCTCCCCACTGTTCTACGATATTACCCTCTAAGAATTCATTAAGTTGTTGTAAAATTTCCGCACCATCAATACTTCGTATTTCGATTCTCTGCATTTTTTGACTCAATCTAACTTGTAATTTAGCTTTTGTACAAAGAAATTAGATTTAGCCTAAACAGATTAACAATTTTGAAACTTATACTAACACTATTGGTCAGTTTTGCATAAGGAAAAATAGTTATAACAAGGGATTGGAAGCTATATGTACTGAATAAAGTTGTTCTACATTAGTAGTTTATGCAGATTTAGAATCATCTTTATTACCTCTCACTTTATCTAAGTAATTTTTTGGAGTCACACCGTACTTCTTCTTAAATAATTTAGAAAAATAACTTCTAGAATTAATACCAACTTTATAGGTAATTTCGGTTATATTAAGATCTGATTCTTCTAATAAATCTTTAGCTTTTTCTATCCTAAAGTTTTTGATAAACTCATTGACCGATGTATTATATAATTTTTTAAAACCACTCTGAAGTGTATTTTGATTAAGACCAACTCTTTTTGCAAGATTAACAATATTGCCAATACCTTCTATTTCTTCTTCTATAATTGTTACTGCATTTTCAACAGCTTCGATAGTAGCTTGTCTAATTATTTGGCGTTTATCTGGATCTTTCAAATCATCCAAATACTGTTTTAGGAGTAATGTTAATATTTCATATGCTTTCCCTTCTAAATAAACCTGTCGCATAAAACCAGAAAGCTCGCATTCTGTAAATTCTGAAATAAGTTTCGAGATGTCTAGACTATAATTATTTTTACTGTAAAATGTATTGATTCCATTCACATCGCGAAATAGCATTCTGAGATCGTCATGCATATCGGGAAGGAACGATTCTATCTTTTCCTCAAACAGTTTTCTATTAATTTCTAAACTAAAAATACAAATTGGATTACCCGACGGCACCTTAAAAATATGATTATTTGAAGGTGTACTCGCTACAATAATGTTTTCTAACCTTCGTATCTCCTGAAATTTCTCTTCTTCTTCAAACTTATGAAAGATACTAGATTCTCTATTAAAAATTAATTTTAAAGGGTGTACTACTCCCTTTTGTAAATGAAATTGAAATTCTTTTTTTAATAAATAGTCTGTCTCTACAACTCCAACTCCAAAATCAAATTCAAAAGATCGAACGTACCCAGAGCCCAATTCTTCTGGTATACGTATACAATATTCTCTGTTAATTTGTTCATAGTCCACTCCCAAATCATTGGCCATGTCTATGACAATATTTTGAGTCTTTTGATCCTTTACTGAAATCTTTTTTTTCACTTAGATGATTTGTTGTATAATATAAAGATAATCTAATTTAACGAAGTCTTTTAAATTCTATGACCGAAAAGTAAAGGAGTTAAGATCTAAAGTGATACAGTTAAACAATTCCTCTTGATTTAAAGACCTTTACAGCAGTTAAGGTTTGAAAATCAAACCACTCTTTACAGAGCAAGTTAAATCATTAAAAACACACATTATGTTACGTTGGACCGTCATTTTTGTCATTTTAGCAATAGTTGCAGGAATATTTGGATTTGGAGGAATCGCTGCAGGAGCAGCTAGTATCGCCAAGATATTATTTTTCCTATTTATAATACTCTTTTTAGTATCCTTAATATTTGGAAAAAGATTCAAAGCCTAACCAATCCAAACCTTAAATAATTATATGATGAAAAAAACATTTATAACCATAACAACAGTGTGCCTGTTACTTATAGGATTCACTAGTTGTAGAGAAAAGAAAACCACTGGAGAAAAAATTGAAGATGCAGTAGAAGAAACCACGGATGCAGTAGAAGATGCAGCTGATGAAGTTGGAGATGCTGTGGAAGATGCTACTGATGACAATTAATATTTAAATATTAATTGTAAAGAAAAAAACAGGTGATTCTAGGGGTATGGTAATTGCCTGTTTTTAAAATAACCAATTCTAAAAACGCACTCATGAACAATATTCCACTAAAAAAAATTGTAAAGTACACTATAAACTTTTTTATAGTGCTATTTTTATTTATGTGTATTTACTTTATAAAAGTGCTAACCTAACTCTAGTTTAATCAAAAAAACATACTCCTGAATATCCATTCTTTGAATTCATCTCAATTAATAACTCAATATATATTATAGATAAAACTGGGATAAATTTTGTTACTACAAGATTCCTAAAAACCAGAACCTTCTTCGCTTTTTTAAAGTCTAAAAAAAGAAATTATCTTTTGAACATTTATTTTACTAATTTCAATTTTTGAAGTTAATATTAGTATAGAGGCTTTTCAACAAGATCACATATTAAGTATGATATATATTCTATGTCTTTATGGACTCCTAAATTTTTTTGCTACACTACATATCATATTGTATGGATCGAGACCTACAAAATCCTTAAGTTGGCTACTTATTATTTTACTTTTTCCATTTATTGGTATCATTCTTTATATCATTTTTGGAATCAACAGAAGAAAATTTAAATTTTTCAAACTAAAACAAACAGTACGAAGACGTCTTTATAACGAAAGTTTTAATCAAGAACTTATAAAAGAATACCAAAGCCAATTCGACGATAAAATATGCTTCAAACTATCGCAATTGATGAAAAAAAGTTCGGGCTTCACTACACTTTCTGGAAATGAAATTAACATACTACAAGATGGAAAAACGACATTTGATACCATTTTTACAGCACTAGAAAAAGCGAAAAAATTTATTCATCTACAATATTACATCTTAGAAGAGGGCGAATTAGTAGAAAAGTTATATCAAGTAGTAAAAGAAAAAATACAAGAAAATGTAGAAGTCCGCATACTATATGATGCCATTGGCAGCTATTCTCTGAAAAAAAGTACTATTTCGAAGTTTAAAAACGTAGGTGTAAAAATATTCCCTATAATGCCATTGCATTACGGTAGCTTTTTATTCACTTTAAACTATAGAAACCATCGAAAAATACTAATCATTGATGGTGAAATAGGATTTACTGGAGGTGTAAATATTTCTGATAAATATATCAATCCTGAATCCGATTTGGGCATTTGGGATGATACTCATTTATGTCTTAACGGACCCGCAGTTGATCATTTACATCGAGTTTTTATAAAAGACTATTACTTCGCCAGTGATAAGGAGTTACTTTTAACAGATTACTATCTTCCAAAAATAAAAATGGTAGATGATGTGCCTGTCCAGATAGTCTCTAGTGGTCCAGACTCTGATCATCCATCTATAATGCAGCAGTATATCACAATGATCAACCTAGCTGAAGAGTACATCCATATTTCTAATCCATACTTTATACCTAATAGTGCCATGCTGGAATCTCTGAGAATAGCAGCATTAAGTGGTGTAAAGATTAAATTATTAATTCCTAGAAAATCAGATTCCTGGTTAGCTAAATACAGTGTACTTTCTTTCTTAGAAGAATTGCTTTTCCTTGGGATTGAAGTATATCAACAAAAAGAAGACTTCTTACACAGCAAATTAATTATTATAGATGATAAAATTGCCTCGGTAGGATCAGGAAACTTTGACCATAGAAGTTTTGAACATAATTTTGAAACCAATGTGCTAATTTATGATGAAAACGTTTCGAGAGAACTAACTAAACATTTTATTGAAGATTGTGATACGAGTACTCAATTGGACTATGAATCCTTTAAGAACAGGCCTCTAAAAATGAAATTATTAGAAGGTATTGCTAGATTTTTTAATCCACTATTGTAATACAATTTTTAGAGTTTCAATTTTAAACCTCCACGGATATAGAAACTGTTTTGATCGTTTAAGGTTAATACATTTTCTTGATCGTCATCCCTAAGTCTAATATCATTTAAAATTGTAAATCCTCCATACGTATAAAAAACAAGATTTTTGGTAATAAATCGTTCATAACCTAAGCCTGCTAATACAATTGTCATTGATATATTATTGGCTACTTTTTCTTCTGCAGTAATACTATCATTAAAATTTCTATTATTTTGAATATTAGCAAAAAATCCATCCAAGGTAGCGAAAGCCTGAACAGCATTCTTTTTCTTAAATCGATATTTGATATTAGACTTAGGAACTCCCAAAACAAAAGACCAATTAGGTTTAAATTCTCTGTAATAGTTAATAAAAGGCAGTGGAAATGGTCTTCCTGCTGTGGTAGAATAACGGATTCCTAAAATAAGCCTCCAAGGTTTCGGGATCTCTTTTTTTGTATGGTCTTTTATGAAAAAAACTGATCCAGTAAATAAAATATCATCTTTGTCAATTTCTCCATTTTCAAAATTCGACGCTACAATTCCTCCCAATTGTGCAGCAAATCTCCAATCATTTTTTAATTTAAAAGTATATCCTAAACTTGCTTCAAACGAGCTGAATCGTTCCAAATCTGTTTTATCAAAATTCACTTCATCACGATACCTAAAGTTAAAATTTCTGTATTCAATTCCAGGAATCAGGTAGCTACCCTTATCATTTAATTTGATAGGATACTTTATAAATGTCCTGAATCTTCTAAAAGAATTATCACTATCTCTTTGCGGAAAATAGGTGTATTCTATCCTAGCCAAATCAGAAAGTTGGCTATACATCGTAAATGAACATAAAAAGAAAAGGATATAAAGTCTATGCATAAATTTTTAAAAGTTTAGTATTAAACAATAGTTCTAGAAGCGATAAGAGATACGTAGATTTTGTTCTCCAAAGCCTATGCTTGGCATTATCTTTAGGTTTCTATTCTTTTTTTTATGTAATTCTGGAACTAACACTCCCGTTAATGCACCAATTGTGTACCCTAGAATTACATCTGAAAGAAAATGTTTCCCAGATTGGATTCTAAAGTATCCTACTGCGGCAGGAACAATTGCAGCTCCAGCCCATACAAAAGGTTTTGCTTTAGAATCGGGAAAAAAATCACTAAAAACCTTCGCCGCAAAGAACGTTGCTGTTGCTGATGCAGCAGCATGACCACTATAAAAGGATCTCTGAGAGTCTTTTGATAATCGTTCGGATAAAGGAGCTTCTTCAGAATACACTAAAGGTCTAGGCCTATTTACTAAACCTGCAGTTATTGTAAAAAGTGCTCCCGTAGTAGCCATACTTTCTACAAGCATTATTGATAATTGACCTGCATGTCCTCTAGTATCTCCATTTAACAAGAATAAAAATGGAGTAGCAAAAGATGTATAGAAAGGAATATCACTTACTTTATTTATACTTTCAGAATAATTGCCAGCTGCCCATCTATCGAAAGAAGGTATATCATCTCTACTAAGATCATTAAGCTCTTGCTCATTAATCCCTTCCTTATTAACCAATAGCGTAAACCCGTATACGGATCCTGCCACACCTAAGGTTGTCCAAGCTCCATCAACCCATAAGTCGGTTTCATAGGGTGAATCCTTTTGCGAATAACTATTTACTGTACAAAAAACAGTTAATAGAATTAATGTAAATGTTCTAACTATCATATGATTTGTTTTTTTGTTTAAAAATTAAATGAGAATCCAAATGAAAACCTCAACCCATCTTCACCTGTAAATAAATTTAGAGTACCCTGAATAGCATCCGTACTATTCAACCAAAATCCACCTCCAAAATCGCTATGCCAAGTATTTGTAATATCTGCACCTTCTAACCAAACTCTACCTGTTCCAGTTCCTACGAATACTCCAATTTGTAGTGGAAGAAGACGCGTCTTAAATTGATCGAAACTGTACCTTAGGTCTATATTTCCTGCTAGAGCACTCTGACCAGAAAAACGTTGATTTCGATATCCTCTTAGTAGATTTTCTCCACCAATCTGAGCAGATTGATAGAACTCGTAATTTCGTCCAACATTAAAATGTCCTAAAACTGCAGTTTTAAGTACTAGTTTCCTGTTTCTAATAATCGAATTGTAGAACCCTAAATAAGGTTTGATATAACCGTATGCTCTCTCAGAATCTTCTAAATTTAATTTACCACCTGCCTTCACTTCAAACTTCATTCCCTGAGTAGGATTCACATCCACATCATAACTTTCATATCGATATGTAGTCTCTGCTCCTGCAAACCATAAACGATCAAAAACTCGGCTATTCCCTTCTGTAAAAATGGACTCAGAAATAAATCGGTCAGGAGTCTGTTCGGCCTCAACACCTTCTATAGAAATACGATGATTAAAATAACTTCCGAATCTTCCTCGTTTTACTACACCAATATGGCCTCCATATCGACTTAATCGAACACGATTATAATCGAAATCTAATTCGTCCTGATTATTTTGACTATCATTACCAAATCCAAAAAAGTTGACAGCAAAATTCGGGTTGGAATACAATCCCGAGATTTCTACATTATAATCTCCTAAAAGCCCAGCAAATTCTCCAGTATATTCAATATCGAAACTTTGCGTCGCAAAATAATACCCAAGTCTTATTTGATGCTGACGTGTAAACGGATTTCTAAAAAAACCGTTATAAGTGTATGTATTTGATAATCCTAATTTGACTCCATCATCTGGGTTAAATCCAACAGTTGGAACAATTGAATTACTATTGAAAATCCGTTGATCCTTATTGAAATGATTTACTTCATAATTATCGGTAAACCTAAAAGATGCACCACCTTTTTTCTTAACTGTATTTGGTTTTGTTTTATGATCATATACCGTAATTTTTCTTCCTTTCTTGATATTATATATATCATTATTTTGACCTCCTATTATTCTAATTTTAATAGGGTTTTCTGGTTTTCCTGATACCTCAAAAACATCATCATCATCCAAACCATAAATCCATATTTCCTTCGTATACTCTTTACTGTATATTTTCTCATTAACAATATCTGCTTTTTCACCATCTTTGATTCTGGAAATGGTAATTTTAGTTTTACCCTTAGGGAGCCTTTCTATTTCTATATAATCATCTTTATCCGTTCCTGTAACTATTGCTAATTTTGCCAAGTACTCATAGTAGCGCTCTGCTATATTTACCAAGTTATCTCTACGTCCTTTTAATTTAGTGACGATGTCAGTCGTTGTTTCATTTTGCACTTCAATAGGAAGGTGAGTAAAAGCTTCCTCTATATCTTGATCACTTAAATTGTTCTTTATGTATGTTGCTTGTTGAACCCAATTGTCTTTACTACTATTGTTCAATAGCGACCTATCCATTCTAAGAGCGGATATATTCATCCACTTTTCGTCTTTGATATCATCGCCATACACCTGAAATTGGTTTGCAAAGCCAAGTAAACCACGAAGTGTTCCTAAAAAAGCTCCGTCGAAATTAGAAAACACCTGATCTCGATCTCTAGGGATCGGTTTAAAAAGTCTATTCCCATTTTCTAGTTTGTATTCTGACCATCTCCATTGATCCTCATGTCTATCCCAATCTCCTATCAACATATCAAATAATCGTGCTCTTATGTAAGCAGATTCATCGAGTTTGTATTTTTCATCTCTACGTAATCTTTCGAAAAGGTCATTTGTACTTTCTATATCATCAGGTTCTCCAAAAGATTTCAAATCTTTATGACCTTCTTCAGGACGTTCTTCTATCATATATAATTCGTCTCCATAACTCTTATTATAGTCTTTTAAAGCTTCCTGTTTGGGTATATAATAGAGCTTTGGATTC
This sequence comes from uncultured Aquimarina sp., assembly GCF_947492115.1. Taxonomy (NCBI): domain Bacteria; kingdom Pseudomonadati; phylum Bacteroidota; class Flavobacteriia; order Flavobacteriales; family Flavobacteriaceae; genus Aquimarina; species uncultured Aquimarina sp. Next base: position 952,286 of record NZ_CANLMM010000002.1, read on the forward strand.
GTGTGAAAAACACCTACCGCATCTGCTAATTTTGGAATTGCCAGAAAGGCAAATGGATGTGCAGCCGTGTAGAAATCTTGCAAAATGTCTTCTGAAACTGTGTTTTTTAGAGAATTACCTACGTAGTTATCTTTAAATAAAGTAGACTGTAGAAACAATACACTACTTTTTCTAAGTGCTCGCATATTATATTCTCTACCCTGCTTATCCACCAATCGTAAAGATCGTGTTTGATGACCTCCACCTCTTCTAACTACTGTAAGACCGCCATAAAGAGTGTCTAATTGGACAACGGGTGTTTCGATTTTAGTCCCATATAATTTTCTATAATGATCTCCCCATATTCCTTTATAAAATTCGGTACGCCTAGTCCCTTCCAGATTATAAACTGACGCTTTTATTTTATTATTTGTAATTGGTTTAAGAGAAGAAGTATCGAACTTTTTATTGGCAGGAAATATTTCTTTGGTATATACTAATTCTGGTTTCCCATCTTTATTCACAAAAAATGACACTTCTGATGAACCATCCGTGTATATATTTAGCTTCGCAAAACCTTGTGCTCCATAGGCAAACAATCCATTGTTTCTAAGCGTTGCATATGAATTTTTAGATCCAGATCCTGATACGATCTGTTTTATACTACCTTCTTCTATATATTGCAAGGAATGTTCATGACCTGATGCAAATATGATATTTCCCGCAGTCGTTGCATTTGCTAAAGTCTCTAATCGATTAACCAGTTGTTTATATTGCTTATTTAAATTATCCTGACTAGAAACACCTCCACTGGTTCTAATCAACAATGATAAAGATGCTAATCCTGGTAAGGGTATTTTCTTTTGTGAAGGAAATAGATGTTTTTCTAAAGCAAAATTACCTCCATGGACTCCGTTTGTATAAAGGGGATGATGTAGGGCAAACAGAATAGTTTTGTTCTGATTTTTTTTGAATTCACTTTCTATTTTCAAGAACAATGCTTCTCTGGTCTTAATTTCTGGACAGTTATCATTTATAGTAGGATGTTTGTCCCAATCTTCTAAAAACCATTGTGAATCAAATAATATCAATTGTACATTTTCACTAATCTCAATACTTTCTAACGCGCATCCTGTCTTTGGTTTAAAAAGTTTATTATCATCTAATTGATCCTCTATATAATCTTCTTCTCGTTTTAATCCTTTAAGCCCTTTGTTGTACCAATCATGATTCCCTGGGATAAAATAGACTTTACCACCGAAATTCTTTACCGCTTCTATCTGTGCATCCAGTCTATGCTCTGCTAACTTTCTTTTCTTGCTTTCTTTATCAGGCATTCCTTCTGGATAAATATTGTCTCCTAAAAAAATTGTGTAATCTCCCTCTTGCGGATGCTCCGCTATGTACTTTTTTAAGGCTGTTAATCCTAAGGTACTTTGATTGGGCTTAGCATATCCTGCATCACCTATTAAATAAAAAGTTTTGTCTACTGTCTTTTCAGCAACTAAAACTCCAGATTCATCGAAAGGTTCTCGATATTTAGGCTCATATGTCGCACAACTGCAAACAATGAAAAGAATAAGACTATAACATGTATTTTTAAAATTCATAAAACTATTTCTATTTTGATATTTTTTCTGAGACAAAGGATTCCCATTCCGAAAATTTCTCTTCAGACATGACTCTTTCCATTTTTACCTGTCCTCCTTTTTTCTTTTGAGTTCCGCTCCATTCTGAGAAAATGGATACAGGAACTGTTGTAACTTTGACTCCTTTGAGAGATTTACTTCTAGCAACTTTATAGTTTTTGTTGCTATTTTTTAAAGATTGGTCTAAAGCTTCGGCCAACTCTTGATCATTAATCTCTGTCTCCATACCTAAATACCAACAGTGATAAAATTCGCCATCAATTCTTTTTGCGGATAGAGTAAATTCGGGTATTTCTGTATTAAATTTTTCTTCTAGTTCCCGAAGTGCTGTATTCATTTTGTTGACTGATAACTGAGATCCCACGACATTTAAGAAAAACTTAGTTCTTCCTGTGATTCTTATTTCAGCTCTATCAATATCTGTAAACTCAATAGTATCGCCGATGATATATCTCCATGCTCCAGAAACCGTACTAATGATTAAGACATAATCTTGATCTGTTTCCACCTCATTAATTGTGATGGAAGGTGCATTCTGTTTAAGGGATCCATCTGGATTGATATATTCGGGTTTAAACGGCACAAATTCGAAATAAATACCATTATCAGTAATTAACTTCATAGCATCGGTTTCGGGTCTCTCTTGATAGGCTATAAATCCTTCAGAAGCCAAATAAGTATCAATAACAGTGATCGGTTGTGCAAGTAATTTATTGAAGCTTTTTTCATAGGGTCCAAAAGCTACTCCTCCAGAGGTATACACCTGTAAATTTGGCCATATTTGGTGTATATTATTAAGTCTGTAATATCTTATAATTTCCTGCAATAATAACTCCATCCATGAAGGGATTCCACTTAGTGCTCCTATATCCCATTCTTTTGCATGCTTGACAATATGTTTTACTCTTTGGTCCCAGTCATCGATTCTAGCAATTTCCTTTCCCGGTTTATAATACCCTTCGAACCAAAAAGGAATATTACTAGCACTAATTCCACTAATTTCTCCTTCTAAATGACCATCTTTCTGTTTTAAATCTGTGGAACTTCCTAACATCAAGATTTCTTTCTCAAAAAAAGAGGGTGGTAAATCAAAATTTGCAAGTGCTTCTACCTGCTTAATTCCTGCTTTACGAATTGCCGTAATCATATCTTCGGTTACGGGAATTCGCTTACTTTTTTTACCAGTAGTTCCAGAGCTTAATGCGAAATAATCTGGATTTCCCGGCCATGTCACATTCTCTTCTCCTTCTACCACTCTTTTCCAAAAATCATGATGTATTTGATGATAATCACTATAAGGAACTCTTTTCGCAAAATCTTTCTGAACCTCTTCTGATTTAGCTAGAGAATTAAAATCATACTTTTCTCCAAATTCTGTTTTTTCTGCCTTACGTAATAAATCGATGAGTACTTTTTTCTGGGATTCTATGTGATTAGGTTCATTTGATAATGCTCCTTTTAAATCAATGGCTCCTTTAATTAATGATCCTACAATTTCCATAAACTTCTATTTTGTTATTATTGGTTTAGCAACCTGCTCCGCAAAACTCATATCAGCAAAAGCCACAATAAATGCGATAACAGAAAGAATGATTCCGATTGTAAATACTATATAAGTTACCTTCAGTAGTCTGTATTTCTTTTTTAAAACAATCCCTAATAAGTAGAGATCTTTTGTGAGCATTTTATAGACATATTTTTTATCATTAATCACCTCATCAATAGCTTCTTGGTAGCGGTCATATGACATTTTGAAAAAATTCCCAAAAAACAAAAGGTTCACTTTTCTATTTTTCACTTGTTCTTTTGTGAACTCGCCTCCCGTTACTTTAGGTTGTGTTGATCTTATAGAAAGAATAATGGATGCCACACTAAACAAGATTAGTATAAGACTAGGAATCATTAAATGTCGGTTAGATGGTGCATCTAGCTTAGGAATCAAGTTTGCCAACGCAAGAGAAATAATAATCGCATTTACAGAAAGAAGAATATTTGCTTTTGTATCTGCTATATCACTTAACTTTATATGATTTCTAAGGGTAACTCTATATAGTGTTTGAATGCCTCTTTCAGGGCTTTCATTTTTATACTTTACTTTTAATTTTGCTTTTAGCTTTTCTTTATTTCTTTTTCTAATTCTCTTTTTTTTCTTCTTCAGAATTGATAATAAGTTCTTGTGTTTCTCTGGTTCCCAATGCTCTACTGCATATTTTGTATAATATCGATGCTCTTGTGTAAATAACTTTATATTTTCTTCTCTCCATTCTTCGGTACTATATTCATAAGTGCCTTCTAATTTTAATTCCTGAAGCAATAAATTACTAACCTTATCAAAATATTTCTTGGCTAAATGAGAAGTATCTGCATCTTTTAAAATCTCTTCACACTCGTTGATAGGTTGTTGATCAATTCTTGTTGCCAGAATGCAGTCAGTAATCAAAATGATCTTTTCTGAACTTATCTGTTCCTTTTCCAAAAAGTCTCTAGCTAAATCAGCACTTCTTTCTTCGTGATTTTTGGAACCTTTTATATAGCCAGCATCATGAAACCAAGCAGAAATCAATACAATTTCGTGCAGCTCTTCTTTAATATTGCTATGCTCTAATATTTCTGAAGCAGCTGTAACTACTCTTTTTGTATGCAAATAATTATGATACAAATAACTAGGTGAAAGCTCCTTTTTAAAGAGCTCAAAAATGTATGTTTCTGATTTTTTAAGTATTGATTCCATGTTAGTAAATTCCTTGATGATGCGTAAACGCTATTAGTTTTGCTCAAACTCCTTAGTCAACAAAAGAATTTCATCTGGTGATAAATACAATCTTCTTATTCTATCCTTATATTTCTGGGGTAAACTTGCATTATCTAGAATAAATCTTTTGGTCTGTAGGATGTAATGCTGCATATTATGGGTTAAAGCATATACATCAGCTGCTTTTTCAGCCTCTCGTATGTAATTTTGAGACAACAAATACCTAATGCCGTACCACACTAAGTTTATTGAACTTCTCTGTTGATAATCAATTACATGTCCTAGTTCGTGACCAAACCAACCAATCAAAACCTCAGAAGGAATATCTTCGATTTTTAATACCAATCCATCCAGGCTAAATGAATTACTAATTAGTATTACATATTTTCTGTTTTTTTTAGATCGAAAAAATGAACGCAACTTTGGTTGAGCCTTCATAAATGATTTATTAAGAGATGGCTGTATTTTAAACTCTATAGCTACTTCTTTTAACTCTGGATAATACGAAAGCGCCTTAAGAATTTCATTCTTTAGATTGCCCGGTAATATCTTGTTATTTTTATGTATTATCTCTTGTGAAAAAATCATCATTGGTATTAATGTCACTACTAGGTGCAGGATATATTTTTTAATTCTTTTTATAACATTCGAATTTGAATAATGGCAAGATATATCAGATTTGATCCAGAGTTTGATGCATATGATAGAAAGGGTAACTCTTTCGCTTAAAGCGCTAATATTTATAGAGATTGAGGTATTATTATTCTTTAGCAAATAATATATTTACTATCAAAGCAAAAAAAATAAGGTTAGCCTTCTTCATCTACATAAGGGCTCTACCTTCTTGATTTATAAATTATAAAAATTGTGAGTAAAATATTTAAACATATCCAGTCCTTTCTTAAAACGTTGATTACAACTTTTAAAAATTGGAATGCAAATGAACCTTTTCAAATGAGTGCTGCAGTAAGCTATTATGCATTATTTTCTTTTCCAGCATTGCTTATCATCATCATTCAAACGACAGGTATTTTTTATGAAAAGCAACAAATTAAAAACAAAATTATTAAAGAGATATCAGAAGTTCTCGGCAGAGACGCTGCGAGCACTATAGAAAGTATGTTACAAAATGCAATTGATATAGAACAAACCTCGTTAGTAATAATTATCGGAATTATCACCTTATTATATGGAGCAACGGGTATGTTTATTGCCTTACAAAAGTCACTAAACACAATATGGAAAGTAAAACCTAAACCAAAAAATGAGCTTCTAAAAATGATTAAAGATCGTGTCTTTTCTTTAGGTTTAATTCTCGTAATAGGTTTTCTTCTTCTAACATCTTTAGTACTTACCGCTTTGATTACCGCAACTACTGACTGGATAGGAGAACATTTTCCCAACTTTATTATTTACATTATCCAGTTTATTAATTTCATTTTATCTTTTATACTAACTACTGTATTATTTGCATTGATATTTAAGGTTTTACCTGATGTTAAGATACAATGGAAAGATGTTTGGTTAGGTGCATTCATAACTACATTGCTATTTAGTATTGGTAAGTATGCATTAGGAATATATTTTGGAACTGTAAACCCACAATCTGCTTTCGGCGCAGCTGGATCTGTAATTTTAATTTTATTATGGGTTTCCTATTCTAGTTTAATACTTTTTTTTGGTGCAGAATTTACTAAAGTTTTATCATCGCGATATGGCTCTGGAATTGAACCCGCTTCTTACGCCGAAAGAATCTCGTAGCATATCCGAATAGTCTGAACATAAGAATATCTAAAGTGCAATTTGAAGAAAATTCAAAATCTGATGATTCTTGTGAGTATTTTAAGAATCTTCTCAAAAAAACTTTTAATTAAAAGAGTTACTTTTAGATACACAAGACATGCCATATGAATCTTAAAATCTAACAAATGGAAATACAAATCAAAGAACGTGAAAATAAGGGAATTGCTATTGCTCGAGACAATGATAAAAAAGCAGGGATAATGACCTATTCTGATCCAGGAAGTGATTTCATAATTATCGATCATACAGAAGTAGAACCAGAATACAATGGTAAAGGTGTTGGTAAGCAATTGCTTTATAAAATTGTAGAAATGGCAAGAGAAAAAAATATAAAAATCCTTCCGTTATGTCCCTTTGCTAACGCTATGTTTAAAAAACTCGATGATATCAAGGATGTATTAAAACCCTAACTATGGAAAAAATAAAAGAATATAAGAAAGGTGATTTTACAGTCGTATGGGAACCTAAAAAGTGTATCCATTCGGGCATTTGTGTTAAAACTTTACCTAAGGTTTATAATCCCAAGGATAGACCTTGGATTAAACCGGAAAACGCATCAATAGAAGCACTAAAAGATCAGATTAATGCTTGCCCGTCGGGAGCATTAACCTTCAAGTAGTAAATTAGTTATTAGACATTTGTCTTCAGCATATAATAACTTGATGATTATACAATAAAAAACAACTTAAAAAAACTTACCTCAGCTTATGACCGACTCACGATTTCCTGTATTAACTCAAAAACAAATTCATATTTTCAAAGAATATGGAACCTTTCTAGACTTTGAAACCGAAACACCAATATTTAACGTTGGAGATAAGGATTATGATTTTTTCATTGTTATTAAGGGAGAGGTCTATATAAAGGATGAAAGCGGAGCAGAAAAAATCATAGTCACTCACGGTATTAATGAATTTACTGGAGATAATAGTATGCTGTCTGATAGAAAAGCACAATTTAATGGATATGCTTCAAAAGGTTCTACCTTATTACGTGTCAAAGCCGATAAACTTCGTAACGTAATCTCAACTCATAGCGATATTAGCGACATTCTTTTAAGTGCTTTTGTTCAACGACAGGAAACCATGTTACATGAATTCGAAGGAGGGATAAAATTAATTGGTTCGTTATCTTCTAAAGAAACATATGCACTTCGTGATTTTATGGAAAAAAACCACATCTGGCATACTTTTTTAAATATAGATACTTCTGAAGAAGCGCAGCAGTTATTAGAAAGCTTTGGTGTTAAGGAAAATGAATTACCAATACTGTTAAACCCTGCCGGAGAGATTTGCAGAAAACCAAGTATTCCAGAACTTGCCAAGCAAGCAGGTGTTTTAATGGACTTTGGCAACGAGCTTTATGATGTCTTAATCGTTGGAGCAGGCCCATCTGGACTAGCGGCAAGTGTATATGCTGCTTCTGAAGGGTTAAGTGTAGTAACTATAGACAGTAATGCACCGGGAGGACAAGCCGGAAAAAGTTCAAAAATTGAAAATTATCTAGGATTTCCAACAGGCATCTCAGGAAATGATCTAGCCAATAAGGCTTATATTCAGGCTCAAAAATTTGGATGTAATATTTCTATTCCACATCGAGCTAAGACATTAGAATACAATCAAAATTACTTTACTATTTGTGCTACCAATGGAAAGACGATAAAAGCTAAAGCGGTAATAGCAGCCACAGGAGCACAATACCGACAATTACCTATAGATACTATTGAAAAGTTTGAAGGCAGCGGAGTTTTCTATTCCGCAACAGTGATGAACGCCTCTTCTTGCAAAAATGAAATAGTAGGTGTTGTTGGTGGAGGTAATTCTGCCGGACAAGCTGCTCTTTTTCTAGCTGAACATGCAAAGGAAGTTCATATCGTAATTCGCGGTACTAATATTGGAGCGAAAATGAGCGACTATTTAGTACAAAGAATAATTACAGAGCCTAACATTATACTGCATAAGGAAACCAATGTAGTTGACTTACATGGAACACATCATTTAGAATCCGTTACGCTGCAAACTAATGGTAAAAAGGAAACTATATCCATTTCTAATCTTTTTACTTTTATAGGAGCAAAACCTTGCACGGAATGGCTTGGAGAAGTAATTGCAACTGATTCAAAAGGTTTTATTTATACGGGATCAGATGTTACTGAAAACGCTTTGACTAAGTGTGCGATTTTTGAACAAAGAAAACCACAATCCTTGGAAACAAGTGTACCAGGTTTTTTTGCGGTCGGTGATGTTCGAAAAGGTTCCGTAAAAAGAGTTGCTTCAGCTGTTGGAGAAGGTTCTATGGCTATTAGTCAAATACACCGATATCTGGAAGAAAGAAAGACTATTGATTAGAAATTACTTACAACCTCTTGATTTTACTATGTTTTAGTGCTCATCAATAAATTTTAATTAGAAAATAACAAACAAAACTACAACTTGGAAAATACTAATAGACTTTTTTGTTTTTAAGTAGGTTTTCATCTTTTACAGACTCTTTTTTCTCTCTATTCTAAAATTTATTAACTTTATTAAAGAACCGAAACATAGTAGAATGAAGACTTTGAAAAAATTTAGAAAATTAACACGGCAAGAGTTATCGAAAGTAAATGGAGGTACAGATTACAGTGCAGGACAATGTGAAAACTTTATATACATACCACCAACAGCAGCCATGCCAGAACCTGGAAGATATTGTTTCTCCTAATAAAATAGAGAGTTTAAAAAAGAAATCAATTGAATTCTAAAATTTCATAAAAATAATCGGCTCTTAAGAACTTTTTATTTCTTAAGCTATCTACTCTATAACTTTTTCGTTCCTTATTCAAGGATAACCCTGTTACAGTCTCATATTTGGTGTTTTCTATATAACTATAGGTATCACCATGGTGCACCATAGTACTTAAAAGTTTATAGGTTCTCTGATCAAAATAATACCACCATATGTTGTCAGGAGAACCATCTTCTTTAAAATAAATTACCTTCACAGTATATACATTTTTATTATCTACCACATCTGCTCCTTCATAAGATAGATGCAATCCTTCTTCCAATAATTTAAAAGGCTGCCAAATCACGTAATTCGCTCCAGTTATGGCACTATGGTATTTTTCTTTAAGTTTTAGTTCTTTTTGTTCAACGCCATTAAAATAGATCGAAATGTTATCGTTTTTAAGCAATACGATTTTACTAATACTATCTTCTATCCATTTCATTTCGGCAGTAAGTTTAGCACCAAATATATTCTTATGAGTTTGAATAGTTTTTTGCTCAACACTTCCCAGACTATCATATAAAATAGTTGTTTTTACATAAGAAAGTTCTTTTGCAGACTTCCACTTATCAATACCTCCATGTGCTTCAATTGATTTTAACACAATCTTTTCGGGATCTAATTCTTTTTTGCAACACTGTAAGTTCAATATTGTGATACAAAGAACTGGTATTAGTTTGATGATCTTCTTCATCATTAGGCTTTTATCAGAATATTTGATTAAAATTTCAACCACTATTCTACATTACTCTAATATAAGGCATTAATATTACTTTATGTTGCCAGAGAAAAACTTAATTACTAGTTTTGCCAAAAAGTAAGAAAGGAAAAAATTATCTAACACCCCCTCCTCTAGATAATTAAAATACTATTTTAAATCAAGATAATGAGAAAAGAACAATTCTCAATTATGAACTTTATAGCGCATAATTGTTACTTGTAAAAATAGTACTGTTTAAAAATTGTATAAAAAGCTTTTATGGTTAAATTCTGTTCACAGAACTAATGAGCTATATCTGGAATAAAATGATAAAAAAATTAATTTCTATTTATCTACTTCTTTTACTGGGGAATCAATTATTATTCTCCCAAGCAGATTATATAAGTTGGGAATTTAGAGGAGGAAGCCTTCTCAATAACCCTGATGGAACATCAACTGGACCAGGATCCGAACCAGCTGGATTAGATGTAGCAACAATACCTAATACTTCCATTACCAGAGGTCGTCTACGATCGGCTATATTGGGTGACTTGGATAATGACGGTGATCTAGATTTTATTTCTGGTAGTCAAGGAGGAACCGTACATTATTTTGAAAACGATGGTACAATTACAGCCCCTAATTGGGTATCAGCGTCCATTCCTACTTTAGATACTATTTGGATAGAAAGAACGCTTACAGTAAGAAATCAAAACAGACCGCAACTTGCAGATATTGATGACGACGGAGATCTAGACTTGTTTATTGGTACTGATTATGATTATGAACGAGATAGAGATAATGATGTTCTTTTTTACAGAAATATAGGAACTCCAGAAACTCCAGTATTTGAATATATACCCGATGGATTGCCAGGACTCCATGATCAGGAGATAGCTGAATTTCCAGGTTTAGGTTTTGTTGATCTCGATAATGATTTAGATTTAGATCTTGTAACACTTGGTAGCGACAAACTAACTTATTTCAAAAATATCGGAACGATAAACAATCCTATCTTCGAACGCCAATCCGAAGCAGATAGTCCATGGGATGACGAAAGTGCTTTTAATAATATGGATGTTCCGATACCTGTATTCGAAGATTTTGATAAAGATGGGGATCTTGATATGTTTTTTATGATTGATACAGGTTTTGTTAGATGGTTAGAAAATACTGGAACACCTACCGCTCCAAACTTTGCCTCCGTTCAAAGTACTTTCAATGGAGAATTAACTCGTGGTGAAATAGGAAGTTTTCCAACTATAGACTTTGGAGATGTGGATGGAGATGGTTTAAAAGATGCTATTTTAGGTAGTTTCAATGTAGCAAGATTTGCATGGTTTAAACAAATTCCTGTATGTATAGCCCCAAGTACACCAAATATTTCTGCAGCTACTGAAGTATGTGAAGGAGAAACAACTACTATCACTATAACTGGTGACTTAAACATTGCTTCTACCTGGTCTATTTACACTGATTCCTGTGGAGGAAATTTATTGGGAACTACCAAAACAAATACTTCAACATTTGAAGTAATTCCAACAGCACCCAGTACCACCTATTATATAAGAGCAGAAGACGGTGACATTAGCTGTATCGATGAAACAACAGCTAATTGCTTAACCATCACAATAAATGTGAATCCTCTTGATGATCCTAGCTTTAACTATAATCAATCATTATATTGTAAAGATCAATCTGAGGCAACACCTGATATTACAGGACTAACAGGCGGAGTATTCGCTAGTACAACTGGATTGGATATTGATCCTGATTCAGGAGTTATTGATATCACAAATAGTGATCCGGGTGATTATGTAGTAACCTATACCACAACTGGAAGTTGTCCTAACTCCAGTCAAGTAAACGTAAATATAACTGATCTTGATGATGCTAGCTTTAGCTATGACCAATCATTATATTGTAAAGATCAATCCGAAACAACACCCACTGTTACAGGACTAACAGGTGGAGTATTCGCTAGTACAACTGGATTGGATATTGATCCTGATTCAGGAATCATAGATATTACTAACAGTGATCC